>DIZL01000071.1 GCA_002429385.1 Prolixibacteraceae bacterium UBA6029 | reverse complement strand
TAAATTTTTGTCATGTACTTAGTGGTTAAGTTCATACATCTAATTGGATTAAACCTATTACGATGTCCTTAAAAAATCTTATTTATAAAGTAAAGAACCTCATTAGAAAGGAAATAACTAATATACCAAACCTTATTGCCTACTTATGAAAATTGGATACAACAACCCTAAATAGAAATAAGGCTGAGTGGTGCGAGCTGAATTTTCTACTGAGTTGCCTTTTAAAATAAGGTTTAAAGAAAAGGCGATCAATGGTATTTCATTCCATTGCTATCTAAATATCAATTAAATCATTTCTATGTGCGGAATTACCGGAATTTACAATTACCACTCATCAAAAGAGTCTTCGACAGAGCAAAATGTAAAAAAAATGCTTTCACTGATCAATCATCGGGGACCTGACGAAAGTGGTGTGTTTCTGGATGAAAATATTGGAATTGGAAGCGTTCGTTTGAGCATTATAGATCTATCTTCAGGCCAGCAACCCATGTCGGATGTATCCGGAAGATACTGGATAGTTTATAATGGTGAAATTTTCAATTACAAAGAATTAAGAACCGACCTAATCAAAAAAGGTGTTCATCTGAAAACAACGAGCGATACAGAAGTCGTAGTTCAAATGTATGCCATCTATGGTGCCGAATGTTTGAACCAGTTTAATGGACAATTTGCCTTCTGCATTTGGGACCGGAATAAAAAAGAAATGTTCCTGGCCCGCGACCGGGTTGGTATCCGACCGCTTTTTTACTGGCATCAGAAAGGTGCATTCGCCTTTTGTTCTGAAATTAAAGGCCTGTTTTCGCTTAGCCAGATTGAAAGAAAGCTTGATGAAGAAAGCCTTTCGCAAATATTCACATTTTGGACAACCCTAACTCCGAAAACTCCATTTAAAAACATATTTGAACTTCAGCCCGGACATTTTATGCGTGTTAATTCTGACGGAACTCAGATCAGGAAGTATTGGAGCATGAATTATTCATCCGGAAAAGAAAACACAAACAAGAGTTTTCCTGATGCAGTCGAAGAGCTTGATCAGTTACTTCATGATTCGGTCAGCATCAGGTTGCGTGCCGATGTTTCGGTAGGAGCATATTTAAGTGGTGGACTGGATTCAAGTATTACAACTTCCTATATTAAGGATATTAATCCCGACGTTTTAAATACTTTTTCAATCGGATTTACGGATAAAGCCTATGATGAAACTGCTTATCAGATTGAGGCAGCAAAATTTTTCGGTACAAATCATACTGCATTTTCCTGTACTTCAGAAGAACTGGCAGAGAGTTTTGCAGAAACAATCTGGCACACTGAATTTCCAATTCTGAGGACCTCTCCTACTCCTATGTTTTTATTGTCAAAAAAGGTAAGAGAAAACAATATCAAAGTGGTAATAACTGGTGAAGGTGCAGATGAATTTCTGGCTGGTTACAATATTTTCAAGGAAGCAAAAATCCGACGGTTTTGGGCAAACGAACCGAACTCATCTGCCCGCCCCAAACTTCTGGCCAAACTTTATCCCTATATTCCTCTACTGAAGAATTCGCCTGATCTGGCCTTAAAGATGTTCTTTGGATACAAATTAAAGGAAACTGAAGATCCGCTTTATTCGCATTTGCTTCGGTGGCATAATACCAGCCGTATAAAATCATTTTTCTCGGACAATCTTGATTCTTCGCTCAATGGAAATAACCCGTTAGACGAAGTTTACAAAACTTTACCTGCAGGTTTTGAAAACTGGACTAACCTGGCACAATCCCAATACCTGGAAGTGACAATTTTTATGTCAAGCTACCTGCTTTCTTCACAAGGCGATCGCATGGCTATGGGCAATTCAGTTGAAGGACGATATCCGTTTTTGGATTACCGTATAATAGAATTCACAAACAATCTTCCGGATAATTTTAAGCTAAACTGCTTAAACGAGAAATTCATACTTAAAAAACTGAGCGTGGGAAAAATTCCAAGGTCGATTACGAGCAGACCAAAACAAGCATATCGTGCCCCCATTGTCAACAGTCTGTTCGGCCTAAATTCGCCGGAATACATCACCGAAATTCTTTCTGAGGAATCCATAAAATCTTATGGAATTTTCAATCCGATTAAAGTAAAAGCACTACTTATCAAAACAAAGCAAAACGGGTTGATGTCTGAAATTGATCAAATGGCACTGGTAGGTATCCTTTCGACACAATTACTGTATAAAATGTTTGGTAAAGAACCAATTCATGCAAATGTTGATTTGTTAAAAAATTACAGAATTATCGATGGACAGAAAATAAAAAATCTAACTTCTCAATAACCACATTTCCCTTTAAATCTGAAAGAATTAAAGCTCATTACATTTCGAATACAACAATCTACTAATGCTTCTTCTCCGAAATCAGTTAATACTAAAATACTAAGAAGTCAACGACTCCATTCCAATTTCATCATTCTCATGACTATGAAATCAACTATTTTCATCATCCTTCTTTGTTTAGATAGTATTTGTGGATTCTCACAGAAAAACATTGCTATATTCTTGCATCATTCTACCGGAGACGGTGTATATTCTGAGGGAAATGTTTCTAATTGGGTGAAAAATTATAATTCTGCTCACGGAACAAATTTTCAGATTATCCCCAGAACCTATCCGGATACGCCCTACCCCTGGGCAAATTATCCCTATGATTACTGGAAACTTTGGGTAAATAACAATTGTGATAACAGTAATCTGAACATCGAATGCCTTTCGTCCATCGCCAGTAAATGTGAGCTGGTAATTTATAAACATTGTTTTCCGGGTGCAAGCATTAATGCCGATATTGGTAAACCAGACGTAACATCCAGCAGACAATCGCTTGAAAATTATAAACTGCAATACAGGGCACTCAGAACATTGATGGATGGCATGCCGGATAAAAAATTTATGGTCTGGACCTTGGTTCCTCTGCACCGACTAGCGACCAATGCAGATGAAGCAAAGCGTGCACACGAATTTGTGGATTGGGTAAAGAATGAATGGCTGACTGAGGATGGACAGAATCATCCTAATATTTTTATTTTCGACTTTTACAGTCTGACTGCCGAATTGGATCAGAATCCGGTAAATGGACAACAATTTTGTTTGAAATACGAATATGAATACAGTCATTCCTCATATGATTCTCATCCAAATACCTTAGCGAATCAAACAATCGGGCCAATTTTTGCACAAGCTGTTGTTAATGTTCTGGCTAAAAATTATTCCGTTACCAATATTACCGTTAGCTCCCTGCTTGGTGCGAATGCAATATCCACTTTCCATGGCACTTTGCAAATGCAGGCAACCATTTTTCCGATAGATGCTTTATTAAAATCGGTTACCTAGAGTGTGGTAAATCTGACAGGGAAAGCGTCGGTTATTTCTTCAGGATTACTCAGCGCAGAAACCAATGGTATGGTAAAGATAGTAGCAACAGCAAATGATGGTTCAGGAATTACAGGTGAATTACAAATCAATGCCGTTTAGTTAGTAT
>DIZL01000020.1:110645-116957 GCA_002429385.1 Prolixibacteraceae bacterium UBA6029 | reverse complement strand
ATTAAGGTTGCGAGGTCTGATCTAAGTTACTAAGATTTTTTCAGAAAAGTAAGATTTTTTCAGAAAAAACATACCTGAGTATTGGTTTTGATCCCGGCTAGCCGGGACCCCACAATAATGTCATGTGATCCAATCTACTCCTTTTTGTCTACAAATTATTGAATTGATTATCAGAAATCTGGTTGGATATTATTCAAAATAATTTGTAAGCCCGTTTCGAGTTTGAATTCCGTTGTTTCAATACCTATTTCCTTCAAAGCGTTTCTAAATCCTTCATTCATCATCCGGCCTGCTTTTAAAGGAAAGTCAAACAATTCAGGGTAATTGGATTCATGTTCAGGGTTTCGGTAAAACTCCAGACAGCTTTCCTGTTTAGTGGAAAGATATATTCTGCATGCCATAGGTCTGGCAGAATAAACTGAGCATGCATCATTTTTGAGTAACGGACATGGGGATTTGTACTTCAGAATATCTTCTTCATTCAGTTTTGATGTCACTGAGCATTTCGCTTCTGTTCGTTCAATGATACCAGAGAGTTCTACCGCAGTGAAATTATTTTTAATATGTGCAGCAAGAAAATGCAATTCGTAGGAGTTGGCAAAAACCACCTGATGGCAACACCAATGGCAACCTTTAAAACACGAAACCGGATTATTCTGCCTTTCGGCCAAAGCAGTAATCGATTCATTAAGTCCATCAATAGCGGCATACAGTGTTTCAATTGCTGCAAACAAAGTTTCGTTTGAGAATCCTTGTTGAATTGCTGTCTGGGCAAGTCGGTAACCATCCGAATAGAAAATCCGGTCGTTTTCGGTAAAGTGTTTAATCTCAGGAATCATCTTACTGAATTATTTTCAGCAAAACTAATGTTAGTTTTTTGGATAGGATTTATTTTAAGCGTTTATTTCAAAAACAATCTATAGAAATAAGATATTACAAGAAACGTTCAAATATGCCGCATACAGTATTCAATTATCTGTTCATCAAGTACGTTCAATAATTCTTTATAATCTATTGATGTATATATTTCTATGCTATTTTTGAAGTTCTTGCTTCTGAATTCGTGTCTGGCTTTCTCAATTCTCAATTTATCGAATTCAATATTGTAACCATCCCTTGCTTTTTTGTCATATTCCGCGATAATGTTATCCTGAAGTTTTGAATACTCCTTCAGTCTATTGCATTCACCTTTAAAAAAGTCGTCAATCAGGAAATTAAAGTCGTGTAGTATATATGAAAACGCTAAAAGTTTATCTTCTGTTTGAACATCTTTAAATAGTTTTTTATTTGCAAATCCCAGTCTGTTAAGATAAAAGTCGTGACTTACGGCCAGGTTGTCGCATTTGTAAACTACGTGTCCAATAGAAAAGTGATACCCAAGATGAAATTCCTTGAATTCGTTCTTGTATTTCACAAAGGTGAAGCGACTATTCGAATCCTTAAAGTTTTCGTACTCTTTAACCCTAAAATCATATCGATTTAAAAATGGTTCTAAAATTTCAAGTCCTTTATCTAAGCTTGCCAGTAGTTCCATAGTCTTTTACAATCATTCATTCAACAATTAATTATCTTATATTATTGAGATTAATACATCAATCAAATAAAATAGATCCGCTCCATTCAATTCCACTCGTTATATTTTGATAAAACCATAATGATTCTCCCTTTGTATTGGTTTTATGGGAATTGTAAAAAAGAAATCGGAAAACTTGTTTAACTCTGATTCGACCCAAATATCCCCGCCCAGAAGATTTATCAGATTTTTAGAAATTGCTAATCCCAGACCATTTCCCCCATATTTTCGTGTTTTGGTCGAATCAACTTGCCTGAAACGTTTAAAAATGGTGTGATAATATTCAGGTGCAATACCGATGCCGGTATCTTTTACATGAAATTCTACCATTTTTCCAAGTTTCTTATACCCAATTTCGATAGATCCTTCAGGAGTAAACTTTAATGCATTTCCAATTAAGTTACTAAAAACCTGATTGATACGATACGAATCGCTTTCAAATAAAACATCAGGTGCTTCAAATGATTGATCAACCCGGATTTTAATTCCTTTTTGGCTTGCTTCCTGGCTGAAATTAAGCGTTAAATCTTTTAATAGTTTTTGCGACGAGATAACCTCGTTCCTGATTTTTATCTGACGTGAGTCAAGCATCGAAATATCCATGATGTCGCTGATAATGACCAGCAACTTATTCCCGTTATCGATTATTGTGCTGATAAATTCATTTTTCTGCTCCTGGTCAAAGTCCGGATCGCCCAGTAGTTCAGAGAAGCCTATAATGCTGTTGAGCGGAGTTCTTATTTCGTGCGACATATTTGCCAGAAAGGCCGATTTCAAATGATCGCTTTCTTCAGCTTTTTCTTTGGCTTCAATAAGTTCAGCCTGCATCTTTTTTCGCTCAGTAATGTCTTCCTTAATCGCAATATAGTTGGTCATTTCGCCTTTGTCATTTTTTATGGCTGTAATGGTTGCCCATTCCCAGAAAAGTGAACCATCTTTCTTTTTGTTATGTATCTCGCCTTTCCAAACCTTCCCCGCTTCAATGGATTGCCACATATCACTATAGAATTCTTTGGGCTGAAGACCCGAACTTAAGATTCTTGGATTTTGGTTAATTGCTTCTTCTTCTGTATATCCAGTTGTTTTACAAAATGCCGGATTCACATATTCAATAGTACCAAAGATATCTGTGATCACAATGGTTGCAGAACTTTGCTCTATCCCTTTGGATAATTTCAGTATCTTCTCCTGGGCCATCTTTTGCTCTGTGATATCTTTCCCAATTCCAACCAATCCGATAATCTTTCCGTTTTCTCCCAACAGTGGAATTTTTGAGGTGATCAGCCATCGCTGAACCCCATTTGCATCATAGAAATCTTCCTCCCTGTTTAAAACGGGCAATCCTGTTTCAATCACACTTTTGTCATCCTCAAAACCCCTCTGGCCAATCTCATTGTTAAAAGTATCCAAATCGGTTTTCCCGAGAACCTCTTCTTCCGACAGGGCGCCAACAATATCCAGGTCCGCCCGGTTGGCTATGATTTTCCGGCATTCAACATCTTTTACATAGATGGTAACCGGAAGATTATCAATCAATGTGCGAAGCATCTTCCGTTCACTGATCAGCTTTTCTTCGACCTTTTTCCGTTCAGTGATAGCGTTGATCAAAACATGCTTCGCATTTCGCTGGTTAAAAATGATCGGGTATGAAGCAACCTCGACTGGAATAAGTTCACCACTCTTTTTTTTATGAATCCAATCATATGTCTGATTGATTTGAGTGTCGGTTGTTTCAATATCAAGGAGCAGTTTCTTAATTTCACTTTCAGGATGGATATCTCTCAGAGTCATGGAAAGAAATTCTTCCTGGCTATACCCATAGTAGTTTAGAGCGGCTTCGTTTACTTCTAAAAAGGCCAGGGTTTCAACATCATAAATCCACATCGGTTGTGGATTATTGTGAAACATATACCTGTACTTAGCTTCGTTTCGTTTAATGGTCTCAAAAGCTTCCGTTCGTTCTTTACGGATCTTGCTTTGCTCCAGCGCATTTATTACCGAAGGCCCGAGCCGTTTTAATGACTCTTTCAACACATAATCAGATGCTCCCGCCTTCATGCATTCCACCGCTGTATCTTCATTGACTGAACCGGTAACAATAATAAAGGGTACGTCCGGACATAGTTCTCTGGCAATCTTTAAAGCCGAAAGCCCGTCAAAAGATGGCATATTGTAATCGGATATTATTATTTCAGGGCAATACTGTCTTAGTTTTGAAATAAGATCAATCTCACAGTCAACCCTTTCAAATACTGAACCCGGTAGTATCTTTCTGATTTCTTTACTGTTGAGATCAGCATCTAATGGTTCATCTTCAATAAGTAATACGCGGTATATTTGATTCATATTTTATGATTTATTACTTATTCATTATTCCAATGGTTGGATAGAATACCCTGTTTGTGACAATACCGGAATGGTAAATTTAAACTCGCTTCCTTTTCCTTCTACACTTTCAACCCAGATCCTGCCTTCGTGCTTTTCGACAAATTCTTTACAAAGTATCAGACCAAGGCCTGTTCCAATTTCATTATCGGTTCCGCGACTGGTGTGATTACTGCCAATCTGAAATATCTTTCCAATATCTTCTTTTCGGATGCCAACCCCCGAATCCTTTACCGATATTTCCAGTTCATCCGGTCTGCTCTCTGCTTTTATTTCAACCACTCCATGGGTTGAAGTGAATTTTAATGCATTTGAAATCAAATTCCGCAGTACGGTCTTTATCATGTATTCATCAGCCGAAATAAACAGGTCCTCAGGAATATGATTGATGACTGAAATCATTTTGCCGGTTGCTTTTTGAACCATAAGTCCAATCTCATCGTTCACAATCTTATGCAAGATGACTGAATCTGGTTGAAAAGGCATGCGTGATTGCTGTATCCTTGCCCAGTCCAACAGATCTTCAAGCAAATGGTACGTGTTTTTCGATGTGGCGTAAATTTGGCCTGCATATTCCTGAATCGTTTCAATGTCGAGTTGCCCGGCCTCATCTTTCAGTATTTCACTGAAGCCTACAATACCCATGAAAGGGCCTTTCAGGTCGTGGGCTATAATCGAGAAAAACTTGTCCTTGGTCGCGTTAAGTTCATGCAATTCATCCGAATACTCCTGGAGCTGTAATTCAGTCCTTTTTCGCTCGGTTACATCACGTAAAATGCCTTCATGAAAAAGAATCCGGCCCTCCTCATCCTTTAAATGCCAGCCATGTCCTTCAATCCAAACCTCAGTACCATCTTTCTTTTTCATCCGAAAAATGTTGAGTTTTTCAGGACCGGAATCAATAACAAGCCTTTCACGGTCTTCAGGTGTAAAATAGAGTTGATTCTTAATATCAATTGCCAGCAATTCTTTTTGGCTTTCATACCCAAGTATTTTAACCATTGCAGGGTTGACCTCCATAAATTTGCCTTCGTGGGTGCTTCGATAGACGGCATCGGGGAGTCTTTCAATCAGGTTGCGGTATTTCATTTCGCTGATACGCAAGGCGTTTTCAGTCCGATCGCGCGATTCAAAGATCCGGTCAATGTCGTTGCCTATCTTTCGGGCCAGGTTTAACAGGATAATGCCAAGCACGAAAAGCGAAATAAGGGTAACTGTAGCCGCTACCATCACATGGTCGTTGTACAACCGCATAATGATGGTATCAATCCATCCTGAAATAATAATGATGAGCAAACTCACGGGCAAAAAACCCCTCATTAATCTTGCCCTGACAGATTCACCATTGAATAATTTCAGGGGCATTTCATTTCTTCCGAAGCCAAACAATATTCCCAAAAACAAAATACTAAAGGCAAGGCTGGTATTCCAGGCCGGTGGTATCAAACTTTTACCATAAAGCAATGGGGTCCCGTATAAATAACCCAGATCGAAAATGAAGGCAATGAATAATCCTGCAGTTGAAAGGAATATGGATAATTTACGCGATTGGGCATGTTTATGGGTGATCAATAATAAAGAAACCAGGCTGGTTAGTAATAAGGCCGAGGTTACCGGCGATATGAGCCCAACGGGAAGATCGTTAATAAGCCCTTTTGGCAAACCAAGGTGTTGTTCAATCCCGATGAAATAGCCCGTTAGTGAATCGAAGAAGATGATTGAAACAAAAAGTAAAATCCCATAAAGTATGATTTTGGAAAGAATGGGTCTCTTGTTATTAAACAACCGATAGATCGAAACAATTCCAATCAGTATAAAGCTGACCGATGTAGCCGGCGCCATAGGAATGAATTTATTCATCAATCCGGCCAGGTGCAATTCACCCGAAAGCCATCCAATCAAGGCCATAAGACCTATTGCAACAATAATCAGGAATGCCCCAAACGATATTTTTTCATGCGTCGATCTCATCCGTATTCGATTAGTTCAATGATATAGGATTTCAGCAAATTCAACCCCAAAGGCAGCATGAATTTGATCTTCACAAGATATGAAAAATTTTGATTAGTCCTTATGATATCCTGTATTTTGATGAAAAATAAAGCTGTACGATATATGTTCCATTTGTTGGCCGATTGCATTACGAAATGGGATCAGGGCTTTTACGGTGTGGCTACGTAACACAGAAACGGAAACTTAGATTTAAAAAGAAGGTTTTATCAATTCTGGAATTAATGTCGTTTAGTTAGTGTCGTCATTGCGACCACGAGGCACGAAGTGGGAAGCAATCCATTGATTTAAAGATTGCTTTCCCGATGGGATCGGGACAGGCAGTTCCTACCAATGACAGATTT
>DIZL01000020.1:26861-110497 GCA_002429385.1 Prolixibacteraceae bacterium UBA6029 | reverse complement strand
GCTTTCCACTCGCAATGACGCTCCCGAGGATTCGGGACCATTGCTCTGATGAAGATGCTAATATTCATTGTCATATTCACATTGTGGCTATTAAAAATAGCTTTCCACTCACAATGACGACACTAACTTAAGTTACTTTCTTAACTATACGACATCAATTCTGGAATAGATACCCATTTGCGGATCTCCACTTCTGCTTTCTCATCTTGTTTTGTTACTAATTTGCAGGTATATAATTGTTACCACTGCCGTACCACTGTCATACCACTGTCATACCACTGTCATACCACTTTCAGTACAAATTCGAAACAAATTCGAAACAAATACGTAATAAATTCGAAACAAATTCGTAGCAGTTCGAATTTGTATCGAATTTGTATCGAATTTGATTCGAATTTGTTTCGAATTTGTACTGAAAGTGGTATGACAGTGGTATGACAGTGGTATGATAGTGTTATATCCGGGAATAGAAGAAATACTATCTGAATAGGCTATGATTCCTCTCGGGTATTCACCATCCAAAACGAAAATACATTCAGGTAATCCCAGAATGATTGGATCAGCTCTTCGGGCAAATCGAGTTTTGAAAGTACGCTGATGTAACATTTTAACCAGACAATCCGGTCTTTGGGAGTGATCGCAAAAGGTGAATGCCGCTTGGCCAACAGGGGTTTGCCGCGGTTTTCGTTGTAGTAAGGGTGTCCGCCACATATCTGGATGAAAAAGTCGGACGAGCGCTGTTTGGCTTTGTCAAGCGCTTCGTCGATACGGGGAAACAGGTGCTTAACTTCGCTATGACTTAAAAGATCATAGTGATCGCTGACCATTTTCCGAATTCCTTCTTCGGTTAGCTTTTCGAGAAACTCAGGAGAAGGCAGGGTAACTGATGGCCTTTGCCCAAATTCATAGTGGTTGATTATAAAATCCATGTTGCTTGCTATGGGTTTATGATGAAGAATCTTCAGGAAGGATAACAAAATAGATGCACAGAGGTTGTGTGAAGGTGAAGATTTAATGGTTGTCTGGGGTGTAAGTTTTTAAGAATGAATGAAATTAAAAAAAAGTTCAGAGAATAATCAAAAATGAATAAAATCTGTATCTTGAAAACAAAAAAATCAAGGCCATGAACGAACAAATTCAACTGATTGCTGAACGAATAAAAGAACTGCGGGAGATTGCAGGTATTTCGGCAGAGAGCTTTGCACATGAGCTAACCATTGAGATTGAACTGCTGCTGAATTACGAAAGCGGAAAGATTGATATCCCCGTAGGTTTTCTATATCGGGTCGCGCACCGGTTTAATCTGGAACTTTCATCGCTTTTAAGGGGTGACGAACCCAAACTGCACGTTTATTCAGTGGTTCGAAAAGGCAAGGGCTTAAATGTCGATCGCCGTAAACAATACAAGTATGAGAGCCTGGCCTATAATTTCATTCAGAAGAAGGCTGAACCGTTTGTTGTAACTGTAGAACCTGTATCAGCCGATTCACAACTCGAATTTAACTCACATGCAGGGCAGGAGTTTAATTATGTGCTTGAAGGAACCCTGATGATCGTAGTCGATGGTCATGAAATCATCCTGAATGAAGGCGACTCTGTTTACTTTAATTCAGCCTACCAGCATGCGATGAAAGCCTTGAATAACCAGCAAGTCAGGTTCCTTGCCATTATTGTATAGTTAGATTTTCGTACACCAAAGATTTATTCATTCAAGATTTAAAACTAATGATACTCGATAAATACCTTTCACAAACAGAATTTACAACGTACCAGGATTTTGTAGAGAATTATAAGATACTGATTCCTGAGAACTTCAACTTTGCTTTTGATGTGGTTGATAATATCGCCAGAGAAACCCCCGATAAAGTGGCCATGGTATGGTGTAACGACCAGGGAGAAGAGGCTGTTTTTACGTTTGCCCAGATGAAAAGATACAGCGATAAGGCTGCAAATTTCTTCCTCTCAGCAGGAATCGGGAAAGGTGATCCTGTGATGTTGATCCTGAAACGAAGGTATGAGTTTTGGTTTTGCACACTGGCGCTCAATAAAATTGGTGCAATATGCATTCCGGCCACTCATTTACTGAGTACAAAAGATATCGTTTACCGCAGTAATGCAGCCGACATTAAGATGATTGTATGCGTTCCTGAGACAGAAGTCATTCAGCATGTGGAGGAGGCAGAAAGCAAATCACCCACTTTTAAGGTAAAGGCGCTGATTGGTGAAGATCGTGACGGGTGGCTGAATTTCAATTCAGGGATGGAAAGCAGTTCTGAAGAATTGGTTCGTCCAATTGGTGAAGATGCAACGAAGAATGAAGACATCATGCTTTTGTATTTTACTTCAGGAACAACAGGTATGCCTAAAATGGTGAACCACAACTATATTTATCCTTTGGGACATATTCTGACGGCTAAATACTGGCAGAATGTTCAGGATAACGGATTGCATTTTACAGTAGCTGATACTGGCTGGGCAAAATCCGCCTGGGGGAAATTATATGGACAATGGTTATCTGGCAGCGCCGTGATGACGTATGACTTCGATAAGTTTGTACCTAAAAATATGATGGAGGTTATCGAAAGGCATAAGGTTACTACCTTTTGTGCGCCACCTACGATTTACCGATTTCTGATCAAGGAAGACCTCACCAAATTCGATTTAAGTGCGTTGAAGTATTGCGTGGTAGCCGGTGAACCGCTTAATCCTGAAGTGTATAAACAATTTCTGGAAGCAACGGGAATAAAACTGATGGAAGGATACGGCCAAACTGAATGTACGGTGGCTCTGGCCACGTATTCATGGATGGAACCTAAGCCTGGTTCGATGGGTATGCCTTCACCGGGCTACAGGATCGATCTGATTGACGATGAACGGAATCCGTGCGAAATAGGAGAGGAGGGGCAAATCGTGATCTATACCGATCAGAAACCTCCCGTAGGCATGTTCAACGGCTATTATCGTGACGAAACCCTGACGCAGAAAGTCTGGCACGATGACATCTATTATACAGGCGATATGGCCTGGCGCGACGAAGACGGATATTACTGGTTTGTTGGCCGTGCCGATGATGTAATTAAAAGTTCGGGTTACAGGATTGGTCCTTTCGAGGTGGAGAGCGCCCTGATGGAACATCCGGCAGTAATGGAATGTGCTATTACCGCAGTTCCTGATCCTGACAGGGGACAGATTGTAAAGGCAACGGTTGTATTATCAAAGAACTATCAGGCCAGCGATGAGCTTGCCAAAGAATTGCAGGAACATGTTAAAAAAGTGACTGCTCCATACAAATATCCGCGAATCGTTGAGTTTGTAACCGAACTCCCCAAGACGATAAGCGGGAAGATCAGGCGGGTACAGATTAGGGAGGAAGGGAATTAGGAAAAAGGAATCAGGAAAAGGGAAAAAGGAAAAAGGAAAAGGGAATCAATGTCGTTTAGTTAACGCCGTCATTGCGAACGAAGTGAAGCAATCTATTGATTTACAGATTGCTTCGTTCCTCGCAATGACGATTTTAACTAAGATATTTTCTTAACTAAACGACATTGATTCCTTTTTCCTCATTCCTTTTTCCCTTTTCCTGTTTCCTAATTCCTCTTTCCTTTTTTCTGTTAGTTCCGACAATAAACTTTTCGCCCATTTATCAAACTCATAGCGACATATCACAGTTTCGGAGTACCTTTGCAACGAATTAATATATTGAACTGTGACTTTTCAGGAATTAAATTTGAACACTCCGCTTCTGAATGCCTTGAATGATCTGGGCTTTGAGAATCCAACACCCATACAGGAAAAGGTTTACCCGGTTGTTATGTCGGGTCGTGACGCAGTAGGCGTTGCACAAACCGGAACCGGAAAAACATTCGCTTATCTATTGCCAATACTGCGACAACTCAAGTATTCGGATTCGAAACATGCACGGATATTAGTTGTTGTTCCAACCAGGGAATTGGTTTTGCAGGTGGTCGGTGAAACAGAGAAACTGGCAAAATATATGAATGTCAGGGTAATCGGTGTTTACGGAGGGACAAATATTAACACCCAAAAGCAGGTGGTATTCAATGGTATGGACATCCTGGTTGCTACACCTGGCCGTTTAGTGGATTTGGTTCTTTCTGGAGTACTTCGACTAAAATCAATACAGAAACTGGTGATTGACGAAGTGGACGAAATGCTCAACCTGGGATTTCGTGCTCAATTGATGAGTTTCATGGATAGTTTACCGCAACGTAGACAGAACCTGATGTTCTCGGCTACACTTACAGAAGAAGTAGCCGCTTTGATAGACAGCTATTTTTATGAACCCATTACCATACAGATTGAAAATCAACGCACTCCGCTTGAACAGATTACACAGTATTACTACGCTGTTCCCAATTTCTTCACTAAAATAAATCTTCTTGAAAATCTTCTATTAAATGCAGAGGAGTATTATCGGGTATTAATATTTGTTTCCAGCAAACAGTATGCCGACCGGGTCTATGAGCTCATCGATCCCATTTTTCCTGATCAGGTAGGAGTTCTTCATTCTAATAAATCTCAGAACTTCCGTATCAATTCACTGGAAGGCTTCAGGGATGGGACAAACCGTATTCTGATTGCTACTGATGTTGCCTCCAGAGGGCTGGATATAGCAGATGTTTCGCACGTCATCAATTTTGATACCCCTGATGGACCTGAGGATTACATGCATCGTATTGGTCGCACAGGACGGGCTGAAAAGGCCGGTATTGCAATCACTTTTTCAAATGAGCCTGAAATGAAGCATCTTGGTGAGATTGAAAAATTCATGAACCGAACCCTGGAAGAAAAGTTACTACCGCCGGAAGTGAAAATGTCGAATGTCTTTACTGACGAAGAACGACCGGTTCTTTTTGACAAGGATTATATCGGAAAACCTAAGGGCATTGGTGAATCGCAAGGCGCTTTTCATGAAAAGAAAGATAAAAACAAGAAGGTGAATCTGGGAGGTCCGGGAGAACGCAAACCCAGAAAAGTAAAATCAAGAAACAGGGGAGTAGAAAGGAAGAGAGACCAAAGGAAATAATCGGTCAACCTACTGACAACCTATTCTTTGTTTAAATGAAATTTTCTCATAAGACATGGAAGACAATTGTTTTACTATATTTGTGTAACTCTTAAATCGAAAGAAATGAAGCTTACATTAATTGTTAAAAAGGGACAAAATGGATACTTGATAGGCCAGATCAAAGAATTGCCTGCCGTATTTACTCAGGGACTGACTATTGAAGAGTTAAGAGAAAATATTGCGGATGTCCTTGAAATGTATTTAGAGGATGTCAGGGAAAGATATCAGCCCGATGGTGAAATGTTACAGGAAGAGGAATTGACTTTTGCCTAAGAAGAGATGAAACGTGCTAAGTTTATTAAATACCTGAACGAACATAACTGTGGATTCATTAAGCATGGCGCCAAACATGATAAATATATGAACCACAATAATGGTCAGCGAACAATGATACCACGTCATTTAGATATTGATGAGGATCTTTGCGAGTTAATATGCAAACAACTGGGAATCCCCAAAGTGTCAAGATACTAACGGACTTTCTTCAAATTTAGTTATTTCTTTTCCAACAACCGAATAATCTTCAGCGCATTACGGTGATTCGAAAACACATCTTCCAAAATAATCTTCCGTTTGTCTATTTCTACGGAAGAGAAATCCTGATTAAATAATTCATTGATTTTACTGATCATTTCTTTAGGTGTGTCAGCCAGATGACAAAGGTGTTCCAACCCTGTCTTGTGAATCATTGGTGTATTTGCAATGCAAAAGCGACCGGAGAAAAGTGATGCAAGTAACTTTAGCTTTAACCCCGTATCCTGAAAGGTTGGAAGCATTGACAGGTGTGCATCCTGAATAAGGGTTTCCATCTGTTCGTTTTCAGGATTTGAGATCAGCTGAATATTTGGATATTGACTGATCTTCTGAATTAAACGTTCCGGGGGATTTTTCCCGGCTATAATAACATTCTGACTAATATTTGCAAAGACATTCTTAATCAGGAACTCAACGGCCTGAAGGTTTTCGGATACAGAAAGATTTCCATGAAAGAGTATATAATTACCACGTCCTGTTTCGGATTTGATTTCACTAAACGGATGAAAGGCCGGAATGAAATGTGAATGACCGTACTTTCGGTCAAAATAGAAGTTGTCATTGGGGGAAATACAGAGTAAATCAGATGCATTTCCAAGAATCTTCTCGTACCTGGATAGTTTGAAGGCTTCCAACCTGAAGAACAGTTTTTTAAAGATATTACGTTCCGCCTTGTATAGATTCAGGTAATATTCGTGCTCAATATTGTGGGTCCGTACCAACCGAAGGTGACCGGAGAGTGCAGGATGATCAAGAAAAACACAGGTATGAAGGCCTTCGAATAAAATAGGAGCTTTATTAGATGATAAATTATTTAAAAGCTGATTGTTATACCTGGTGATTACAATATATGGTTTAGATGACAACTGATAGCGAAGGCCCTTTTTGCGTTGATAGTAATAAATCTTCGCACAGTACTTTGTTAATTCAGCAGCCCGTGGACGGTCGTATTCAAAGCAATGAAGATATATAGAAACGCCACATTCGGAAAGAGCTTTTACTTTATAGAATATATCAATTATTCCACCGTAATCAGGAGGATAAGGGATGTTAAAAGCCACTATTTGAATTGCTATAGCCACGTTGAAATTTTTCTTCTAAATGTAATAAATAAAAAACCACGAACTGATAATCGGAACGTGGTTTTGTATTCAATTTATATTTTGAGGATGATTTCTCTTAACGGGTCTTCTTTTCTCCTTCAAATAAACCTTATTCATCTGTCAGTTTTACACCCCCATAGCGACTGGTAATCGAAACTGTTCCACCACCTGAACCAACACTACCATCGAGTGAAAAGTGTTGATTATCATTAATTTTATTACCTTTAAACCGATCTTTTGGATACTTCACATCACAGTAATTGCAGTCAGCCTGAAGCTTGTAATTCAAATTATCCAGACCAATGTTTATACCTCCATAACTATTAATTATTTTGATGTTTTCGAATTTAGGACCCACTTTGCTTATGCGTACGGATCCATAGCTTGTATCAAGATCAAAACTTCCGGCAAGTAATCCTATCTTATAGTTGGTATACTTTGAAACCGATTTCAGATTATCCACTTCTTCGATATTAATCCCGTCATATTTCGAGTCTAAAGTAAGAGATGATGTCTTGTGTAGGGTGACAGTAGAATACTTGGAATCGAGCACAAAATGGTTTATTTCATCAGCCACTAATTTCGAATACTTGAATTCCATGTCAGCATTGTTGATTGTTGCCAGATTAGCCTGTCCATAACTAATAATGATTTTCACCGGGTTTCCTGAGGGAGCATTAATATTGCCTGCAGTCAATGAACCATAGTTAACTTCGAAATATCCTTTGGCATCCAGCTCATTGACTATCACATTTCCATACTTGTTAGTAATATTCAGGTCCTTATCCTTCGGGATGTTGATCAGATAATCAATTGTAAACGATTCATTGTTTCTGAAATCTTCCTTGATATTCGTTTCAGCAGACACCATACCTCCAGTCTTTTGTATGTTGATCTCTATTTTATTCATCAGGTCATTGGCTTTTCGTTCTGAAGCATTGTCGATTTTAATAACCACTTTGATGGTTACTGAGTCACCCCCCATATCGTTGATCTTTACTTCGCCAAATTTGTTTGTCACTTTCAGTTCAGTAACACTGCTTTTGGTCCAGCCTTTCCTGATTTGTTTAGTAAATTCATCGCCAATAGCACTGGCAAGCATAGTTGAAATAATCAACAGGGCAATCGTAAGATTAAATTTCGCGTTCATGTCTGGAATATTTTTGTTGTTTTACTTCCTTCAATTTGTTAATGATTAATGACATCACATTCATCCGGGCCTGATAATATTCGAGCATTGCATTAATCACCCGTTCATCGTTAGGATTTGCTTTTAGGTCAATTAGCAATTTCTGATACATCTGATCAAATTCAGTCTGTTCTTTTTGCATCATTTGGTCATCAGACTTTGAAATCATTCCTTCACTCTTAAGCTCTTTCCATTGACTCATTCCTAATTGAATGGCATTTGTGTAATAGAATTCAACTTCACGATATTCCGGTGAAATTGATCCCAATGAGAGAGAGTCTTTCTTTTCGGAAAGAAGATAGATGCGGGCCTGATTCACAACCAGGAGTGCAAATACAACCAAAGCTGCGATCTTCAGTATCGGTTGAAATCTGATTGTCCAGATTGGCTTTGAAGCTTTATGAAGCTTCGCTTCAAATCGTTCAAAGTGTCCTTGTGGTGGTTCCTCATCCTGAAAAGAATGTCGGTTATTTAAGATTAATCTTTCCAATTCGTCGTTCATGATTGTCATTTTTAATTGTATTCAAAAAACTCTTCCTTCTGTAACATCTGCCGAAGCTTCAGTTTTGCCCGAAGAAACTGTGATCGCGAGGAAACGTTTGTTATACCAAGAATATGTGCAATTTCCTCATGGTCGTAACCTTCGAGCAAATAAAGGCATAGAACTACACGATATCCATCAGGCAACTGTTGTATCATTTTTTTTAACTTTTCCAGCTGTATCTCAGAAATATCAAACGAAACAGGCTCTTCTTCAGGGATCTTTTCATTCAGTTCTTCAAATTTCACCTTTCGCTTTTTGAGTTCATCCAAGGAACGATTGATAACAATCTTTTTAAGCCAGGCACCAAAACTGACTTTTCCTTCATAGGTATCGATTTTGGTAAATGCTTTAAGGAAGGCTTCCTGCATCACATCTTCTGCTTCGACTTCGTTGTTAAGCATATGCAGGCAAATGTTATACATGCTTTTATAATACAACTTGTAGAGCTCAAACTGTGCTTTGGTGTCTCCTTTCCGGCACCTTTCAATTTCATCCTGATAAATATTTTGGTAATGCGTTTCCAACTATTAGTTTTGTTTTCTGTTAGAATGACGATAACATTTATACGAACGTTGCATGTGTCGTAAAAATATCTTTATTTATAGTGCTTAAATTACAAAATAGATGGCACATAATCATGAACATACGGCCAGAAATCTGGCAATTACAGTTTTTTTAAATGGTATAATTACTATTGGACAGTTTGCCGGAGGAATTATATCAGGAAGTTTGGCATTAATGTCAGATGCATTGCATAACCTAAGTGATGTAATATCAGTTCTTTTAGCTTATATGGCTCATCATATCGGCATGCGTCCGCAAACTCAGCAATCAACTTTTGGCTATAAGCGTGCAGAAATTCTGGCAGCATTTATTAATGCGATTTCACTTATTGCGATCTCTGTTTATCTGCTTGTGGAGGCTGGCAAGAGGTTTATGAACCCGAAAGAGGTTGATTACAGATGGATGTTGGGTCTTGGGATATTAGGATTTATTGCAAATGGTCTTTCTGTACTTATTTTGCAACACAATAAAGAAGAAAACCTTAACATCAGGGCCGCATATCTTCACCTGATTGGAGATGCACTGACTTCTCTTGCTGTTATCGTCGGAGCAGTTGTTATATGGCTTTTCAAGGTCTACTGGATTGATCCGTTGGTTACGGTTCTGATCAGCGTTTACATTTTCATTCACACCTATCAGATTCTGAAGGAAAGTGTGGAAATCTTAATGCAGTTTGCACCTCACGAAATTGATCAACAGGAAGTTATTGATACTCTAAAGGAAATAGAGGAAATCAGGAGCGTACATCATATTCATATCTGGCAACTTTCTGACCACAAATTCTATTTTGAAGCACATCTCGTTCTAAAAGGAAATCTACCTGTTTCGGAAACAACAGTGATTACCCAAAAAGCGAAACAGCTTTTAAAGAGCCGCTATAGTATAACTCACACCACCTTTCAGTATGAATATACCTCAGGAGAGGGGTGTGTTTGTTGAAATTATCTCTTGAATCAGAATACATCTAAAAATAGTTGCACAACTCTACAACTTTCGTAAATTTGTACAATGAAACGGACTATCATAACATTCGGTGGTTATTTTGAAGATTTCATATCAAAACTATCTGAAGAAGAAGTCAATAAGATAGACTATATATTGGCTTTGCTTAGCAACGGCAACCGGATCAGCACAAAATTCATGAAGCACCTGCAAGATGGGCTTTTTGAATTGAGGGCAATGTACAATGGCAATATTTACCGGGTATTTTTCTGTTTCGATGAAGACAAAATTGTGGTTCTTTTTAATGGTTTTCAGAAGAAGACCCAAAAGACACCGCAAAATGAGATAAACAAGGCACTGAGGATAAAAAAGGAATATTATGGAACCAAACACTCAAATAAGGAATTACAGTAAGGTATTGGACGAGAAGTATGGCGTTGAAGGAACTCCCGAAAGGATTGCCTTTGAGGAGAAAGCTTACGCTTATTATACCGGACAGATACTGGAAGATGCCCGTAAAAAGGCACATCTTACACAATCGGAACTTGCCGAACGTATTGGCTCCGATAAATCATATATTTCGCGCATCGAAAAAGGAAAGACCGAACCCAAAGTTTCCACATTTTACCGTATAGTCAATGCATTGGGACTGTCGGTAGAATTGAATCCAGCCGCAACTGAAAAATAATCCTCATTGTCAAGGTAAAAGATCTTAAAATACTACTTCTCCTTTATTGACCTTTTGAATAAATTCTAAAAGGTGGTTGAATTTCGGTAATTCTTCCACTCATCATCAATCAATACATAGGTTGCTTGCGAAACAGGCACCAAAGGTAATCGAAGTTGATTCTTTACCTTTCCCATTATTTTCATCAGGGCTTTCACTCCACCCGGGCTTCCTTCCCTGAAAATAAGTTTGAGCATTTCTGCCAAATGTAAATGTAATTGACCTGCAAGAGCCATATTTCCTTCCAGTGAGGCATGTGTTAACTGGCTTAATTCACCAGGTAATGCATTTGCAATTACTGATATAACTCCAATCGCACCCATAGCAATTGAGGGCAGTGTTAAGGAATCATCCCCGGAAATAACTTTGAAATAATCTGGTGCATTGTTGATGATCTTTGCAAATTGCCCAAGATCGCCAGATGCTTCTTTAATCGCGATCACTTTGGTCGAAAGATTTGCAATCCGAAGCGTGGTGTCGGCATCCATGTTTACTCCTGTACGTCCGGGAACATTGTATAATATAACCGGAACAGGACTTGCCTCAACAATCAGCTTAAAATGCTGAAATAACCCTTCCTGCGTGGGTTTGCTATAATATGGTGTTACAGAAAGAATAGCATCAATACCCTCAAAATTAGTATTCTGAATGGTATGAACTAAACCTTGCGAATTGTTTCCGCCCATTCCAACTATAATCTTTAAACGGCCGGCATTCTTTTCAATAACAAAATGTACAATTCGCTTTTTTTCATCCTCTGAAAGGGCAGGGGTTTCACCTGTCGTTCCGAGCACAACCAAGTAATCAATTCCTCCCAGAATCTGATCTACAATTAATCTTTCCAACGCGTTATAATCAATGCTTTTATCCTCTTTGAAAGGTGTAATCAAGGCAACTCCGGCTCCCGTATATGGATGTGTCATTCTATTGTTGTTTTATTAATTCTCTTTAAATAATATAATATCTGTTCAGTCAATTGACTGGTTTCAGGTTGTTCCCCGAATTCTATGTTCCAGTCATTATAATTGACAGAATTTTCTGAATACCCAATTTTAAATGCAGCTTCTGACAAAGCCGATATATAAACCAATGAGAAGATCTTTTGCCCGGTCAGATCAATCAGTATGTCAAATTTCTGGTGAATAAAATTCTTTGCCAACTCAGTTCTTGGAATCCCAATCCAACAACTCGTTTGTTTACGTGAAAAGCCATTAACATCCTGAGGAATCAGTGCTTTTTTCATCTGAAAATAGCACATCCCCGTAGGCTTAATGCCTGCTTTTCTGAGTTCAGTTTCCAGCCAGTCATATGATTCCTTCTGGTCAAAGGTCCAAAGAATTCCTGCCGAATGAGCCGAATCCAGGTTGAAAACCTTTTTTTCTCTGACAACTGAGTCCAGTTTTGAGTTCAGTATCCTGTTGGCGATCTTTGATTTTAAACCCATAATTGCATGCAAAAATAACAATTCGTTTGTTTCATCCTGTTTAAAAGGCTAAAAGTTCCCAATTGGCTGATGAAAGTTTAATAAACCAATAAACTCTCACATCTTGTCAATCATCTTCAGAAACTCATCTTCAGTGATTATCGGAATGTTCAGTTTTTTAGCTTTTTCAAGCTTACTTGGCCCAATGTTATTACCTGCCAGTAAATAATTAGTATTATTGGATATGGAACTGACATTCTTTCCGCCATTCTGCTCAATCATTTTCTTCAGATCATCACGTGAGTTCTTTTCGAATGTTCCTGAAATAATGATTGACAATCCATTTAGTTTCTCTGAACGGTTCGCCAGGCTTGCTTCGTCAATTTGCATCTGCAGTCCTTTTTCCCGGAGTCTATCAATTAACCGTATATTTTCAGGATTTGAAAAATACGATTTGACACTTTCAGCTATACGCCCTCCGATTTCATCGATGGCAGTTAATTCTTCCAGCGTGGCATTCCTAATGTTTTCAATATTCAACAGTCGATGTGCCAGAATCTTTGCCACCGTTTCACCAACAAAACGTATCCCGAGTGCAAAAAGTACTTTTTCGAACGGAACTTGCCTTGATTCGTTAAGGCTTTTCAGGATTCGGTCGGCTGATTTATCACCCAGACGTTCGAGCCGACTGATCTGATCTTTCTGCAAATCGTAGATATCGGCTATATTCTTAATCAGCCCTTCGCTGAATAGCAAATCAATGGTTTCTTGTCCCAGTCCGTCAATATTCAAGGCTTTCCGGCTGATAAAATGCTCCATCTTCCCTTTTATCTGGGGAGGGCAACCATCTTCATTCGGGCAATAATGTGCTGCTTCACCATCCTTACGAATCAAAGCACTCCCACATTCCGGGCAGTTTCTTATGAATTCAATTGGTTGTGACATGGGATGTCGTGCTGCAGAATCGACTCCAACTATTTTGGGAATTATTTCACCGCCTTTTTCTACAAAAACAGTATCTCCCATATGCAGGCCAAGACTTTTAATGTTGTCTGCATTATGCAATGTGGCCCTTTTTACCGTAGTACCTGCCAAAAGAACAGGATCAAGATTGGCAACAGGGGTTACAGCGCCTGTACGACCCACCTGGTAAGATACCGATTGCAGAATAGTACTGGCCTGTTCAGCTTTGTATTTGTATGCAATGGCCCAACGCGGTGATTTTGCCGTTGTTCCAAGATATTGTTGTAATGAAAGGGAATTCACTTTTATTACAATTCCATCCGTTGCCACAGGCAATTTAAAACGTTTCAGGTTCCATTCACGGATGAAGGCAATCACTGCCATCATGTCCGAACATTTTTTGGTGTCAGGAGAGATTTTAAAGCCCCATTCTTTTGCAGCCTGAAGATTCTCCAGATGTCCATCTGCAGGCAGGCTTTCGCCAAGTAAATAGTAAAAGAAGGCATCCAGCTTTCGTTCTGCTACTACTGATGATTTTTGTGATTTCAAAGTTCCTGAAGCCGCATTTCTGACGTTGGCAAAAGGCGTTTCTCCTTCTTCGTCGCGCTCTTCATTAATCCGGTCGAATTCAGCAAACGGAAGCAATATTTCTCCCCTGATTTCAAATTCTTCAGGGAAACCGGTTCCTTTTAATCGTAAAGGAATACTTTTGATCGTACGAACATTTGCTGTTACATCATCACCAAATGTACCATCGCCACGGGTTATGGCCTTATCAAGCATGCCGTTTTTATAGCGCAAGCTGATAGAAGTGCCGTCATATTTTAGTTCACAGACATATTCAAACGAAAGATCAGTCAGTTTCCTGATCTTCTGGTCAAAATCCCTCAATTCTTCCTCAGAGTATACATTGGAGAGTGAAAGCATGGAATATTGATGCCTGACCTGTTGAAATTCTTTATTCAGGTCACTGCCTACACGCTGAGTGGGAGAATTCGGATCAAAATATTCAGGGTTTTCGGTTTCCAGTTTTTCCAATTCCTTCAGGAGCATGTCAAACTCCTGATCACTAATAACCGGCTGTGATAAATGATAATAACGATGATTGTGTTCCTCAAGAACTGATCGCAATTCTGTAATCCTTTGCTGAATGGTTTCTATGCTCATTTGGCTTCAAAATTTCTACTAAATTACAAAAAAGATCACAGTAAAAGATAGATTTAAGTCTGCGAAAGCGGTTGAAAGTCCAGAACCCTTTGACATTCTTACATAAAAAAACTGTCTTTCAGGCTGATATAACTATTCAGTTATAATTCAGCTTGAAAAACAGTTAGGCTGTCAGAGTCTTGAATGCTTATTTCTCCTGGTATTTTTTCTGTAAAAAGAATGAAATTACCAGAGCAATTCCTCCAAAGAGGAAAATCATAGAGAAGTAGGCGGGGGTTTCCTGCATGCCTCCTTCTGAAAGAAAATATCCGGTTACAATTCCCAACGCAACACCAATCAAGAACAGACCAAATTTAAAGTTTCCGTACCCGGAGTCCTTTGCAGGTTTGGCTTTAAATAATTCGGGATCTGCACCTTTTTCAATCAATGCCAATCGCTCTTTGTTCCGGGTGGTTAGGTGTACATACAATGATGCAAAGATCAAAGCGAACAAGGCAAATGGGATTAAAACTGCTAATGTTTCTGTTTGCATGATATTCAGTTTTTAATGTTTAATTGTTTTCAACCTTGCTGGTATGACGCAGGGTTTTTCTTGCGGTTACAAATAATTCTAAAAATATTTTTGTATCTTTTGTAACCGAAATCATAAAAGTTCGTCTATTGTAGAAAGTGAACAAAACTGAGGACCTATATTATATAGAGGCAGTCAGAAAAGGAAATGTTCAGGCATTTTCCTATCTGGTTGAAAAGTACCAGAAACTGGTCTATACTTTAGCTTTGAAATTACTGAAAAGACCTGAAGATGCTGAAGAACTGGCTCAGGACACCTTTATAAAAGCCTATCAAAAACTTGATTCGTATGAAGGCAAGTCAAAGTTCTCGACCTGGCTATACAGCATTACTTACAATGCAGGTATCTCAGAATTAAGGAAAAGACGTATTGAATTTAAATCACTCGAAGATCAGAGGCTTTCTGATCAGGATGAAATGAAGATGCATGATTATTACAGTGAGACGAAAAAAGAAGATCAGGAGAAATATCTGAACCTGGCTCTTGGAAAGCTACCCGAAGACGATCAGGTTTTAGTGACGCTTTATTATTACGAGAACCAGTCTATGGATGATATCAGTGAAATTACAGGACTTACAGTCAGTAATATAAAAGTTAAGATACATCGGGCCAGAAAAAAAATGTACAGTTTATTACACGAGATGTTGAATGAAGAGGTATATTCACTGTTGTGAAACGAAAACGGAACAGATTGAGTTCTTGGAATACGAAAAATTGATAATCAAAAAATTAAAACCAGATACCAATGAACAAGCTGGATAAACAATTCGAAGAAATGATGAAGGAAATCAAAATTGATTCTCCATCATCAGATTTTACATTTAAAGTAATGAGTCGGATTCAGGCTGAAGCTGCTGTTCAAAAACCTCATCTCTTGTTGGATTATAAGCCTGTGATCAGCAAAAGAACATGGATTATCCTTGTTGCTGCATTCATCTTAATAATGACCTATATTACCTTGTCAGCAAGCGGATCGAGTCCTGCAAGCACTTCAACCTTTTGGTCAACGATTTCCGGTTCACTGAATTCACTTAAATCAAATGAAGTTACATCATTGTGGCAAAAAGGATTAGGAATATTTTCTTCCATTCCACCCATTGCATACATGATTCTTATTGCCACGCTGGCTCTCTGGACACTGGATTCTTTTTTGCAACAGATCAGGCATAACCATTCAAAAGTATAGTCAGGGCGACAATCGCTTGATAGTCCACCCCTGATCTTGCAATTGAAATTCGATCCGGTCATGTAACCGGTTCTCCCGGCCCTGCCAGAATTCAAAATACTGCGGACGTATCAGGAAACCACCCCAATACGGTGGTTTTTTCATTTCCTTGCTCTGGAAGTATTGAAGATATTGAGAATAATTCTGATCAAGCACTTCGCGACTATTAATAATCTGGCTTTGCGGTGATGCCCATGCACCAAGCTGGCTTTCCAATGGACGCGACAAATAGTATGCTTCCGAATCGGATTCAGAAATTTTTTGAGCGATCCCCTTAATCCTTACCTGTCTTTCGGTTTCGGCCCAAAAGAAAACAACCGACACGTTATGGTTAACCGCAATTTGCCGTCCCTTTTTACTGTTGTAATTGGTAAAGAAAACTAATCCATCCGAAGTAAATTCTTTTAAAAGCACAACTCTTGATTCCGGATTGCCATTTTGATCAATGGTTGAAAGAATCATTGCAGTCGGATCTAGCCCTTTGCCATCGATCGCTTCCTTTAACCAACAGTTAAATTGTGCGAATGGATCCTTATTTAAGGTATTTTCATCCAGTCCGGATTTTTGATAATTAGTACGTATGTCGCGAAGCATATTTAAACGGTTTATATAGTATCAGAACAAGAAAAAAACTGTTTTGTTATACATTTCATAAAAAAAGGATGGTTTAATTTTATATTCTGGTGGCAAATTTCAGAATGAAATTTAGTTTTATTTCCGGTATGAATAACACACCGGTTGTTTTGTATAAGCCACTTCTGTTGTTTTGTATTTTTGAATAACGTATCCAATTTAATTCTACTTTAACAGATTCAGTTTGGAATCCTAAAGCGTAAATTTCGTTTGATCTTTGCCATAAAGTATTAAATAAGATAGGTCAACGCCTTAGTTTGAGTACTCTTTTAGTACTGTATAAATACAAAATCCTGACATTTTGTATTTAAAATATAGGTAAACTATATTCTTTATATGGAATTGGTATAGGCCAATGGTCTTGTTTTTAGATAAATGCATGTGACAACTTCCTGCGATTTTTATAATTCCTATGCTTCTCCTTATTTAATTCTACTTTAACAGATTCAATAAAAGAACATTTGCACTTATTGGCATTCTATAGTGAAACAGATGAGAATAGGGTTTATTTGAAGCATACTTACAGGCTTCCAAATATTATTTGATTCCAAAATACTTTAAATTGTTCTCCAAACTGAATCTGTTAAAGTAGAATTAAGATATTGGTTTTTTATGGCTTCGTATTGGTTATAGTCGTTTCAAATAGAACTTGTAGCTTTTTAGTCTCAATACTTATTTTCTTCTAAGCCGTAAAGCATTGGCAATTACGGATACTGAACTGAAACTCATTGCCGCAGCAGCGATCATTGGACTAAGCAGTATACCGAAAAAAGGAAACAAAATACCTGCTGCTATGGGAACTCCGATTGAATTGTACACAAACGCAAAGAACAAATTTTGTTTGATGTTTCGCATGACCTGATGACTCAATTCTTTTGCACGGATGATACCAGTCAGGTCACCTTTCACCAGTGTGATTTCAGCACTTTGCATAGCAATATCTGTACCTGTACCCATAGCAATGCCCACATTAGCTTGTTCGAGTGCCGGGGCGTCATTTATTCCATCGCCTGCCATGGCAACTATGTGGCCTTGTTTCTGAAGTTCTTTTACTTTTTTAAATTTATCTTCAGGCAGACAATCGGCCATAAAACCGTCCAGTCCCAGTTCATCGGCTACAAATTTGGCGGTTAGTTCATTGTCGCCGGTAAGCATGTGAACTTTCACTCCCAATTTTTGTAGCGATTTGATTGCTTCGGCCGAAGTCTCCTTTATTTTGTCGGAAACACTTACGATTCCTTCTATTTTATTTTTGATAATCAAATACATGACTGTTTCACCTTTCTTTTGCCATTCTTCAGTGAGTTTCTTCTGATCATCGGTAAGGGAAGCTTTAAAATTTTCGATTAATCGGTGGTTTCCCAAACCAATTTTTTCACCTTGATAAACAGCCTGTACGCCTTTCCCTGTAATGGATTCAAATTTATCGAGCTTTAGAAGTTTCTGTTTATTGGCTTCTGCTCCTGCAACAATTGCATCAGCCAAAGGATGTTCGCTATTTGCATCGACAGAAGCTGCAAGTTGCAATATTTCAAGGTCGTTCAGCTTCCCGAAGGATTTGAATCCTTTGAGGCTTGGTTTTCCTTCGGTAATGGTACCTGTTTTATCAATAATGAGGATATCTACTTTATTCATTTCTTCGATGGCGCTTGCATCCTTTACCAACACGCCTGATTGCGCTCCGCGGCCTGTTCCAACCATAATGGACATGGGAGTTGCAAGACCCAGCGCACAGGGACAAGCAATAATCAGCACGGCAACGGCATTTACAAAAGCGTAAACATAAGATGGTTCTGGTCCCCAGATTGCCCAAATGGCAAATGTGATGAGGGCAACCGAAATTACTATCTGTACAAAGTATTTGGCAACCGTATCTGCAAGTTTCTGGATAGGCGCACGTGATCGGCTGGCCTGATTCACCATTTCGACAATTTGAGCAAGAAGTGTATCACTGCCCACTCTTTCAGCCTTCATTTCAAATGCAGTTTTGCCGTTGATTGTTCCTCCGGTAACCTTTTCACCGGTTTCTTTTTCTGCCGGAATAGGTTCCCCTGTGATCATACTTTCATCGATCACGGCATTTCCTTTGAAAATGATCCCATCAACTGGAATTTTTTCACCGGGTTTTACTTTAAGAAGATCGCCAACTTCGACTTCTTCCAATGGAATTTCTTCTTCCTTGCCATTCCTGATAATCCGGGCAACAGGCGGAACCAGTCCCAGCAAGGCTTTAATTGCTGAATTGGTTTTGCTGTGAGCTCGCAATTCCATAACCTGCCCCATAAGCACCAGCGTTAAAATAACTGCTGCAGCCTCGAAATAAAGGTGAACATTGCCGTTTTCATCTTTAAACTGAGCCGGAAAAACGTATGGAAACAGCAGTGCAAAAACGCTGAAGAGGTAAGCCGATCCAACTCCAATTGAAACAAGTGTCCACATATTGAATGACCACCTCCGGATTGAACTCCACCCTCTTATAAAAAAGTCCCAACTACAGTAAAATACTACTGGAGTGGCTAATATAAATTCTACCCATCCCCAGGTTCTCTTCGAGGCAAGCGATTCAGGATGGAGAAAACTGATGAAATCTGACATGGCGATTAAAAACACCGGAACGCTTAATGCCAAAGCGATCCAGAACTTTTTAGCCATTTTCAGGTAGGCAGTTTCTTCTTCATTAGTTTCAACTCCTTTTTCAGGAACCAGGGTCATGCCGCATTTCGGACAGTCTCCAGGATGATCCTGTTTCACTTCCGGATGCATGGGGCAAGTATAAATGACTTTGGAAGACGAAGCTTTTTCCTCTTTGTTCAGGTGCATTCCGCAAACCGGGCAATCACCAGGTTTATCGTAAGTTTTGTCGCCCTCGCAGTGCATGGGGCAATAATATTTGCCCTGATTTGAAGCCTGTTTGTTTGAGGGTAGAGTAGGAGGTTTTGGGTGTTGATGATGTACATCTTCAAATTTAACAGTTTTAGGACTGACCGTATTTTCATTGTCAGGATTTACAACTTCAACGAGATGCATATTGCAAACCGGGCAGTCTCCGGGTTTTGGATAAACTTTGTCTCGCTCACAGTGCATGGGGCAGGCATATTCTTTTGCTGTTTTCACATCCATAATTCAGAATTTTATTTCCCAAAAATTGAAATGAAGATATCTGGAGGCATATAAAAATACTTCCTGATACTTATTCATATCTTTCTTTCCCGATTTCACATCCGGTCAAATCTCTTCTGAAAAACATCAGTCAGGGATTAATTCTCCGGAATATTTTATTTTTTGTTTTGACTTACAAGTTTAAATACAAGTCCAATAACCACAACAAGAACGATAAGGCCAATTATCCAGCCATATCCGTTTCCCATTCCCCAACCATTATTCATTCCATCCATCATAATATTAGTTTTAGATTTAAGAGAAGACTTATTTGACTGGTTTCAGATACATGTTGCAAACCGGGCAAGTTCCGGGAGCATTATAGGTTTTATCTCCTTCGCATTTCATCGGACATTGGTAAACTGTGTTCGAATTGATACTGATTACATCATGTTTTTGATTTCCACTTCCGCAACAGCACGAATGCGCTTCATGATTTTCACTTTTTTGATCGGTTCCACCGATTACTTCATTTGACTTGTTCATAGCATTTAGTTTAATGATTTACAATTGTTTATTGAATCAAACCTTCGGGATGTTAAACAAATCCTTGAATGGTATACATCCTTCTCATGTTATTAGACTTCATAGACCTATTTTTTATTTCATTTTATGATCCATTCCTTCCATCTTATTCATACCCTTCATTCCTTTCATATCCATCTTTCCGCTCATGTTTTTATGCATCATTTCCATCATTTCCGGATTTTTCATCATACTTTTACACATAGATGACATCATAGCGGTATCATTTTTACATGTTTCCATCATACCGGTCATCATATTTTGCATCATAGTTGGATTTTCTTTCATCATTTTCATCATTGTTCCATGGTCTTCCATCATCATTTGGGCCATCTTTACATCTCCCTTCATCATCATTTTACTGTTTTCACTGCTCATCATAGTCTCCATCATTTCTTTTGACAGATTGCTATCATTAGCAATGGTTTCCATGATAACCTTTTTTGTATCCTGATCTGCAAGTATTTTGGGAACATCAGTTTTGGACTGACACGATGCGAATAAAGCAACTAAAGCAATAAACAAGGTGATTTTTAGAATTGTTTTCATGAAATTAATTCTTTAATTGTGAATGAATTTTCACAACACAAAGATGATTCCATTGATAATTGAAAGTGTTATACAATTTATGAAATAATTTATATAATTCACACAATTTAAGAACTTTAAATATTCTATTTCCGATATAAACAACACTTCAAGAAGTGCTTTGTATGCAGCATCCATTGTTTTGTATTTTTAGGTGTCGTGACCAATCAGGTCGCAATTGCCGGAAACTTTAATCATAGAGTGCTTTGCAGTTTGAGATATTGTATTTTCTGAAGGAGAGATAGTTGTAGTTAGATCTTAAGGCATATCCATTCCAGGCATACCTTTATTATCCTTTGACTTGGGTTCATCGGGCATATCCATTCCCGGCATGGAAGTTGTATTTTCACCTTCAGGGTTCATCATGCTGGGTTTGCCTTCCAACTGAGCAGAGGCATCGACACTAAAGGCTCCCTGGGTCACAATTTCCTCTCCCTCGGTCAATCCACTCATCACGACGTAACTGTTACCCAACTTTGGACCAAGTTCTATATCCCGAATTTTAAAGGTCGGCTCATTTGTGTTGGCTTGTTTCACATAGACTACTGAGCGTTTACCGGTCCATAATACCGCTGTGCCTGGAATAACCAACTGGTCCTTATATTCCTTCAGGTCTGCTTTTACGATACCTGTTGCAAACATTTCTGGTTTTAGCTTTCCGCCAGCATTATTGATTTCTACGCGAACTCTCGCCACACGGGTAATCGGATCGAGTACCGGGTCAATAAATGTAATGTTGCCAGAATAATTGACCCCCGGTAAAGCCTGAATCGTAAATTCCACCCTTTGTCCACGGGATAGGTAAGACAGATCGCTTTCATAAGCATCAAACATGATCCAGACATGCGAGAGGTCGGCAATATCAAACAATACGGAACCCGGTGAAATGAAATCACCATTATTGACGCGCCTTGCCGAAACAATTCCTGATGTATTGGCAAATACTTCAAACTCCGTTTTTACCTGTCCTGAATTTTCGATAGACGCAATCTGGTCATTGGTAAGCTTCCACTGGCGGAGTTTATCTTTTGAGGCTTCATACAAGGCCGGTTGTGATGCCTTTGTCGCAGCTGTTTCGAGTAATTCCTGTTGTGCAGTAACCAGGTCAGGTGAATAGATAACTGCCAGAGTTTGTCCTTTTCGAACAACTTCTCCGGTGAAGTTTACCAATAATTTTTCGATACGGCCGGGAAGATAGGAGACCTGGCTTTGTAAAAGCCGTTCATCAGCCTGTACCTTGCCGTAGAGACTCAATTCCTTTACCGGATTTTGCCTGGAGATCACTGAAGTAAGCACATTCGCCAATTGAACAGCTTCATTGGTCATTTGTATGGTACCCGGGTCGATATTTGTTACGTCCTTAGCGAGTGAAATTAATTGCATTCCGCAAATAGGGCATTTACCGGGTTCCGTCATTCTAATCTGTGGATGCATGGCACAAGTCCAGATTGTTGCTTTCGCAGTTTCTGCCTTGTGGTCATGAGTCTCAACTTTGACAGGGTTCGAATGAAAGAATATCCATCCCAGAAAAATACCACACCCAAGAATAAGGCTAATGCGGATGAACTTACTATTAAATATATTTTTCATTGTTCTTGATTTTCGTTACTGAATTTGTGAAAAAGCCATTAATCGTTTGATCCATGCGATGGAGGTATTGTAGTCAGCAACAGCCTCCACCTGTTTATAATTGTAATCAAGTGTTTGTTGTCGGACCCGTAAGATGTCAGTCAATGAAGAGACAGATGATGCAAAGCTCTTAATCAGGATACGAAGGGTTTTAGAAGCTAACTGATATTGATCGGCGTAAAGCTTTATCCGGCGCTCAGAATCCCGGTACAATTGCATGGCCTGGTAATATTCGATTTGCAGCGAATTAGCCGTAGCCGTGTAGTTCTGTGAATTAGCTGATTTCAGAAAGTCGGCCTCATCCCTCATGGCTCTGTATTTCTTCCGATAAATTGGTAAAGTAGCAGTTATCATAGGCATCACCATATCTTTTCCGTTCATAGGCGAGGTTGACATTCCACTTTTATTGATGAGTGAGTAATTTACCCCCAATCCGACCATCGGATAGCCCATTCTGGTAACCATTTGTTTGCGTGCTTCAAGTGATTGCTTTTCAAACTGAAGCATTCCCAGCATAGGATTATTTTTCTGGATACTGTCAGAAATCGTTGCAAACAAGGGTTGGTAGTTATCCGCAATTAAAGTATCCGGAAGGCTGACCAGCGCATCAGGCAACCTGTTCAAATAGCTGTTAAACTGTGCAGAGATTGTATTGAATTGATTTTTCAATAGCTCTATGTTGTTTTGAAGGTCGCTGATTTCAATCTGTATGCGGTACACATCTGTAAGGCCTGAGCCCACTGAGGAAGAACCCGCCATTGGTGAAGCAGGCTGGCTGGCAGCAGAACCTGCGGCATTGCCAGAACTTCCACTCATGGTATTCATCCCCGATGAGCCTGAAGAAGAGACTGGTGAAGGTGATGATGGCATTGCGTTGTTGGCTGATGCAGAGTTATTATTTCCTAAAGATACAGCTTTGAACCTGACGACAGCCAATCGTTCGATGGTATGAAGAAGCTCAATGTTTTTCTCTGAAATACGGATGTTCTGTTTGACCTTGTTCAATTCATACCAGGTGCGTTGCAGATCGTAAAAGACCTGCAATTTCGCATCACGGAACGTCTCGAACTTAGCATTGGCCATCAGGCTCATTTCATCTTTTGCATTCCTCAGCACACCAAACCATGGGAACATCTGCATCAGGCGAATATCAGCAACCTGGTTACCGGCGATTAGTTCCATTGGGCTTAAAAATACGCCCACACTCAATTCAGGGTCGGACAAGCTGCCTGCCTGGGGAACTTTTTGCAGAGCAGCCTGGTGTTCATTGAACCGCTGCTGAACTGTTGGGTTATTCTTTGCTGAAATCGCAAGATAATACATCAGCGAATCCTGTGAATACAGGGATAAGCTGAACAGTAGTATACTGGTGAATACTATTAGTTTCTTCATCTAAATTATTTTTGAACTACATAGGCTCATAGGGCACATACAAAATAATCTATGTGTCCTATGATTCTATGTGGTTAATTATTTTCTTAACTGCATTCTCCCTCCACATCGACTGAAACATCGGGACAACAAAAACGGTCATGACCTGGATAACCATCCCTCCAAACATGGGTATAGCCATGGGAATCATGATGTCGGAACCCTTACCCGTTGATGATAAGACCGGCAACAGGGCGATAACTGCGACAGCAGTGGTCATCATTGCTGGACGAACACGTTTCATTCCTGCGGAAACAACTGCTTCACGCACCTCATGAACCGTTGCAGGATGCCTGTCTTCAAAGACCTGATGGATATAAGTTCCCATGATTACCCCATCGTTGGTAGCTATTCCGAAAAGGGCAATAAACCCAACCCAGACTGCCACACTCAGGTTTATGGGGTGCATCTGGAATAGGTCACGAAGATTGATTCCCGAAACCGAGAAATTCATAAACCAGTCCTGTCCATAGAGCCAAAGCATAATAAACCCTCCGGCAAAGGCAACAAATACACCTGAGAAGTGAATAAATGAAGCTGTTACTGTGCGGAATTGGAAATAGAGCAACAGCAGAATCAGGAGCAAACTGATCGGAATAACGACTGCCAATCGCTTAGTAGCCCTCATCTGATGCTCGTAGTTTCCAGCGAATTTATATGTAACCCCTGCAGGCAGGACCAGTGAACCGGCACTCAATTTTTGCTGAAGGACTTTAGTCGCTTCGTCAACCACATCTACTTCGGCTTTGTCTTCAGTCTTATCGAAAATAACATATCCATTCAGAAAGGTATTTTCACTTCTGATCATTTGAGCGCCACGGGAGTAATCAATATCGGCAATTTCACTCAAAGGAACCTGCACACCATTCATCGCAGGAATCAGGATACGTTTGATGTCCTCCGGATTGTCGCGCAATTCCCGTGCATAACGCACACGGATCGGAAACCGCTCACGACCTTCAACGGATGTTGAAAGAGCCATTCCTCCCACTGCCACTGATAGTACTTCCTGCACATCGCTGACACTCATGCCATAACGCGCCATGGCCTCCCGATTCAGTTTTATTTCAAGATAAGGAGCTCCAACGGCACGATCGTAAAATACTGATGAACCTTTGATGGATGGAACCTCTTTTAGGGCTTTTTCCAATTGCATCCCACCCTGCTCAATTGCATTCAGATCGGGACCGTATACCTTTAATCCCATCGGGGCACGCATACCAGTCGAAAGCATGATCAGGCGGGTTTCAATAGGCTGCAGTTTTGGTGCTGAAGTCAGTCCCGGAATATTGGTCACCTTGACGATTTCATTCCAGATGTCGTTAGGTTTCTTGATTTCAGGCCTCCATTGACGGAAATACTCCCCATTTGCATCGGAAATCAGGCTGTCGGCAGGAAATACCTTGAACCCTTCCTTCTTAGTATTGTATTTCGATCCGCTTTTCAGAACATAACTTCCATCGCGATCGACTTTAAATTGGATGCGCTGACCATTTTCGTCAAGAATATACTCTGATCGGTAATTGATTGTGTTTTCGAACATTTGTACCGGTGCGGGGTCAAGTGCCGAATTAACGCGTCCCCATTTTCCAACTGCAACTTCAACTTCAGGAATGGCAGACAACCTTTTATCCAGCATTTCGATGTATTCAAGGTTCTTCTGAATTCCTGAATGCGGCATACTGGTAGGCATCAGCAGAAATGAACCTTCGTTTAATGATGGCATAAATTCATTACCGATTCCGGGGAACGTTTTTTCATGATTTTGCCAGAAAGACGTTTGCCTGATGCTTTTCCAGCCCGCTTTCTCAGCACCGGTGGCTATAACACCAAATGTTTTATCGAAACCCTGCCAGGCCAGAAATCCCAATAACAATGTGGCGGCTGGGATTACAAGGAATTTCCATTTGTTTTCTAAAGCCCACCGAATGATCTCTTCATAAAAATGTACCATCGACATCAGGGCCACAAGAATCAAAGCAATAATACCACTCACAAAAAGATAGTTCTCTAATATGCTGTTATGAGCGCCAAGTGGAAGCCATTCAATGGTAAGATACCATGCTGCAACCAACACAGTAATGGCTATGTTAATGTAGTTTGGATACTCTTTATGTTCTTTCCAGCGGTCGTCAAATAAATTATTGATGCCTATTGCAATCAATGCCAGTGCGGGCCAGGTGTGCCAGAAAATAACAAACAGTATACCTGCAACAAACAAACCTCCATTCCAGATCTTGCGAATCCTTTTGGTATCAATACGTATCGAAAAGAAAAGATAGGTCAGGGTGGGTAATACAACAATTCCGAGAATAAAGGCAGATATCAATGCAAAGGTTTTGGTGAATGCCAAAGGGTGAAATAGTTTCCCTTCGGCAGCCTGCATGGCAAAAACAGGCAGAAAACTAACAATGGTAGTAGCAATGGAGGTAACCACAGCCGCACGAACTTCTGTCGTTGCCTGATAGATAACAGCCATCAGTTTTTTCCCACGTATCCCTTTATTTTCAGGCATTTCCAAATGCCTCAGAATGTTCTCCACATCCACAATCCCAATATCAACCATTACGCCAATGGCAATAGCGATACCTGATAATGCAACTATATTGGCCTCAACTCCGAAAACTCGCATGAGGATGAAAGTCATCAGCACACCAATAGGCAGTAATCCTGCTACTATGATTGAGGCTCTCAGGTTCATGACAAGTATAATGATGACCATGATGCTGATTAGTATTTCGTGCGAGAGGGCTGATTCAAGTGTGCCGATGGTTTCCCTGATCAATCCGGTACGATCGTAAAAAGGCACAATAGTCACCTTCGAAACGGTTCCATCGGGCAAGGTCTTTTGTGGCATCCCGGCTTCCAGCTCCTTTATTTTTTCTTTAACGTTGCTGATCACATCCATCGGGTTTGAACCATATCGGGCAACCACAACCGCACCAACTGCTTCGGAACCTGATTTATCAAGTCCTCCGCGACGTGTTGCCGGACCAAATGCAACCCTGGCAACATCCTTAATGCGTACAGGAACGTTATTGCGGACGGCAACTACCGATATTTCAAGGTCATCCAGGTTCTTTACATACCCCAGACCACGAATAATATACTCTACATTATTCAATTCAATCGTTTCCGCACCAATGTCCAGATTGCTTTTTCGTACTGCATTCATGACGTCCATCACCGATACACTGAATGCTTTCAATGCTTCCGGATTGAGGTCGATCTGGTACTCCTTGATGTAACCGCCCACTGATGCTACTTCTGAAACACCTTCAGCAGTGGTAAGTCCGTATTTGACGTAGAAATCCTGTATAGTCCTTAGTTCCTGGGGATCCCAGCCTCCGTTTGGTTTCCCGGTTTTGGGATCACGACCTTCAAGCGTGTACCAGTAAATTTGCCCCAATGCGGTTGCATCGGGTCCCAGCGTGGGCTGAACTCCCTGAGGTAAGGTTCCGGATGGCAGTGAATTGAGTTTTTCGAGGATACGCGAACGGCTCCAGTAAAATTCTATGTTATCTTTAAAGATGATATAGATGAAAGACATCCCGAACATGGACGTACTCCTTACCGTTTGTACTCCCGGAATTCCCAGCAATGCAGTAGTTAACGGGTAGGTTACCTGGTCCTGCATGTCTTTGGGCGATCGCCCCATCCATTCGGTAGCCACTATCTGCTGGTTTTCACCAATATCTGGAATTGCATCTACTGCAATCGGATCACGGGGAAAGAAATCGGTTTTCCAGTTGAAAGGCATAAATACCATACCCAAAACCACAAAAGCGATCAGGAATATAAAGGTAATCAACCTGTTCTCCAGAAAATATTTAACGAGTCGGTTAAACATGGAATTGATTTAAGAATTTCACTTTCTGAGCCTACTGTTACCTATACCCATATTATGCTTTGTAATATACAAATTCCAGTCCATAAAACGAGTACAGGGAACGGTAAATCCAAAAATATAACGTTAAAACATTTATTTATACCTGATCACAATGGCATTGGGTTTGTTGCCAACCTTGATTTTCATCATTTCCTTAAGCGTTGCAACATCTACTACCGAGACCGTGCCGTCATTCTGATTGGTAACATAACAGGTTGTGCCGGTTTGGTTAAAGGCCATGGATGAAGCTCCGTTTCCTACAGTTACTGTTCCTCCCATCATATATCCTGTGCTGGTTTTAGTCCACATCTGAACTTTACTTCCATTCGGATCAGACACCCACATCTGGTTCATCATAGTGTTCTGAACAACCATTCCGGGAATAAATCCCAGCTTCACGGTGCCGGTCATCATGTTAGTCATTACATCGATCATGCTAATGCTTTGATCTTTTTCGTTATCCACATACATCATTCCACCCATTCCCGGCCATGCTCCTACAGGATAATTGCCAACTGCCGTTGTTTCGAGTACCTGCTTGGTAACAGCATCAATAACCGAAACGGTGTTAGACATCCCATTGGCGACAAATACCTTCTTTCCATCATCCGAAAATGTTACTTCTGACGGCATTTGGCCAACAGGAACGGTATTCAGTAGAGCATAGCTGACCGCATCGAATACATCGACCTTACCAGAAGGCATCATTACCGCGGCCCATATTTCTTTACCATCAGGAGAAAAAACTGCATTGAAGGCAATCCCATCCAGGGTGAGTTCCTTCAGTATTTCCCCGGTAACAGCATCCATAATCAGAATTTTCCCCAGTACCTGAAGATTGGCAGATACATTTCCCATCATGCTTCCGGCGGTAAATGAAGATAGCATCATGCCCGTTCCACCACTGAAATCACTTCCCGGCATAGAAATGGCTATCTTGCTTTTATCAGGTGACAGTGAGATTTGATGCGGCCACATGTTAACTGTTCCTGATCCCATCATACCCATTCCCATACTGCTTTGCAGATTGGGAAGGTCAATGGTGTGATCAACCTTGTTTGTAGCAATGTTGATCACTGAAATGGAATTGCTTTCGCCATTGACGACAAAGGCTGCATCAAAACTTACTGGATTAATGCTGGTATTTGATGTTCCGTCTTTCTGGCAAGCTGAAAACAAGATAGCACTTCCAATCAGGACGGCTATCGATAATCTTAATTTCTTCATAGTATTATTTTTATTTGTTTAAAAACCCTTGTATAAACCCTATCTTTATATCCATTTTACAATCAGGTTGAAATAATTCTCTTAATTCTTGTTCAATAAGTATCCTGCCTTGTTGTTTTAAAAATGGAGTGTAGTGGGCATAAATTGTTATTTTTCCATTGCAATGTTTTGCCCAGCAATCTTTCTTGTCATAATTTTCAATTCTAGTCCTCAATTTTAAACTTTCGCCAACATCCAATAAAAAATATTCCCTATCTACTGAACAAACTATTGCATATACACCAGATCTATCTTTGATCATATCGATAGTTTCGAAAGGTCCAGTAAATGAATATTTTCCTAATTTTATTGACATGAATTTAATTTTTAATTTTAAAAAAATTGTGAAAAGAACCAGTAAATACTGACGACCAACTTCAAAACCCTCCTTTTGAAGTTGGCAGAAACATGGCCATTGATGGCTTATTTTGTTTTGTAATGCATAATCATTTTGTCGGAACCATCCATGTGCCAAAACTCCAAATCAGTAGAAGTGAGTAGTGTTATTGTATTTAAATCAGAATTTGCTCCATCAATTCCGGATACTTTAAATTGCGTTTCATTCACTTGAAATTGCCATTTCCCATTCATGGGATTTAATCCCATATTATCAGTATAAGTAACAGTACCATCAACTTTTAATGACATTTGGAATTCAGCTCCTTCTTGAGCTATAATTTCTGCAGCAGTGAAATCCATTCCCGACATATTCACTGACTGAATAACCCATGTTTTTCCGGTAATGAGATCTGTTTTGGATGTTACCACTTCATCTTTGCTGCATGATGCAATTGAAAATAGAATAAGGCCAAGAGCAATTATTCTAACAAAATTGGATTTTATAGTTTTCATATCATTTGTATTAATTCATTTATACTTACAAAACATCCTTTCAGGATTTGTTATCATTCGAGTAATAATATTTGACGTTTCTTCAAATATTCAGCTGTTACAAAAATCCATGTGCCCATTTTTAATCATTTACAAGCACATGGATAAACTCTTGATGTTTTATTTTTTCGCGGCAGCTCTATCATATTTACAGCATCCTGGAAGTTTTGAATACGCTTTGTCGTCAGCTTTATACTTTTCGGTATCATGACCCACAGCAGCAATTTTCTTTTGAATATCGTCACTGGTAATCTTTGAAGGATCGTAAACCACAGCCAGCATTTTTGTCTCTGAATCCCAGCTGGCTTTTGTTACGCCATTTACCTTAGCTGCTTTCTCGATCCGGGTCTGACAACTTTCGCAATTACCCCATACTTTGATTGTTTCGGATTTTGTGGTGGCCATAGCCATTTTAGAATCAGCTTTATTCTTGGACATGTCCATTTTTGAATGATCCATCATCTGGGCATAAGAGTTTGTACCCAGAACCACTGCCAATAAGGCAACTACAATAATCTTTACAGTTTTCATGATTTTAAATATTTGATGTTATTACTTTGAAATAAGGTTACTGTCATCCGTATAGAAACATAAGGATAACAGAAAATAAAAGGCAATAGCAGAAGAGGTTGAATAACCTTTCAAACTATTAGATACCTATTAACATCAAATAAGGAAAACACATATTTTGGGCAAGATCACAGCGCTAACACCGAGATTCCCTGGTGGACTGACATCGCCGCAAAGGAGATTTACAGCAGTTAATGAATGTATCTGTATGCAGGCAGGAACTTCAAATACCTGCAGGAGATTTGGGGTAAAACTTTTAAAGAAAGTAAATGCAGGAGCAAAATTGTGATCAACCGCCAATACTGAAACTTTATTGTGACAACAATTTGCATCAGTATGTATTCCAGACGATTTGCATTGATTAACATCACTTTCCATGCCACACGAAGCCAACTTACCCGAAAATGACACTTTGGAAGCTGATAATTCACCCCCGCAATAATGCGTGGCAATGGTGAAATGCATGCCCGAAAGCAGGATGAGAAAAGCGAATGATATGGAAAATAGTTTTTTCATCAAGATTTAAACACAGTTAACTGACAAAATGTTTTACGAAGGTATTCATAATTCGATCGATTGTACCTGATTACCTGAACTATTAGGAAAAATTAACAAAATTGATTCCAAACTATTTTGATTCCAATCTATATACAACAACTTCTTTTGACCTGAACAGGAGGGCAAGGAACTGTGCCATACGAACAAAAAACACAACAATCGCCTTCAAGAGGCTTCAAGATTATTTTACAGTTTTCACATTCATAAAAGAACTGACATGAATCTTCAGGCATCGTTTCTTTCTTTGAAAATCCGCAGTTCGGGCAGGTAATTATACTTTCACTGATGATGTTCATAGCTTAAAGATTGAATATGCAGAATACCTTTCCTGAATTTTAAAACGTAACCGTTTTATCAGCCCAGACTACCAAATTTACACAATCGACCATTGTTGAGATTGGGCAGGCTTCGGTGCTATCTAAATGGCGGGATTTTAAGCATGTGCCACAAGCCAAAATTTCGCCACCAACATTAACAAACGCATTTAACTGTTCATCAACATTATACTTTTCGTGAGTGAGCCCTTGGCATTCAACAGCTTCGCCCATTAAAAATACCTTTACTTCGTGTCCCTGTTTTTTGGCTGTTACAGCAAACCTAAATGCATTCCATGCTTTTTCAAACTCTTTGGTTTCAAGGATAATTCCAATTTTCATTTTTATCACTTTAAATGTTTGTCAATGATTTCATTATTGTTTTCAAGGTATTGAAAAGAGAAGTTGCTTCTTTATAAAGTTCCTGATTGGAACTGACCGCTTTGAGCATAATCTCCATGTTCATTGTGGAAATTACGGTGCTGCCATTTTCTTCATAAATAGCCAGTTTGCAGGGCATAAATATGGAGAAATGTGGAAAATCGGTGAGCATGGTTGCGGCTGTTTTGGCCCTGCATATCTCATAGATATAAACTTTTCGTTTGATAGGAAACCCCTTACTTTCAACTATTTCATGATAAACGTAAGTGTGAAGCAACGCAAATTTGTTTTGTTCACATGCTACGGGTACTTTTTCTGATATTTGTTCGATTGACAGAGTGCTTATGATTTTGTAAATAAACATCTCAATCATTTTTTCAGGTGGCATTATTGCCTGCATGAGTTTTTGAAGCATATTTTAACTATTAAAATGTAAGTACAATTTTATTCTTGCGGATGATTTCGTACAGATCAGCCAGGGAAGAAAACTTGCAAACCTGTGGTTCTCTATTATTTCGGCTTCGCAGACAAGTTCCGCAGCCCAGAATACTGCCGCCATTATTTAAAAACTTATCGGACTGCTCTTTCAAATCATTATTTGTTTTTACCATACTATCCAATTCGACACCTTTCCCGAGCAAAAATATCTTCACAGTATCACCCTTATTTTTTGAATAGTTCGCCAGACGCAAAGCATTCCAAACCGTTTCGGCGTCGTTAGAATAAATGACAATACCGATTGATGTAGATTTAGTTGTGGATGGAATTGCTGCATTCCTTGAATTTAGGCCAAACAATTGTACACCACTCATAAGTAGGAATAACACAATGATGTTGATTTTCATAAGTTCTTATTTTTAAAGTTTACTAATAATTATCCCGAAATGGTATGGTTCTAATATTAATTCTTTGTGAATGGCAAATCCTGTTTCGATGGCCCATTCTTTACATTGTTCAGGGGTTGGACGTATATCCAATTGTGGCCCGCGGGGAGTTGAAATATCGCTTCGCCAGTGCACGATCCCTGCTTTTGTACCTGCTTTTAATATCCTGTATACTTCGTTTAGAATTTGATATGGGTTTTCATGATGCAAGATATTGAAAAGCATAACGTAGTCTGCTGAATTATCCGGGAGGCCTGTGCCATTGGCGATAAAATCGTTTTTGTGTAAAGAAATATTGTTTATGTCCAGTTTGTCCATCTTGCCTTGCAATTGTTCAATCATACAGGGGTCGATGTCGAAGGCATGAATTTCACCTTTAATCATTTGGGCAGCCGGAATTGAGAACGTACCAAACCCGCAACCTAAATCAACAATACATTCTAATTCTGGAGATAAATCCATTTGTTTTAAAATCAGTCCGGGATTGAAAAAGTCGGACCATATTGATTCTTCAGGCATGCCACTATCTCTGACCTTCATGATTATTTCATAAATTGATTGATTAAATCACTTTGCCTTTTCATGTTCTCAATTAAAACTTCCCTCATCAAGCGGCAGGCAATTCCTATCTTGGGGCCAGATAATTTGAAAAACACATTTAAACCTTCTTTATGTTGCATTAGAATACCACTTGAAACCATTAGCGATAAGTGTTGAGAAAGATTTGACTTCATAACTCCGGTAATTTCCTGTATCTCACCAAATGTCAACTCTTTATCATTGAGTACATCAATAATTTCAATACGGATAGGATTAGCCAGAGCCTTACAGATATTGGAATGTAAAGTATAAATTGTTCTATCCTTCATTGTTTATGAGTTTATTAGTTCACAAAAATATAAACTATTAAATCAGAAGCAAAGAAAGAGTTGTAAATTTTATAAGCAACAACTATCACATTCTTTATCTTCAATAACGTTATAGGAAATGTTGAAAAATCATAAAATATTGAAGTGACAAAGACTGATTTTGTTAACGAATTTAAATGTAAGGCATTTCCTTTTGGCTTTTAATATATTTGAAGCCAATTGAATAAATGGAACGCGTACATAACACTGAAGAAATAAATATGAAGACTACACGACTAATTCTGGTTGGGGGGTTTCTTGGTGCCGGGAAGACTACATTATTATGGGAAGCTGCCCAGCATATCATTGCTAACGGTCAGCGGATTGGTCTGGTTACAAACGACCAGGCGCCTGAATTAGTGGATACAGCCATTCTATCCCGAAATGAGGTAAAGGTTGCTGAAGTCAATGGCAGTTGCTTCTGCTGCAATTTCGACGGACTGATCAATGCCCTGAAACAGGTGCAGGAGGAAGCCAATGCCGATGTAATCATTGCCGAACCCGTTGGGAGTTGCACCGACCTATCGGCAACTATTATCCAACCGCTGAAAGAAAACATGCAGGGCGAACTTTTGGTTAGCCCCCTTACGGTTATGGCCGATCCCTTTCGTCTGGAGGCCATAATGGATGGAAACAATGACGGATTACACCCCAGCGCAGCATATATTTTTCGCAAACAGCTGGAAGAAAGCGATATCATCCTGATAAGCAAAACTGATCTGATTGCCCCATCGGATCTGGAAAAGCTTAAAATACGTGCAAAGCTGCACTTCCCCGATTCTGAGGTTATGTCTGTCAGTTCATTAAGCAGGGTAGGGTTGGACCTATGGCTTAACGAGGTCCTTCACCGCACCGATTCAGGTAAACGCCTTGTCGAGGTCGATTACGATGTCTATGCCGAAGGTGAAGCAGTTCTGGGTTGGCTGAACGCTACGCTGATGTTGTCAGGAGAGCCAACCGACTGGGACTCTTTTGCCCGAAATTTCCTTTCGGCCTTAAGTCAGCAGTTCGACAGCATGGGAGCTTCGGTGGGCCATGTAAAAATGATGTTAGAAGCCGGAACACATTATCTTTTGGGTAACTTAACGGGTAAAGAAGACACCATCAATTTCCGCAGATCGGCAGGTATTGGAAGCGAAGCCAGACTAACTTTAAATGCACGCGTTGAAATGAACCCGGAAGTCCTTGAATTAATCATACGGGATACTCTGGAGGCAACCCACGGATCGCTGGAAACAAAAATCCTTGCCTTGAGATGTTTGAGTCCCGGACGTCCTGAGCCCACTTTCAGATTTAAATATGTCGTACCCATGTATCAGTGAAGTCAGCAATGCTTCTAAATTATATTGCGGCCTGGCTCCTTAATTTCATCCTGATCCCCGCCACCTGAAACAAGATCACAACTGTTAACAGGGGAATATACATGTACCAAACCAGAGTCATGTTAGTCTGGACAATTTTGTAATACAGGCAATGAATGATTGCCAGGATGAACGCCAGATAGGAAAATCGCTGGATATTTTTCCAGACCACACGGTCAAGTTTCCGAAGCGAAAAATCATTTGAAGTCATCAGTAACAGGATAATAATCAGGCATGATACCAAACCGGTATAGTTTGCTTTTCCAAAATCATCCAACCTGATCGAATATCCATGCTCGGTTTTATTCAGAAAGTACATCCAGCTGTTACCTCTTAAATGAACAAACAAACCGGTTACAGAATGCAGTACGGCCAGGATCCCTCCGGTTATCCCAATGTCTCTCCTGAAATAAGTAGAGATCGGATTCTTGCGTTTAAACAAGAGGTTTATTGGGCCGATGATTAATGAAATAACTATCAGGATCAGGGAAATATACCCGCTTGCGTCAGCGACAAAGGTTAGGGTATCCCTGTTCGGCCAGTTGTGATGGAAAATGACGCTGGCAATTGCTACAATGATTAATAACGGCAGATAATGGATTTTTAATCGTTCCTGAAAAGTCTTCATAATCTTCTATAAGAATGGTATTAGTATTATTGACTACTTATTCGAATAATTTCAAATGAATTTATTGAAATAGTGAGCATAAACATACTGTAAATCTATAATAAAAATCCATTGCTGGCGTAAGAATATGAAAACATTTGTTCCCGGATTCAGATTTAGCATTCGAACGAATCAATTAATTTATGACAAATACTTAAGGCCTGCTGAAAAACCGGATGGACCCAAATAGTGGTTAAAATTGAAGGGGGTATTCTTACTTCCATTGTATTGATTCTAAAAGCCATTGTCTGTTCAAGGTTAAGGTGTTGATTGGTTCTCCCATTTACCGGCCATCCAACAGGTCTTAAAATTATTTGAAACTTATTCATTAGTTATTAGAAACTTATTCGATGATTATTAGAATATAATTGAACCATCTTCGAATAACCTTCGAATAACTTTCTAATAAGCTTCTAATAATTCAAAGGATTGAAGGCTCAATTAAGGCGACACAACAAGGCCAAAGTCGGAACTTGGAAATTACAGTTTCAATTCAAATTTCCTTGCACAAGTTTTTAAGTTTAATGCGGTCATATTGCTGTATAGCTGTATAATATGAGTTTTTCGGCAGACCCTACTTAACTAAACAAGAGCGGAAATCAGAAGAATCGAACCACAAACTCAGTTATAGAACAAGAACATAACTAGTCATGCAAATGTCTGTGGTGTAAATCAGGGTCATGCGGATGTTTATGAGTTACAGGGACATGAGTATGAAGGTGGGAGTGCCATTTGCCAATCGGGACGGTTTCTCCCTCGTGCGAATGATTGTGATGCCCATCGTTATGATGATGGTAATGGATATGTTCCATGACTACATGAGTATGCTGATGCATATGGCCCAGACGGTTAGTGACGAAAACAGCAAGAGCCAAAAGAATGATTGAAATGATGTGTACCCACCGAAAGGGTTCATGAACAAATATATAAGACAAAATCACACCCCATACCGGTGCGGTAGAAAACAAGATCTGACTGCGGGTTGCCCCGATATTTTGTGCTGAGGTCACATAAAGTACAATACTAAACCCATAGGCGAATATGCCAACGATCAGGGATGAAACAATACTCCCGGTCTCCATCGAGTGACCTGCAATCAGGCATCCGATCAATAAATTGACCGATCCTGCCACGATTCCTTTGACAAAGGTAACTGTTTGCGGTGAGGCTCCATCTGATATGGCTGTTAAGTGGTTATCAACGGCCCAGCAGGCACAGGCTGCACAAATGAGCAAACCTGAAGTTATCCCGCTTGTACCTTCACCAAATGAAGTAATTATTCCTGCTAAAACTGTTAATGAAACCCCAATCCATGTATTTTTGTCGAGGGCATCTTTAAAGAACAGAACACCCAAAATGGCCGTTGCCACCAGTTCCATATTTAGCCAGATTGAAACTGAAGAAGCATTTGCCATTTTTAAACCCATCAGTAAAAGCAATGGTCCGGCAAACCCGCCAAAGAAGATTATCCCGATAGTCTTAGCCCTGGAACCCGATTGAAAAAGCAGTAAGGGGTTGTTGTTTCTTCTGAAAACAGAGGGCAACATGGCCAATGCCGCACCCAAATAGAGTAATCCGGCTAATTGAAATGAGTTTAAGTCCGCCAATAACAATTTACTAAACGGAGTGGCTATGCCAAAAAGAAACCCGGCAAGAATACCTGTTATTATTGCAAACCGCTTCATCGTTGATTCTGATCAAAATATATTCAAAAATAGTCATTTATTCAGGCACGAAACAATGAAATCGCTTAATTCAGAAGGTTGAGCCTTTAACCTATAATTATTTTATTGTAACTCTATTTTCATCCATGTTTTTTTTATTCTTTTGTTACATATTGCATTATAAGAAATTAATCGGCTAACTAATGAAGAATGTATTGGTATTAAGCTTATTCGTGTGGATAAGTATCGGCAGTTTATATGCCCAGCCAAACGGAATTGGAAGTATAAAAGGATTGATTATTGAAAAAACATCGGGCATGCCCCTTGAGTTTGCCAATGTGGTTATCAAAAATAAGACAGATAGCGCCTATATCCAGGGAACCGTGACCGATAAAGACGGAAGGTTTGAATTTGACGGGTTATCCTTTGGAGAGTACCGGATCGTATATAGTTTTATTGGCTTCGATGAAACAAAATCCGCGGTAATAGCTCTGAATCAGAAACAAAGCAGCATCGATATCGGAAAATTATATATTGCTGAATCCTACACCAAGGTCGATGAAGTACAGGTAGTTGCCCAAAAGTCCACTTATGTGAATTCTATTGACCGCAAAACATTTAACATTGGTCAGGATGTGATGAGTAAGTCAGGCTCGGTAAGTGATTTGATGCAAAATATCCCTTCCGTTCAGGTGGATGTTGATGGAAATGTAAGCTTGCGCGGAAGTGAAAATGTGACCATCCTGATTAATGGAAAGACCTCGGCCATGATGAATCTCAATCGTGCGGCAGCCTTGCAGCAATTGCCGGCTAATTCGATCGATAAAATAGAAATAATCACCAATCCTTCAGCTAAATACAAACCTGATGGTACTTCAGGGATCATCAATATTGTATTAAAGAAAGATAAGGGACTTGGATTGAATGGCAACCTTACCGCAAACGTTGGCAATAATAACCGACGCAATTTCAACATCATGTCCAATTACAATCCGGGTAAATTAAACCTGTTCGGAAGCTTCGGTATCCGACAGGACGACCGTACCCGAATAAGCAACATGAGCACGAAGACCTATGAGACCGGGCAATTGGCTAACACATCTGTAAACAACACCCTTGGTCATGCACGACCACTATATAATCTGGCAAATGCAGGTATCGATTACAAGCTGAATGATCACAATAAGGTCGGGGTTTCGGCCAATTACAATTACCGGTTTCAACGTCAAAACGATATATCAATCTATACGCTGCAGGATCAGATGGGAAATACCATCGAGGACTATGATCGTGTGCGCTATCTTCCTGAAACCGAATCAGATCTTGAAATCACATCGACCTATCAGCATCTGTTTAGTAAAGAAGGACATGAGATGAATGTCAGTTACATTTTTTCGAGGTCAACAGAAAAGGAAGATAACTATTATACCAATAACTACCGGACTCCATTTCCAATAGTGAGGTATGATGATATGTTTTATCATCATGTGAACAAAGGATCGGAACTTACAGTTGAATACACCCTTCCCTTATCCGGGAACAGTAAGTTCGAATCAGGCTATCTGCTCGAATACTTTAAAAACGATCTGGACCTATACCGGGACACCTTAGACCTTGCTTCGAATGTATGGAACAAGGATTTTCTGCGATCCAACCGATTTATTCGCTCCGAATATACCCATGTAGTGTATGCTACCTTCGAGAAGGAAATCGGCAAGTTCGGATTGTTGGCCGGTATACGCGGCGAACAGACCAATACAAGGGCTAACATGGTCACACTGGATTCAATCATTCCCAAAAAATACTACCGCTTGTATCCAAGCCTGCACTTATCCTATAAGCTGACTGCCAAACAGGAATTACAACTGAATTACAGCCATCGGATTCGCCGTCCTGAAGATGAAGAGCTAAATCCATTTCCGGAATACCAGGATTTACAGAATATACGTGTTGGAAATCCAAATCTAAAACCCGAAGACATTCATTCGCTTGAGTTGGGATATCAATTGAAGGAAAGTTCAACAACCTTTATCTCTACCTTATACTATCGGTATCATTATAATGGAATTACAAGTATTACAAGAAGTCTTGGAAATGGTGTTTTAGAGAGCAGTTTGGAAAATCTGGCGCAGAATCAATCCTCAGGGCTTGAATTGATTTTAACCGGCTCGTTGGGGAAAATTGCCACGGTTAACCTCTCCACCAATACCTTCTACAATACCATTGATGCTTCATCACTCGGTTACAGTAAGAATAAATCGATTATCTCCATGTCGGCTAATGCCAGCATGGGATTCAACCTCACAAAAAGTACAGTCTGGCAGCTCACATCGAATTATTCATCCGAAACCCTCACTCCGCAGGGAAGAAGACTTCCTTCGTTTGTTATGAATTCAGGCCTGAAGCAGGAACTGTTTAAAAATAGAGCAGGATTAATATTAACAGTTTCTGATATCTTTAATACCCTTAGAAGTAACTATATATTGGACACTCCTGAAATATACCGACATGAGATCAGACGACGGACTGCAAGAATGATATATCTGGGATTTATGTATTCGTTTGGAAACTCAACTAAAAAGCAGAAGGATAATGCTATTAAATTTGATAATCAATTATAGCTACATACTTAACAATGATCGCAATTGCACGCTTTGCCCTTTGCTTTTTCAAAAGCTTCTTTTCCTTCAGTCACAGAAAAGTAAATTAGCCCGGTAGTACCAATCGCATCAGCATATGCAAATCCGGTAAACTCATAGATGAGACTTGAAGCCAGCAATACGACCGACATATATACACAAACCCTGGTGCAATTGGCATCTGAGAGAATTGCTTCTGAATTTAGTTGTCTGCCGATTTTCTTTTTCGCATTCATTAACCAAACCATGACCGCAATGGAAATCAGGGAAACAATTACTCCTACCAGGGTAGTAGTAGGTTTTTGATGATTGATCAGGTTTAAAATGACACCTGCCAACAGACCAACAGATAAAAGATAGAATGCAGTCCCGGTTATTTTGAGGGCTGTTATTTCGAATTCGCTTTTAGGGCTTTGGGCATTTTGACGTATACGAAGAATCATGATGGCTATTCCAATGCCCGAAAATACTTCAATAAAACTATCGGCACCAAAGCCAAATAGGGTAAGGGTTTCGTCTTTAATTCCAAACCAGATTGAAACGAGTCCTTCTAAAATATTATAGGCAATTGTAAATATGGCAAGTCCATACGCGACATTATAAGGTTTTCTCTCCATGGGTTATGCTCTTCCTTGTTTGTGCAATTAGCCAGACGTTGAATCTGTTCTGACTATTCAAACAGAAATCCAGGCGTTTTGTTGTAATCAGAATCTCAGAGTACCTTTGTTTTCGGATCTTCTTTAAACAGCTTTCGTTGATATTCCTGCATTTGCTCCATTTGTTGCTGAAGCATTTTCATCATTTCATTCATTGATTTTTGTTGCGAATGAAACGGTAATTTATCAAGTGACCTGGACGAAAGGCTGTCGCTTTTGTTGTCCCTTAAGCTGAAAAACTCATCGAAGTCTTTCATGTTCATGGCCAGTGAATCAGTATTTAACCTGAAATTGTAAAAATGAGGAAATCTGCCCAGTTTCTTCATCAGCAGTGAATCCGGTTGTCCATTAAAAGGTTGGGCAAACAGATTATCAAAATCATCAAAGAATGAATTTTCCTGAAATGTACTATCGGAGAAGAAGTTAAATTGATTGCTAAATTGATCTTTAAAGTCTTTCGGAGAGAATGACTTTAAAAGAGTTGTATCGCCTGACCAACTGTATGAATGTAAAGAATCAAATTTGATCAGATTACCCTTTTCGTCATACTCATGATTGACCTTTACTTCTTCCTTTGGAGAATTCGGCTTTTGAACTGGCTTTTGAGCTCAGGAATTTAAGATCAGACCCATGGCCAAAATTGGTATTAAAAGAAAACGTTTCATAACAACATGATATAAATTCATTTCAAATATAGATTCAATTCATGAACTGTAATTTTAAAAAATCTTAAAACATTATAAAAGATATCAAAACTTATCAGGTTGTGCTTTAATTATTATTTAGCCAAAACAAACCACAATTGAATTAATAAAATACTTCAGGTCTATACCAATTCCATAGATTAAATACAGTTTACCATTGTTTTAAATACAAAATGTCAGGACTTAGTATTTATACAGTACTAAAACAGTACTTAAACTAAGGTGTTAACCCGGATTGATTATCTTTTAACAGATTCAACAAAAAGATTAATTTACGCTTTTGGGATTCCAAACTGAATCTGTTAAAGTAGAATTAATCTGTCTGATCTTGAATCAATCAATCAGGAAAGGGTACAATATGTAATTTCAATACTGAATTTGGCTAGCTTTAAAAGATAATTGGACGATAAAATCAATGAATTGGGAAAGTTAATATTTAACTGTAAAAGAATGAAAATTTTATTGGCTGAAAATTGCGATATTAACTAAAAAGTTGCTATATTAAAGCTTGAAAAACCTGTCCTTATTTACTGTGATGTTTCAGATGGAAAACAGGCATTGAATAAGTTCGAAAATGAGCCGTATGTCGCTATTTATAGGCCATTCAGTTGTCAGAAACAGCAGGTCTTATAGCTTCCATGAAAACAGGAAAATGATAAAAAATGAAGATTGTATTTCAGTTATTAGAATGGAAAGTGGTAATTTAAAATGCGATAAGTACAAATTATTGAACAGGAATAAACGATTATTGGAGTAATCCGTCTCATTTGAAGAGGATTAATTCGAAAATTCTACATGATTTACAAACAAACGGAATAAAAAATATCATAAACAAATACAATATGGAATTCACTGACGTAACTTATTTGTGGGAAGGTAAAACGATTCTCATTGCAGAAGATAACGAACCCAGTAATATTTATTTCGAAGCTGCCCTTAGAAAGACCAAAGCCAATCTGGTATGGGCTAAAAACGGAGTGGATGCTGTTGAGATTGTCAAAGAAAATGATTCTATTGATTTGATATTAATGGACATCAACATGCCTAAGATGGATGGCATTGAAGCAACCAGAATCATTAAATCACTTTATCCTGAGATTATCATTGTAGTTCAGACTGCATTTATCTTGTCAGGGGAGGAAAGAATGTGCCAGGACGCTGGTTGTGATGAGTTTATCACCAAGCCCATCCGTCTAAAATATCTGCTTGATACCATTAACCACTATCTGGCTGTTGCTAAGGAGATATAAGCTCCAAATTTTTTATCTTCAGTGGGTTCGACCAGCGATAGATATCCTGAATAAAATCGTTCATCCAAAAGTTTTACAGGGTTTAACTTCGCATTCTCTTTATCGAAATTGATGTATTTACCCGGCTTTCCATAAAAGAGCTCAAATTTACCTGTTGATTCAGGGTGAATTTTCTTTTCAAGAATCAGTGAAAGTATACCCATATTCATCCGGCTGTTTACTTCAATACAGGGCTGTATCCTTAACCTGTTATCGTGCTTGAAAACCAAAGCATCGACTCCTAAAAATCCTCTGTGAAATCTTGTATATAAGGACTTGCTAAGAGCTTCCTTGAGTATAGTTGCGGTTGTCCTGATCATAGCTTCCAATTCAAAAGTATTCTCTTCAGGCAAAATACTATTCAAATCAGGATGAATATAAGTTCCATGGTATTGACCATTCGAATTGGTTTCGAAAACGGAATAACCCAAATACTCAATTTCTGCATTAGTCAGTACCTGGAACTGAAACGAAAGATCAATCAGTTTTTCAAGAAATGGCTCTGCTATCAAATAGTTTTGTTGACGGATTACTCCTGAAATCCATTGCTTATTTGATTCACTAAGCTTTGTTTTTCGTATGATCTGAATTCCCCGACCGGAAGAACTCATTGGTGCTTTTATCACAATCGAAGAATGCTTTTCCAAAATCAATTCAATTTCTTCACAGCTGGTTACTTTTTTCCCGATTAAGGATGGGTCTATAAACCAGTCAGGCGGATGCTGATTCACCATTTCAGAGAGCAGATTGAGCGAGCTCAATCGTTCAAAAAGTTTCTGATGTTCATCACGCCAGTTCGAAACAGGACTTATTCTAAATTCAGGATCGCACTTCTCTTTCAGATTCTTTAGTTTGAAATGAGCGGCAGGACTCCAGCCCCAGGGACAAATATTCCCCAATGTTGGGGAGTGAATTGCTTCCAGATCTGCCAAACGACAGAATGTTGGCAAATCAAACCCAGCATATTTTAATTCTTGTAAAAATCCCTCCGAGGGCGGGTTCTCCGTTAATACAAAATCATTTTCGGTTGCAAAAGCGAAGGGAAGTATGGATAAGTCTCGCTCCATTTCCTGAAGCAGGAGTGGTGGCATATAGCTGAATGAACTATTGGCCACGGCCAGTTCACATGTCGGATTAAAATAATAAACATTTGCTTTTGCCATAAGCTATTCAAGAATTCCGATGGCAAATATAGGCTCCTATATTAGCATTTAAATAATAATCGAAAAATAAACCTCTTTTTGTTTTGAAATGCCAATTTAGAATATACATTTGTAGCATTAAACATTTACAGACTATTTAGTCTTTTATTGACGATGACAAATTTAAACGGAATATCAAGGAAGAATACAAGTTGTATCATATGCACTTCAATGTGTATGTGTATGTGGCTTTATGGAATTCTTCAGAAGGTAGACCGGATATAGGTGGATATATAACACGATATTTTAAAGCTCTTCTGAATTTCAGGAGGGCTTTTTTTATGCAAAAACAACCCATACAATGAGTGATAGATCATACCGTAGCATTGTTAAATCTGTATCATGGCGTACTATTGGAACGATAGATACTTTTGTTATATCATTACTGGTAACCGGCAAACTTGATTTTGCCCTTACCATAGGGGGAATAGAAGTATTTACAAAAATGACGCTCTATTATTTCCATGAAAGGACCTGGAACAAGATCGGTTTTGGACGGATTAAAAATACAGGCTCGGATTATGAAATATAATTAATGACATGAAAAAGAATTATTTACCAATCTCCATTGATATCACAGATCAGAAAATCCTGATCATAGGTGGTGGCCAAAATGCACTGAAGAAGATCAAAATTCTTCAACGTTCGGGTGCATATCTGGAAGTAGTGGCCGAACATATCAGCGATGAAATATATGACTTGGGAGTGATATGCTTCAGAAAAAGATATGAGAAAGCTGATCTGAAAGGATACCTGATGCTTTATTCGTGTACCAACGATGAGACTCTTGACCGACAAATTGCTCAGGATGGACGTGAAGCAGGCGTACTGGTTAATATCCACGATAATCCTGCACTATGCCAGTTTGTTTCACCAGCCATTTATCAGGATGGAAATATTACGGTCGCTGTAGGGTCAAATGCAGAAGATGTAATAGAGGCCATCCGTTTACGCAATAAAATACAGGAATTTCTTGAAAATCTAAAAAGCGATATACAATGCCATTAAAATTAAGTCCATTAAACAAACAGCAGCTAAATGCTCTTGGAAGTCTTACCGCAGGATTAAACAGAGAACAGATTGTATGGCTAAGCGGCTATTTCCAGGGGTTACTTGCATCACCGGGCAATATTCATCCAATCAGTATTGGCAGCCGTGTAAAGAGCGATAAACAGTTGAAAATACTTTATGGCACACATACGGGACACAGTAAATTGATTGCAGCGAATCTTGCTGATAAGATTGGGAATTCAGGAGTTGAAGTAACGACAATAGCACTTGATGACTACAAGATGAGACAATTATCAGGAGAAACCAATATAGTTATTATCGTAAGCACTCATGGTGAAGGAGAACCACCTGCAATGGCCGAAGAATTTCATGAGTTTATTACTGGTAAGCGTGCGCCAAAATTAGCGGGTCTGAGTTATTCAGTCTTGGCTTTGGGGGATAAGAGTTACAAGCTTTTTTGCAAAACAGGAACAGATATTGATCAGGCATTATCAAAATTGGGCGCTAAAGCAATCCTTCCTGTTTTAAAACTTGATTTGGATTTCGAAGAAGGAGCCAGCGATTGGATTAATCACTTTGTATCTGTTTTTAATGAAGCATCAGAAACCTCCATACTTCTTCCAATTGCTTCTGACAATTCATTTGGAACAGAAGCTTATTCAAGAAGAAACCCATTTCTGGCAACTGTTCTCGATAAGGTTAAAATCACAGGACGTGATTCGGACAAAGAAGTATATCATATTGAATTATCACTGGATGGTTCGGGAATTACCTATGAACCTGGTGATTCTGTTGGAATACTGGCAAATAATCCTCCGCATTTGGTTGAGGCTGTTTTAAACCATTTAAGTTTTGATGGAAACGAGTCAGTAAATCTGAAAGAAGGTATTTTCTCCTTCAGAAAGGCCTTGAGTGATCATTTGGAAATTACAGTTATCAATCGTGATGTCATTCATAAATATCTGGACAAGACACTAAATGGGAAACTTAAGGAGATTGTTGAAAATGAACAACAGCTTGATGATTACCTTTATGGACATGATCTGCTCGATCTTCTGGAAGATTTCTCTGCAATATTGACTGCACAGGAATTGGCTGATATATTGAGGAGTTTCCCGGCAAGGCTGTATTCCATTTCATCAAGCCAGGCTGCTGTGGGTAATGAGGTTCATATTACTGTAGCAACCGTGCGCTATTCGCACAATGGAAGAGAACGTGCAGGGGCCTGTTCAGGCTACCTGGCTGACCGAATTGAATTGGACTCACAGGTTTCAGTATTCATTGAAAAGAATCCGGCATTTAAACTTCCTGAAGATGAAAAAACTCCGGTTATTCTTATCGGAGCCGGCACAGGAGTTGCTCCATACCGAGCGTTCCTTCAGCAGCGGGAAGCCAATAATCAGAAAGGAAATACCTGGTTGTTTTTTGGAGATCGCAGGTTTTATTCAGATTTTCTATATCAGCTTGAATGGCAGAAACTGCTTAAAGATGGCTATCTGGAAAGGATTGATGTTGCATTTTCACGTGATCAGGAAGAGAAATTATATGTGCAGCATCGTCTGATTGAAAATCAAAAGGAGGTATTTAAGTGGTTGACCAATGGGGCAAACATTTATCTGTGTGGTGATATGAAACAAATGGCGCGCGATGTTCAGAAAACCCTGCTACAAATATTCGAAACAGAAGGGGGAATGAGCACAGAAAAAGCACTGGATTACCTGAAAACACTAAAGAAGGAAAAACGCTTTCAATCCGATGTATATTGATAGGTGCATCACACTTATCTGAGGTTATCCGATAACAATTAAAAAAATAAAATAAATAATACGGTATTACTATGAACATAGTGAGTAAAATAACGTTTCTTTGTAAGTATAAATACTTACCTATTGATACGTATATAAACGGAGAAAAAATGAACGACATTATCAATTGGAAAGAACTTTCGGAACTTGAAAGAATAAAATATGAAAGCAATTACCTAAGGGGAACATTGCTTGAAAGTCTGGCAGATCCCATCACCGGATCTATTGCTTTTGCTGATACGCAAATATCCAAATTTCATGGCTTGTACCAGCAATTTGACCGCGACCTGGAAAAGGAACGCAAACGGCAAAAGCTCGAACCTGCCTATTCCTTTCTGATTAGGGTACGAATTCCGGGCGGGGTAGTAACACCCAAACAATGGCTTCAGATGGATGAATTGTCAGATCAGTATGCCAACCATACGCTTAAGCTGACGACCAGACAGGCCTTTCAGCTGCATGGAGTCATCAAGTCAAACCTGAAGAAGACTATTCAGGGAATCAACTCTGCACTCATGGATACTATTGCCGCTTGTGGCGATGTGAATCGTAATGTAATGTGCCATCCGAATCCTTCAGAGTCAGAATTACATGCTGAAGTATACGAAATGGCACGTCGGATCAGCGAACATTTATTGCCATCAACTACTGCATATCATGAAATATGGCTCGATAAAAAGCTCATTGCTGACAGTAAGAAAGATGTTGAACCTCTGTATGGTGACCGTTATCTTCCACGCAAATTCAAAATTACGATAGTTATTCCTCCATATAACGATTCGGATGTTTTTTCTCAGGATCTTGGTTTTATCGCCATCGTCGTGAATAACCGGATTGTTGGTTATAATGTTGCTGTGGGAGGAGGAATGGGCTCTACCTTTGGAATGCCTGAAGCATATCCGCGTCTGGCTGAAGTGATAGGTTTCTGTTTACCTGAACAAGTTCTTGATATAGCCGAAAAAATAGTATTGATTCAGCGGGATAATGGAAACCGTCAGAACAGGAAACGTTCGAGGCTGAAATATACTATCGATGATCATGGAATCGATTGGTTTAAAGGCGAGTTATACAAACGCCTGGGGTTTGAACTTCAGGAGCCTAAATCCTACGCATTTACACGTAATGGTGATCGTTTAGGTTGGGAAAAGGGCACTGATTCAAAATGGAGCCTCACTCTTTTCGTGGAAGGAGGACGAGTAGCTGATAAAAATGGGTTCAACTTCAAATCAGCACTACGTGAAATTGCTCAGAATATTGAAGGATATTTTATTCTGACTGGAAACCAGAATCTGATAATCGCCAATGTGTCTGCTGAGGACAAAAAGAAGGTGATCAATATACTAAAAAGCCATGGTGTATTACCTGGTGAAATTTCAGGGCTCAGGCAGAATTCAATTGCCTGTGTAGCACTAAATACCTGTGGTTTGGCTTTTGCCGAAGCCGAACGCTACTTACCTTCTCTGATTACCAAAATAGAGACCATTCTCGATCAACATGGACTGTTTAAAGAGGAAATAGTTATTCGCATGACCGGATGTCCCAATGGCTGTGGAAGACCATACCTTGCAGAGATTGGTTTTGTAGGCAAATCAGAGGGTCATTACAACCTCTATCTGGGCGGAAATTTCATTGGATCACGCCTGAATACACTCTTCAAAGAAACGCTGACGGAAGCTGAGATTCTGAATGAATTAACGCCGATTATTGCTGATTATGCAAGTAATCGCAGTAAAGGAGAGAAGTTCGGGGATTTCGTGATTCGAAAGCAATATGTGAAAGAAACATTAAAAGGAATAGATTTCAGACATTAATATTAAAAAAACAATATCATGAAGACTCCAGTATTTTTTATCGGCGATAAATTGTCAAAGAAGACACGGCAGTGGCTGCAAAAGCAGCAAATTCATTATATCGAGCAACCTTTTTTAAGAACGGAGTATAAAAAGCCCAACCGATCTTTCTTCGATAAAGTTGCAAATCAGAGAAAGCAATGGGTAGTAACCAGTACCTATGCGGCTCACTGGCTGGTTCGTTTTGCAGATCAACTGGGATTAACTGCGGGCGATCAATTGTATTGCTGGTCGGACATGCAGGCTGAAATTTTCCAGATGCTTGATTTGAAAATTGTTATTTCATCCTTTTCAAATTCACGTGAACTTACACAGAAAGTGTTAAGTCAGAATCAAGGAGAGTATATTCTGTTTTTACATGGCGATAAATTGCATAATGAAATCAGTTCAGCTTTTGCAGACTCAGGATTGTACTATTCCGAGTTCGAAGTATATAAGAATACACCCATTGAGAAGTTTGTGAGCGGAATATTCGATGCATACCTGTTCTTCAGTCCGTTAAGTATCGATAATTTTAAAGCATCGGGCAACTTTCCTAATCCCATATCACCGATACTGGCAAACGGAAATTCAACCGCACGGGCTGCATGGCGGGTTTTCACCAATAAAGTGTATCTTTCACCCGAACCTGAAGAATTATCGTTTGTTCAATATTCCATAGCTCGTTGGATGGAAGAAAATAAATAAAGGATCTATGCATGAAAGAAGGAATAGTTTCAATTTTAGGTTGCGGCTGGCTGGGGGTACCACTAGGAAAATACCTACTGGGACACAAGTTATCAGTAAAAGGTTCAGTTACTTCGCCCGAAAAATTCAATTTACTGCGAACCAATGGAGTTTTGCCCTACCAGATTATCCTGACCGATTCGGATGTTAAGGTTGATGATCCATCCTTCTTTAAAAGTGATGTGCTGATTCTTTCGATCCCGCCAAAAAGGATTGATGGGATAGAAAGAATATTTCCGGCCCAGATCGCGCAAGTGATTCCAATTATTCTGAAGGCAGAAATCCGAAAAGTGATTTTTATTTCTTCTACTTCGGTTTATCCTGATGATATGCAGATTGCACGTGAAACTGATGTTCTTTCTCCCGATAAGGCAAGCGGAAAAGCATTGGTTCAAGCAGAAAATCTATTACGGAATCAGACTGAATTTCAAACTACGATTATCCGCTTTGGAGGATTAATTGGTGCAGATCGCAATCCTGCCCGTTTTCTACAGAGGTCTGACAGAATTATTGCAAACACTCCGGTTAATCTGATTCATCAGGACGATTGTATCGGGATCATTTCAGCCATTCTGGAAAAGAATCTTTGGGGAGAAACATTGAATGCCTGTAGTCCTGAACATCCCTTGAAAAAGGATTTCTACGGCAGGGCTGCTCAAATCTCAGGCTTACCAGAACCCCTCATTTCAGATCAGGCCGAAGTATATAAAATTGTAGACAGTAGCAAATTAGAACGTTTATTGAAATATAAGTTCAAATATTTAAGTCCTATGGATTATTTGAATAGCCTGGACTCCAGTAAAACGTAAAAAGCAAATTTCAGAATTACAAACTATTCAATTATTCTGACACTTAATCCCTGATTCATTATGTCCTCCCTTATTTCTATTGTTGGCGCCGGTCCAGGAGATGTGGAATTACTTACAATTAAAGCCCTGAAACGAATTCAGGAAGCCGATTGTATACTTCATGACGCATTGGTCAGCAATGAGATTCTAAACCTTGCAAAACCAGAGGCTAAACGTGTTTACGTTGGTAAACTTTATATGGATGGACAAGATCAAACCGAGCGGCAGGACTGGATCAATCAGTTGATTATTGATCTGGCTTTGAAAGGCCAAAGAATTGTACGTCTAAAATCGGGTGATCCTATGATTTTTGGTCGTGGTGCCGAAGAAATACGATTCTGTATAGAGAATAATCTGAATTATGAAGTCATACCCGGAGTTACCTCAGCGCTTGGAGCAGCTTCACTATATGGCATTCCACTTACCGAACGAGGGAAAAACAGTATGGTCTTGTTTGGTACAGGCCATTATTGCGAAGGAGATTTTTGTGATCTGCAAACATTCGTCTCCGTATTGAAGTCAGGCTCTCCTGTCATTTTCTTTATGGGACTCAACAAGCTAGTTAAGCTTGCTCAACGATTGATGGACAATGACATTTCTCCTGAAATTAAAGTACAGATTCTAAGTAAAATATCACAACCCGACGCTATTGCATTTGAAAGTACATTGGGAAATATTGAACAACTGCTTCAAACAGAAAAACCACCCATGCCGGCATTGGTGATTATCGGGAAGAATGTGCACCGGCTGAGTGTGTAATAGCTAGTACGAGTTATTCTCATTCGAAATGAAGGAGAATTATGCTACTTCAAGACTTCTTTTTGATTTCCTGTAAAGATAAGAATTAAAGATGTTTCTTTTTGCAAATCGTAATTGCTTATCTGAGTTTACCAATTTAATATAGACATTTTTCGGAACACCGAAGTATTCATAGGTTGTTCCATCTAAAAATGTGACTTCTAGTAAAAGTCCCTTGTGCTTGAAATCAGCAATATTCGATTCCGATGTTGTGTTATTGTATTCTTCTAAGTTCGCTGCAATTGTTTCCGGCGCAATACTAACAAGAAAATGATAAGCATCAATGATTTGCCGGCTTTTAAGTTCTGCCTCAGTACCCATGACATCACCTTCCTGAAACTTATCCGGGTGCCATTCTTTTACCAGATTACGATAGGTTGTTTTCAGTTTTTTAAGATCGGTGTCTTGCTCAACATTGAACAATTTCTTGTATTCATTTATTCTCTTCATAGATGTCTCTTTTCTTAATTTGCTGTTCGCCAGATATAATACATTGTTTTTATTATCAGTCTGGCTTTTTATAAACGAGCCGCAAAAGTACTTATTTTAAAGTCTTGAATGCTACGTAATTGTTATTTCTCCGGGGGAATCGCTTTTTAAAAAGGAGAATTATCTGCTGATTGAATATTCAGGCTCTTGGGAAACAAAATGTCTGGAATATATTTTCAGGCTTGATATGAAAGAATGTATTTTTTTATCGGGCTATCATATTGCCTCGAGGAGTCACCCAACATTATGCACTTATTAAATGCCTGAATGAGAAAAGATCGTCCGTTAAAGTGGCTGTCCGGAGTAATATCGCCATAAGTCGGACTTGGTTTAGAAGGGGATTGAATAGGGATTGGGAGGGTATTCCTTCGGTATATCTGTACTATGACTGATTTATAACTGTACTAAAATCGAAATCTTAGTACAATTGCAAATCAATCATAGATTAATTTATCCGAAGCAAATACGACGCAATCCCCACCCGGATACATTCCGAATAGGTAGAAAGCAGGTTTATTGCTTTTCTGAAGAACATTTGAATGGATGGCGAATTGGTGGCCGGAGTCAATGGATTCAGTTCTGAATCGTATAGTCAGACTTAGGCAGGAGTTCATTCGAAGGTTAAAGATACAATATTTGTGGTAGAAATCATTCTACCTGAAAAGGAGCAGTTATTCAAAGCAACAAATAAATGAAAAAGACACTTGTCTGCCCTGATTGTAATTAATAGAGAATAAATCATTATTTGAACCAGCACAGACCAGCAATGAAAAGATGGATTTATTTTATTTTCTTTCTTATCTGCATTATAATAAACGCAACAATAACCAGTATAGCAAGGACAAGAAAGATCCCGAAATTCATTCCTGTTTTAAAAATTCCTGTTATTAAACTGCATGAACTTACCATTAATGACAGAAGTACCAAAGTGAATATAGAACTAATCCTTGAATTTTTCATTGGGCGTGACTTTGATGATGGATAAATAGTATTCAATTAAACTTGAAATGCAAAGGTGACTGAATTGCGATAGTAATTACTTATATAATTATTGATAAGAATTACATCATTCACACATTTGATTGATTGAATCCCAGATAAAACAAACAAACGTCCTATGTCTGATAACGAAGCTTTTTATTCATATGAACTATTCACCGCTTTTTATATCAGCGAAACACCCGTATGCTAATCTGGCGATACGGGTGTTTTGCGTCATCAGTGTCTTGAAAAATGAGAACTTGTAGTTATAATTTCCTATTTTGAAGTTTGCTTTTTCGGATTCCATAAGTGAAATAAATGACGAATCCTATTGCCATCCATATAATCAGCCTGGCCCAGGTTTCCCATGGTAAAGAAAGCATTTGCAGGATACAAATCCCTGCGCCTAAGATGGGAATAAGCGGTACCCATGGAGTTTTAAATGGACGTGGGATATCAGGCTTTTTTACCCTCAGAATGATGATCCCAATGCAAACGATGGCAAAGGCCAGTAATGTTCCAATCGAGACCAGTTCTCCAAGGATATTGATTGGCAGAATTCCTGCCAGTATAAGTGCTACAAAACCAGTGATGAGGGTACTTACATATGGTGTTTTAAAACGGGAATGTACTTTTGAGAATACAGGTGGCAATAGTCCATCTTTCGACATAGAAAAAAAGATTCTGGGTTGTCCCATAAGCATCACTAGTATGACCGAACTTAAGCCTGCAATAGCTGCAATTTTAATGATTGGACGTAGCCAGAATAATCCGCTTCCCATGGCATTCACACCAACAGCAATCGGATCGGCAACGTTCAGAAAGGTATAGCTTACGATGCCGGTTAATACGATAGCAACTAAAATATATAAAAGAGTAGAGATTCCGAGTGAACCTAAAATTCCGATTGGCATATCCCTTTTCGGGTTTTTTGCTTCCTGTGCAGCAGTTGAAACTGCATCAAAACCGATGTAGGCAAAGAAAATGACTGCAGCTCCGCGAAAGATACCACTCCATCCGTAATGACCCCAGACTCCTGTATTCTTAGGAATAAACGGATGCCAGTTGGCCTTGTTGACAAACATGAATCCAATGCCGATGAACAGTAATATTACAAATACCTTAATCACAACCATCACATTATTAAATCTGGCTGATTCACGAATTCCAATGAGCAATAGAATAGTAATGGCAGCCACTACAAACATTGCAGGGAGATTTAAAATGCCCGTTAGGTGGGGTAGGCTGGCAATTGCAATTCCTGAATCAGAAAGACTTTTGGTGAGTTCAGGAGTGGCCAGTTTCCATCCGATCTGAGGAACGTCAACCATAATAGACCCCAATGCAGCAGTGAATTGTGCAGGAATTACAAGGCCAAAATCCTTTAAGAAACTAACTACATAGCCCGACCAGCCAACCGAAACCGTTGAAGCTGCAAAAAGGTATTCGAGAATTAAATCCCAGCCTATAATCCAGGCCACAAACTCGCCCATGGTCGCATAGGCATAAGTGTAGGCGCTTCCTGAAATCGGAATCATTGACGCAAATTCAGCATAGCACAAACCTGCAAACAGACAAGCAAATCCTGATATCAAAAATGAAATCACAATAGCCGGCCCGGCATATTGGGCAGCTGCCTGTCCTGTAAGAACGAATATTCCTGCTCCGATAACGGCTCCAATTCCCAGAGTGGTTAAGTTAAAAGCGCTTAGAGATCTTCTTAAACCATGATCGGTTTTTGATTCGTCCATCAATTGGGACAAAGGCTTTGTAATAAACAAGTTCGACATAGTGGCTAATTTTGAGTATTCAAAAATAGCTTTTTTGTTGAATATTTAAGACTATCCGAAAGATTGTAAATATAATTATGCTTTTTTTCTGGAGAACACCGTCACGAAGGCGGCATAAAAAAACGGGATCAAGGTTACAATGATCAGACCCAGAAAAATAAGTTCGAAGTTATCCTTGATCCAGGGAATTTCGCCCAGGAAGAAACCGGTCAGGGTAAAAAACGGAACCCATAAGGCAGACCCAACGAGGGTGTACTTTGAGAATGTAGGAAAATCAAATTGTACGGTTCCAGCAAAAAATGGAATGTAGGTACGGATAACCGGGAAAAACCTTCCAATAATGATCGACTTTTTACCATGCTTCTGATAAAACAGCCGGGTCTTTCGAATTGATTTAACCAAATATTTTTGCACCAATTTGTTTTGGCTTTGTTCTATTTTATTTTCGATCTGTTTTCCAATTTGGTAATTAAAATGATTTCCCAGAACAGCTGCCAGGATAAGGATCGGTATTAATAAAATAATACTCATATCTGATGATGCTGCGATAACCCCGGCAGAGAAGAGCAAGCCGTCGCCTGGCAGAAACGGGAAGACAATCAGACCTGTTTCCAGAAAGATAATCAGAAAAAGAAACAGATAGGCTTCCCAGACATTTTCTGAGACGATTGCATACAAGGCTTCATTGGTATGAAAAAGTATATGATATATGGTGTCCATCATAGCATTTAAAAGATAATTGATCTTTTTTTTAATCCTGATATCATATAAAACAGATAGTGTAAATTACAGGATTTAAAAATTCTGCAATTTACACCATCTTAACGAACCAAAGGATCAAATTATCTTGTTTTGTGCATTTAAAGCTGTTAAATTAAATTAAAGGCCAAATAAATTAAGGATGAAACAGTATATCACCAGCCTAAAAAATTATACTTCAGAAATGATCGACCAGCAAATCACAGACTTTAGCCAAAAACTCATTGTCTTCAGAAGTAAACGGGGCAGGAGAGTGACTATCAATATCCAGTTCGGCTACAAACCTTCCATTTTTCATAACCGGGACGACAATTTCTGATTGAACGTCCAGTCCACACGAAATGTAGTTTTCAATCTGGGTCACATCCTGAACGATCATAGCCTGTCCACTTTCGGCAACCTGTCCACAAATGCCCTTTCCAACTGCAATATGAGTGTGCGGGGTAGGTTTCCCGGCAAACTGACCCAAAACTAATTCATTCTTTAACGGATCCAATATATAAAAGCCGACCCAGTCGTAATGATAGACTTCTTGTTTCAGCAGATTACAAATGCGAAGCAGGATATCCTCTGGATTATTTTTAACCAGTTTGGATATGGTTTGGTATATTTCGTTAAAATTTGGTGTTTTCATTTGATTACCATTTGATCTTCGTGTGTAATCTTCTCGCAATACTTACATTTCAGGTCTAAAGGATTTTTTGAGATGACGTTGAAGTATGTAGTTATTTCTTCGTTATTCGTAATGCACTTTGGATTAAAGCATTTTACAATGCCAATTACCTTATCAGGTACCTCAACCACTCTTTTTTCTACTACTTCGTAGTCACGGATGATATTAAGTTTTGCATTGCGTGCAATGAGAGAGATTTTATTGATTTCATCATCTTCAAAAAACACATCAGAAAGCTTGATTATGGCTTTACTCCCCAGTTTTTCGCTTTCAAAATTGGCTCCAAAGGTTATCTGAGTCTTCACATTCTGAAGCCCCAGAATTGAAATAACCTTAAAAAGGTTTTCAGAAGGAATGTGATCAATCACAGTGCCATTGTTGATTGCACTTACTTTCAGCTTTAATTTCTTTTTTAAACTATCGGGCATGGCAGTAATTATTTTAGATTAAGAATATGTGCAATAATTGCCTGGCGGGTAAAGACACCGTTGCGGGCTTGCTCGAAATAATAGGCTTTTTCGTTGTTATCAACGTCAGGATGAATTTCGTTGATGCGTGGAAGTGGATGGAGAATGCGCATGTTTGGCTTGGTATTCTCCAACATGCTGTTCCGAAGTATATATACATTTTTTACTTTCTCATATTCAATGGGGTCCATAAACCTTTCCTTCTGAACACGGGTCATGTAAATAATGTCGGCGTGATTAATGTTATCATTGATTTCGGTGTGTTCGAAATATCTGATCCCTTTTTCCTTCAGAAAAAGTTTGTATTCTTCAGGCATGGCAAGTTCTTCAGGAGCAATAAAGTTGAAAACGGGATTTTCGAATTGCGACATGGCCATCAGTAAGGAATGAACTGTACGTCCGTATTTCAGGTCACCAACCATGAAAATATTGATGTTATCAAGAGTTCCCTGGGTTTTCAGGATTGAGTACATGTCCAGTAATGTTTGAGTCGGATGCTGGTTGGCACCATCGCCAGCATTAATCACAGGAACGGAAGCCACTTCGGCAGCATATCGTGAGCTGCCTTCAAGAGGGTGCCTCATTACAATCAGATCGACATAATTGCTGACCATGCGTATGGTGTCATGCAAGGTCTCACCTTTAGAGACACTGGATGATCCGGCATCAGAAAACCCGATAATTCTTCCTCCTAAACGATTGATTGCTGTTTCGAAGCTTAAACGGGTACGGGTCGATGGTTCAAAAAACAACGAGGCTACTACTTTTCCATCAAGCAGTCTTTGGTTTGGGTTTTTCTCAAAATCAGCTGCAAGTTCTAAGATTCGCAGGTAATCTTCTTTTGAATAATCAGTTATTGAAATTAAATCTTTTTTCATATTTCTGTTGTTTTAAGGAATGCAAAGCAAAAAAAAACCAACAGAAGCTTTCTTTCTGTTGGTTTTAATAGTTATCCCGGAATCCGGATAAAAATGTAATGTTGTAACGTTTAATTGATGGACAGGAAACGGGAAAGTTGGGAAACTATCACGCAAGTGAAGCATTTCACCTACGAATTGGGAATATTGATTATTCAGGCGTTCCATCAAAGTCTAAAATTAAGCTGTTTTTACGATGTACGTATTAATATCGTTTAATAGTTATGAAAAGGTTATTAACACCTGACATCGAATGTAAACAGGACCTATTAAATATGCAAAATTTTAAGTCCTTCAATTTTTTTCAATCCTTCTTCAATCCTTAATAATTCATTTAACCTGATTTGCGTTTGAATCCTGCAATTAAGATCAAACCGGGGATCTGTCTGTGGTAGTTTTTCATCCTTAAAAATCTTCATGACTTCGTTCATGCTTTCATATCCGAATTCAATTAATAGTTGTTGTTCAACCAGCAGTTCAACAATTTCTGCCTGATTGATTGCATCCAGAGCAGCATTCCGATAGGCATTGATTAGTCCGCTCACACCAAGAAGTGTCCCGCCAAAATACCTGACAACAACAATCAGAATATTGGTAAGGTCGAAACTCTGTATTTGTCCCAGAATTGGTTTGCCGGCAGTGGAAGAGGGTTCACCGTCATCGTTTGCTCTGAAATGTGTTTTTTCATGACCTAATCGCCATGCATAACAATGATGCCGGGCCGAATGGTGCTCTTTTTTAAGAAATTGCACAATCTCCCTGATCTGGTCTTCTGAAGTCACAGGATATGCCAGTGAAATAAATTTACTTCCTTTTTCTTTATAAATCCCTTCAGAAGACTGTGATATGGTTTTGTAAGTGTCTTCCATCAATATTTCATTAATGTCAAGATGGCGATAACTACGAATAATACTCCTGCAAAATTAATCTTCGAAAGCTTTTCTCCAAATATGGAGGATCCAATATAAATCATTTAATCTGATTTTTCATGGAACAAAAAAGCAGGTCATATGACCTGCTCCAGCTATTATAATTTCAGTTTCTTTTCTATCTCGTCGACACAAAGCTTAAAAGCCTTGTCTGTTTCTTTTAGATTATTTACCGTTTTGCAAGCATGAAGTACAGTTGCATGGTCCTTGTTGCCGATTTGAGAACCGATGGATGCAAGCGATGATTTGGTCATGCTCTTGGAAAAATACATTGCCAGCTGACGAGCCTGAACAACTTCGCGCTTGCGGGTTTTTGCCTGAAGTGAATCTACCGGCATATTAAAATAATCACAAACCACTTTTGAAATATAGTCGATAGATAATTCGCGTTTCGAGTTTTTGACTAGCTTATTAATCATTTCGCTGGCCAGCTCGATTGTTATTTCCTTTTTATTCAGCGTTGATTGGGCAAGAAGAGAAACCAGGGCACCTTCGAGTTCCCTGACATTGGTAGTTATGTGAGAGGCAATATATTCCATAATATCGATAGAAATTTCAATCCCATCTTTGTAAGTCTTACGCTTCAGTATATCCATCCGTGTTTCGAAACTGGGTTGCTGCAAATCAGCAGTTAATCCCCATTTGAATCTTGAAAGAAGCCTTTGTTCAAGTCCTTTCAGTTCAATTGGTGGTTTATCAGAAGTCAGAATTAGCTGCTTGCCACTCTGATGCAAATGATTAAAAATATGGAAGAATGTTTCCTGAGTCTTTTCCTTGCCGGCAAATTCCTGAACATCGTCAAGAATCAGGACATCTATCATTTGGTAAAAATTCAGAAAATCGTTTCTGTTGTTGTTGCGGGTTGCTTCGGTAAATTGAGTTTGAAATTTATTGGCATTTACGTAAAGTACTACTTTATCTGGATGACGCTCTTTGACTTCGATGCCAATAGCATGTGCCAGATGGGTTTTGCCGAGACCTGAATTGCCATAAATCATGAGTGGATTAAACGCTGTGCCTCCTGGGTTTTGCGATACAGCATAGCCAGCACTACGTGCCAGACGGTTACATTCACCTTCAACAAAATTATCGAAGTTATTATCAAGCCTTAATTGCGGATCAATCTGGATCTTCTGAATCCCGGGAATAATAAATGGATTTCGTATTGAAGACTTTCCTTCGGTCTTCAGGGGAATACTCATTGGTTTATTTTGAATCTTACTGTTGTTGTTCGTCGGATATTTTACGGTATAAGGTTGCGAGTTACTTTGATTGTTACTCATTACCACAACATACTCCAACTTGGCTCCCTGCCCCAGCTCTTTTCTCAAAGTTTTCCTGAGCAAGTCGATGTACTGTTCTTCAAGATATTCGTAAAAAAATGGACTTGGAACCTGAATAGTAAGAACTTCATCATCCAGATTGACTGGAACGATTGGCTCAAACCATGTCTTAAAACTAATGCCTGGAACATTGTCTCGAATAATTGACAGACAACGATCCCAAACCAAACGATAATCATTAATCATTTTGGAGCCTGATATTAAAAAAGTTTGACTAAGTTGTATTCCCTGATTTTTTTCCCTGAAAGCAAATTTTGCGAAAAAAAATGTAGAAAAAAAATGCATTTGCTATTGACTTTTACCAAAAAAAGATAAGTACTTTATAACTCAGGCATTTAAAAATCAAAAAAAGTTTAATATTTTTTAATTATATTTATATATTTGATTATCAGGCTTTTAATTTATTAGATTGGGCAAATACATACCAATAAAGGATTATAGCATGTTTTACAATAATTTTTAAATCTATCTTTAACTAATTTGCTCGTTTTTTGATTGCTTTCTCCAGTTTAATTTTCCTTCCATTCTTAAAAGCTACTAAACTTGCATCGGGAAAATTGATTTTTGCGGTCTCAAGTAGTTTGGAAATGATTTCAAAATCGGCAGATTTTCCAGCCATGTAATTGTAGGTGTCGCTAACCTTTATTTCTTCAATTGGACCTAATCCTTTGAAAAATGATGATTCAATCGATAATTTTGCGGAACTTGAAATTAAATGTATTTTATAAATTATCTGATTCTTTTCATCCAGGGTAGATGGTCTTGCAGTAATATAAACATCCTTTCCAATATTGAACGCAGAAAAGTGAACGTAACGTTTGGGATTATTACGAACATCTTTCAAAAGTAAATCAAGACTCCCTGCTAAACTATTCAGATTTTTATATAACACAGGATCATTAATCAACATACCAGCAGAGCTATCAGTTGTATTCAGTTTTTGAATGATTGTTTTTAAACCCGAAACAGAAGCGCCTATTTCAGCAAAAACTGGACTGATATTCAATCTTGAAAGTGTATCAGACATGGATGACATGTTTTTAATAAGATTTGTTATAGCTCCTGAACTGTGTTTAACTGTAGTGCTGATACTATCTATATTTGTTATAATTGAGTTGATTTTACCACTGTTCATAGTTTCTTTCAACTGAATTGATGCTGATTCAAGGTTTGCAATCGTACGATTAATATTTTCGAAACTCTGTGTTAGATTTTGTCTGGTTCTTTTATTGAAAACATAGGTTACTACTGTCAATGCCGAATCAAGTGAAGCAATTAACTCTTCTGCTTTCTTCTTCAAAGGAAGTACCTGCATGCTGACCTGTTCTTTTAAATCTTTTTCAGTTGTTCCAGGTAGGGTGTCGTTTGGATTGTAATATATTCCAGAATGTACAATTTCAAGTTTGATCGATTTTGTTCCCATAATATCGCTTGAAACAATTGTTGCGGTTGAACCTTTGGCAATTTTATAATCTCCCTTAAGCGATAATGTAACTAATAGTCGACCGGAATAGTCACCCAAAAATTTGATCTCTGAAACCTGGCCGACCTGGTATCCATTAATGGATACTGAACTTGACTTTAGTAATCCGTCAATCTTGTCATATACAACGAAGTAATTTGTATTCCGCCTTAGTATATCGATTCCTTTAAGATAGTTTATTCCCCAAATAAGAATAAATAAGCTGGCAAGTACTAAAAAGCCTAATTTGGTATATTTCGAAATTTTTATCATACTTCTTGATGTTTAAGTTTTCCTAATACAAAGCTAAACAGCAATAATCAGGAAACCTAATAGATTTTTTTAATTCCGATCTCCCTGATGGTTATTTGGTTTCGGTATTAATGATAATTCGCTTACCATCAACAAAAGACACGATGAATGCCTGTGAAAATTTTAATTGTATTTTTCGTAGAAGTGGTGTAATTTGCTCAATTGAAGATTCTCTCCCAATATAATAGCGGAAATATTTGTCGCTTTTTTCCCTTCGGACATCTTTTAATCCTTTGAAATTTGATGCTGTTGGTTCTACCGGAATCGTATTTGCTCCAATCTGTACACTATAATATTTACTATTTTCCCCCGAAGAACTGTTTGATGTTGATGCCCCTGCCGCTGCGTTGATTTCTTTGTGGATTTTCTTTTCTGCAATAGATGCAGTCTTTTCAATTGATGGTTTATTCTCGTTAGTCTTTTTTGATGTGTCTTTCGTTGATAAGTTTTCAGGTTTTACCGAAGATATTTCTATTTTTACAGTCTTTTCAGCAGGACTGATATCCCGTGTTAATTCATTTGCATTATTCTTTTTTACCGATTCTGCTTTTAAATCAGCAGCAACACGATGATTGTTAGGTATTGATTTAGTTTCAGCCGTTAATGGAATATTTGCACTTGAATATTTTGCCTTAAATTTCCGAAATGCATTAATTATCGACATGGCTATACTTTGCTGTCCTTCTTCACTCTTAAGATAAGTGGCTTCAGCAGGATTACTTATAAATCCGGTTTCGATTAAAACGCTCGGCATTGAAGACATTCGAAGCACCAGAAACCCTGCCTGTTTAGGCCCGCGGTTAGAACTATTGATCCTTGATTGGAATTGTCGTTGAATATCCCAGGCGAAGGATAAACTCTGGCTTTGGTATTCATTTTGAATTGTTGAAAATATTATATCTGATTCTGACGAATTCGGATCATACCCTTCATACGTATTGGCATAATTATCTTCGAGAAGAATTACTGAATTTTCTTGCTTTGTAATCTCCAGGTTCTCTTTTAATCGCGCATCACCAAGAAAATACGTTTCGGTACCTCTCGTAGCTGGTGTTCCACAAAAGTTGGCATGAATTGAAATGAACAAATCAGCCTTGTTTTTATTGGCAATCCTCGATCGGTCTATTAATGGAACGAAAACATCAGTATTTCGTGTAAATATGACCTTAACATCCGGGAAATTTTCATTCATGTATTTCCCCAGTTTCAGACCAACTCCCAGTACAATATCTTTCTCCCGAATGTCTTTACCTATTGCTCCGGGATCTTTACCTCCATGCCCGGGATCAATAATAACAGTAAGCGATTTGTTGTTTTTATTATTTGAAGTCCCAGAAAAGGATTTTAGGGACATTAACAGGCTAAGGCACAGTAGTAAAAAAGTACGGAAATAATATTGCTTCATCATAATTTGCTTGTGTTTCAGCACAAAAATACAAATATTAAAATTATTTTACATTCCTTGACGTTTAGGTATAGGCCTTATTTATATTTTTGCACAATGAACAGCATCTGTGTTCATATCTTATAAACTGTGGTTTTGATAAAAAATCTTCTTACAAATATATTATTTTTAGTTGCCCTTTCTTCATATGGTCAGCTAAATCTGAAATCGGATACGATTACTACTTCCAATTTGCCAAGTCTTGGTGATACGATTTCTCGTTCTGAAAATCCGGAACCAGCTGATTCAATCCATAAACCTGTATTGGAGGATATAATTACGTATACGGCTGAAGATTCAATTATTCCCGACTTCGAAAATCAGAAGATATATATGTACAAGAAGGGGGTAATCAATTATCAGAATATTGAGCTTAAGGCTGATTACATCATGCTTGATCTGGCCAGAAAAGAAGTATATGCCGAAGGCTTGCCTGATTCCACCGGAACAATAGTCGGAAATCCGGTTTTCAAGGAAGGTAAGGATGAGTTTGAATCTAAATCAATGAGGTATAATTTTGAAACACAGAAGGGAATTATTACCGATGTGAAAACTGCTCAGGGGGAGGGATTTCTTCATAGTGAATTAACAAAGAAGATTAATAAGGAAGAATTTGTTTTAAGGAAAGGGAAATATACTACCTGTGATGCAGATCCTCCTCATTTTTACCTGAGGATGACCAGGGCAAAGGTCATTTCGAATAAAAAAATCATTACTGGTCCGGCATATTTGGTTCTGGAAGATTTTCCGATTTACTTCCCAATGATACCATTTGGTTATTTCCCAACAACTTCTACCTATACTTCAGGTATCCTCATCCCAACTTACGGCGAAGAACAAACTCGTGGGTTTTTTCTAAGAGACGGTGGTTATTACTGGGCTGCAAACGATTATTTTGATCTGGCTCTAAGAGGTGATTTTTATTCTAAGGGTTCATGGGCGACTAAAGTACACACCAATTACAGGGTGAGATATAAATATAACGGAGGACTTGATTTTAGTTATAACCTGAACAAATATTCCGAAGCACCGCTTCCCGATGCCAGGACTACAAAAGGATTCAGCCTGACATGGTCACATTCGCAGGACTCAAAAGCTAATCCGAACCGAACATTTTCTGCTAGTGTGAATTTGTCTACAAGTTCATATGATAAAGAGAACTCGTATATGAACAATGCGAATTCGGTTCAGAATTATTTACAAACACAAAAATCATCCAGTATATCGTATTCCCGTAAATTCGAGAATAGCCCTTTCAATATGTCGATTAACCTTCGTCATTCTCAGAATTCACGCGATACAACCATTTCTTTGAGTTTGCCTGAATTAACCTTTAACATGTCGAAAGTTAATCCGTTTAAGTTCCTTTCTAAAGGCAAGGTTGGTCCAGCAAAGTGGTACGATAAGATCAGTTTCAGTTACTCAGGAAATCTAAAAAATTCAATAACTGCAAAAGAAAGCGACCTTTTAGACAAATCACTTGTAAAGGACTGGCAAAATGGCATCAGGCATTCAATTCCAATTTCGCTGCCTTCGTTCAATCTTTTAAAATTTATTAATGTAAGTCCAAGTTTTAATTATTCGGAACGATGGTATACAAACTATATCAATGAAAGATACGACCCGAATTACAATGACCCGAAATCGGGAAAACCTTTACATGTAGTTGTCGATACTATCTATGGATTCCGAAGAAATTATGACTATTCATACAGTCTGAGCACGAATACAAATATCTATGGAATGTATATTATGCGCAATCCAAATTCAAAAATTAAAGCCATCCGACATAAAATGACCCCTTCGATTAGTTTTAGCTATACTCCTGATTTCGGACAGAAAAAATTCAATTTCTGGGATTCATATGTTAATGGAAGAGGAGAGGTTGTGTATTACAATCATTTTGAGAGAGGCGTTTTTGGATCAGGTCCGGGTATGGGTGCCAGCGGAGCAATTGCATTCAGCTTAAATAATAATCTGGAAGCAAAAGTGCTTGACCTTAGTGACAGTATTAAGTCAAAGGATGGAAAACCAAAGTATAAGAAAGTAAAGATCATCGATAATTTGGGATTTAGTTCGTCCTACAACATGATTGCTGACTCTTTTAAGCTAAGTAATATTAGCCTCACTGCACGAACTACAATTAAGGGAATAAGTGTAAATATGGGCGGCACATTAAACCCATACGTGGTCGATAATAAAGGAAGGATGCACGACGAATATACATGGAATCAGCTGAAAGGAATTAATAAACTCGGAAGATTAACCAGTGCCAACATGTCGTTCGGGATGAATTTCGATTCCAAGAAAGGTAAGAAGGAGCCTGAAAAGGATAAAAACAAACCTGAAGTTGAAAAGCCAATTAAAGGTGATGTGAATGAATATGTTGAATTTGATATGCCCTGGAGTTTCCGGTTTGACTATACTTTTTTCTACACCAATTCGTATATTCCGAATTCAGCCGGAAAGGTTAAGCCTAATATCAATCAAGGCCTTAGTATGAGCGGTCAGCTCAAATTAACCGAGAATTGGGATGCAAATATGAATACCAATTTTGATGTTCAGGCAATGAAATTTTCTTTTACTACATTCAATGTAACCAGGAAATTGCACTGTTGGAATATGTCCTTCAGTTTTGTGCCTTTTGGCGCCCGGAAAAGCTACAGTTTCAATCTGGCTGCAAGCTCGGCTATGTTACGCGACCTGAAAATTACAAAGGTGAGTTCCTGGCGCGACAATTAATCTACATTCAGTTGTAAATGACCTGACTTGATGCGTCACCTTTTGCTGTATTGTATTGCATAGTTATAATATTGTATATCAGTCTGATAATTCAATCACCTATAATGCCTGATCAATAATGTACATAATCAGGTTCATTGATTGAATGAATTGACAATATTAACATAGTATCTTAATTTCACTCTTCTAAAAGTAATTGTTTGTACCACACTAGTATAGAAATAAATAATTCTAAAATATCTTTTTTCACTTCAATGATTATTTTTTGACATAAATGATTGTAAATCCAATCATTTGTCTTAATTTTAAGGAAGATCGTTATTAAATGTCATTTTCTGATATCAAATACTTCATAATGATTTAAGAGATCAAACAGCTAATATTGCGTATATGAAATTTCAAAAGAAAATTCTAGTCATTGAAGATGATCAGAATCTAGGTCTTACTATTCAGAATATTCTGTCCAAATCCAACTATGATGTCTGTTATGTGAATAATGGTGCCTCCGGCATCCAAAAAGCTTTCGAATATCTGCCTGATCTGGTTTTGTGCGATATAAAAATGGATCCCATAAATGGCTACCAGGTCTATAAAGTGCTGGAGGAAAGTTCGGTTTTAAACCATACTCCCTTTATCTATTTATCAGGAAGTTCCGAATTGGATGAAATACGATTCGGTATGGCCCTGGGAGCAGATGACTATATTGTCAAACCTTTTAACAATGATGATTTAATACGGTCGATTGAAAAAAGACTTGAAAAATTCCGTATCATCAGTGATGAAGCAAAAAGAGAATTTAACCGGTTATTCGATCTTTCTCCATTTGGATTACTACTGTTCGATGGAAACGAGATTTTTAAAGCAAATCCAGCATTTCTAAATCAGATTAAGGCTGACGATAAGCTTCACGCAGAAATGAAAATTGAAAATTTTATTGAACATGAACATTTCATATTACTGGAAGAGGCTATGCAGGAGCAAAAACCTGATAAAATTGAAATATTTAATGACAATATTATCATGAAAACCTACAATGGAGAAGCTTTACCGATAAGGTTAGTCGTTTCGGAATTTGAAAGATACTCGAATTATACCCTTTATATCGGATTATTCTCTGAGCAATCCGATTCTGTAGCATCTCCCGTTAACCATGCCTATGCTGACGAAGTAAACAGTTTGCTAAAACAAGAGAATATTAAGATTTCAGAAGCTCTGGGTGAGAAAATAACCAATATCTTTAAACAGAAGACTTTAAATATAAATAATCAGAATAATACACTCTACACGAAAAGAGAAAATCAGGTTCTTTGCCTGGTCATGGAAGGATTGCCAATAAAAGCTATCGCCGACAGGCTTGAGATTTCTGACCGTACAGTGGAGAAACACCGAACCAGACTCATGCAAAAGTCAGGGGCTACCAATATGATTGAGGTAATTATGTTTGCATTAAAGAACTGCCTGGTTCAGATTTAATAAACACGAATTCTTCGCTCTTAACGATAAGGTGTAAAAAAAGAGGCAACATTCGATTTCGAATATTGCCCCTTTTCTTTAGAATGGAAGATCGTTGCCTGAATCATCTGCTAACTCGGGCGGAACATCACCTGATGTAAATTCAGGAGGATAAGTTCTTGCTGCATTAACAGCCTCTCCACGCTCAATTTTCCATGCATTGATGTTGTGGTACCATTTCCCATTAAAATCGCGCGATTCAAGCGAAAAGAAGACTTCAATCTCTGTGCCTTCAGTTATTCCGTCGATTAATGAAATTTTGTCACCAAAGAGCGTAAAACACACCTTTTTGGGGAATTGCTCATTGGTTTCAATTACAAAATCCTGTTTCTTCCATTCTTTACCAGCCTTACTTACACCTGATTCAATTTTCAGAATCTGAAGTAAAGTACCCTTAACCTGCATACTCATGATATTTTCTTGTATTAGTTAGCTTAAATAAAGATAAATAAAAAAACACTCTTGCACAAATCCTGCAAGAGTGTTTCAATGTAAATTATTCAATTATTTCTTTACAGCTTCAGGCTTTACAATTTCGAGTAATTCAACTTCGAAAATGAGGGTTGAATTTGGTTTGATATCCTGTCCTGCACCTTTTTCTCCATAAGCTAATGCTGCCGGGATATACAATTCCCATTTTGAACCAATAGGCATCAGTTGTAATGCTTCAGTCCATCCTGGAATCACACGGTTTACAGGAAATACTGCAGGCTCATTGCGTTTCATTGAACTATCAAACACTTTACCTTCAAGGGTTTTTCCTTCGTAATTACATTTAACCTGATCTTCTGCTTTTGGTTTTACACCTGTACCGGCTTTGATGATTTTGTATTGAAGACCACTTGGAAGAGTAACGACTCCATCCTTAGTTTTATTGGCAGCAAGAAATTCTGTTCCGGCTTTTAGGTTCTTTTCACCTTCAACTTTTGAAACCTGGCTAAAAAAGGCCTGAATATTTGCATTGGCTTTTGCTGGTTTAATCTGAACTGAATCACCTTTAAAAGCTTTCAAAAATCCGGCAATAAGGATTTCCTTATTCAATTGATCAACGCCGGGGGCGCCTTTCATTTGCTGTTTGTTGTTCTCGCCAATGAGTACTCCCAATGAGTAACTAACAGAGTCGTTTTTACTTGCAAGAGTTACCTCGCCACTTTTGCTCGAATTCTGGCATCCTGCAACCCCTACTGTCAATACGAGTGCTGATGCATAAATAAAAGATCTTAACTTCATGTTTTTTCTATATTTAATTAAACAATTTCTAATAATTCAACGTCAAAAATTAATGTTGCATTCGGCCCGATTAATCCCGCTGCTCCCTGATCACCATAGGCCAGGTCTGAAGGAATAAACAGACGCCATTTGGCGCCAACTTTCATCATTAAAAGAGCTTCCTGCCATCCATCAACCATTGTATTAACAGGAAATACAGCAGCCTGCTTGCGCTCGATGGAGCTGTCGAATACAGTCCCGTTGAGCAGAACTCCGTGATAATGACATTTTACATGGTCATCTATAGTCGGATTTTCGCCATAACCTTCTTTTAGTATCTTATATTGCAAACCCGATTCAGTCTCCCGGACTCCTTCATTATTAAGGTTATTGGACAGGTATAAATAACCTTCCTCCAAATTTTTGCTTGCTTCTTCTTCATTATTTGCCAGCATGAATTCCTGTATGGTCTGATTCGCCTTTTCCATTGAAACTTTTGGCTTATTTCCGGCAAATGTATCCTGAAGTCCGGCTAAAAACTGCAATGCATCAATGTTACTAACTCCCGATTGGATGAGGTTGGAGGAAATGGTTAATCCCAACGAATACGAGAACTCTTCCAGTGCGTCTTTGAAATGATATTCAGACATTATTTCAATTTGAATTTCAGGGTACGAATATAGATTAATTTTTAATATCAGCGAAAAACTTAAATGGTCTTTTTACCTCGCAGGATTTCTTTTTTACCCGTTGGACCCGGAATACGTTCCATTAGGAATCCTGCGTCGGTAAATGCCCTTCGTATAGAGCCTTTGGCACAATAAGTGACAAGAATTCCACCTTTTTTCACGGTTGCCCCAACCCGGTGAAGGATTTCTTCCGTCCACATCTCAGCTTGCTTACCGGGTGCAAAGGCATCATAGTAAACCAAATCAAATTGGGGAGTGGGATTAAACCGGTAGGTCAATAAATCAGCCTGAATCTTGTGAAGCTTAAACTCCGGTGAAATCTCAACAACAGTATTCCACTCAGCACCATGTATTTGTTGAAACACAAACGAAGATTCAGGAAAAATATTATTTGCATAGTTTAATTGCTCATATTCATCTTTAGTTAACGGATACTTTTCCAAACTTATATAATTGACATTCAGCTTTTTTTCCTTCGCATAACAATAGGTCAGGTAAGCATTTAATCCGGTTCCAAATCCAATTTCCAGGATTGTGACCGGATTTCCTGTTGTCTGAAGCAATCCCTGTTCGATGTAGATGTGTTTAGATTCCTGAATTGCGCCATGAACCGAATGATAATGTTCGTTAATTTCAGGAAGATAGATTGTGTGTGAGCCATCTTCAGTAATGATAAACTCTTTGTCCATATTTTGTAAATTAGATGAAAACCGTTCCAAAATTACTAAATTTACGCCCGTAAGAAAATGCAGGCAAAATGATAATTAAAATATATCCGGAGAACCCCAATCCAAAGGATATCAGACAGGTTGTTAATGTACTCCAAAACGGAGGAATAATAGTATATCCGACAGATACTGTTTATGGACTGGGTTGCGATATTACCAATGCCAAAGCAGTTGAAAAAATTGCCCGTTACAAGAATGTAACTGTCGAAAAATCGAACTTCTCGCTTATCTGCAGCGATTTGAGCCACCTTTCAGATTATTCAAAACCTGTTTCCAATTCGGTATTTAAACTCTTAAAACGCTATTTGCCGGGTCCGTTTACATTTATATTGAATGCAAACAGCAATGTGCCTAAATATTTTAAGGGTAAAAAGAAAACGATCGGCATTCGTATCCCTGACAATTCAATCATCATCGAGATAGTGCGCACTCTTGGAAACCCCATCATGTCCACATCAGTCCATGATGAAGATGAGATTATTGAATATTCTACCGATCCTGAGCTGATTCATGAAAAATTCCTGGATATTGCTGATATCGTTATTGACGGAGGCTATGGAGATAATGTTCCGTCTACAATCATCGATTGTACCGAAGAAACTCCGGTTGTTGTCCGCCAGGGCAAAGGCGTTTTTGAAGATTAACATTGGTGATGATTATTCCCGCCTCAAATCGGCATAAAATGCCCCTTTCTGAATCATGTCCGTACCTTTGGTCTTAGTCAATCCGGGCTTCCGCAAACAAATTATTCTTGTCAGGGATTTTGCATGTGTTTTCCCGGGAAAAATAGTCAGTTCAATCTGATCGGGTTTTGGTCTGTATTTATTTGAAGAAATGAGGCGTATCCTGCTGTTGGCGAATTCCAGACAATTATCTTTCAGAATCAAATCCCTTAACTTAACCGATCTTGATGGCTCATAAGGTATAACCAGCGTTTTATCCAGTTTCCTGTGACTGCAAACCCTTTCCAGCATTTTCAGTTCTGTTTCAGAAAGCTTTTCCGAAGCATTTGTAACGAGGTAATTATTCCTGCCGTTGATTAAATGAATCATCAGGCTTTTTGTGTTGTAAATCCATATACTATTTTGATTGTACACTTTTCCTTTTTCCTGAAGTTCAATCGTCTGAAAAAGAAGTAGGAGAGTAAGTGTGGCATATAGCCATACTTTTTTCTTCGAATAAAGGAAAATGATTATGGCCGAGATACACCCAAATAAGACATACACCTGTGGTAAATTGATGACTATTCCCTTAGTGAGGGCCAGTGGAGAAGCGTCAATTGCTTTTAACAGGTAAAGCATCACATAGGTAATCTTTTGAATGAGCATTCCAATAAACAGTGCAAAGCCATGTATCGGACTGATTACAAAAAATGCCATTGTCAGCCAGATAATAAGGGTGGTGATCGGGATTACAGCATAACTACTTAGCCAGAAAAAATTCGGGAATTGATTGAAATAGAAGATGCACAACGGGAAAGTTATGATTTGGGCTGCAACTGAAACTGTAAACAGACTCCAGCACCATTTTAAAAAAGGATTGGTTATTTCAAGCAGTCCATTCAAGGCAGGCTGAATGATTACGATTCCCAAAACGGCTAGGTACGAAAGTTGAAATCCTATATCCAAAAGTACATTTGGACTCAACAGGATCAGAAATAGAACGGAGGCAGTTAATGAGTTGTAAATATTGACCGGTCTTCGCAGGCTGTTCCCCAGAATTACGAATGTGAACATTACAGTTGCACGCTGAACTGCAGGAGAAAACCCGGTGAGAAAGGCATAAATCCATAGAAACAGTATCATGACGATATAGAAGATGACCGATCCTGTTTTTCCTCTTTTAAGGAACGAGAACAAAAATCCCAAAATAAAATAGATCAATGCAACATGCAATCCTGAAACCGATAACACATGCATGGCTCCGGTCGAAGCAAAATAGTTCAGCGTTTCCTGGTCAATTTCTGACCGGTATCCAAGAGTTAAAGCAGAAACCACCGAACGCTCTTCCCGCTGGGGCATGACGGTTGTCAGAAGAGTAATAAGCCTGTCCCTGGTCTTTTCTGCCAGAACCATCAATCCGTAGGAGTGATGGCCTGTTTTTAAATAAGTTCCTTTGTCCAGGTACACCGAAAACCAAATACCTCTCTGGTGCATGATCTTTCGGTAATCGATCTCAAATGGGTTCCCCGGATTACTGATTTCCTGAGGCCTGGCGAAAAGCGCTAATTGGTCGCCTGTTGTAATGGTGGAGTCGAAATTTTCTTTACTGAAAAAGGCGGTAACCATTTCAGGATGTATCAGTGTTTTATTTCTGATCCGCAGTATGGTTTGAAAGGTTTTCGCCTTTTCAGCCGGTTTCTGGCATACTTCGGCTAAGAAATAATCCTTATTTTCAAATCCGGGCTGCAGCTTCTCAGGAAATGAATGGGGATAAATGACTCCTGACAGGACTACACAAACAGAAATCAGTGCATTTTGGATCCGATGTAAAGTGTAATTATTGCGGCGCCATCCAAAAATCAGGACTGAAATCAGTAGGAATAACAGAACCCCAATCCACAGCGAAGCAAAATTCAGGAAATCGCTCAGCAGTATACCGGCCAGAAACAGGCTGGTAATGCGTATAAATGGTATTTTTTGGAACACGTTACCCAAAACCGGCATCTTTTTATTTTCTGCCAGATACGAAAATAGCTTATGCTTGGTTTTAATTGTATCCCTGAATTTTGCTAATTGAGTGAATTTTTACAAATTTAAAATCCGGATACGAAAAAACCATAAGTTTTATTTCCCGGGAACTTTTATCCGGTATTTGGGGATGACTTTCCCCTTTGAAATGGCGGTTAATTTTGTCTTCAGTATTCTCTTTCTCAATGGATTCAGGTAATCGACAAATAAAATGCCATCCAAATGATCGTATTCGTGCTGAATAACCCTTGAATTGAAACCACTGTAAGTCTCGTCATATTCATTAAAATCTTCATCCATGTATTTAATCCTGATGGATTCAGGTCGTTGCACATCCTCCCGTATTTCGGGTAAGCTAAGGCAACCTTCATTCATTACCCATTCATCGCCAAATTTCTCAAGTATCTGAGGATTGATAAAAGCCTTTTTTATTCCTTCAGGCTCTTCATCATCGGTGGAAGTTGAATCAAGTATAAAAATGCGTATAGCCTGTCCAACCTGTGGGGCAGCCAACCCAACCCCGTCAGAGGCATACATGGTATCGAACATGTTTTGAATAAAACCTTTCAGATCCTTAAAATCTTTTGTAATCGGTTCTGTTTTTTTTCGGAGTATAGGATCGCCATATACGGTAATCGGATAAATCATTGATTGTATTTTTTTTGTTCTAAATAACTTTGTAATATAATGGTTGCACTTACACCATCAATCGTTCCTTTGTTTTGCCGGTCTTTTTTCTTTAATCCGGCATCAATCATCGTTTGAAACGCCATCTTCGAGGTAAACCGCTCATCAACCTGTTCTAAAGGCATGGCCGGAAAATCCTTCTGAAACTTTTTCAGAAACGGATTAATATAAATAACCGCTTCTGATGGCTGATTGTTCATTTGCATGGGATATCCCACGATAACTTTCTCAACCTCTTCCTTCTCGAAATAAGCTTTCAGAAAATTCCAGATTTCATGACTGGCCACTGTGGTCAACCGCGTTGCAATCATCTGAAGCGGATCAGTTACTGCAATTCCAACACGTTTTTTCCCGTAGTCAATAGCTAAGATTCGTCCCACAACTAACAATTTGCGGCAAAAATAACAATAATTAGTCTATAAATCCCCTGACCTGAAATTGTTTTCCTTGCCGGTTAACACTTTATGGTTTTCAGAGGGATTGATATCCTTTCGCCAATCCTTCCCGATTGGTACAATCGCTTTAATGGAGCCATCAACTCTTTACGTTATTCGAAGATTATTAGAAAGTTATTCGAAGGTTATTCGAAGATAGTTCAATTTTCTTCGAATAATTATCGAATAGGCTTCTAATAACTAATGAATAAGTTTCAAATAATTATCGACTCTGTTAGATGGCCAATAAATGGGAGAACCAAACAACACTTTAACCTTGAACAGACAATGGCTTTTAGAATCAATACTAGGAAAGGATTGAATCTGATCCATCAATTTCCACGTTTTAATGCTGTTTCAATTGTAATAACTATTTGGATCCATCCGGTTTTTCAGCAGACACTAATTAATTTCTCATTGTTTTTCCAGTGAACCATATTTAGTTCAAATTAGATACGCACATTCATCATGACAGGGGTTTAATTGTTCTGTTATTCAGTGATTTAATAATTGAATAGAAGACATGATTAAAAATTTCGATCAGGATGTACAAATATTAGTTTCCGATTTATCCAATTTGGCACAGGCTTTGTTTTATACCAGTCAGACTACCGGTAAAGTTCTTAAATAGATTGAAACACTATAAAAATTAAAGCCATGAAAACGACAGATAAAATAGGGAGATTTTTCCCGGTTGCGATACTTTCTTTAGCGCTTATTGCTTCAACAATTGCAACAAATGCCCAGGAACGGCACAACGAAGGAAGAATAAGGAATATTCATAAACAATCCAAAAAAGAATACCGGACTTCAGATCGAAATGAGAAAAGAATCTCTCAAAATGATAAAAGATATGGAGGGGAACGGAATTATCAACGGCAGAACTGGAATAGTCACAGTGAACGTAGCGAATACAGACCACAATATTCAGGGAATTATAACCGCGGCAATCGCGACTATTACGATCATCCGGGATATGGGCGGGTTTACCAGAGGTTTGATCACAACCCGATTGTCTTTAATCATGATCACGGTAATTACTACTATTATGGAAATCATTTCTATAACTACCGCCAGGGTATAGGGTATTGTATGATTGACCCTCCCCGAAACATCTTCTTCAGGGAACTTCCTTTTGATTGCGAGCGGATCTGTCTAAACGGAGAGGTGTTTTTCAGAAACGGAGACCTATTCTTCCAGCTTTCACCACGAGGATATGTGATTGTACCTTCACCAATAGGAATTACTATTTCAGCGGGGTTTTAATAGCTTACGGGTTAAAAGAAGGAAGGCTGCCATTCAGAATTTTGGCAGCCTTTCTTTTTAGATGGTTTTCAGGAAGTTTTGAATATTGGTTTCAATTCTTTCCTGAATATTGGATAAGTCCGATTTGATGAACTTATCACCGGTTATATTTTCGTACAGTTCAATGTATCGCTCTGAAACAGACAATACAAGGGCTTCATTCATTTCAGGTACAACCTGTCCTTCATGGCCCTGAAAATTGTTTTCGATGAGCCACTGACGCACAAATTCCTTCGAAAGTTGTTTCTGGTTTTCGCCTTTTGCCAGGCGTTCTTCGTAGCCTTTGGCATAAAAGTAACGCGATGAATCGGGTGTGTGAATTTCGTCAATCAGAAAGATCTGTCCGTCTTTTTTACCAAATTCATACTTGGTGTCAACCAGGATCAAACCTTTCTCTGCTGCAATCACTGTTCCACGACGATACACTTCGCGGGTATAATGTTCGAGCATTTCATAATCCTCCTCATCCACAATGCCCTGTTCAATAATATCTTCCCTGGAGATGTCTTCATCATGTCCTTCATATGCTTTTGTGGTTGGAGTAAGAATCGGTTCCGGGAATTTCTGGTTTTCGACCATCCCTTCGGGCATAGGCACTCCGCAAAGAATTCGTTTTCCGCTTCGGTATTCGCGCCAGGCATGACCCGTAAGATAGCCACGGATAACCATTTCAACCTTGAATGGTTCGCAGTGAATGCCGACAGTTACATTCGGATCGGGAGTTGCCACCTTCCAGTTGGGCACGATATCGCTGGTCGCATCCAGAAACTTGGCGGCGATCTGGTTTAAAACCTGTCCTTTGTAAGGAATACCTTCGGGTAAAACCACATCGAAGGCAGAGATACGATCGGAGACTACCATCACAAGGTATTCATTGTCGATGTTGTAAACATCCCTTACTTTCCCATGATAGACACTTTTTTGTCCGGGAAAATTAAAATCGGTTCTTGTTAATGCTTTGTTCATTTTTCTTCGGGTTTATCTGTTTTTAAATGTTCTTTGTCTTTTTCCCGCCTGGACAACTCATGGGCATGATGCTTTTCGTAAGCCATTACAATATCACGTACCAGGCGGTGCCTTACAATGTCAATGATATCAAACTGAACGAATGAGATGTTCTTAATGTTCTTCAGTATCTTTTTTGCAAGAATTAATCCCGAAGGACTCTGCAATGGTAAATCAATCTGGGTTTCATCGCCGGTAACAACAAATTTAGTATTGAGACCCATACGGGTCAGGAACATTTTTAGTTGATTGATGGTTGTATTCTGGGCCTCGTCGAGAATGACAAATGCATTGCTGAGTGTTCGCCCACGCATAAATGCCAACGGAGCAATCTGAATTGTACCGTCCTTCATGAAATCATCCAGTTTCTTTGCCGGAATCATATCCAGCAGCGCATCATACAAAGGTTGAAGATACGGATCAATTTTATCCTTGATATCACCCGGGAGAAATCCAAGTCTCTCACCAGCTTCAACAGCAGGACGGCTTAAAATGATCCTTTTGATTTCCCTGTTTTTTAAAGCCCTTACGGCCAGAGCAATTGCGGTATATGTTTTTCCGGTACCAGCGGGACCGATGGCAAAGATCAAGTCTGAATTCCGGCAGGCTTCAACCAACAGTTTCTGATTTGGGGTTCTTGCCCTGATAGCCTTTCCGTTAATACCAAAAACCAGGACATCCTTTTCTTCATCCTGACCATCGGTTATGCCTTCTGATTCATTCAAAAAGACCTGATTGATAACATCATCGGGCAATACATTGAATTGATTGTAATGATCAATGATCAGATGAAACTTCGACTCGAAACGAAGGATTTCTTCATCATCACCCTTAACGATCACATCATTACCACGATATACAATAATTAGTTTGGGGAAGTAGGACTTGATCAGGTTCATTTTGGCATTGTTCACTCCGAAAAATTCCAATGGATCAATTCCTTCGAGATGTAATAGCTTTTCGAACATAGATAAATATTGCATTTAATGCCTTGCAAAAATAAGCACTTTTTCGATCTTTTATATACCTTTGTAACCGAATAGGTTCCTAATATTTTGGATTAAAAGGGAAACAGGTTAAACGGGTCAATCCGATATTCCTGTACAGTTCCCGCTGCTGTATTTCCTATGTAACTCTTTAACAATGAACCACTGAAAGCTGAAAGGCTTACGGGAAGGCGTTAAAGGGGGGATTAGTCAGAAGACCTGCCTGTTCAAACCTGGATTTTGAAGCTTTCGGAGAAAAAGCAAAAAACCGCATACTCTTTTCATCTTTCATTCCTGAAAAGCTGCAAAATCCAACCAGTCATTCTGATTTTACAGTTTATGTTTCAACTTAAGAACACCTATAGGTTATTCATCATCAGCTTGCTGATTTTGTTATCTGGAACTGCGGAAGCCCAATTTGTCTCCAAAGTTCTTGATTATACTCCTGCGCCAGGGCAATACACCAATGCTGATCATGTTGGAACACCTGCAGCGGCAAATTCCATTGTTGGGACCAACAAAGGAATGGTCTCCCTGGGCGCCTATGGCGGATCAATAACGGTTTATTTCCCCCAGGGTATTCAGAATGATCCTAATAATCCTTACGGTATTGACTTTACGGTTTATGGAAATCCAACGCTTACCTGGTCTGAGCCTGGAATCATTCAGGTAATGAAGGATGAAAACAACAATGGCCTGCCTGACGATACCTGGTATGAAATTGCAGGAAGTGATCATTTCTGGGATACTACGCTTTCAAATTATGCGGTTACCTATCAGAATAGCGGGCTGAATATAGCAAGCGAAATTCCCTGGTCGGATAATCTGGGCGCAACAGGTATAATTCCTGAAAATAGTTTTCATCTTCAATCATATTATCCCAGGGCTGATTTGTTTCCGCAGGTCGCGACAGACAAATATACTTTAACGGGTACCAGACTCACCGGCCAGATTGATTTATCAAATCCCGGTGTAGTAAATTCGTATCACAGGGCATTTGGGTATGCTGATAATACTCCTGTATTGTCGTGGACTGAGAAATTGCCCGATAATCCATATACCCCTGAGATTGAAGGAAGCGGCGGCGATGCCATCGATATTGATTGGGCAATTGATAAGGATATGAAACCAGTGCATCTTGACGTAATTCATTTTATACGAATTTATACCGGGATGAACGCAATTGCAGGCTGGTTAGGCGAAATATCAACTGACATTACAGGCATTCGTGATGTGGAACCCGCTATAGTTAGTGGTACTCGTTCGATGATTGTCATTCAGGATTTACCACAAAAAATCAGGGTGGGAGAGATATTGAATTTAAATGCTATCCGGTTTGAAAGTGGTATCAGGCAGGAAAATTCACCGATTATCTGGACCGTCAGTAATGCAGATTTGGCAAGTGTTGAAAACGGACAGCTTATTGCTAAAAACTTCGGGACGTTTCGTCTTAGGGCAGCTTCAGTTGCAAATCCTGATGTATATGCTGAAAAGGAAATCAACGTATTTTCGGTTGGAAAGGCTCAGATTACCTTACAATCAAACAGTTTGAAAGTGAACGATAAGCTTGCCCTGATCGGAAAACTCACGGATCAGAATGGAAACCTGCTTTCAGGAATCACAACAACCTGGCGGATTGATAATGAGCAAATTGCGAATATTGTTACTATTGATGGTCAATATTTTCTGAAAGGGAATCAGGTAGGAAAGAGTTGGCTGCATTTGGAAGTCGCTGATATGAAGTCTATTCGTGATTCAATACTTATTGAAGTAATCCCCGAGTCCGTTCTTAAAAAGGTATATCTGACCCTGAAAACCAGTCAAAACACAATCATTCCAAGGCATTCTGTTTGGGTGGAACAGGTAGATCTGACGGCTAAAGTTGACCGTAATCAAAAACTATATGGCCTAAACGAAATAAGCTTTGTTTCCCTGGCACATGTCGTTGCATCAGCATTTAGAAATACAGAACTGGACAGCGAATGGGCATTTCGGGATGATGCTGTAGGCGGATCGTCGCTTTATTTATGGAAGGTTCCTGAAATACAGGATGGCTCAACGATTTATAATTTTGGTTACGGAGGATCACCGACTTCTGCAACATACCGGAAAACCTGGATAGTGATGCTGAATCAACAGTCTTTTGTTTCAGGATTTGATAAAATAAAAGTGAATAACGATGATGAGATTCTTATTTATCAGGTTATTGACAATAGTTTACCCTGGATATTAACTCAATTGACGTCAGGATCAGATACTGTAAAAACGAGTCAAAGTATTGATATCCAGTTAAAACAATATTCCTGTACCATGGATAATAGTCGCAATGTAGCAATTAATTCCTCTGATGTTATTGGCAGTCAGGCCATACATGTTGTGCAGGAGAATACGACAGATCCGGGGATAAATCTAACTACCGATGAGTTGGGAAAAGCCTCCTTTTCTGCTGAAAAATCCGGAGATTATTTGATCACTTCCGGGATTGATGAATCACTATTGGTGGTAGAATCAACTACAGCAAATGCTCTATTGATGGATAAGCCATTGAAATGCAAAATATACCCAAATCCTTTCTCAGAAACAATCAGGGTTGATTGTGGTTCAAGGATAGAATCAATTCAGATTTTTAATGTGGAAGGCAGATTGATATACAATCAAAGCAATCCTTCACAGGAATTAAATCTGTCAACAATTCCAAAGGGGATATATATATTACGCTTGATTTCAGGAGCTAAGCTATTCATACAGAATATCGTAAAAAACTAGCCCAGTGAGATCGAAACAAAGAAATCACATCAGTTTTATATACAAAGCTATACTTTGTGGATTAATTCTTTTGTTTTTTACAGATAATCTGATCGCACAACAACTTAATGATACTATTCGCATTCATGAGGTAAAAATTATTGGAAAAAGAAAGCTTGAGGAAGCAGGACTAACGATAACTCATATTGACACTTTGGCTATGCAAATGATGAAAACACAAAATCTAACAGAGCTATTATCATCCTATTCACCTATATTCATGAAATCATACGGAAGAGGATCGACAGCTACGGCCTCCTTCCGAGGAACAGCTGCTTCGCATACACAACTTTACTGGAATGGCATCAAACTGAACTCGCCCATGCGTGGAGATGTCGACTTTTCATTGTTCCCGGTATATTTTATCGACGAAATAAGCCTGCTTCATGGGGGAAGTTCATTACAAACCGGATCGGGGGCATTAGGGGGAAGCATATTGATCAACAATAAGCCGGACTGGTCTGATCTGCTTAGTATAAGGTATGTACAAACTGTTGAGAGCTTCGCAACTTCCAAAGAATACCTTAATGTTGGATTTGGAAACGGCAGGATTCAATTTAAGACACGATTATTCTCTGATCGGAGCAAGAATGATTTTCCCTATTTTAATTACGGAGTATTACCTATGCATGAAACCGTTCAGAAAAATGCGGATTACAGTAAAATGGGTTTGCTTCAGGAAATTTATTCGAGAATGGGAAAACAGACACTATCTGCAAAGATCTGGATCTATCGGAGCAACCGTGATTTACCCCAATTGATGTCCTTCGAGGGAGATACGCGTAAAGAAACTCAAAATGATCAAAACATACGGGCTGTAGTTTCCTGGAAATATATTTCGGAAAAGAATAGTATTGAATGGTTTGGTGGCATAAACCAATATGAACTGAACTATTTCAGATCGAGTACCGAAGCTAATTTTGTGAATTTAGACAGCAAAAGTAAGGAACATAGTTTCACAAGTCAACTGAATTATGATTGGAAACCCAATGCTACTATAATCTACAATGGATCATTCAATTCGACTTACAATTCAGTTTCGGTTTTTGATTGGGCAAAAAAATTGGGGTACGACAAAGATCGGATTGAGTTTTCTCTACTGAATGCCATTCATTTAAAGCCATTACCCGAACTATTACTTTCGTTATTATTCCGAAGTGATGTTTATAATAACCTAATAATCGGTTTTATTCCATCCTTGGGAGCAGAATATTTTCCGGGGGAAAAGCAATTAAGTTCAGTAAAACTTAGCCTCTCACGCAACTATCACCAACCTGGATTGAACGATTTGTACTGGCTTCCGGGTGGAAATCCAACATTAAAACCAGAAGACGGTTTTTTCGGAGATCTGTCATATGCTTTTTCAAAAAAGAATGAAATTACCACGATCTCAGGTCAGATAACTGGTTATTTATCCTTAATCAACAATTGGATTCAATGGCAGGAGTCTGCAAACGGAGCATCTTATTCGGAAGGAATCACCTTAAAGAAAGTGTTTGCCCGTGGGGCCGAAATCCAAACTTCATTTCATTCAAAAATTGCAAATGTTGTATCCTTCGATCTAAAAGGCAATTACTCTTACTCTCCAACTTCAAATGTTAATGCAGTGCCATCGATTGATGAATCAAGAGGTAAACAGTTGATTTATATACCAAAACATAAAGCGAACCTTTATGCAGAATTTAATTTTAATGAAAATTACTTGAAAATAAATGCGCCGTATACTGGCAAGCGGTATACTAATAGCAATAATGTGGAGTCTGATTATGAAAAGGTATTAAACCCATACTGGTTAATCAATATTTCCGCAGGAAAGACTTTTGATCTCAAACCTGTCCATATTGATGCAGCCTTTAATTTGGAAAATTTATTGAATACGGATTACATGGCCATATTATACCGACCAATGCCTGGGCGGTATTATTCTTTAACAGTTCAAATCAGTTATAAAAAATGAGAATACTTCCTTCCATATTCATTGTTTTGCTTATACTTTCCTCATGTTCTAAAAGTCCTTTAGATACAGTATTCTTTGACTTTACAGGCAATAAGGGGGTATATATCGTAAATGAAGGAAATTTCATGTTTGGCAACTCATCCTTATCCTTTTATGATCCTCAGACTAAAAAGGTCCTTAATGATGTATTTCAGGCCAGAAATGGCGCACCATTGGGAGATGTCGCTCAATCCATGAGCATCCTTGGAGATCTGGGCTTTATCGTAGTAAATAATTCAGGAAAAATATATGTCATCGACAGCAGGACTGCCGAGTTCAAGGGAAGTATTTCCGGCTTAAGTTCGCCCAGGTATATTCATTTTATTAATTTTCAGAAAGCCTATGTTACTGATCTTTATGCAAGAAAGATCACTATATTTAATCCGCAGACCTTTCAGATAACTGGTCATATTCCGGTGAGCAATTCAAAATCAGAGTTTAGTCAACATGCAACCGAACAGATGGTACAATATGGGAATCTGGTATTTACCAACTGCTGGTCGTATGACAATAAAGTACTTATAATTAACTCGGATACAGATCAATTAGTTGATTCAATTGAAGTATATAAGCAGCCAAATAGTATGGTTATTGACAAGGACAATAAGATATGGGTATTGTCCGATGGTGGTTTTGAGGGAAGTCCTTATGGTTACGAACGTCCCGGATTAATGAAAATAGATGCTGAAACCCGAGAAGTTGAACGATCGTTTCGCTTTGCTCAGGGAGATCACCCTCAGAGTCTTTGCATAAATCCAACAAAAGACACAATTTATTATTTAAACAGGCATGTATGGAAAATGGCAGTTTCTGACACACATCTCCCTATACAGCCAATTATTATTTCAAAATATACCAATATATATGGTGGATTCTATAGTCTGGCTATTGATCCGCTAAATTCTGAAATCTATTTAGGTGATGCGATCGACCATAGCCAAAATGGAATTGTATCACGGTATGCCCGCTCAGGAATGTTGATTGATGAATTCAAGGTTGGAATTTCTCCGGGAAATTTTGCATTTAAAACGGAATAATGTTTTAAAAAGTCATTAGTCATGGATCACATTACATTGTTGTGGAGAAAGCAAAGTCAATTGTAATTTTTAAAATCTTACTTTTTTAAAATCAACCTTAGTAACCCGGCGATGATCCCCAGAGCCCAATCTTATCTATCTTATCCTGAAAATTGTTCAGGATGGCCTGATAAACCTTTATAAATTACTGGTCCCGAGTACTCTGGATGATTGATGAAAACAATCTCGATAATTATCGAGACTATTTTCATAAGATACATAAGATTAAGGTTGCGAGGGCTGATCCCCCGAGTACTCGGGGCTAAGATTTTTTCAAAAAAGTAAGATTTTTTCAAAAATACATACCTGAATATTGGTTTTGAAACCACTTACCTACAACAATGTCATGTGATCCTTAGTCATTAAGAAAAAGTCATTAGTCATTCGAAAGAGGAAAGAGTAAAAAGGAAAAAGGGAAAGAGTAAAATGGAATCCCGAGTACTCGGGGTGAAATCATGATCACAGCGATATTCCTTATTCCTCATTCCTTTTTTCTTATTCCTTTTTCCTAATTACAAATCAATAGATAGGAACTTCACGCTTGAAGGTTTCATCGAGTGAAATAAAAGTCTCTGTACTGGCAATTCCGCTGATCTTTTGTATTTTATCACTCAAGACATCCCGAAGATGTTCATTGTCTTTGGCATAAACCTTGGCGAAAATGGCATACTGTCCGGTGGTATAATGACATTCTACAATTTCATGGATTTGCTTAAGCTGTTCTGCAACGGTAGAATACAAACTGCCTTTTTCAAGAAATATGCCAATATAGGTACAGGTCTTATAATCAATCTTTTTTGGATCAATATGGTAACCCGAACCTGTAATCACACTCAGATCAATCATTCGATTCACACGCTGATGAACAGCTGCTCTGGAAACACCAACTTCTGAAGCAACATCCTTAAATGGAATACGGGCATTTTTCGATATGATATCCAGAATCTTCATATCAATATCGTCCAGTTGATTTCTTAATGTCATGACGGAATTATGAATGGATAAAATTATAATGATTCAAAAATAGCTAAAAAACTGTGATTTTGATTGTAAATGTAGCTAATTCTACTTTAATAGATTCAATAAAAGTAATAACCACCAGTCCGCTAATTATAATAACTTAGTAACTAGAATCACACCCCGGAACCCCAACCTTAGTAACCTTTAAACTGAAAATTCATACGCATTAAGCTGTATCGAGTACTCGGGACTAATTTAATTTTAAATCTATGAATCTGTGGCATTTATACAAATTTTCAGAGACTGAATTGTTCCAAAACTTCCAAAACTTCCTACACTTTCTACACTTCCTACATATC
>DIZL01000020.1:25787-26735 GCA_002429385.1 Prolixibacteraceae bacterium UBA6029 | reverse complement strand
TGTAGGAAGTGTAGAAAGTTAATAAAGGTATTTTGTCATTTTAAATCAGGTTCTTTTCCATAGTTATTCTACTGTATTCCTTGTCTTTAAATACAAATATTCATAAATTAGTATTCAATACATACATAAACAGTATTTAAACTATAACGTTAAACCCTAAACAAACCAAGAATGGCACGAATGAAAATAAATGTTGGTGAATTGGTCTTATCCGTAAAGAATTACAAGGTCAAATTCCTTTGCCTTACCGATCAATATATCAGCAAAGGGTGTCATTGTTTTTATGACACCCATTACTTTAAAAATTCTTATTCTTTATTTTATAGGAACCTGGCGTTTAAACTCCATTTCAAGTGAAATAAATGTCTCAGTCCTGGCTATTCCTTCAATTTCCTGAAGATCTTCATCAATCAGTTTTTTAAGATGTTTATTGGTCTTGGTTTGAACCTTAATGAAAATAGCATATGAACCAGTCGTATAATGACATTCGATAATTTCAGGTATATCTATTAGCTTATCAACAACCTGCTGGTGGTATTTGGCCTTCTCGAGATAAATGCCCATGTAAGCGCAGGTAAAGTACCCCAGTTTCTGAGGATTAACAACAAATTCACTTCCGGAAACTACACCAAGATTGAGTAATCGCTGAACCCGCTGATGAATTGCAGCACCGGAAACTCCACATTCGCGGGCGACTTCCAAAAATGGAATTCTTGCATTCTTGGTGATTAGTTTTAATATCTTTTCATCCAGTTCATCGATATTGGGAAGTGGTTCAATATGCAGATCATTCATAATATATAAATATAACTATCGTTTGTAAATTTGAAACGTAAAAGTATAAAAAATTGACAAATTTTAAATATTCTTGTTGAAAAACATCTTGATTGTAATGATATGAAAGTAAAACCTGCAAATACCATATAAAATGAAAATTAACCACATAGA
>DIZL01000020.1:0-25617 GCA_002429385.1 Prolixibacteraceae bacterium UBA6029 | reverse complement strand
TCTATGTGGTTAATTTTCATTTTCCTATTTTTCTGCTTCTACAACCGGATTAATGCCCGTAGAAATCTTCTCAGTGAGATCTCCGATATCATGTCCTGAAGGTGATTGAAATACCCGCAATCCAAATTCAGGAATTATAGCTAGTATGTGGTCGAAAATATTATCCTGAATTGCTTCATATTCAATCCATCTTTTCTCTTTGCTAAAAGCATATATTTCAATGGGAATACCAGTTACAGTTGCCTGCAATTGCCTGACCAGGATGGTCATGTCTTTATTTATACTCGGAATATCTTTCAGGTATTCCTCCAGGTACTTCCTGAAAATTCCCAGATTAGTCGGACGATATTCATCTGGAATCAACTCAGTTTCAATCACGGCATTATTATTCTTATTGGTAATAAGATTTTTCTTCTCGGTCACAAAGTTTTTGATTAGTCTGAAATTATGAAGTCTATCAAGCATCTGCTCATCACAAAATTGGACACTTTTCATATCAATATTGATTGATCGTTTTATTCTTCGTCCATCAGATTCTTCCATTCCAGACCAGTTCACGAATGAATCAGAAACAAGAGAATAGGTTGGGATAGTTGAAATCGTGTTATCAAAATTCTGAACTTTTACTGTATTCAGCGAAATATCAATTACTGTGCCGTTGGTATTGAGTTTTGGTATTTCAATCCAATCGCCAGGCTTCAGCATTTTATTGGCAGATAACTGAATACTGGCGACCAGGCCCAAAATGGTGTCTTTAAATACAATCAACAGGACTGCCGCAACTGCACTTAAACCACCAAACAATACGAGCGGGGATTTGTCGAAAATGAAAGCAATAATGAAAATCCCGGAAATGAAATAAACCAGAATCATTAATAGTTGTATATATCCCTTAATAGAACGGGTTGCTGCGTATGGAGTTGTTAAATAAATGTCGTTTGATGCCTTTAAGGATCCGGAAACAACCTTTATGAAAATGATAACAAAATAGATATTGGTGAAAATTGAAATAAAACGGGTTACTTCAGGGTATCCGGAAAATCCGGTAGAATAATAAAAAACCATGGCCGAAGTTATGTGCGACATAGCTTGAAACACTTTTCGCTTCATTAGATAGTCGTCCCATTCAGTCTTGGTTTTCTCGACAAAGCGGTGAACGACTTTAACTACAATTAATTTTGTTATCCAATGTACAATTACTGCCAGTACAACAATTGCCAGAAAGGTCACAAGTACTGCCAGGATTCTGGCGTAAAATTCCTGAAAGTCTAAATTCAGAAATGTTTGAATCAGAAATGTATATAATGCTCGCATGATAGATTTATAAAATTCAGTTTACTAATGATTTTAGATGGTATTGATATACAATCTCATATATTCTATTCTGAATAGTTGCAAAGTCTTCCTTAAGTATACCTTCAGGATTGCTCATTAACTTCATTTTAACCTTATTTTTCCCTTCTGAATAGGGTGGCTGGTAATAAACACCTTCTGAAAGCATAAACTTCATCCTTTCATAAAATTCTATTCGTTTCAGGCATGAATGACTGTTAGATGACTCCACTTCAAGTATTAACCGGGTTGAAATATTGTTTAATATTTGGTGAAGAACTTGTGAACCATAGCCTTTCCCACGTTCAGAATCCAGAATTGCAAAGTGTTCCATAAAGTGGAATTCACCAAGGTTCCAGATCGTTTGTAAGCCAACGACCTTTTGTTCATTGTAAATCCCGTTAAAGCAAAAATATGGATTTGTCAATAATTCATTCATTTGCCTCCAATCTCTACGTTCATCAGTGGGAAATGCTTCTTCGTAGATCTGTCTGAATATTGAATTCAGTTCATCAGGTTGATTAATTCTAATAATTTCAATCATATTTAGTTTATCCGAATCAAAGATCCAGCCCGGATTTAGTCATCAATCTTTGAACGGTTTTGTTTGATTTCAGCCTTAATCCTCTTGCCGGTTAATCTTTTTTCAACCGATCCTTTTGTTGGTCTGGTGCTTTTACGGTGTTTCACAGGTTTTAAGGCTTTCGAAATGAGCACATAGAACTTGCTGATTGCATCTTCTTTATTTGTAAGCTGAGAACGATCCCGCTGAGAAACAATACTTAAAATACCTTCTGAGCTAATCTTTGTAGAGAGCTTTGCTAAAAGAATTTCCTTTTGTTCTTGTGAAAGTAATGAAGAGTTTTGTATATCAAATCGTAACTCAACTTTCGAATTTACCTTATTTACATTCTGGCCTCCCGGGCCACTGCTCCTTGAGGTAAGAAATTGAAATTCGCTTAATAAATCAGGGATATTTAAAATAAAGTCTGTCATCTAGGCGTCATTCTGCTGTTGAAGATTCTGTTTTGCCTTTGGTTTTCTAACCGGTTTATTGGCACAATAGTAAGCCACCTTTTCGATAGCTTTTCGGATGCTCACGTTTATGGGGTTATAATCGTTTGCCATTTGAGGGTCGATATAATAAATCTGATAATAAAAGTCTGTAACGACAGGGATATTCATTCCTGAATTAATCCGTTCCATTGATTGTTTAAATGCTTCTGGAAATTCAGCTTTCATATGCGTACAGGTATAAACAGATAGTTTCCCGTGTTTATCGCGTACTCCTGAAGAACCAAAAAGTCTGCAGATTAGCCCACGATGATTGTATACCGAACAGCCGGCAGTGACTCCCTGTATCTGGGTTTTGGCCAGATTAATACAATATTCAGGGTTGGTTTCCAGAAGATCAAGTGCTTCTTCATGCAAATTGTTTTTAACAAGATACCAGGCCAGGGGAAGAAATTCCAGAACATTGGCTTCCAATCCTTTCTTCATACAACACAAATTACAATTGGTCAAACATTTAAGCGATGATTGTTTACTGAATTTTAAAGTTTCCTTGTCCAATTGTTTAAAAACGCGTTCAACTTGTCTGATCTTTTCCAGCATAAATGTACCTCATGTAAAAGTGCCTCAAATTTAGTTCAAATGTTGAATAAATATTCCTTTAACTGAAAAGATTGGTCCGAAATATCAAAGTTCCAGCATGTGAATCTGCTTTAAATGCCTTGCCACAACACAAAATAAAAGCTCTGGTTTATGGTTCCTATGGCGACTGATGAGTGGAAATGCTTACCCTGGTTTCTACTTTTATATTATCGGAAACCTTGTACTGCAAAATCATGGAAGCTCCCTTAATGTTCATGTCCTGAATGGACGGATTCAATTTTAGCTGATCAAATACCGATTGCACTCCGAAACTGTTTCCGCCTATTGATAAATGACTGTTCAACTTATACATGCTCTGATTGAATACCTGCACCGAAGAAAAAAAAGGATTGACTAACAAACCTGTAGAATAGATCGGATAATTTGATAAGCTTGTTTCTTTGAATTTCCCCAGATACATTTTGAAATCAAGATTTTTAGTGTAATCGGGTAGAAGTGGCTGATTAAACATCAGATTATCCGTCAAACGAATTGCGTGATCCGAAAAGGAATCATTTAAAAACATAGGTTTCTCCGGAATGGACAGTTTTGAATCTGCTTCATTGATCATTTCAGGAACCTTATTTAAATGAATTTCCTCCTGTGCAGATGCAAAAAGCACAACACAAGAGGAAATGATGATTAAAATAAACCGCTTCATACGGAATCGTGAACTAAAATAATTTCAACCCCAAACTGATTACAAAGGTACCGCTATTGGTATTGAAATCGAAGTTAGGTGCGCTGTACAGATTGTTGCCGAACGACTCTTTTCGTGCATCCAGCGTCAGGAAAAGAAAATCAACTCCTACACCATACTGCCATCCAAAAAAGCTGTTTTTTAAGTTGTCTTCGGTAAACTGGCCTTTGACGCTTTTGTCAGTCAAAAAAGAAAAAACCGGACCAGCCATAACCCGAACATTGAAAGGCTTCTGGTTGATGATTTTTATTCCAAGTAAAGCCGGAACATCAAGGGTTTTCATATCAAATGAATTAACCGTTGATATGCCGTTACTAAGACTAACTACCTCTCCCTTTTTCGAATTGGAATATACCTCAGGTTGAATATAAAACCGTCCAAGGTTAATTCGGGCAAATGCACCAAACTGGTAACTGGAATTGGACTTAGGTGTATAATCAGCCATATTTGTCGTCATTTTCGAGGTATTGAATCCGACTTTTGGACCAATGTCGAAAAACCCCTGAGCATTACCAGTAAAAGTAAATACAGCTAAGATGATAATAATTGTAAGTTTTTTCATGACATGTTTTATTAAATAAACGTTTATACTGATTTTCTATTGTTATCAGAATACAATTGCAATTCAAATTTCTGATTATCAAAGATCATATGCAAGCATTTTGATGTTTTTGTATAGAAAAATTCTATAGTATAAAATTAGGCGTATGATTGTCATGAAAGTTACACAACTCTTTAAAAGAGTTACATTATTCACACTTTACAAAACACGTTCAGGAATGACTTTCTTATTCAGGATCGCCATAAGTATACGAAACAAAGGCAACTTTTTTACTGTCAGGGTTCCATGCCGGAACATTACCCGTTCCCTGTCCTCCATAAATATGCGCCATAACTTTTGCTTCTTTCCCGTTTACAGGCTGAATACGAAGCATAACCCTCTGGTTGTGCGGGTGACTGGTTGCAGGAACTTCAGTAGAATAGGAAATGTAAATCAATGACTTGCCATCAGGTGAAGGATGTGCAAACCAATTGTTGTGGGCATCAAAAGTCACTTGTTCCTGGTCAGAACCATCCGGTTTCATCCTCCAGATCTGCATGGTCCCGGTACGTGTAGAGTTAAAATAGATGAATTTCCCATCAGGTGAATATTCAGGGCCATCATCCAGACCGGGAGTTTTTGTAAGGTGTTTTTCCTGACCACCCTTTGCAGGGCTCTGATAAACATCGTAATCACCATTGCGCTCTGCACAATAAACCAGTGTTGTTCCATCAGGCGACCAGCCATGCCAGTAAGATGGTCCTTTGGGAGTTACACGGAAGGGTTTGCCTCCTTCAATCGGAAGTGTAAATACATTCGAATTGCTCTTGCCATTTTCTTCAACTGCATTACTAACAGCCAGCATTTTTCCGTCGAAAGAAATGCCATGGTCATTATTGTTGTTTATGGCAATTCCTGATTCAATGACTTTAGGTTTGCCTTTTGCAAGGTCAAATTTATAAAGTTTACCTCCTGAATTATAAATCAGGAATTTCCCATCGCGCGACCAGTTTGGCGCTTCAATATGGGTAGCTGTTGAATAGATTACCTTTCGAAGACCGGTCTCTGTATCCAGAATTTCGAGCCGGCTGGCTGACGGAGTTTTATATCCATCTACACCTTCTGCGGCAGGAACATCAAAACGGACATTGGAGAATAAACCATTTACAGTATTTTCAGGATTATGTGAGCAGGCAGCTAATCCAACAAAGAATGGCGCTTCAAACGGAAGTTCTATTTCATTTGCCGTGGTCAGTTCTTTTTCAGTTTGAGCTATGCGTGCAAGTATCTTCGAACCCTTTTTCTCGAGTTGAAGATATTGGGCGCCAACTTCCTTAAATTTTACTTCTTCAGTAGTCCCGCCTTGTTTAGTGCGATACTGCAACGAAAGTAATCCATCAGCGTGATGAACGATGTCGGCATAAGGTGAACTGGTATCCATGGTCTGACGAATCATTAAACCAATCTTTCGGTGTGCATCACCTGTTTTAGTTAAGATCTCAATTTTAGCAGTCAAAATGAAATCACCGCTCACTTTTCTTGCTACGAAGAAGAACTCATCCTTTTCAGCCCAGATATTGGTTCCTGAACCTGAGATTTCGTAGACTTGATTGGTCTTGTCATAGGTCAATTTACCTGAGTTCTTTGGATCACCAACATTTTTGGTCTCCGGGAAAAAGGATTGTTGTGATTGTGCCATTAGATTTATGCTTAAGGCAGCGAATAAAATGATGAATTTTTTACTGTTGATAATCATGATTTGTAGTTTAGTAATTTGGCTCCTAAAATACAAATTTGTTTCTATAATGATCCCCTGATAATTAATTGAGTAGGTATTATTTCTGTGACTTTGCCTTTGTTTACGATGAAATTGGCACAATCTTTACCCATTCTCAAAAAATCAGTTGAAATTACGGTAATTCCTGAACCAACGATCTCTTTCATGGGTGCGTCGTTATAGGATATGATACCGACATCAGTTCCTATCTTAAGGGATTTCCTTTTGCAGTCTTTGACGATTTTCACCAGATCAGAATCTTTTATAACCAGGTAGGCTTGCCCCTGCTGAACTTCCCGGTTCTCAATCTGATCCAAAACAGTGTGACTGATTCGATTGTCATCACAGAAAAGGTTAAACGCATCAATAGTTTCAAAAGGATGTGGCGTATTCGTTGGAAATACAAGTATAAACTCCTTATACTTTTGAAGCAACCCCAAACCTGAATTCAGACAATCATAAACGGTCTGGTTGAAATCCTGGGTCAAAGACGAAACTTCATTCTTAGGATCGAATCCCATATCCAGGATCAGAAGCCTTTTGGGATCGATCTTTCGTACCACATCTTCCAGATTTTTATTGTCAATATTCATGACAATATACATGCTGTAGCGCCCAAGACTATTTAATATCAGCTGGTTAAATACCTCTTTGTTGTAATGATGAAACAGAAGGTCAACAGAATAACTGTCAGGGAGATTTGCCCGTAATGACTTATACAATTGCTCTTTAAAGGCGCTGAAATCATCAAGTAAAACAAAAACCCTGAAAGATTCAGAAGCCACAAAATAACCTTTGGTAGGAGTAGATGAAATAATAGTACGTTGCTTTAGAATCGTATAGGCTTTAAATATGGTGTCTCGTGAAAGACCACTTTCTTTATTCATCTGGTTTACCGATGGCAAAAAATCACCCTCCTTTAGAATTCCAAGGTTAATAGCTTCGCTGACAGCATGAATCAATTGCTGCAATTTGGTTTGCGATGAACCTTCATCCAGTTTAAATACAAATTTCCCCATCCGTCTTTCTTTTGAAAAAGCCTGAATTGAAGTTACAATCCAGGCTTTTTATCATTTTTTATTGCTTATCTTTCAATCTTTTAACTTAGGGCACTGCTAACTTTAGGACACTTTATATACTATTATTTGTATAATGGTCCGTAAGTTGTGCAGGCACGATAGTCGGCTCCCTCTTTTTCGCTTCCGAAAGCTGACCATGCACTTGGCCTGAATATTTGATCCTCACTCACGTTGTGCATGTTCACCGGAATCCGAAGTATCGATGCAAGGGTGATCAGGTCTGCACCAATGTGGCCGTACGAAATTGCTCCATGATTGGCACCCCAGTTAGCCATGACACTGTAAACATCTTTAAAGGCATCATTATCAGCCAGACGCGGAACAAACCATGTTGTTGGCCAGGTCGGATCGGTACGCTGATCCAAAGTATGGTGTACATCTTCAGGTAGTTCAACCGTCCAGCCTTCTGCAATCTGGAGAACCGGTCCAATCCCTTTGACAAGGTTCAAACGTGACATTGTAACCGGCATTTCGCCGGCTGTCCTGAAGAGCGACGAGTAACCGCCTCCTCTGAAATAGCCCTTGTTTGCAGGTGGCCATTGCGTATGGTCAAGACATGCATTCATGTCTTTTTCAGTAATGTCCCAGAATGCTTTCATTACAGGATTTCCTTTTGCATCTTTTTGCTGCGCTGTTGCATCCAGTGTCGTTGAACCTGAATTGATCAGGTGGATGATACCGCCACTGGCTTTACCTGTCAATGCTTTTCCTGTTACCCTTTTCACTGCATCGGCACTCCAGAAGGTACGTACATCAGAGAAGATCTGTGGGGTATTGGTCAGTAAGTGACCAAATAACATGGAGATTCCATTCAGGCTATCGTTTTCGGTTGCAAATACAAATGCTTCACGTATTCCGTTCCAGTCAAATGAACTATTCAGAATTGCTTCGGTGAAATCAGCGTTTGGATAAAAATCAGTCCATTGGCGCTGCCCTTGGAAACCTCCCAATATTGCATTCCGGCCTTTGGCTTCTTCTCCAAATCCCAGTTCTTTCAGCTTTGGGTTGCCAATCATTAAATCACGGGCAATGAGTGTCATTTTCACAACAATTTCCCATTCCCAATCTTTCCTTTCACGGGTAGACTGGTTCTCAGGAGAGTTCAGGTCAGCCCCTTCTTTACAATTGGCTTTGGTCCATGCCATTGCCTTTTTATATTCTTCGGGATCAAATATTCCCTGTTCGATCCTGCGTAAGAACTCAACAGATTCTACAAATTCAGTACGAATACCAAGATATTCCTGAAAGAATTCAGGATTAACCATTGACCCTGCAATACCCATCGAAGCATAGCCAATCGATAAATAGGTTTTTCCCTTCATTTGTGCCGAAGCCAGAGCAGCTTTTACGAAACGCAGAAGTTTTTCCTGAACATCAGCAGGAATGCTGGTGTCACCTGAATCCTGAACATCACGTCCATAAATGCCAAATGCAGGAAGTCCTTTCTGTGAATAACCGGCCAATGCTGACGCCAGATAAACGGCTCCCGGACGTTCTGTTCCGTTGAATCCCCATACAGCCTTTGGCATTGTGGGATGAGTATCCATTACTTCAGCGCCGTAGCACCAGCAAGGGGTAACAGTTAGCGAAACTCCAACACCTTCGCGTTCAAATAAATCAGCACAAAAGGCAGCATCGGCAATTCCACCTATAGTAGTTTCAGCGATTACACATTCCACTTTTTGGCCACCAGGGAATCGAAGGTTCTCTTCAATAAACTTAGCAGCTGATTTGGCCATATTCATAGTCTGAACTTCGAGCGATTCGCGTACGCCCCGCTCTCTTCCATCTATAACAGGACGTATGCCTATCTTTGGCAAACGACCTATAAGTCTGTTGTTTACAGTCATTTTATAATGATTTAATAGTATGATAAGGAACGTTTAGAACAGGACGTTTTGTTGTCCTGTACTGTGCTGCTAAGTAAATGCTTTTTTTCCTAAATAGAAATGTTGGGGAACATATTTGAGGATATTTTCTAAGGAAAATTTGGACTATACTTGACCGATAGGAAGAAACACATCAAGTGCTTTATCGGATATTGTATATTCGGGTAGAGTGATATTGAATTTAAAGAATGGAGGAAGCAATTTGTCACCTCCAATGAGGTCGGAATAGATTTAAGTTATGCGCACTTGCATATTCTCAGCATCCACATTTGCTTTCTCCTGAAATTCTTCAGAAAATGGTTGTATTGATGTAACATTTCGAAAAAAAACAAGTCTCGTTTTTGAATATTCTTGTTTAACAAACTTGGCATGGCCATATGAAATGTATTTTCCCGATACGCACAGCTATCTCCCTTTTCATGCCCGAAAGCATTTCAACAACAGATCCTGTAAATTTATTGATCATTATATCTCTTCAAAGTGTCCTCTCCAATCTTTTGATTTATTGAACTGGTTTTTTCGGGGTTTCCCTATGAAAGGAATGCCTACAAAGCTATATCCGACTGTCACCTTGTGTATACCTTGTGTGTAGCTTCTGTGTAGCTTCTGTGTACCTTGTGTGTTCGTGAACACATAATGTACACCTATGCTACACTTTATGTATACATAAAATACACTCAAATACCGACGCGAATACAGACCGTATAGTACCCGGTCAAGTCTTCAGTCCCTCAGTATTCGGAACTGACTGTTTGAAAATTTACGTTTAGAAATTTGGTTAGAAGCGAAGTGATCCCAATTCAGAGTGGATTCGTGGAATTCAAGGGAACAACTTCATCGGAAAAGTTTCAGGAAGGAAAACAATTTTTTGTGGTCTGTAAATATCTTCAGGTAATCTGCTGGTAAGTAAAAAGGCCGGATTCCTCCGGCCTTTAGTTTAGATTTGATTAATTCTGCTCAGCAAATAATGATCGGCCAATACGATGGCAGCCATTGATTCGACTATCGGCACTGCACGGGGCAGTACACAGGGATCGTGGCGGCCCTGTGGATTGATGACTACCTCATTTTCGGCCCGGTCAACAGTATTTTGTTCTTTCAGGAGCGTTGCAATCGGTTTGAAGGCCACATTAAAGTAGATGTCTTCACCGTTTGAGATTCCGCCTTGTACGCCTCCGGAATGATTGGTTTTGGTGCGAACCCCTTTTTCAGTTTTAATAAATACGTCGTTGTGCTCTGACCCTGACAGACGGGTTCCATCGAATCCTGAGCCGTATTCAAAGCCTTTTACGGCATTGATTCCGAGCATGGCAAAACCCAGATCGGCATGCAGTTTATTGAAAACAGGTTCGCCCCAGCCTGCCGGAACACCTTTAATTACGCCGGTTACCACTCCGCCAACGGTATCGTGATCGCGGCCTGCCTCTTCGATGCGGACAATCATGCGCTCTGCCGTTTCGGCATCAGGACAACGAACAATGTTCGATTCGGTCTGACTCAAGTCCAGTTCGGTGTATGGTTTATCGACCTGAATAACCCCAACCCGTGAGACGTAAGCCTGAATGGAAACGCCAACCCGTGCCAGCAACAGTTTAGCCACAGCTCCTGCAACTACACGGGCAATGGTTTCGCGGGCCGATGAACGGCCACCTCCGCGATGGTCGCGGCTTCCGTATTTCTGAATATAGGTATAATCGGCATGTGAGGGACGAAATACATCCTTCAGGTCATTGTAATCAGACGAATGCTGATCCTTGTTCCTGATTTGAAAGGCGATGGGTGTTCCCTGTGTTTTACCTTCAAAGATACCGGATAAGAATTCAACCTGATCACTTTCATCACGCTGGGTGGTGATCCTGGATTGACCCGGCTTACGGCGGTCCAGTTCGTTCTGGATAAAATCAAGATCAATATCCAAACCGGCAGGGCATCCGTCAATAATACCGCCAATGGCTTTCCCGTGGGATTCACCAAAAGAAGTTAACCTGAAAATCTGTCCAAAGCTGTTCATATTATAAGGTAAAAAGTAAAGAGCAAAATGGAAAAAGTAAACTTCATCAGAAATGTATATAATAAAAAATGTTGTCCCAAAATACGAAATTTTGAAACAACATCTTAAGATATTTAATTGAATGGATTAACAGCCGCAGCCGCAACCACCTTTACCTTCAGTACTGCAACTTCCGTCGGCACATACTTCATCTTCGCAGCCACAGTCGCCACTTCCGCAACCACCACCGCTTCCGCAGCCACAACCACCACTTAAAGTAGCAGCAATTTCTTCTTCGGTAGCTTCCCTTACTTCAGTGATAGTGCCTTTGAAGAACAAGTTCTCACCGGCTAAAGGATGATTGAAGTCCATTTTCACGATGTCATCTGTAATGTCCATTACAAGACCATTCATCCGCTGACCGCTGGTGCTCATCATTGGAACTGAATTGCCTACAGCTACCATCTCTTCATCAAATTCGCCATCAATAAAGAAAAGATGTTTTGGAAGATCAACAATCGCATTCTCGTCTAACTCTCCGTATGCGTCGACATCCTGTAAACTTATTTCAAATGGATTGCCTGTTTCGAAGCCTTCCAGGTGAGATTCAAATTTTGGCAGCATAAGACCTGCACCAAAGATAAAACTCAACGGTTTCTCGCTTGTAGCCTGTTCAATCAATTCCCCCTCTGCATCATCGTAATGTAAATCGTATGTCAGGGAAACCATTTTGTTCTTTCCTATTTTCATAGCTTTTTTGTTTTAATATTTAATATTTTGAATAATTGTACAAAGAAATAAAATTCGCTGATATTACAAATAAGATCTATCTATTCATTTCTGTTAGTTAAAGATAACATCAGAAATGGACTTTGGTTTAAACGTTAAGAAGAGTTTCTGGAGTTTCTGTTGTTTGAATTGTTCGTTCTGAAAGAATAGATCGTTTTTCCTACTTCTTGATTAGCTTGGTGATCAGCTGATTCGACCCCTCATTAATTCGAATGAGATAGACTCCTGAATTCAAATTCTGAAGACCAGTGAGTGGCTGATTATTTGACACATTGTTGTATTCAGCTACTGTTTTTCCTGAAATGTCTGAAACCGTAACCCGTGCCATTCCTTTTAATCCTGAAATAACAAGGTGATCGACAAATGGATTTGGGAAGACTGTTGCCTGAACCTGACTCAATGCAGGAACAGAAGTCGGGGCTTTGTCGTTGAAATTATCTATGCAGAAAAATCCGGGAGTATTCATTCCCCAGATTGCATTGTCGCTCGATCTTAAACTAAAACGCAGAAAACGTGTTTCTTTCAATTTGCTTATATCCACCCAGGTCCATTTATTCAGGATGTAATCTTTCGAATTGTCGGTAAAACGGAAGTCAGCCAAGTAGAAAGATACGGTGTCAACTGGCAATCCATTATCATCAAGACCTTCAATCGTGAGTTTAAAATAATCAGGATCGTTACCTGTATCGCCACCAAACTTTTTGGCAAATGCATCGCCGTTCTTCATTGAAAGATAAGCGTAAGTCGAATTGGTGACATAAAACCCGGTGGTTTTCGTTGGCACGGCATAACCAACTCTGGCTGTTGGAGCCGGATAACAAACCGCGTAATTTGCACTTCCATTAAAACCTTGTCCGGTAATTGCACTATACTGGTTTGTGTATCCGGCAGTGGTTATATCGGTCAGATTTGAATAAGCAAAACCATACCAGCTTTTATAATCTGTACTATACATATTGAGGAAGGCAATTTCGCCACTTTTAAAACTTCCGGATTGATCTGATCCATTCCAGAAACTTTCCGGAGCAAGGGTCAAGTCATCGAAACTGGCAACTGATTGTGCAGTTGCATTAAATACGAAAAAGGTGGCAAGAATTGCCATGTAGATGTGTTTCATTATGTAATAATTTTGAATGGTTTCAAAACAATTACAATACGCAAAACTGCTGAAATAACCGGGTATGAATGATTTTGGTTACTCCAAGCTTTTTCTCCCGAAAGCTTTGAATATTGTATCACGAATGGCAGGTCTTCTGGCTTACTCTTTTTTTGCGGCCTTCCCACCCCGGGATATCCGGGACAGTGACATGAATAGCAAAAAATATACAGAGCTTACAGCTGCGGGTACAGCTCCGGAATTTAACCGGATTCCCTCTTGGCACTCAAACGAGCATCACCAATTCAACGCCAAAGATAAGGCAAAATCGAATTCATAAACGATTTAAGCATATATTTTTTGATTAAAGAGTAGAACCGTTGAATAACCGGGCCATCATCTGCTGAATGGGCAGGTTTTCATATCCGTGAAGCTACCAAAACGGATGTTTTAAAGGTGTAGAACTTCTGAACAAAGTAACTGTAAATAACAACAATACCAGTCGTTATGACTTTGGCAAGGGTCGGCCATAATGCTCCGAATTCGACAAGGACTTTCAGAAATACATAGTTCAGGAAGATAGAACCGGAAACTGAGATCATATAACGGATCAACTGAACCCGTCCGCGAACCTCGGAATTGGTAAAGGTGATGTATTTGGCCAAAAGGAAACCGGTAAAAAAAGTAACCGGGAATACAATAAAAAAGGCAGCAATGTGCGGACTGATAGAGACAATTTGCAAATCAACCACTTGTTTATCGACGACAAAGTTGTAGCAGATAAAATAAAGAAATATATCCAGGGCAGTATTAAATCCACCGGTTGCTGCATACCGGAATGTTTCCAAAGGAATACGCCCCCTGAACGGAGTATAGAAATAATCAATTATCTGTATGATTATCACCCGAATATTGATTGCCAAAGTTCCCATAGATCAGCTAAATTTCAATTCAATAGTTCTCCATTTGGTAGTAATACAAACAGATTCCGCCTGTCAATACCATATTTTCAGATTAAGTTACAAAATAAGGATAAAAGATTGAAATACGATTCTTTAATTGATGAATTGTTAAAAACAATTGAAGTGGGGAAACTGTTTTAATTAGGATGTATTTAAATATTCCGATGTGCCATTGAAGGACTAAGGATATTCAAAACAAATTTCCCTGCCCAATAAATTGATATGTAGATCATTAATAACATTTAATCATTCATTAATCATGACAAAACAAATCATACTTAAATCAAGACCGACAGGCAAGCCTACTACAGATAACTTTAAGACAAGGTTAATTGAAGTTCCGCAGGTTGCCGATGGAGAAGTCAGGTTAGCCGCACATCTGTTTTCAGTAGATCCTTACATGCGTGGACGAATGAGCGATGCCAAATCGTATATAGCTCCCTACCAGGTAGGTGAAGCCATTGTTGGCGGACTGATCGCACGAGTTGTGGAAAGTAAATCTAAAAATCTGAAAGTTGGCGATTACGTTATGGGAAGGCTACCCTGGCAGGAAGAGATGGTCATTGCGGCCGAAGGGTTACAGAAGCTTGATGAAAAAATAGCGCCATTGAGCTATTATCTTGGTATTCTCGGAATGCCAGGGCTTACAGCATATTTTGGGTTGCTCGACATTGGCAAGCCTCAAAAGGGCGAAACGGTGGTAGTTTCCGGTGCTGCGGGTGCCGTTGGTATGGTTGTTGGACAAATTGCCAGGATACAGGGTTGCAGAGTGGTCGGAATTGCCGGGGATGATGCCAAGAATGACTACCTGTTGAAAGAACTGCATTTCGATGCGGTAATAAACTATAAAACCACTGAAAATCTGGAAGAGGCTATAGCTTTGGCATGTCCTTCAGGTGTTGATATTTATTTCGATAATGTTGGCGGGGAGATCTCTGATGCGGTAATTACCCAAATCAGTAAAGGTGCCCGAATTATTATCTGTGGTCAGATCTCGCTTTATAACGCAACAAGTCAACCCTTCGGACCACGCATTCAACCAACTATCCTGAAACGAAGTGCATTGATGCAGGGTTTTATTATCGGTGATTATTCTGCGCGGTTTTCTCAAGGTTTAAGAGCCCTGACCGGATGGGTAAACAATGGGTTACTCAAATATAAGACAACCTCGTACAAGGGGTTTGAGAGTTTACCTGAAGCTTTTATGGCGCTGTTTGAGGGAAAGAACCTCGGTAAATTAATTGTTGAGGTGTAACATCTTCCTGTAACAATGAAAACACAATCAGGCAAACTCAAGTGTAGGGTTCACTGAAAAGGAAACAATAGCCTTACGCTTTAGGGTTTGCCTGAATGGGCAACTTTGCCATTTTTTCAACTTCAATGCTGGGAAAGCCAAACTCTTCAACCACTTTGCCCAGGATCAGATATATGCCATCTCCCCGAAACGGATACAGCTTCAATGAAGGAGGAAAATGCACGGTATCAAAGAATTCACCCTGAACATCGATAAAGGTTCCGAAGTGCATTATCTCTTTCCGAACGGTTCTTACATATTTAATGGTGACTAAATGCCCCAGCATACGGACTTTTTGGCCAATATGACTCATTATCTCCTTCGCCATCAGTTCTCCACGGAAATTAGTCTGCAGCATATCGAAAGCAGTCAACGAGACCGGAAAGCCGATCAGTTCAATTTCATCCCAGGCATCGCCCAAAACCGACTGCTCAAGCTTGGGAAGAATGAATTCCCTTGGTTTTGCTTCAAACATAGCCTGGCTTCTGGTTGCTGGGATTGTCTTGTTCAGAAGCATATGCGCCTTCCACAAGAGTTCGGCCTTGGATGTACCGGTGAAACGAAAAGCGCCCAGACGGATCAGAATAACCAATTGTTCTTTGTTAATGGCTGTACGTTCGATAAAATCAGAAAGAGAGCTGAAATTTCCATGCAGTTTCCGTTCATTCAGTATGTTTGAAATGACGGATTGTTCGAGATTTTGTACATGCACAAACCCCATATAAATGGTCTTTCCAACAATCCGTGTTTCATTCCTGCTTCGGTTTACACAGGGTAATTCGATATGAGCCCCGCAGCGCTGTGCTTCATTGAAATACACCCAGGTACGGTAAAATCCACCGAAATTGTTGATCACGGCCACCATAAACTCGAGCGGATAATGCGCTTTAAGGAACAGGCTCTGGAAACTCTCGACCGCATACGAAGCCGAATGTGCTTTTGAGAAAGAATATCCGGCAAACGATTCGATTTGCCGCCATACTTCGCGGGTGACTTCTTCCTGATATCCCCGTTCACGGCAATTGCTGAAATACTTGTCTACGATACGCTGAAACTCAACCTTGGAACGAAACTTCCCGCTCATGGCACGACGCAGTACATCGGCTTCAGCCAGATCAAGTCCTGCAAAATGATGAGCCACTTTGATGACATCTTCCTGGTAAACCATTACACCATAGGTTTCTTCAAGCTGTGCTTTCATTACCGGGTGCAAGTACCTGATGGATTCGGGTTTGTGAAACCGTTCGATGTACTGCTTCATCATGCCGGATTTAGCCACTCCGGGCCGGATAATGGAACTCGCAGCTACGAGCGACAGATAATTGTCACAATGTAATTTTGTCAGCAAACCACGCATAGCCGGACTTTCAATATAGAAACAACCATTGGTTTCAGCCGTTCGCAGTTGCAGCTTTACCTGCTCATCTTCAAAGAAATCGGCTACCCGATGCACATCAACGTCTTCGCCTTTATTTTCACGAATGATATCAACCGCCTCTTTGATGTGCCCAATACCCCGCTGACTAAGAATATCCAGCTTCTCGAAACCCAGATCTTCAGCCATGTACATGTCCCATTGGGTTGTTGGAAAACCTTTGGGTGGCATATCGAGTGCCGTGTAATAGGTGATGGGTTCTTCCGAAATCAATATGCCGCCAGCATGAATGCTGCGAAGATTGGGAAAATCAACCATCTTTCCGGTCAGGGTTTTGATAATTCGGGTAATCTTGTTGGTATTCTGCACGTCATTCGGATTGTCCGCCAAAGCATCAATTTCCTCTTTCGGAAGCCCGAAAACTTTACCCAGTTCGCGGTAAATGGATCGGTCCTTAAACGTTGAAGTAGCACCCAGTAAAGCCGTATGATCCCGTCCGTAGCGTTTGAAGATATAGTCCTGAACCTGTTCCCGGTCGCGCCACGAATAGTCGATGTCAAAGTCAGGAGGACTGGTACGTTTGGGGTTCAGGAAACGCTCAAAGTAAAGGTTTAGCTTAATCGGGTCAACATCCGTTATTTTAAGGCAATAAGCAACAATACTGTTGGCTCCGCTTCCACGCCCAACATGGTAGAATCCGCAGGACATACTGTAACGGATGATGTCCCAGGCAATCAGGAAATACGATGAGAAACCCAGTTTGTCAATGATCTCCAGCTCATGAATGATTCGTTTCTTAGCCTCCGCATTGTCCTTCCCATAGCGGTAAAGCATGCCGTCATGGGCCAGCTTTTGAAGCAAAAGCCTATCATCAAATGCCGATTGACCAAATATCTTTTTATTCTTGGTTATCTTGTAATCGAAGCTGATGCTGCAGGACTCCATCAATTTCTCCGTATTTTGCACAATGTCAGGATAGTCCCGAAACTGATGCATCAAACTTTTTAGATCGATGGTTTCAAGTTGTCCTGCAAACTGATTCTCCTGAAGCTTACTGATCAGTGTATTGTGATCGATAGCCCGAAGGGTTTTGTGCAAAAATCTTCCCGTCTGGTTCTTAAAGCTGACAGGCTGCCAGATAACCAGCTTATCCGGATGCCTGCGATATTCTGAGGTCAGCAGTTTGTTGAGTTGTTTGCCCCTGATTCCGGTAAACTCATTTTCCCGCAGTTCTTTAAGTGATTTTCTTCCGAAGGGATAAACCACAAATACATGATTAAATTCCGGAGCATCTGCCGGATAAGACTTTTTTTGCAGGTTGTGTTCCGTTTGCCAGTCGTTCAGTTCCTTCAAACCCTCACGGTTTTTAGCCAGACCGATAAAAAGCAGCTCATCGCAATTGCGGAATTCGCATCCGGCAATGGGTTTGATGCCTTTTAGCTGCGCTTCCTTTACAAACTCAGGAATACCCATCGTGGTATTGATGTCAGTCAGAGCAATCGTTCCGACACCGTTACGAACAGCCAGATCGAGCAACTCGTTGATGCTGAGTGTGCCGTAATGAAGGCTATAGTAGGAGTGACAATTGAGGTACATAAGAGAGTTTCAAGTTTCAGGTTCCAGGTTTCAAGCTGTGCAATAAGTGAGATTTGTTTGTCGATTTATAGAGAATTATCAAAAAGAACCGTGAAGGTTGTTTCAGGCTCACCTGGAACTTAGAACCTGCAATTTGGAACTTCGCTCCACTCCCGAAGCGCGGTGAATGGCTCCGGAGCCGAAACGCATCCGGATCTTATCCATCGACAGGTAGAGCTTGATCATCTTTTCGTTATTGTCGAACAAATCGAGTTGCTGAACTCCGCCAATCAGGCCACCCAGTTTGACCCCAATCAGGCGGATGAGCATCCGTCGTTCGTAGAGCCGCCGGAACAGTTCGAGCGCGGTAGTCATTAACGTATGATCAAATGAAGTATAGGCGATCTTTTTTTGCAGTGTATGGGTGTCATAGTTGGCATAGCGGATCTTAACCGTAACCACGGAGGCCAGTTTCTGATTCTTACGCAGTTTAAACACTATCTTTTCGACCATGCTGATCAGTAATCGTTCGAGCATCTGAATATCAATGGTATCCGTTTCAAATGTTCGCTCAGTGCTGATTGATTTCTCTTCCGAATATCGTATCACAGGATTGAAATCGATGCCATTCGCCTTTCTCCAGATGTCAACTCCTGATTTTCCCAGCACATTCTGAATCATTTCCGGCGGAATGTCACTGAGGGTATGAATGGTGAATACACCCATCGAATGCAGCAGATGGCAGGTCTTTTCGCCCACTCCCGGAATCTTTTTAATCGAAAGCGGATTCAGGAAAGGCTTCACCAGGTTTTGGGGAACCTCTTTTTCGCCGTTGGGCTTGGCCTCTCCGGTAGCAATTTTAGATACGGTTTTATTCACCGACAAGCCGAACGAAATGGGCAGTCCGGTCTCGCGGATAATGCTGCTGCGTAGCTCATGCGTCCATTTATACGAACCGATAAAACGGTCCATCCCCGAAATATCGATGTAGTGCTCGTCAATCGAGGCCTTTTCGTAGACAGGGGCGCGATCGGCAATAATATCGGTTACCTCCCGCGAACGTTTGCTGTACAAATCCATATCACCGCGAATCACTATGGCATCGCGGCATAAAGATAAAGCCATCCTCATGGGCATGGCCGAATGAACACCATACCTCCTCGCTTCATAGCTGCAACTGGCCACCACACCGCGATCGGAAAGACCTCCGATAATAACAGGTTTGCCGATTAATCCTGAATTCTCACGCCGCTCCACCGATACAAAAAAGGTGTCCATATCCAGGTGTACTATCGTGTTGTTTTGAATGTTCATTGTGTTATCCTCCCTGCTTTTCTTTTTTTTCTTTGTTATTCAGAACTAAACCTGTATATTTGATTGTTATTTAATCAAAATGTACGATTGTAATTTAATTAATAACTTTTAAACCACCAAATATGTATTTCGATTCCAACATTAAATTTTTGCGTAACCGTAAAAAGCTGACCCAGGATCAGCTTTCATTGGCGCTGGATATCAAGCGGTCGACATTGAATAATTACGAGAACGGAATTTCCGGACCAAGCATACAATCACTGGTTTTGCTGTCGGATTATTTTCATGTGGCTATCGATACCTTATTACGGGTTGAGCTCACCAAACTTCGTGATAGTCAGCTCTACGAACTGGAGCACGGGCAGGATGTCTTTCTGAAAGGGAGCAATCTTCGCGTGCTGGCCACTACCATCGATCGCCAAAACCGCGACAACATCGAACTGGTTTCAGAAAAAGCCAAGGCCGGCTATACCAATGGATTTGCCGACCCGGAGTATATTTCGGAATTGCCTGTCTTCCAGCTTCCTTTCCTTTCCACGGAACGAAAATACAGGACTTTCCAGATCAGTGGTGATTCGATGCTGCCTGTACCCGATGGAGCCTGGATTACCGGTGAATTTGTGCAGGACTGGAATGAAATAAAAACCGGTGAATTATACGTGGTACTGACCTTAAACGAAGGCCTGGTTTTCAAACAGCTAAGAAATGAACTCGCCGAACGCGGGTGTTTCCAGATGATTTCACTCAATACGTCTTACCACCCTTACGAGTTGGCAGCAACCGAGATTCGTGAGATTTGGAAATTCGTGCATTATATCAGTAGGGAAGTGGCTGAACCTACTCTTACTGATAGTCTCGTGGGTCGGCAACTGAAGGTACTTACAGAGGAGATACTCGGGCTGAAACGTAGTATGGGCAATCTGGAAAAGTAAAAGGGTAGGGGCTTAAAGTATTCGTTTCAGCACTTCGTCCCTTTTCTGCCTGGAAATTGGCACACTGCTGCCATCGGACATGGAGATATGACCACCATCTGTTTTGACGTAGGCTGCAATCTTATGGCAATTGATGAGATGCGACTGGTGTGTGCGCAGAAAGTGATGTTGCTCCAGTATTTCCTGGTATTCCTTTAGGGTTTTACAAACCAGATATTCCTTTTTACCCTCCAGATAAATGCGGGTATAATTGCTGTCGGCTTCTAATCTGATGATTTGGTTGATGGCTATAAATTCAATTTTATCGGCCAGAGGCAAAGCAATTCGCTTTTCATCTTCCGAACGGTCGATGTTGGCCACCAACTCAACCAGACGTTGGTTTTCCTTTTTGCGGATAATCTGTGTCCGGGCTTTCTCTACCGCTTTCGACAATTCAAATATATCAATGGGCTTTAATATATAGTCGATGGCACAAAACTTCACTGCCTGAATGCCATACTGGTCAAATGCAGTCACAAATATGACCTCATAGTTTTGACCGTTGAGCGACTTCAGCAAGTCGAAGCCTGAACCGCCCGGCATTTCAATATCCAGAAAAACCAGGTCAGGTGCCTGACGGTTGATCAGTTTCAATGCTTCTGTGGCTGATGCCGCTTCACCTGCAATTTCGACCTGCGGACAATACTCCTGTACTAAATCGCGCAGGTTGTTGCGGCTCTTGGGCTCGTCGTCAACGATAATGCATTTAATGTTCATAGTTTAATCAATTGGAATAATAAGAGTTGCAACTGTTCCGGCAGCAGGATCATTGCTTTCAACTGTCAGCCGGGCCTCTTTACCGTCTAAATTTAGAATGTTTATCCGTTCTTCCACCAGTTTCAGGCCAAATCCTTTCTCACTGAGGGTGTCGCTTTTTTCAGCATTTAAGCCAACCCCATTGTCGGTCACCCAAACACAAAGATTCCCGTTTTGCCATTTTACCAGGATATCCAGTTTCCCCTGGTCCCCTTTGCCCGCCAATCCATGCACAATGGCATTCTCGGCCAGGGGTTGAATAATCATTCCCGGAATCTCGATCAGCTCAGGGTTCACCTCCGGATCTATGCTGATCTCAAATTTGAAGTCAAACCGCAGTTGCTCCAACTGGCAATACAGCTCTACAGCCTGAAGTTCGTCGGACAGCGAGATTCTGCTTCTCTCCGAATTATTCAGGACCCCACGGAGTAATACTGCAAACTTGGACAGGTAGATATTCGCCTCTTTAAACTGACTGCCATTGATGAGCGACTGAATGGAATTCAATGCATTGAAGATAAAATGAGGATTCATCTGCGATCGGATGGCTTTGATTTCAAGTTCCTGAATGCGACGCCTGGCAGCTTCCTGCTTTTTGATCCGCCTTACCCTCACCCTGTAAATCCATAAGCCGATCAGAAACATGAATAGTAGGGTCCCCAAACTCCGCACAGCAGTCATTGCGGTAGCTGTTTTTTCAGCTTTCGTATAACGTTTTGTTTCAATAGTCTTCCGCAGTGACTTTTCAAATTCGGACATACTGCCTTGATAAGTGTTTGACACCGGATCTTCTGCATTATTTTCCACAATCCTGAACCATTTATCCATCATGAAAATCCTGTTTTGACCGATCTGCAAGCTCCATCTCAGGTTCTCTTCTGCAAGTGTCAGATAAGTTACGTTTGCCAATTTCGTTAAAGTACTTTCCGGTTTTCCTTTCATCCATCTTGCATCTGGAAGATGGACCAGTATAAACTGTACATCGTACGAAGTGAACTTTGAAATTGCTTCATTAAACTCCTGAATTGTCGGGTGTGTACTATTAATCAGTATTAAGCAGATTGGTCTTCCTTTAAACCTGTCAAAATGAAAAACAGAGCTGTCCGCTAAAACCAGTTCGTTTAGCGGGAATTTATTTCCAATCTTCAGTTGCACAGTTGTTTTATGAACCTTTATTAGGGGTTCAGTCAACGCCGGATTACTGCAATTATTGATAAAGGCCTGATAGCGTGGCTCAATAATATCAAAATTTGATGGATTATGCCTGAGTTCCAGATCAATTAATCTGGCAATTTGACTGTATAGCGGATACCCTCGTAAAGTAGCCTGGGCAAAATAATAGTTATCAAGAAAGTTAAGTGTATACAATTTACCTATTGCCCATCCCAAACGTTCTTGTTTAAATACTTGTGCCCTTTCAATAAAGTTTTGATAGGAAGTATTCCACTCAAAGGGATTCATCAGTACCGGTATCGTGTCTACTCCAAGAAAGAAATCGGCCGGGTAGTCATTCATGTTCGGGACTCCTTTATTGGTTTTATAACCCGATACTATTCTGCTGTCTTCATATAAACGTAACCTTTCAGCCGCCAAAAAGTAATTCCAATTCCTTCTGAAATAATCCAGACAATTATCTGATGCTTTTCCCTGATAGCAATTAATAAGGTCATTGACTGCTCTATCTACCTCCTTACTGATCGTAATTGAGGATTTATTTCCCTTGTCAAATAATGGATAATCCTTGTACCGGTTTATTTGATTCGAAATAATGGTGTTGTATTCAGCCTTTCCTGAAAAGTGATTTGACCTTTTCATACCTTCAGCCAGGTATTCTTCCTTAAGTGGGGAATGATTGTTGGGAGGTGCTAATTGATGCGCCAGATACCCTATTTCAGAGAAGTTCAAAGTATCTCCCGGTTCCAGAAAGGTAGTAAATGTTTTATTGCCTATTGTGATTCTTAGATGGGATGGCCTGTTCAGAAAAACCGGACAAGAGAATGATCCGTCAGTGCCCGTCCTGAATTCTTTTTCAGTAAATCCGGACACTGAATACGCACCCATATCGCTGATTCCAATCCTCTGGTTGATTTGGTCTTTGGCGACTCCCTTCAGGATTGTATTGACTGGCAAGGGGAAAGAAGCATCGGTTAAACGTAATTTAATATCAGGCGTTTTAATCAAAAACGGAACACCATTTTTCATCCTATGCTTACTCTTGTTTAAGAGGGTATCCGAAACCATAAGATGATTTAAAAACTCGCTGATCCACCATGAATCCGACATTTCCTCCTTATACAGATATTGATTATTCGCTCCATAAGACGACTTAATCGTAGTCAATGCTATTCCTGATTTGTTGAACCCAAAAGCAGTAAAACGAGCAACTTTTCCGGCTGGTGTCACTTCCATACTATACTGATTCTTTCGTTCCTGAAATCTTTTGTTTTCTTCAAATGGTGGATAATAGGAGTCAAATCCCAGGTTATATTGACTAAATCTCTTCTTGATTTTATAATGATCCAATTGTATACGGTACAGCTGATTACCATTTTGTAATTGCTTTTCCAATTGATAATTTAAAAGAAAGGTTATCTCATTTACTTCCTTTTGTTCCCGACCATCCATTTGAAGTGTTTTACGAAAAATTTGTTCAGATTCCATCTCGAACCAATCGCCTTCTTTCAAAGCAAATCGCCCTTCGGGATTTTGTGCATTCAGGTTGGAGCATAGGAACAACAGCCAGCTTAGCAGGATTGTTAGTGTGTGGTTTTTCATTGCTTTCAAAGATTTAGAAATTATATTTCAAAAGCAAAGAACATCAAACATATTTTTATACAATAGAGTGACTTAGTAAACAGCAGTTTTGGCTTACTATTCGGAAAACCTGTTGTATTAACAGGGTTTATCCTACCTCCGGCAACAGGGACATTATCCAGACCTTCGTTCGAAGAGTTGTCCGGGGGCATTCACAATTATAAATTAGGGATACGCCCCTTATTCAGAGTAAAATATCTACTTTTGAAATCCTATAAATAATTCTTTATGCCTTTTATCATTCTTGAAAAATGTACGCGTTGTTTGAAATGTGTTAAGGATTGCCCTGCAAGTGCCATAACCATCGAAACAGGCGATATTTCGGATGCCTGCATTCATTGCGGTCATTGTGTGGCAATCTGTCCTGAAATGGCTGTACGGCCCGATTTCGGTAATGTATTCCTACTTCAGCCATATTCAGTAACTTCGAAAGATTTCAGGAATTTATCTTCAGGAATACGATCGTGCAGGAGTTTTCTAAATAAAGATGTTCCTGATGCCGTATTGCTTCAGTTGGTTGAGAACATGAAACATTATCCCTCGGCAAGTAATGCCCGTCCCTTGCAGATCTCTATTGTCCGTTCGAAAGAAAAGGTTAAACTATTGAATGACCTTACGGCAGATACTTTGATGCGCATGTTCACCTTCCTGAGCTCCCCTCTTATAAGTCTCTTTATCCGTTTGTTCGTACCATCCTTGAATATCAATAGAATCAAACATTACAAGACGTTGTTCTCCGAAAAACAAAAAGTGAATGATTCGCAGATTTGCCATCATGCCCCCGCGGTTATGCTGTTTCATGGCGAAGTATCGAAAACCAGTATGGCCGAAGCCGATGCCAATATCTGGGCAACTTACACCTCGATCTATGCAAATACCCTTGGGCTTGGAACCTGTTTCAACGGGTTTATCGTAAAAGCAATGAGAAAAAAGAGTAAGCTGAATCCGCAGTTTAAAGTACCTGCAAATCACAAGGTTTACGCCTCGTTACTAGTTGGTTACCCTAAAGTGAAATACCGTAACGAAACTTCGCGGGAAAGCCCTATTGTAGTATTGTTGTAAGTCTATTACCTTTTCCAAAGCTTTAATCCAATCTATACCCCGAGGCCTCGGGGTGGAAAAGTTTTCAACAAAAATCAGGCTACTCCAGGGTTGAAGTCCCGAAGGAGTGCAACACAGAAATAGCCTGATCACTATGTACTTAAATTCTATAATTTCTTAGCGCCGACCCTGGCCATATAACGACTTCTGGCTTCTTTGGGATCTGCTCCAACTGCAATGTAAATTCTGGTCTTGACATCAATAATAACCTCCTGCATTTTGGCTAAATCGGGGGTTACATAACTAGCCTGTTTCTTTTCGAACATGTGGTTTTTCCTTTCTATTTTTAAAAACAATAAACGAATACAATTTTAAATCAATATAATTTCTCAAACCCAAACAGCAACTTATTCGTTGATTAACCCGATTAAGCAAACACCTCAATCAGAACATTAAATTGAATCTTCCAGTTGCTTGTCATTGATATATTTATGGTTTGATCCAGGTATAATAGAATTCTTCGTTTTTTATCATTAAAGAATTCATTGGATAAGTGTTATTATTGCTAACGTGTAATTCTAAGAAAAGTTTTAAAAAACACAAATATAAGCTTTTTATTTGACATTATTTTAACTATATCATCAGCGCTCAGGGCCAACGCATCTAAAT
>DIZL01000081.1 GCA_002429385.1 Prolixibacteraceae bacterium UBA6029 | reverse complement strand
AGACTCGCAATGACGTGCTATGTAGCTTTTCGGAGTAGACTCAGGGATAAAGAATTTAATTGTCATTTAGAGATAAGGGAAATATATCCGGCGAAGAATTATTTCTTCATTTTCCCAGCACAATTCCCTGGCAGCCTTGGGCAGATTTTGTTTCCAAATGCTAATCTTCTCCTCGTCAAAAAGTGCCATTTTCATAATTTCGGCTAAATCCTTCCTTTGGTGTGTGTCTGCAATCATACCGATCTGGTATTGATCCACAATACGCTTCATTTCAGGCAGATTTGAAACCAGCACAGGCACTCCGGCCTGAATGTAATCGAATAATTTATTGGGAAGGGCAAACCGGTAGTTTAATCCCAGGTCTTCTTCGAGCGAAATCCCTAAACTGGTCTGTCTGGTCACCTTGCTTAATTCGTCCAGGGGTAAACGTCCCAGGAATTTCACTTTCGGCTCCAGCTTCAGTTCGGTAACCAATTCTTTTAACTGGACGGTCAGGTCTCCATCCCCGGCCAGCCACAATTCTGCACCTTCCAGGTATTGCATGGCACGGATCGCCGATTCAACGCCCCTCCCCAGGTTTAAAGCTCCCTGATAAAGAATAATCTTAGGCCTATCCGTCTCCGGCTGTTGTTCCGCAGGCGTGATTTCTTCCTTCGAATAAACCGGGAGATTTCGGATGACTTTAAAATCAACACCATACAGATCACGATACACTCCGGCAATTGAATCACATACTGTATACGCCGCATTAACCTTCGGAACCAGTAGTTTTTCAAGGCTTTTCCATATCGCCCTTACGATCGGTCGTCCAATTAACTCCGGGACCTCGGTAAAATACTCATGGCTGTCGTAAATCAACGGTTTATGTCGGATGCGTGAAGCCAGGTAATTTGCCGGAAGGGTATCCAGATCATTAGCTGCCATAACACTGTAATCGGATCGGAGTAAATGGAGAAACAGACGAAGATTGTATTCCATATAGAACAGGGGCCCCTTGCGAAATATCAGCTTCATGCGGTGGGTCCGGTAACTGCGGATAACAGGTTGACTTTCGCTCAGCAGTCGTCCAATCAATACCGGTTCAAAACCCATTTGCTGCAGACTTCCGGCCACCTTATGCAGGCGATTATCAGTCATCAAATCGTTGATTACACTGAGTGAAACTTTCTTCAGGGCAGATTTCTGTCGATTCATATAGCCAAGATAAACGAAAAAGCTCGTTCTTCTGTTATATTTGCTGAAAAATAATTCAAATGATCCGCTCCTACTCCGATTTTCAACTCAGAAAGCACAATACGTTTGGTATCGACACCACAGCAAAATACTATTTCGAATTTACCGAAACCGAAGACCTGGCAGGCTTTCTGGCTGTCAACAAAGATTTGCACAACTGGCCCGTCTTAATCCTGGGCGAAGGGAGTAACATGCTGTTTGTGAATAATTTTAATGGCCTGGTCATCCATCCGAATATACCGGGAATTCGCATCACGCACGAAGACCGGAACCACGTCTGGCTCGAAGTAGGTTCAGGAGTCGTATGGGACGATCTCGTGGAATATGCCGTATCCATGGGTCTGGGTGGCATCGAAAATTTATCGCTTATTCCCGGCAAAGTCGGCGCCGCAGCCGTCCAGAACATTGGCGCCTATGGTATGGAGATCCAGTACCGGATTGTATCGGTAACAGGTATTGATCTGCTTACTCAAACAGAATATGCAATCGATGCAGCCGATTGTCTGTTTACCTACCGCGACAGCATCTTTAAAAATCAGCTCAAAGACCGGTTTGTAATTACCGCCACAACTTTTAAGCTCGATAAGTTTCCTGAATACATGCTCCATTATGCTGACCTGGAATCCGAAGTGGGAAAGCTGGGTGAAATCAACCTTCGAAACATCCGCCAAACGGTCATCCGCATTCGTGAATCGAAATTACCCGATCCGAAAGTGATCGGCAATGCCGGAAGTTTCTTCAAAAACCCTGTCATCGAATCGTCAAAAGCCGAAGAATTACTCAACCATTATCCGAATCTGCCCCACTACCCTGCCACGGATGAAAAAACCAAACTGGCTGCCGGATGGATGATCGAACAATGCGGATGGAAAGGTTTCCGCAGGGGTGATGCCGGTGTACATACCAAACAGGCGCTGGTGCTGGTTAATTATGGAAATGCTACCGGGAAGGAAATCTTTGAACTATCCGAAGAAATCAGGCAATCAGTTAACGAAAAGTTTGGAGTAAATCTGGAAAGAGAAGTGAATGTGATCGGGTAAGAAGTACTCAGTGTTCAGTCGCAGTCAACAGTTTTATTACTCATCTTCAGTCTTTACTTCATCCGATGGGCAACTATCAAAATCCCAATTTTCAATGGCTTCAAATTCTTTTAAAACCCGCATCGATTCCTCTCTGACCAATTCGGATTCTATTTTTAGTTTCTGCTCAATACCTGATTTTTCCATTTTTATAAAATTATTACCCAATGTCGTTTAGTTAACGCCGTCATTGCGAACGAAGTGAAGCAATCTGTTGATTTATAGATTGCTTCGTTCCTCGCAATGACGATCTTAACTAAGATATTTTCTTAACTAATCAAAATTCCATATTACCTGCAAAAATAACAAATCCTTGGCAAAAGTATGTACTTTCATTTCCTGCATATTACCCGATAAAACTTCATGGGTTCTTCATTTTCGAGGTGTCTGACCGGTTCGTCTATTTCGCGGAACTCCATTTGCCCGAACTTGCCAAATTCCTGTTTAATTGTCTCCTGATCGTAAAAGAACAGCGTTAAGCCTTTTTCAATCCAAAAACGGTCTTTACTGATCGTTCTTCCTTTTCCATACATCTTGTAATTCTTCGAAACGGCCGTAAACACCATGATACCACCCTGCCGCAATTGATTAAAGCAGTTCCCGAGGAATCTCCGGCGGTCATTCTGATTGAACAGATGCACAAGGGCATGACAGAATATCCCGTCATAAAGGGTCTGATCAAATGGCATACGACTCACCGGCCCCTGATGAACCGGGTATTCCAGTCCATTTTCACGGCCAAGCCGTATGGCTGTTTCTGAGATTTCAATCCCGGTCACCTCGAATCCGTTATCGACAAATATTTTCGCGTTCCGACCATAGCCCGCACCCGGAATCAGTATCTTTTGAAATCCTTTCTGCGCGAAAAGAGCACAGGCCTGTATGGCAGACTCAGCCGGTTCAAAAGTCCAGATTGTACCAATGCTTTTATATTTATCATCCCAAAATTCGCTCATCTTTTCTGTAATTTAAATACTGACAGCCCGAAACAAACAGATTATTCCTCCTCACCTGAAATCCCTTCAGCCGTCCGGTATTCATCAATAACCTCTTTGGCCTTTTCGTAATCCACATTCGAAACGATAATTTTTATGGCTCCAGCACCGCCCGGGGCTATATTCCAGGGTGCAAGAACACCCATTCTTCCATCTTTCACAAATACTTCTATTTCAGCATTCTCCAGTAAACTTTTTACCATCGAGGCTTCCCAGTCGTTTCCTTCAAAAACAATAACCGGATAGATTTCCTGATCTTTATTCATAATAATATAGCTAAAAGTATAATCCTTTTTTCAATCATAAAGATAGAAAAATACATGAACTACTCAGCGACTTAGTGAAATAACTATTGAAAAAGGAGAATCAGTTGCTGATTGAATATTCAGGTATTTCATGTGATCCCGAAGGGCAACACATTGGCAGGCTCCATCAAAAGGCCTGCATGCGATAAGCAATGCATTAAATTGACTGATTGGAGGAATGCGGTCCTAAACACGGGAGGGTTTGGATAAGGTTTGAGAGGGGAACGAAAGGGTATCCCTTGGGTATTCCTTCTCTATATCTGTACTATGACTGATCTATAAAAGTACTAAAATTGAGATCTTAGTACTTTTATAAATCAATCATAGATTAATTCATCCGAAGGAAACCCCAAGGAATACCCTCCCGGAACCCTTCCGTGTATGTCCAAAGCATGTTAAGCGCTTTACTGAAAAATTTCTGAATGGATAGAATATTGGTGTACTCAGTCAAGGAGTTCATTGCTGCAACTTTGGCATGAACTCATTTGAAGGTTAAAGATAAAAAACTTTTGGTAAAAAACGACTACTTGAAAAGTAAAAGTTTCGAGAAATGCCTTCTCCACTGGTGGTTTCTCTGGTTAAAGAGTTGTGGTGAGCGTTTGAAACAATTTTTACATAAAACAGCATAGAAAAAAACAACAAATAATTTTGATTTAATAATACAACCGCTTACTTTTAACATACTGTAAAAACCAAACAGTTAAGCAAATTGTATAGCGGATTGGAAATTGTTGAAGTATCGAAAAAGCACTATAAGTTCTCCGCAATTAGCTAGTTGCCAACAATACTTATAAAGTTGCAAATGATTCAAATTTGGTGTAATTTTACATCAAAAATAAAAAACTATGCCAAGACAAAGTATATCTTTCTCGAAACCAAATGATGAATGGTTAAAAGCTCAAATTGACAACGAGGAATATTCCAGTAAAAGTGAACTTGTCAACGATTTGATTAGACAGGCTCGAAAACAGTATGCTCACATTGACTGGATTAGGGCGAAACTAGAAAAATCCGAAAGAAGTGGATTTACCAGTGACACCAAAGAACAAATTTTAAAACAGTCAAAGTCATTACTTAATGGCTGAATATAGACTAAGTAATGCTGCCAGGGAGGACTTGATTCGTATTCATCATTTTGGAGTCGAAAAGTTTGGAATTATTCAAGCAGACAAATACTTTGATACATTTTTTGATTATTTTGAAATTATTGATCAAAGACCATTTTCGTTTGAATCAGTGGATTATATAAAAGAAGGCTTTAGAAGATGTCCTTGTGGTTCTGAAGCTATATATTACAGAATCAATGATAATATGGTTGAGATAATGGCAATTGTTGGAATGCAAGATTTGAAAGATCGACTTTAATTTGTCAGAACTAAAATAATTCATAAATTAAAAAGTACTGTTGGCAATCGAGTAGACGGCTCCACAGTAGTTCATCCAAACGATGTAACAGTCCATCCAGACAATGTAAATGTCCATCCAGACGATATAACAATTCATCCGGAACCAGTAAAAAAGGTTCTGTTCAATAAAAAAGCTACAAATAGTTTGGATTTAATAACACAACCGCTTACTTTTAACTTGGTTTAAAAACCAACTACTTAGGCAAGTTATAGTGTGGATTGGAAATAATTGAAGGTTCGAAAAAGTACAATGAGTTTGAGGGTATTTGCAAGTTATGCACAAATTTAAAAAAATGCCAGAATGAACAAATTTGACTTCTATAAAGAATTAAATTTAAAAGAAGAAGAGAAAAAGAATTAAATAAACAATTCTCTTTCTCTCCCAATCGGCGCGATTTCTGGACTTGTTGCAGCGCATTTTTACTTCTTAACTGCTTTTGATTATAAATTGAATTTATTGGATAGCATTATTTTTGGCTTAATCACACTGGCAAGTATCTATTTTTTAGGAGTATCCGTTTTTCACTTAATAAAATCTTATGCAAATTTTCACAAAGGATACGACTATGTTTATCTTGCAGATGCAATTGATTTGGACCAATATTATAAGAATTTAATAAATTACTATCCAATGTCGTTTAGTTAAGAAAATATCTTAGTTAAAATCGTCATTGCGAGGAACGAAGCAATCTGTAAATCAATAGATTGCTTCACTTCGTTCGCAATGACGGCGTTAACTAAACGACATTGAATTACTATCAGTTAAATCCAAATCTGACAGACACAAGTGAAACGGAGTTTGAACAATATATTTTTGATGAGCTGATAAAAAATACAGATGCAAACCAGAAGAATAATAAGAAGAAAAACAAACACAGATTCAATTGCGAAAAACATTTAATATCAGCATTTCTGATTTTATGTTTGAATCTCTTTCCCTTCGGATACAATTATGCTCTAAAAAAAGACAAAAAACAAAATATTACGTTGGAATTAAATTCTAAAGAGAATCGTAATTTCATTGACAGTTTAATTTTAAATCATCAAACCATGGCAAAAGACACAAATCAACAGTCACAGACACAGAGGCCGGCTCCAGCACAGAATCCGACTCCTCTTCAAAAGCCGACTCCTCCACCGAGTCAACGAATTAAGGAAGGTCAAGACCCCAAAATTAAACGTTAGACACAGCAATTGGTTTCGCAACACATTTAGGACTTGAAATAAAAACCTGCAACAGCAAGCTACCCGGCATGTCGGGTTTCTCCACACTGCTCCTCGTTTGAGCGATAGCGGAAACTGCCTGTCCCGATGAATATCGGGAAGGGGTTGTTGGTTTTGCATCTGCAACGCAGGTTTGTATTCAAATTTGGAAAGTGGATAAGAACAGGTTTAAATATAGAATCATGAGCAACATTAAACTTTTTGAAAGCAATTAGATACGGTCGGTTTGGAATGAAGCGGAGCAGAAATGGTATTTCGTCATAGCAGACGTCATACAGGTGTTGACTGACACACCCAATCCTGGCGATTACATCAAGAAAATGCGTAAGCGTGACGAGGAACTTTCCAAAGGGTGGGGACAATTCCATCATCAATTCAATGAACTATTTTGATTTTATTAAGAATAGAATTCACTCTGCGCACAAATGGATTCCATCCATTTTCCCCAAAGTACAACCGTTATTCATCGTTTGCACCCTTAGACTGAAAGGATGGAATCCCTGGCCTTCCCCTATTATCCGATTTCGCGGGTAATGGCAATGGCGGCAATGGTTCCGTCGGCAATGGCGGTAGTGATCTGCCTGTATTTCTTGCTGCCCACATCACCAACGGCAAATACCCCGCCGATGTTGGTACGCATATCTTCGTCGGTTTTGATGTATCCCCACTGATCCAACTCGATCAGATTACCAAACATTTCAAGGTTCGGCTTCTGACCGATAAAGACAAATATGCCATCCGAAGTGAGGGTCTTCAGTTCTTTGGTTTTCAGGTCCTCGACCTCCACTACCATTTTATCGCCGGCCTTTTTAAAGGCACGGGGCTCGTGCGAAAACAGGAAGGAGATTTTCGGATTGGCAAAGGCCTTTTCCTGTGCCGTCTTATTGGCCTGAAGCTGATCGAACTGATGCACGATGGTTATTTTGGAAGCAAATTTCGAGATAAAATCGGCTTCTTCGATGGCTGAGTTTCCACCGCCGATGACAACGACTTCCTTGTCGTGGAAATATTTGGCATCGCAGGTAGCGCAATACGAAATGCCCTGTCCTTTAAATTCCTGTTCGCCAGGGATGCCGATCCGGTTTGGCGAAGTCCCGGTAGCAATGATAATCCGTTTGGCCTTGATGGTTTCCTGTCCATCGATTGTGATCTCCTTCTTTTCCAGATCCACATGGGTAACATCGACGGCAACACGGTAAGTGGTTCCGCAGCGTTTGGTCTGCTCCGACATGTTGTGCGAAAGCAAGTACCCGGGCTGAGGCTCAATGAATCCGGGATAATTGGAGACCATATGGGTGGTCGACACATTTCCGCCGGGTAGGGCAATATCGACCAAAACAGTGTTGATTCTGGCCTGGCACAGATACAAGCCTGCAGTCAGACCGCCGGGACCTGCACCAAGGATAGCGACATCAGCATGAACCACGGTAGGTTTCTGAGTCTTCATGATCTTTGTAACCCGTTCTTTGCCCAGAATAGGTTTCAGTTCGCGCACTATTTCAGCGCGTTTAATGCCGCCTGTCAGCCTGCCGCTAACCTCTTCTCCATCCTGGTAAAACAACAGGGTTGGAGATGATTTCACCCCAAGCTTATCGGCAAGGTCACGGTTTCCCTGCCGAAAGATCTTCAGGAATTTAATCTCTTGTCCAAAAAGTGCTTCCAGACTTTCCAGCTTGGGTGCCAACGCCTCGCAGGGAGGACATTCGGTTGAATAGAAGTCGACCAGCACATTTGTCCCGGTCAGTACTTCCTTCTCAAAATCAATTTCGTTTATTTCTCTCATGATTTCTGTTGTAATAATCCATTTAACGGGGCATGATTAAACATCCTGTCTTTGACAACCAGGGTGGTGCAATCGGCCTTTATTTCGCGCTGGAAAAGAATGTCGTGACCCATGCAGAGTCCGATCATGATAACCAGGTCAACCTTATGATGATTCAATTGCATGGCCTGACCGATTGGATTGCAGGATACCGTGCAATATTCGCTTGCGGGATTCACCTCGTTTTGCGGGATTCCCCCAACGGTGCATGACACCGCCCGAATGTTCAGATTGTTTTCCCTGAAGACATCGGCAATTTGCTGAACCTGTTGTTCCATTCCGTAGCAATAAGCAAGCCCGATCCGCTTGTAATTCATCTGACGGGCAAAAGCAATGGTTTCCTGAAGCCTCGACAGGGTTCCGGCGCGTCCCGCATCAACCAGGGCTGCTGCTGCCTGAACGATTACAGTTTCTTCGGAATATTTACCGATCACCTCATCCCGGTCAAACGATGTTGCCGGGCAGACTTCCGTTTCACGGCACTGTTTATTGAATGAACAAGTAGTACAGTCCATCGCTTATTCATTAAAATAACTGGCAATGCCCAGTTCAAGTAATTCGGTCACAGGCCTGCAATCGGGACTGTTCATCGTTCCATTGTAATTTTTAGCCATTGACGCACACCCTCCGCCACAAATCAGACTCACGGAACAGGTCTGACATTTCGGGATGGACAATATATCGCGATCCTGCCATTCCTCAACAGCGGGAATATTTTTGGTAACTTCAGGATAAAAAGTACCCAGGCTTTCACCTTTCTTGCCCACGGTAGCCGTGCAGGCATATATATTTCCGGTGAAATCGAAAGCCCATTCGGTTTTGGTCCCTGTACAGGCATCAAAAAGCGGTGCAGGTAATTCGCCCTGTTCGAATAAGAATTTGGAGACCGAAAATGCAGGTTTGTGGAATTGGCTGATGTGAGGAAATTTCTTCAGCAGATCGTATAAATCCTGATACAGTTCGAGCCTTGAATACAGCTTACTGTGATTGGCCTGACATTCGTGCAATTCATAGTTTCGACCCAGCTGTGTTTTGAAAAGGGATGAAGCCGTCCAGCCTTTATCGATGGCAAACTGAGCCAAATCGGGCAAATTGCCGATATTCTGCTTGTCGACAACCATCCGTAAGTTGACTGGAATACGATTCCCGAGTAAGAGGTCAACCCCATGAACGATACGATCAAAGGTGGGATCACCGCCCTTAAGGTAACGGCGCTTGTTATGCATCCCGGCGGTGCCGTCAAGAGTCACCTGTATCTCACGGATCTTTCCGCCTTTCAGCAGTTCAATATATTCATCCAGATAGTATCCGTTGGTTACTGCAGCTATTTCCAGGTTGTATTCGGCGGCCTTTTGAATGATGTAACCAATGTTTTCCTTGTGGCGCAGGGCATTCAGAAAAGGCTCACCGCCAAAAAGAGTAATGTATTTTCGACGTCCCGTGAATTCATTCCCAATGTATTCAAAAAATGAGTCGATCAGCTCTTTGGACAAGGTGAAAGGCAACTGTTCGTAACCAGCCTGGTAACAATAGCTGCAGTCGAAGTTACAGGAATAATTTGTTACCAGGAAGATCTGGATTTCATCCTTCTCGCGGTCATCCAGAAAACGAAGGTATTTCTCATGAAAGAGCTTCTTCTCCTGAACTGGATCAACCAGGTAACCGTTTTCAACCAGTTCGGGATTGCTTTCGTCACCCTTCTGCAATTGCAGGTAAGTTGCACGATCAAGAATATCGGCCTGACCCGACAAGGAATTCACAACGAACCACTGTTCGGAATCTTTAACTTTTGATACGATATTATATTTGGAGGTCTGCATGGAAAAATCAATTTTAGATTAACGATTAACGATCTTTGATATTCAACTACCGTATTACTTTGGTAATCCAACATCGCTTATCGCCAATCGTCAATCATTTTAAAAAGCGGTACCCCTTAATCGTGGCATCCGGCAATAATCTGTGACTGTTTGGCACAGCATTGTGCCTGTTTAATCGTTCCTTTTTTTACTTTTTTAACAAGACTTTTCATAAAAATCATTTTTGTGGATTAAACTATAAAGATAAAAGTACTTCATCATATACATAGATCGACATCAAATACTTTCAGACTTTTTTAACCTTGATGCAATTCAACAGCAGCTGTATTCATCTTTCCTGGCTGTAATTGTAAAGCTCGACACTTCAATCTTTCCCTTGGGATAAGGTGCGCTTTCTTCCAATATGCGAAAATCCTTAAAGCCTGCTGAATGAATGATTTCGAGGTATTGGGCTTTGGTCACTGAACCAGCCCAGCATTCGGCAACTGCCACAGGATCAAGTGCATATTCTTCAGGAACAGGGTCGCTCGAATAGATATCACTGATCACAAAGCGTCCGCCGTTTTTCAGCAACCTATATATTTCAGCCCAGACCTTCGGTTTATTGCTGACGTGGTTCAAGGTACAATTGGAAATCACCAGGTCGGCAATATCGCTATCCAGCATGATCTGTTCCAGATCAGACTGAACAAACTTCACGTTTTCAACACCCATTTTGGCCGCTGTTGTAGAAGCTTTACGGATCATTTCATCCGTAATATCAATCCCATAGACGAAACCCTTTGGTCCAACCTCTTCGGCCAACCGCAGAACGTCGGTTCCGCGACCACTCCCTAAATCAATGCAAACCTCATCAGGTCTGGCCTCACTCTTACCAGCTGCACCGCCACACGACAGGCAACAGGTGTCGTTTGCCAACACAGCATATCTTCCTGCAATCTCACTTGTGTTCATTGTCTTCAATTTTGTGAGGCAAAGATAAGACTTAATACAAAACAAAACAACATATATAGAATATTATATATGTTTTAAATATTAATTAACGAAGTCGAATATTAATGTCATTTTATTGTGCAAAATTCATTGAACTTATTACTTTTGAAGTTCAAGTTTTGGGTAGTGTTGGCTTTCGCATATAACACACTACATTAAAGCATTTTATCTTTTGAATAGTTCAATTTATAACTTTAGTTATATATAAATTTGACCAGTGGGAATATTAAAAGACAAACTTTCAGGTTATGATGTGCCGCAAAAAATTATGCAGGCTGGCATCTATCCCTACTTCAGGGAAATAGAATCCGATCAGGATACAGAAGTACAGATTAATGGGAAGAAGGTGTTGATGTTCGGATCGAATAGTTACCTGGGCCTCACCAATCACCCTAAAGTTAAGGAGGCCGCGAAAGCTGCTATCGATAAATATGGCACCGGATGTGCCGGTTCAAGGTTCCTGAACGGGACGCTGGACATTCACATCGAACTGGAGAACAAACTGGCACGACTGGTGAATAAAGAGGCGGCCTTATGTTACAGTACCGGATTCCAGGTCAACCTGGGGGTAGTATCCATACTTGCAGGTCGTCATGATTATCTTTTGCTTGACGAACTTGATCATGCCTCCATAATAGAAGGGAGCAGACTTTCGTATTCGAAGGTGCTAAAATTTGCGCATAACGATATGAAGGCTCTGGAAGCCAAGTTGAAATTGTGCCCCAAAGACCGGATCAAAGTGATTGTAGCCGACGGCGTTTTCTCGATGGAAGGCGATATCCTGAATTTACCGGAAGTAGTTAGCCTGGCTAAGAAATACAATGCCTCGGTCATGATCGATGATGCTCATTCCATTGGTATACTGGGCAAGAATGGATCGGGCACTGCTTCACATTTCGGATTGACCGACGAGGTTGATCTCATCATGGGTACTTTTTCAAAATCAATGGCCTCCCTGGGAGGTTTTATTGCTTCAGATAAAGAAATCATCAATTTCATAAAACATAATTCCAGATCACTGATTTTCAGTGCAAGCATGACTCCTTCTTCCACGGCGGCAGTCCTGGCCTCTATTGAAATTATGGAAAATGAACCTGAACGGATCAAGCATCTCTGGGATCTGACCGCTTATGCACTTGCAAGATTTAAATCCGCAGGTTTTGATACAGGAAAATCAGAGACACCCATCATTCCGCTTTTTATTCGTGATGACGTAAAGGCCTTACAGATGACCAAGATTTTACTTGCTGACGGCATCTTTATAAACCCGGTTGTGGCGCCTGCGGTTCCAAAAGAAGACAGCCTGATCAGGTATTCACTGATGGCTACCCATACCAAAGAACAGGTAGATATTTCCATTGAAAAGATTACCAAGGCGGCAAAGAAGCTTGGAATTCTTGAATTACAACCTGTACTGGTATGAAAAAAGTAATCCTCATCACGGGAATCTCTTCCGGGTTCGGCGAACAGATCGCAAAGCTCCTGGCCGATAAAGGTCATGTAGTTTATGGTACGGTCAGGAATGAACCGGTATCCGACAATCAGGTGCATCAACTCCGAATGGATCTTACCGACAGCGACTCCATTAAATTGGCAGTTTCGACCGTGATGGCGAATGAAGGCAGAATAGACGTTCTGATTAATAATGCCGGAATGCATACCGGCGGACCCATTGAGACTTCGCTGATTGAAAACATCAAACTCCAGATAAATACCAACGTTATCGGGACGATTGAGCTTACCCGGGAAGTATTGCCTATTATGCGCAAACAGGGAGGCGGAACGATCATTAACTTCAGCTCCATTGGCGGGTTAATGGGCTTGCCCTTCCAGGGCTACTATTCGACAAGTAAATTTGCCATTGAAGGATTCTCGGAAGCCTTACGGATGGAGGTCAAACAATTTAATATTAAGGTGGTACTAATTAATCCGGGAGATTTTCATACCAGCAATACCGCCAACAGAAGGAATTTCTTGGCCCCCACGGGAAAGGATGATCCCTACAGGGAACAATACGAAAAATCATTGGCGGCGATTGAAAAGGATGAAGCCAATGGATGGAAACCCGAAGTGCTGGCCCGAAAAATAGTAAAGATCGTTGAATATAAGAACCCACATCAGCGGTATATCATCTCTTCCTTTGAACAAAAGCTGGCCGTTTGCCTGAAATATATTTTACCCGGGAAACTGTTCCGAATGATTCTTCAGGATCATTATAAAATAAAATAAATATCTAATAAGTTATTGCTGATTTATGATCAGGAAATCTATATATTTATCAAAAATATAGATTATTGATAGAACTTTCCGTTGTCTATCGAAAACCTGATTCAGTATGTTTAATTTTACAAAAGAAATACGTCTTGATCTTTTAGCTTTTCTTAAAAATCCGGTTGACCAGCCAGACCCTATACAAACCTGAACCGAAAAGGCAAAGAAACTTTTTTCTTTGCTGCTTCTAGATGTTCCCATCATGGCTGTTTTCATCGTAGTATTGAGCGTTTTAAAAGTCGCAGGCCTTTTCAATGCAGACAGCAATAAGTTGAATCTGATGTTGAAGACAATGCCTTTCTGGACCTTGATATTCGTGGCGGTTATCCTTGCTCCATTCATTGAAGAGCTGATTTTCAGGCTGTATCTCCGGTATAAATACAATTACATGGCACGGTTCTTCATTTTCCTGAGCTTGATTGCCGGGGTTAAGAATCAGGATCGGTTTGAAGTGTGGGCTTCTGATTTTTGGAATAAAAGGTACCTTTTCATTTTTTACTTTTCTGCCATACTGTTTGGCTATGTGCATTTGTCCAACTATCCTTGTTCAATTCCGATTATTGTCTTGTCTCCTATAATAGTAGCGCCACAATTTGTAACCGGGCTTTTCATTGGTTATTTAAGGGTTCGGCACGATCTGGTAACAGGATATTTGATGCATGCACTGCACAATGTCATTTTCCTTTGTATTCCCTTGCTATTAATGGCCAGCGCCCCTAAAAGACTGATAATCGAAACAGGTGACTACACCTTAAAAATTGAAGAATCGATCAGACATCCGAAAGGAAGTACGGTAGATTTCCATTTTGATGGTGTGGAAATAAAGAACACCAGCCTGAAAAAAGTATTGATTAACATTATTGGCAAAAAGGAATTGCTTTTAACAACGAATAATGATTCATTATTGAATCGGATGATCAATCTGACTTTTAGAAGTAAATTAAAAAACAACCCGAAAGACAGACGATACTCACTTAATGGATTTGAGAGGGAAGAGGTCCTCAGCCATTTATCCAGGTTTTGTAATTTTAAAGAAAAGAATGAACACAAACTACATGAGGTATGGGAATTGCATGTGGTAGATTCGACTTTGCTGGCCAGAAACAGAGCGGATTCAATAGTTCCATATAATGTCAATGTAACTCCGGAGAATGTCTCGGCAACAAATTCAAGCACATGGATTCTGATAAAGGGATTAAGCCAATCCAGTAAAAGAATCATGACTGATCAAACCTTCACAAAGAAAAGATATACCTTTAATGTCAAGGTAACAGATTTTGATACCATACAGAATCAGCTTAAGACCAAATATGGTCTTGCTCTGAAAAAGTTTGAGAATAATCTGGAATTTACAACCATCGAATTCTCAAAGAAGAAATAAATTTATCAAGTACAAACTATTCCTATTTAAGCATGAAAACATGTCCGAAATGCCAGTCTGAAGTGGAAGATGATTTTGATTTGTGCTGGAACTGCAACTATAGTTTTGCCGAGAAACAAATTGTCGATATTAAGGAGTTCACGCCTGGAAGCAGGAAAATCGATTGTTTACGATGTACTGTGCCTATGCGTTTTTCGGGAAACTTCAGTTTTCATGAAGGATTTCTGACCGGAGTATTTACCAGTAAAGAAACCTTTGATTTGTATACCTGTCCGAAGTGCGGTAAAGTAGAATTCTTTGTGCCTCAGGAAGAACAGAAATACAAGATATTCTAAATGACTCCCCTTATAGATATTAATGGTTTTTATATACAATCATTGGCTGGGTTGTAAGAACTTAAAATGTTCAGATCGAGTAAAGATAAACCTTGGTTTTTGTTGTATTTGAAAATAATAATATCTATCTTTTCTGTCTGGGAAATCCCTGATACGATTGATTCATTATGTCGATTTTACGAAACTATTATTTCAAGTTTGCAATAGCATTCTTCAGCGTTCTATATATAACCATTCCGGTATGCCAGGGCCAGTATTATGTAGCTGGTATAGATCCGGCGTCTGTTAAATGGAGGCAGATTAAAACGCCAAATTTCAAGGTCATCTATCCGCTCACCTTTGAAAGGCATGCCCAATATATTGCGAACAGTCTTGAATACAATTACTATCCTGATAGCCGGACCATCAGTTCATTTGTTCCCCGAATGCCGCTCATCCTGCATGATCAGACCACCATTCCAAGTTCGGTGACACCCTATGCACCTCGTCGATTTGACATATTTACAACTCCTTCCCAGGATATCTATCCACAGGATTGGATCGACCAGCTGATTATTCATGAATTCAGGCATGCTTCCCAGTTTTCAGCAGTCAATCATGGTTTCACAAAAGCTTTGTCCTTTGTACTGGGTGAACAGGGCACTTTTGCTCCCATCGCTCTTTTTGTCCCAATCTGGTTCCTTGAAGGGGATGCTACTGCCATGGAAACTGCATTGCATCACACCGGACGGGGAAGAACTCCCTCCTTCGAGATGCGCATTCGGGCTCAGTTTGTTCAGAAAGGCATCTATTCCTATGAAAAAGCAACCGGTGGATCATACCGGGATTTTGTGCCCGGTGTATATGAACTCGGATATCATCTGGTAGGCTTATCCAGAGAAAAATACGGATCTGATCTGTGGAGCAAGGTTCTGAGTAATGTTGGCAGGCATCCTTATTCCCTTGTTCCATTTTCTTCAGAATTGAAAAGACAAACCGGCTTAAATAAATACGGACTGTATTATTCACTGACCTCAGAGCTAAAGGATAGGTGGCTGAAGCAGGATCATCAGATTAAGGAAAATGAGTATCAGGTCCTGTCAAAAGCCTCCGGGAAAAAATACACCAATTACAATCTGCCAGTTATTTTCAGGGACAGTTTGATTGTGGCTGTAAAATCATCATTGGATGATCTGACGAAAGTGGTGTGTTTGAGTAGGAATGGACATGAAGAGACACTGTTTATAACAGGTGCAAATTACATGTCAGAATCGATGTCGGTCAGTGACAGTATTCTATACTGGTCAGAAATGACGAATGATCCCAGATGGTCATTCCGTGATTATAGGGTGATAAAAGCCTTCAATTTCAAGACGAGGATAATCAAACAACTTACTCACAAAACCCGATACTATGCTCCATCGGTAACCCGTGATGGAAAGTTCATTGTTGCCGTTGACATTACCCTTGATAATTCGTATTTCCTTGTAATTCTGAATTCGAAGGATGGTAGCCTGATCAAAAGAATCAGCACCCCTGAAAACCTGCTTTTTATCCATCCCTGTTGGGCTGATGACGGTAAGTCGATTGTTGCGGTGGTTGTCGGGAAAAAAGGGAACAGTCTGGCGCTGATAGATCCTGAAACCAGTAAGTTTAAATTACTAATGCCCTATTCATTCCTGGAAATGAAAAGGCCATCATTCTATGGCAATCACATCATTTATACAGGTTCTTACAATGGAACCGACAATATTTATTCCCTCGACAGGCAGACTCACCAGGTTTCCCGGATCACCTCGGCCCGTTTCGGTGCATCGGACGCCTGTTTAACCGATGACCAGTCAAACATCATTTATTCAAAGTATACAGCCGACGGTTATCAGCTAGTAAAAGAACCGTTAAATTCGAAGAAATGGAAACAGATTTCGGTTCCTGTCAAAAGTGCATTCCCCATAGCTGAAAAGCTTACGCAACAAGAAAACTTTATTTTCAATACGGATTCGGTGCCTAATGTTAACTACAAATCAAGGCCTTACAGGAAGGTATGGAACCTATTCAATTTTCACAGTTGGACACCAGTTGGCATTGACTTCCAGAATATTACAGCATCGCCTGGAGTGACACTCCTTTCACAAAATCTGCTGGGGACAAATATCACAACTCTGGGATATTTGTGGGACAGAAATCAGCAAACAGGCAAGTATGTTCTATCCATGAGTAACCAAAGTTTATACCCGGCTATTGACTTTAATATGGATTACGGTGATCGACGGGATATCGAAGTGAATAACCGGAAGGATACCATACAGATAAAGTGGAAAGAATTGAATGTTTCGACAGGACTGCGATTACCACTTCGGTGGACTCACAACATCTGGATACGGACCATTCAACCCTCGGTAACTATGAACTATAAGTATTTGAAAATGGATGAATCTGTCCCACTAAGTTTTACCCATAATCATCTTGTTATAACCGAATATGCATTTCAGGCTTCAAACTTAATGAATACTTCCAATCGGGATATCTATCCACGTTTTGGCCAGTTGATCCAATTTAATTTTAATAATACTCCTTTTGAAAGTAGTAGTAATTCGATATTTGCTATGCAGACAATACTTGATTTTCCGGGTATTGCAAGACATCATGGTCTCCGGTTATATGGAGCATACCAGAAAAAGACTGAACCTGACTATACATTTTCTGACTTTATCATTCTTCCCCGGGGTTATGATCAGATTTTCAGGAATCAACTTGCAAGCTTTTCTGCTCTTTATTCCATGCCTTTGTTTTCGCCTGACTGGCAGCTCGGACACTTCATATATATCAAAAGAGTTAAGACAGCTGTTTTCTATGATTACGCCCAAAGTAAAGATCTGATGGTCCCCTCAGTATTTTCATCCACGGGGATAGACCTTAGCATGGATTTCCGCTTGTTTAATTTTGTTTCCCCTTTTGATGCAGGAATAAGGTCCATTTATATTCCTGAAACCGGACAGATGAAATTCCAGTTACTCTTTAGCCTAAATCTAAATTCAATCTACTGATCTTTATTTCGATCAAACAAATGGTATATTTCAACCTTTGATTCTAATCTTATTCATTCCATTTCCCATATTTTCTCTTGTTGATTTAATGGAACCGTTTAACTTTACAATCAGAATTGTTTAAAACCTAGCCAAGCCAATATGATTAGAAGTTTACAATTGTTTATTCTCGCCATTATTTGCGTTCTTAACTTAAACGCGCAATCCTTAAAACAGTTTACCCCAGGTGAAATCTGGAAAGACAATAACGGCAAACATATTAATGCTCATGGCGGCGGAATACTTTTTCATCAGGGTGTTTATTACTGGTATGGTGAGTACAAAGTGGGTGGCAAAATCGGAAATTCAGCACAAGTTGGAGTTAGCTGCTATTCATCGCGTGACCTATACAACTGGAAAGACGAAGGAATCGCTCTGAAAGTGAATGAAACTGATCCGCTCAGCGACATTTCCAAAGGCTGCGTCCTCGAACGCCCAAAGGTAATTTACAATGCAAAGACCCATAAATACGTGATGTGGTTTCACCTCGAACTGAAAGATAAGGGATATGAAGCCGCCCGAAGTGGTGTTGCTGTGAGCGATAGTCCAGCGGGTCCTTTTACTTATTTGAAAAGTTTTCGCCCGAATGCAGGTTACTGGCCCGTCAATGTGCAATCCTTTCATAAAAAACCGGTAGCTTCAACAGTTAAAGCCTCGTATTGCGGCGGCAAGGGTTGCCTGCCTGCTCCACCAGATTCAATTAATCTGCTGGGCCGTGATTTTAAGGGCGGACAAATGGCACGCGACATGAACCTGTTTGTGGATGAGGATGGTTCGGCTTACCACATCTATTCTTCCGAAGAAAACAGCACCTTACAGATTTCAAAACTCAGCGACGATTATCTGTCTTACTCAGGCAAGTATTTCAGGTTGTTTTCGGGAAGATATATGGAAGGCGTAACATTGTTTAAACGTGAAGGAAAATATTACATTATCGCTTCTGACTGCACCGGATGGGATCCCAATGCAGCACGTTCGGCTGTTGCTGATCAGATTTTCGGCAACTGGACTGAACTCGGCAATCCTGCAATGGGCAAAGACTCTGAATTGACATTTCATTCACAATGCACCTATGTATTGCAGGTACAAGGCAAAAAAGATTGTTATATTTACATGGGCGATCGCTGGAATCCGGAGAATCCAATAGATGGCCGTTATATCTGGTTGCCAGTTGAGTTTGAAGGGGACAAGACGGTTATTCGCTGGAAAGATTCGTGGAGACTATAAATAGGAAAAAGGAAACTGGAAAAAGGAGAATGGGAGACAATGAGAAAAGGGGAAAGAGTCATTACCTGCCCGACCCAGACGGGGGGAAGAAGATTAAAGCAACGATTTATAATCAGGATATAAAGTAACAAAACTAAAATTTATTCATAAACAATAAACCACAATCCAATGAAACACTTCTTATTAACACTGGTAATTCTTTCCATATTCAGTATGAATATGTTCGGGAAAATCACTTTCCCATCTGTCTTTTCAGACAACATGGTGCTGCAGCAAAATTCGAAAGTAGCCATCTGGGGCTGGGCAGGACCGGGTGAAACAGTAAAAATTGTTGCCAGCTGGAACACGAAAGACACTGTAAAAGTAAAAGCCGACAACTCTTCGGAATGGAAAACCAGCATTCAAACCATTGGTGCAGGAGGCCCCTACTCCATTAAGATTTTAGGAAGCGGCAACGCAGAACTGAAAAATGTAATGCTTGGCGAAGTATGGATTTGCAGCGGACAGTCGAACATGGAAATGAGTGTCAACTGGAAGCTGATTAATGGTGAAGAGGAAGCCTCAAAAGCCAATAACCCGAATATCCGTATTTTCCATGTACAAAAAATTGGTGCAGAGTACCCACAGCAAACCTGTGAAGCCACCTGGACCATGTGTACTCCCGAAACCATGCGCGCCACGAGTGCAACAGGATACTTCTTTGCCCGCGAATTGCAACAGAAACTAAATGTTCCTGTCGGTATCATCGTTTCAGCATGGGGGGGAACTCCTGCTGAAGTATGGATCGAAAAAAGCAGGATCGAAAACAATCCTGAGTTGAACAAGTCCAAAATAACTGAGCATTATGACTGGTGGCCAAGTGCACCGGGAACACTGTACAATTCGATGATTGCACCAATCGTTCCCTACGGGATTGCAGGCGCAATCTGGTACCAGGGCGAAGCAAACTGCTCAAACTATCCGATCTATTCGTCGCTGATGAAAACACTCATCGAGAACTGGCGTGCAGACTTCAAAAAAGACTTTCCATTCTACCTGGTACAAATTGCTCCCTACAATTACGGCGACAAAGGAACATCACAATACGTCCGCGAACAGGAAGAAATGGTAACCAAGACCGTTCCAAATACCGGCATGGTCGTTATTTCGGATCTTGTTGACAACATTAAGGACATTCACCCCAAGAACAAGCTGGACGTTGGTAAACGCCTTGCCAATTATGCATTAGCTGAAACCTATAAACAAAACATTGTCGCTTACAAAAGCCCGGCATTTCAATCAATGCAGGTTACCAAGGACAAAGTCAGGCTGACATTCAGCAATGTAACCACCGGGTTAAAATCAACAGGAAAGACACCTGCACAATTTCTGATTGCAGGTGATGACAAGAATTTTGTTCCTGCAACCGCCAAAATGGATGGAAATAACATTGTACTTTCTTCCAAATTGGTGAAAGTACCTGTTGCTGTAAGGTTCTGCTTCGATAACACTTCCATGCCTGACGTTTTCAGTACGGAAGGATTGCCATTGGCCCCATTCCGTACGGATAAATGGTAAAGCCATGAAAAGACAAATTCGAAACAAATGGAGTCAAATCTCCATCAGGCTTATACTATTTTTTTCGATCCTAACCGTTTCATCCTCGTGCAGCAATTCAAAGACCGATTTCACCAAACGTGAACAGAATTTCGATTCGGGGTGGAAGTTCATGTCAGGCATTGTGCGACATGCTGATTCAGTTGTTTTTGATGATTCGAATTGGAGAAATGTAGACCTCCCTCATGACTGGAGCATCGAAGACTTGCCTTTGGTTGCAGGGAAGAAACAAATTGGTCCATTCACCGAAGACAGCGAAGGCAAAGGTTCTACAGGCCATGTCAAAGGAGGCATGGGCTGGTATCGAAAAACATTCACCCTGGATCAATCTGCAAAAAACAAACAGGTACAAATCTGTTTCGATGGGGTATATATGGAAGCCAATGTGTGGATTAACGGACAGCACCTCGGCTTTCATGCCAATGGGTACACTCCCTTCACGTACGATATGACTCCGTATCTGAAACCAGCCGGAGCAAAGAACGTACTGGCAGTATGGGTAAACAATCCCGGCAAAAACAGCCGCTGGTATAGCGGATCGGGCATTTACCGCCATGTCACCTTACAGATTACTGATTTGGTAAACATCCCTGTCTGGGGAACCTGTATTACTACTCCTGATGTTTCAGCCGACAAGGCTACCGTAAAGATAAAAACTACGGTGAACAACATCACTTCCGGAGATGTGGAAGTTAACGTTTCGACACAGCTTATCTCTCCCGATGGAACGGTTGTCGGTCAAACCGAATCAGCCCTGAAAACCATTTCAGGAAAGAATGCTGAAGCGGAACAGACGATTGAAGTTAAAACACCATCCCGCTGGTCGTGCGATTCGCCAAAACTCTATAAGGCAATCAGCGAAATCAGGTACAAAGGAATCGTGGTCGATCAGAAAACCACCATCTTTGGGATACGCTCTATTGAATTCAGCGCAGAAAAAGGCTTCCTGCTGAACGGTGAACGTGTTCTTCTTAAAGGCGGCTGCATGCACCATGACAATGGTCCACTGGGATCGGCTACTATCGACCGTGCAGAAGAACGCCGGGTGGAACTGATGAAAAAGTTCGGCTTCAATGCCATCCGTACCAGTCACAATCCCCCATCGTCTCAATTTCTGGATGCCTGTGACCGCCTGGGTGTATTAGTTATCGATGAGGCGTTTGACCAGTGGCAGAAGCCTAAAAACCCTGATGACTACAGCAATTATTTCGGAAAATACCATCAGCAGGATCTGGAAGCCATGGTAAGACGCGACCGCAACCACCCTTCCGTTATTCTCTGGAGCATTGGGAACGAAATTCCCGAACGTGCCGATTCATCAGGTCTTATAATTATGAAAGATTTAAGCTCCATCATTAAGAAGTTGGATACCACTCGTCCTGTAACCGAAGCCATTTGTGAGTTCTGGGACAATAAAGCAAAAACCTGGGATGCTACTATTCCTGCCTTTGCACTATTGGATGTGGGGGGGTACAATTATCAATGGCGCCATTACGAAAGCGATCATGAAGCATTTCCAAAACGCATGATGGTTGGGACTGAATCTGTTCCAAAGGAAGCGCTTGAAAATTGGCAAATGGTAGAAAAACACACTTACGTACTAGGCGATTTTGTCTGGACCGCAATGGATTACCTGGGCGAATCGGGAATCGGCCATTCTCTGATCAACACAGGCGGTAAAGATCAGTTTTCGATCGACTGGCCCTGGTACAATTCCTATTGCGGCGATATCGATATTTGTGGGTTCAAGAAGCCGCAATCCTACTTCCGCGATGTGGTCTGGAAAATCAGTAGCCTCGAAATGGCTGTTCATGCACCTGTTCCTGCCGGAATGAAAGAAACCGTCAGTTACTGGGGATGGCCCGATGAACGGCAATCCTGGAACTGGGCAGGCCAGGAAGGCAAGACACTTCAGGTCAGCGTGTATTCCGATTATCCCCAGGTGAGGCTGGAGCTGAACGGGAAAGTTCTCGGCACAAAAGCCGTTTCTCCTGAAACAAAACTGACGGCCACCTTCGAAGTTCCTTACGAAGCAGGGGAATTAAAGGCCATAGCCTTACAGGATGGCAAGGAAATGGGGACCAAAATTCTGAAGACAACCGGGAAACCGGCTAAGGTCAGGCTTGTGGCTGATCGCCCAGAACTAAAAGCCAGCCGTAATGATCTTTCCTATGTGACTGTTGAAGTGGTGGATGAAGCCGGTAATCTTGTTCCCGATGCGAACCTGCCCGTTCAGTTTAAGATCGAAGGTGCGGGCGAACTGGCTGCCGTCGAAAATGGGAATCCGAAAGACATGAAAAGCATGCGTACACCTGCCGTGTCAAGCTTCAACGGGCGATGCCTGGTGATCTTAAGACCAAAAGGCAATGCCGGAGAAATTAAGCTAAAAGCTGAATCCGCAGGACTCACAGGAGCTGATCTGGTTGTGACTACAAAACTATAAAAGACCTATATACAATCAAAAGCGGGTATTCTGCATCGGCAGATTACCCGCTTTTTTTGTTGCTCGCCTTTGGCAAACATGACCCTAGTGGTGACCTTCAAACTTGAACGACACCTTCAGTTTGGTCCGATAGCTTTCAATCTTACCATCCTTAATGGTCAGATCCATAGAGACTACCTCAGCAATTCGCAGTTCACGCAGCGATTCGGAAGCTTTTGTAATTGCATTTTGTGCAGCTTTCTCCCACGATTCGCTGCTCGATCCTACCAATTCAATAATTTTGTAAACACTTTCGGTCATACGGTTCTCCTTTCTTTTTTAATTATACCTCCTTTACAGAATATACACTGCAACAGTTACATAAATTCACCTGTTTGACAATAGATTTCAGCATTTGTGATCCGGGAATCAAAA
>DIZL01000039.1:37477-40137 GCA_002429385.1 Prolixibacteraceae bacterium UBA6029 | reverse complement strand
AGTTACGGCCGCCGTTTACCGGGGCTTCAATTCAATGCTTCTCTTGCGATGACATCCCCTCTTAACCTTCCGGCACCGGGCAGGTGTCAGGCCATATACATCATCTTGCGATTTAGCATAGCCATGTGTTTGTGATAAACAGTCGCCTGGGCCTTTTCACTGCGGCTGGATTGCTCCAGCGCCCCTTCTCCCGAAGTTACGGGGCTATTTTGCCTAGTTCCTTAGCCATGGATCACTCGAGCGCCTTAGGATTCTCTCCTTGACTACCTGTGTCGGTTTGTGGTACGGGTTTTTAATACCTGAAGCTTAGAGGTTTTTCTTGGAAGCCCTTAGGATCACTATCCGATTGCCCGAAGGCTCTCGGTACTGTCAGGTTTCGGCTCAACCGGCGGATTTACCTGCCAATCTCAACACCTACGCCCTTTAACGTGCTATTCCGTCAGCACGCGGATCTTTCATCACTCCGTCACCCCATCGCAGTATTAAAAAGTATTGGAATATTAACCAATTGTCCATCGAATACGCCCTTCGGCTTTTCCTTAGGTCCCGACTAACCCTGATCCGATTAACGTTGATCAGGAAACCTTAGTCTATCGGCGAGGAGGTTTCTCACCCCCTTTATCGTTACTTATGCCTACATTTGCTTTTCTAAACACTCCACCGCCCCTTACGACACGGCTTCAACGCAGTTTAGAATGCTCCCCTACCAGTGACAAACTTAATTGTCAATTCATAGCTTCGGTGATATACTTAATGCCCGATTATTATCCATGCCCGATCGCTCGACTAGTGAGCTGTTACGCACTCTTTAAATGAATGGCTGCTTCCAAGCCAACATCCTAGCTGTCTAAGCAATCAGACCTCGTTAGTTCAACTTAGTATATACTTGGGGACCTTAGCTGATGATCTGGGTTCTTTCCCTCTCGGACGTGGACCTTAGCACCCGCGCCCTCACTCCCGGTAAGCATCTTGCAGCATTCGGAGTTTGTCTGGATTTGATAGGCGGTGAAGCCCTCGCATCCAATCAGTAGCTCTACCTCTGCAAGACTCGTAACCGAGGCTGCACCTAAATGCATTTCGGGGAGTACGAGCTATTTCCCAGTTTGATTGGCCTTTCACCCCTACCCACAGTTCATCCAAGAACTTTTCAACGTTAACTGGTTCGGTCCTCCATCCCGTGTTACCGGGACTTCAACCTGACCATGGGTAGATCACAAGGTTTCGCGTCTAGCGCCACTGACTTTACGCCCTATTCAGACTCGCTTTCGCTTCGACTCCGTCTCTTAAAAACTTAATCTTGCCAGTGACGACTAACTCGTAGGCTCATTATGCAAAAGGCACGCAGTCACCCCACGAAGGGGCTCCTACAGCTTGTAGGCGCACGGTTTCAGGTACTATTTCACTCCGCTGTTCGCGGTTCTTTTCACCTTTCCCTCACGGTACTAGTTCACTATCGGTCTCTCAGGAGTATTTAGCCTTACCGGATGGTCCCGGCAGATTCAGACAGGATTTCACGTGTCCCGCCCTACTCAGGGTACTGCTAACTTTTTAACTCTTTACGTGTACAGGGTTATCACCTTCTATGACTGAAATTTCCAAAACATTCCACTTAAAGTTAAATCGTATATCGCAGCCCTACAACCCCAACATTGCCGAAACAATATTGGTTTAGGCTGTTCCCTTTTCGCTCGCCACTACTTGGGGAATCACTTTTGTTTTCTTTTCCTCCGCTTACTTAGATGTTTCAGTTCAGCGGGTTGACCTCCGACATAATCGGATAACCTGTTGCCAGGTTGGGTTGTCCCATTCGGATATTTACGGATCAAAGGTTATTTGCACCTCCCCGCAACTTTTCGCAGCTTATCACGTCCTTCTTCGTCTCTGAGAGCCAAGGCATTCTCCGTACGCCCTTACTAACTTTCTTCTATTTATTATACTTACAGGTTAATCTTACTTGTATTACTTCTATTTATTTTTTCCCAATATGTCAAAGAACTTTATAACTCCTCTTGTTCCGCATCCAGGCTTCCGAACCGGTTGCCCTTCACTTCCCAAAAAATGGTGAGTTAAACGTGGATATTTATGGATTCGAACCATCTTATTATGCGCCTGTCGCATATCCTGGTTTTAAAAGTTTCAAGTTCCAAGTTTCAGGTTCCAGGTTGTTATGCCCCAAACTTTTCCACTTTTTCACTATTCACTTTCCAATAAATTGTATGAACGTCTGTGTTGTAATCTTTAATCGTGTGCTTTTTCTTATTTGATCTTCTTATTCTCTCTCTCTTTCAGTACTAATGTACTTCGTTTTGGTGGAGAATAAGGGAGTCGAACCCTTGACCCTCTGCGTGCAAGGCAGATGCTCTAGCCAACTGAGCTAATCCCCCAGGATTCTTTTCAAGTTTCAGGTTTCAAGTTCCAGGTTCCAGGTTGATGCTCCGAATAATGGTATCCGTACTTGGAACTTTGAACTTTTTAACTTGGAACTATTCTTGAGTTTCAAGTTTCAGGTTCCACAACTTGGAACTTTGAACTTTTAACTTGGAACTACTTTTTTAGTGTAGTCCCGCCCAGAGTTGAACTGGGGACCCCTACATTATCAGTGTAGTGCTCTAACCAACTGAGCTACGAGACTGTGTGTGTCGGTCGGGCTTCTGGCTTTT
>DIZL01000039.1:35864-37220 GCA_002429385.1 Prolixibacteraceae bacterium UBA6029 | reverse complement strand
ACGCAAACTTCTGTTCTTCGTTGTCAGTCAAGCTCCAGAAAGGAGGTGTTCCAGCCACACCTTCCGGTACGGCTACCTTGTTACGACTTAACACCAGTTACTAGTTTTACCCTAGGCCGCTCCTTGCGGTTACAGACTTCAGGTACCCCCAGCTTCCATTGTTTGACGGGCGGTGTGTACAAGGCCCGGGAACGTATTCACCGCATCATGGCTGATATGCGATTACTAGCGAATCCAGCTTCACGAAGTCGGGTTGCAGACTTCGATCCGAACTGAGACCGACTTTAGAGATTAGCATCCAGTCACCTGGTAGCTGCCCTTTGTATCGGCCATTGTAACACGTGTGTAGCCCTGGACATAAGGGCCGTGCTGATTTGACGTCATCCCCACCTTCCTCACACCTTACGGTGGCAGTCTCGCTAGAGTCCCCGGCTTGACCCGCTGGCAACTAACGATAAGGGTTGCGCTCGTTATGGGACTTAACCCGACACCTCACGGCACGAGCTGACGACAACCATGCAGCACCTTGAAGAACGTCCGAAGAAGTCCCGGTTTCCCGGGATGTCGTTCCCCATTTAAGCCCAGGTAAGGTTCCTCGCGTATCATCGAATTAAACCACATGTTCCTCCGCTTGTGCGGGCCCCCGTCAATTCCTTTGAGTTTCAACCTTGCGATCGTACTCCCCAGGTGGATCACTTAATGCTTTCGCTTGGCCGCATACTGTGTATCGCATACAGCGAGTGATCATCGTTTACGGCGTGGACTACCAGGGTATCTAATCCTGTTCGCTCCCCACGCTTTCGTGCATCAGCGTCAGTAACAGCTTAGTAAGCTGCCTTCGCAATCGGTGTTCTGTGTAATATCTAAGCATTTCACCGCTACACTACACATTCCGCTTACCTCAACTGTACTCAAGCTCTTCAGTATCAATGGCAATTTTACCGTTAAGCGGCAAGATTTCACCACTGACTTAAAAAGCCGCCTACGCACCCTTTAAACCCAATGAATCCGGATAACGCTTGCATCCTCCGTATTACCGCGGCTGCTGGCACGGAGTTAGCCGATGCTTATTCATACACTACCGTCGGGCACCCACACGTGGGTGTTTTTCTTGGTGTATAAAAGCAGTTTACGACCCATAGGGCCTTCATCCTGCACGCGGGATGGCTGGTTCAGGCTTGCGCCCATTGACCAATATTCCTCACTGCTGCCTCCCGTAGGAGTCTGGTCCGTGTCTCAGTACCAGTGTGGGGGATCATCCTCTCAGAACCCCTAGACATCGTAGCCTTGGTAAGCCGTTACCTTACCAACTAGCTAATGTCACGCATGCCCATCTTTAACCGCCGGAGCTTTATC
>DIZL01000039.1:33157-35686 GCA_002429385.1 Prolixibacteraceae bacterium UBA6029 | reverse complement strand
ATATTTTCAATGAACTTCGTGCCTCTCGACACTTCACTTATATCTTCTTGTCTTGATCCCGTTTTCCTCTTGCGAAGAAACTTTCTTTCCGACTCGTTTCAATCTTTTTTCAGCTTGTATTCCCTCCGCTTTTCCTACTCTCCAAATCATCTCTATTTAACGGGGTGGCAAAGTTAAGAAGCTTTTCCAAACTTCCAAAGGATTTTTTTTATTTTCTCCTTTTATTCCCCTTCCATCTTTGCTCTCAATACTTGCAATGAACTCACTTGTTTTTAGCGGCTGCAAAGGTAAACTTTACTTTTAATAATCCAAGTCTATTTTAAAATTTATTGGATTTTTATTCCAGTATCCTTCTTGCCCCTGTTCCCGTTTCCGGTAACACACTTTCCTTCGAAAGCGGCTGCAAAGAAATACCTTTTATCTGAACCTTCCAAATCTTTCTTAACTTATTTTGAAATTCAGACTAATCGTTTGCCTTTCAACCCTTTAAAGAACGTTTGCCTGCAAGAATCACAACTTGTTTTCCTCTTTAGCGGCTGCAAAGATAGATACCTTTTCCACTCTTCCTAATCTATTCCAAACCTTTTTTTAAACTATTTTACATCCCCCCTTTACTCTTTCTGGATATCAGGCTGTTATAAAACAGGAAATCAATCATAGAAAACCTCCCGGGGGCATATTTCCATCCAGGACAAGCAAAATCCGAAGCTTTCAAGCCTCCAAATCCGCTTTCGTACTCGCCGGAATGGACTTCTGCAGAAAGCAACAAACAGGATACTTTTACGCATTGCAGTAAATTTCGTTCTACTCCCTATATATAATAGTAAGAGGAGTGGTTGACTGAAACGGGAGGATTGAACTGGGAACGGGCAGGGATCGACTGTCACTTTGTGTGTACATTGTGTGTACATTGAGTGTACCTTGTGTGTACCTTGTGTGTTCATGAACACATAAACTACACACATGGTACTCTTATTCTACACTTAAGGTACACCCAAATACCCTCTCTGGTATGGGCCGAGGGACAGGGGGAACCGGCACATATGAATTTACAATTGGAAGGAATGGAGAATGAATATCCAGACTCAAATTGGCTTACTATATTGAAGGATACCCCTAAAAACAGCAAAAGCCAGTCCATAAAGACCGGCTTTCACCTCAAAATAGTATTGTTATTAAATCGTTATCTGGAACGATTCATCGATTTTATGCTTATTCCATTTCAATTTTATAGGCAGCAAGGTCTTCGACCACCGATCCGCGAATAAACTCAGCATGCCCTTTTACCAGCGATTTAGTCAGTTTAATGAATACTTTGGCTGATTTGGTGAATGATGCATCCCTGTTACTATCCACTACAAGCAGATAGCTCATAAGGATGAATCCTGCCATTTCTACAAGGCGGCGTGCATGGAAATCAATAAACTCATTGTCATTGCTTTCTACAACTCTCGTAACAGCCTGTTCATAGTCATCGGTAAGGATAATCAGGGTGCGACGCATAAATTCCAGTTCAGGAGTGATCTTCTGTGACTCGTATTCACGAATCTGTGCCAGATATCCACCAGTTGTAACGCCACGGATGGCAGCAACGACCTGCAACTGGGTAGTTCCTTCATAAATGGAGGTAATACGGGCATCACGGTAAATGCGTTCAACCGGATAATCTTTCATGAAACCAGATCCGCCATGAATCTGAACAGCATCGTATGCCAACTGATTACAGAATTCGCTTGCGATACCTTTTCCCAGCGGAGTAAACAAATCGGACAGGCGCTGATATTTCTTCATTTCAGCCTTTTCGTCTTTATCCAAAGCACGTTCGTCAGATATGTGTGCGTATGTTTTATACATGTCAACAAAACGGGCTGTTTCGTACAATAAGGTACGTGAAGCATCCAGTTTGGCCTTCATGGTAGTGATCATTTCATAAACAGCAGGAAAGCGAATGATGGCCTTTCCAAACTGAACACGTTCTTTGGCATAAGACAAAGCTTCGCGATATGCAGATTCGGATACACCGACTGACTGAGCATGAATACCCAGACGGGCACCATTCATCAGAGCCATGACATATTTTATCAGTCCCAATTTGCGGTCGCCCACAATTTCGCCGGGAGCATCCTTAAATACAAGCTCGCAGGTTGGAGAACCAATGATACCCATTTTGTGCTCGATGCGGCGAACAGTTACGCCACCACTGCGCTTGTCGTAGATAAACATGGACAAACCACGACCGTCTTTTGTTCCTGCTTCTGAACGTGCCAATACCAGTGCAATGTCGCCATCACCGTTGGTAATGAAACGCTTCACTCCATTAAGCAGCCAGATTCCTTTCTTCTCGTCCCAGGCAGCTTTCAGTTGAACAGCCTGAAGATCAGATCCTGCATCGGGTTCGGTCAAATCCATCGCCATGGTTTCTCCTGCACAGACACGGGGCAGATATTTAGCTTTTTGCTCTTCAGAGGCAAATTCGTTAATTGTTTCAGCACAATCCTGAAGTCCCCAGATGTTTACAAAACCAGCATC
>DIZL01000039.1:0-32905 GCA_002429385.1 Prolixibacteraceae bacterium UBA6029 | reverse complement strand
GCTTTGCGAAGCGCATCAATGTTTATTTCCGTACCACTGGCATAGACCACATGTCCGTCAACCACACTCGGGCCTTCGGCATCGATGCCCTCGGCGTTTGGAGATACGATATCACCACAGATTTCGCCAACCACCTCAAGCACCTTATCGTAGCTATCCTGTGCATCTTCGTAATCCATGGGAGCAAAATCGAATTTCTTCTTTTCTTCGAAATTACGTTCTTTCAAACGAACAATTCTCTCCATCAATGGATGGGTCAAATGGAATTTCAGGTCTTTATTGTCAGTATAAAAATTAGCCATTATATTTAATTTTTCGGATGAAAGACTACTTTGTATTTGCTTTATAAAACTTGATCATTTTGGGCAGGATGACTGCAACGTCGCCTGTGATCACATAATCAGCAATTGAATTGATCGGTGCTTCAGGATCGGTATTGATTGCAATAATCTGGGCCGATTCTTCCATTCCTGCACGGTGCTGTATTTGTCCTGAAATACCACATGCAATGTAGAGTTTTGGACGAACAGTGGTACCGGTTTGTCCGACCTGACGTTCGTGATCAACATATCCTGAATCAACAGCAGCGCGTGAGGCGCCAACTTCGCCACCCAATACTTCAGCCAATTCAAAGAGCAGGTTGAAATTTTCCTTCGAGCCAACACCATAACCTCCGGCCACAATGATTCCGGCTCCTTTGATGTTCACTTTACTCTTTTCCATGTGACGCTCGATCATTTCAACAACGAAATCAGTGTCATTAGTATATTTCGATACATCAAGCTTATTGATCGATCCTTTGTATTTCGGATCAAGAATTTCTTTTTTCATAACCCCTTCACGAACCGTGGCCATTTGCGGACGGCAATCAGGGTTAATAATGGTAGCAATGATGTTGCCTCCAAAAGCAGGACGAATCTGGTAAAGTAAATCAGTATAGATCTTATCGGCTTTTTTATCCTCATGATCGCCAATAACCAGCGAAGTACAATCCGCAGTTAAGCCACTGTGCAAGGCTGATGAGACGCGAGGACCTAAATCACGACCAACAGAACTGGCTCCCATCAAAGCAATCTGTGGTTTTTCTTCCTGAAAAAGTTTAACCACAATCGAATTATGGGGTAAAGTAGTATACGGAGCCAGCCTTTTGTCGTCGGCAATGTGCAAAACATCTACTCCATAGGGGAAAATATCCTTTTCAATTCCATCCAGTTTATACCCGATGGCTATTGCTTCGAGCTTACATTTTAATTCGGTAGCCAGCGAACGCCCTTTGGTCAGCAATTCCATGCTAACTTCGGCAACCTGACCGTCTTCTATTTCGCAATAAACAAAAACACTATTCATAGTTGTGGGATGTATTATCAATTATCCGATGGTATGATTTTCAATTAACTCACGCATTAGCTGATCCATATCTTCGTCGGAAGAAGTAATTACTTTAGCTCCCTTTGACTGAAGAACAACGTTCTCAACCTTTTTAACTTTGGTAGGCGAACCGGTTAATCCCAATTCGTCGGCCACAGCGTCAATATCATTAACCGTCCATTCCTTAATATTCAGGTACGGGCGGTCGTTATACAAATGCAGATAATCGTCATTGGCCTCCTGCATTTCGGAGATCGTCTTGGCATGTTTATATTTCATGATCAGTTTGGCGTTACGGGCACGGCAATCGGGAGCCGAACTATTTACAGTAATCACCAATGGAATCGGGCATTTCACCACTTCTACCCCACGTTCAAGACGACGTTTCATGGTGACAAAACCTTTGCTGATTGCAAGAACTTCTTCAACATAGGTCACCTGCGGAAGGCCTAGCTTTTCGGCAACCTGTGGTCCTACCTGGGCAGTATCACCATCAATAGCCTGACGACCTGCAATGATAATGTCGTAATTGCCGTGTTTCTTCAGTGTTTGTCCCAGCGCATAGGAAGTAGCCAGGGTGTCAGAACCTGCAAAAGCACGGTCGGTAAGCAGGATACCATCATCGGCTCCACGAAACATCCCTTCACGGATGATCTCAGCGGCACGACCTGGTCCCATAGTTAAAATGGTAATGGTTGTCCCCGGAAATTTGTCTTTAATCCGAAGCGCCTGTTCGAGGGCATTTAAATCTTCCGGGTTGAAAATAGCCGGCAGGGCAGCCCGGTTAACCGTTCCATCGGCTTTCATTGCATCTTTGCCAACATTGCGCGTATCCGGCACCTGTTTAGCAAGAACGATAATTTTGTAACCTTTCATTCCTTTTTATTTGAGTTAATTGTTTTTTTCTCTCATTAGTCATTTCTAAAAACCGATTCCAAATCAATACCTGCTCCATCATTAATCCGATCTTTAACCAAGGCTCAATTTTTAAAAGTGAGCAAATATAGATATTCAACCCAAAGAAATCAAGCAACTTTTTTGAACAATTACAAAGAGGAAACAACAGCGGAGGATACTCTAAGCCCGTAATCGATGAATTTACCTTTAAATAGCCTCTGAAGCGCTGACAGACAAAGCAAATCAAACAATCAACCCATGGTTTCAAAAAATCCTTTTCTACTGAATTGTCCATTTATTTAAATTGAATTTAAGTAAGGAACAGTGCAGAATAATTTTATCAACATCTTTCAGCTTCTTCCGAACTCAGTAAAAGCTTCAAATACCTTCTGACAAATGCAGGAAGCAGGAAAGAGAAAATGCAACTAATCAATTTATGAAGCCAGAATATTTCGAATATGGCTATCGATTCTGGCAGTATTAATGCATTTTTAGTTAATGAAAAAAGCCGACCCAATTTACATTGAGACGGCTTCTGCGTATGAATTGTATAAATTCTTAAGCGGTAGGAACAGGTCCTCCGAAAGTCATCGGGGGAAGAAATGGATCGTGTCCTCTGACATTCTTAACAACGCCATTTACGGTTTCATATTTCTGAATGTTTTCCTGCAAAGCCAGTAATAAGCGTTTGGCATGTTCGGGAGTTAAAATAATTCTCGATTTTACATTCGCTTTTGGTATGCCAGGCATTACACGGACGAAATCCAGTACAAATTCGGAGTTTGAATGAGTGATAATCGCCAGATTGGAATAAATTCCCTGGGCAATCTCTTCGGTTAACTCAATCTGCAACTGATTGTTATTGTTTTTCTGATCTTCCATAACGAATTAATTAAAAACGGTCAGAATCTTTGGGTTCAGTAATCTTGTCGTATTCGTCTCTCGAGCCAACAACAAGGTTTTTGTATTCCTTCAAACCGGTACCGGCTGGGATCAGATGTCCGCAGATCACGTTTTCCTTCAAACCATCGAGATAATCGACTTTGCCATGAATGGCAGCTTCGTTTAATACCTTGGTGGTTTCCTGGAATGATGCAGCCGATAACCAGCTACGTGTTTGCAGTGCAGCACGGGTAATTCCCTGGAGAATCTGACTAGATGTTGCAGGAACAGCATCGTTGGCTTCAACCAGTTTCTTATCACGGCGACGCAGGTTTGAGTTTTCGTCTCTCAAACGACGCGAGGTAATGATCATACCCGGTTTTAAACTGTCGGAATCGCCTGATTCAGTAACAATCTTCTTGTTATAGATCCAGTCGTTTTCGTGAAGGAACTCATGTTTGTCGACAATCTGTTTTTCGAGGAAACGGGTATCGCCCGGATCGTCGATCTCCACCTTGCGCATCATCTGGCGAATGATCACCTCGTAATGCTTGTCATTGATTTTTACCCCCTGCATACGGTACACGTCCTGAACTTCATTCAAAATGTATTCCTGAACAGCGGTAGGGCCTTTAATGGCAAGGATATCAGAAGGTGTGGTAGCGCCGTCAGAAAGTGGTGTTCCCGCACGGATATAATCGTTCTCCTGCACCAGTATCTGGCGTGAAAGCGGAACCAAATAACGTTTGATATCTCCGCCCTTTGAAGTAACAACGATTTCGCGGTTACCACGTTTGATTTTACCCAGAGAAATTTCACCGTCGATTTCGGAAACAACTGCAGGGTTAGATGGATTACGGGCTTCGAATAATTCAGTTACACGGGGCAGACCACCGGTGATATCACCAGCTTTACCAGCAGCACGAGGAATTTTCACCAATACAGCTCCGGCTTCAACAATCTGTCCTTCTTCGACGGCCATGTGACCACCTACGGGCAAGTTATAAGTACGGATTGTGTTTCCTTTTTCGTCAAGGATACGTAATCCGGGATTCTTGGTTTTATCCCTTGTTTCGATGATTACTTTTTCCTTGTATCCTGTTTGCTCATCAGATTCTTCACGATAAGTCACCCCGTCGATCACTTGTTCGAACGAGATTTTACCTTTAAATTCGGTGATGATTACCCCGTTGTATGGATCCCATTCGCAAATCAGCATTCCCTTCTTCACTTCCTGTCCATTATCGATGTACAGTTTTGATCCGTAAGGAATATTGTGTAAGGAAAGCTGGATCCTTGTATTTTTGTCGATGATTCTTAATTCAGCCAAACGGCTAACCACGATATAGGTTTTGATGCCAGTTTCGTTGACCTGCTCAACCATACGTAATTCGTCGATTTCGGCAATACCGTCGTATTTTGATTCAATCGTTGACTGGGTAGAAATGTTACCGGCGATACCTCCCACGTGGAATGTACGCAGTGTAAGCTGTGTTCCTGGCTCACCGATTGACTGAGCGGCAATAACTCCTACCGCTTCACCCCTCTGAACCATTGTACTTCCGGCGAGATTCAATCCGTAACATTTAGCGCAAACACCTACTTTTGATTCGCAGGTTAACACTGAACGTATTTCAACGGATTCAATAGGTGAATCTTCAATTTTACGGGCCACTTCGTCGGTAACAATTTCACCTGAAGCAACGATCAATTCACCTGTAAGCGGATTATAGATATCGTGAACGGTTGAACGTCCAAGTATTCTTTCGACCAAAGAAGCAACCACTTCTTCGTTGTTCTTAATTGCCGAAGCAATCAGTCCACGCAGAGTACCACAGTCTTCTTCATTGATAATCACATCCTGTGCAACGTCAACCAACCTACGGGTCAGATAACCTGCATCAGCAGTCTTCAGTGCAGTATCGGCCAAACCTTTACGGGCACCGTGGGTTGAAATAAAGTATTCCAAAACCGACAGACCTTCTTTAAAGTTCGCCAGAATAGGGTTTTCGATGATCTGAGAACCTGTTGATCCAGATTTCTGAGGCTTAGCCATCAAACCACGCATTCCGCAAAGCTGACGAATCTGCTCTTTAGAACCACGTGCTCCTGAATCCAACATCATATATACCGAGTTGAAACCCTGACGGTCGGTGCTCAATGTTTTCATCACCGAGTTGGTCAGTTTTGCATTGGCATGTGTCCAGATATCAATAACCTGGTTGTAGCGTTCGTTGTTTGTAATGAATCCCTGATTGTAGTTCATCATGACCTCGTCAACTTCGGCATAACCGGCATCAACAATTTCTTTCTTATCAACAGGAACGACCACATCGCTCAAGTTGAACGACAATCCGCCACGGTAAGCCATGGTGTAACCCAAATCCTTAATGTCATCAAGGAAACGTACAGTTACAGCGTTGCCTGTCTTTTTATAAATATCGGAAATAATAGTACGAAGCGACTTTTTAGTCAGCAACTGGTTGATGTAACCAACTTCTTTGGGAACCGTCTGGTTGAAAATAATCCGACCAACAGAGGTTTCGATGATGTGTTTGAACATGTCGCCATTTTCATCCACATCTTCAACCTTTACCTTAATAATTGCATGTAAATCAATTACATTTTCGTTGTACGCAATGATCACCTCTTCGGTTGAATAGAAGATCATACCTTCACCACGGGCTCCCGAACGAGGTTTGGTCATATAATATAATCCAAGAACCATGTCCTGTGAAGGAACAGTGATTGGAGCGCCATTTGCAGGGTTCAGAAGGTTATGTGACGCAAGCATCAGCATCTGGGCTTCCAAAACGGCAGCATTACCAAGCGGTACGTGAACAGCCATCTGGTCACCATCGAAGTCGGCGTTGAAACCGGTACAAACGAGCGGGTGCAACTGAATGGCTTTTCCTTCAACCAAAACGGGCTGAAATGCCTGTATGGATAAACGGTGAAGCGTAGGCGCACGGTTAAGCATAACCGGGTGACCTTTCAATACATTTTCAAGAATATCCCATACCACAGGATCTTTGCGGTCGACAATCTTCTTGGCCGATTTAACTGTCTTTACAATACCACGCTCAATCAGTTTACGAATAATGAATGGTTTGAAAAGCTCGGCAGCCATATCTTTTGGAAGACCACATTCGTGCAGTTTCAGCTTTGGTCCGATAACAATGACCGAACGGGCTGAATAATCGACACGTTTACCCAACAGGTTCTGACGGAAACGACCTTGTTTCCCTTTCAAACTGTCGGACAAAGATTTTAATGCACGGTTATTCTCTGTTTTAACAGCATTTGACTTGCGTGAATTATCGAATAATGAATCGACGGCTTCCTGAAGCATACGTTTTTCGTTACGTAAGATTACTTCAGGTGCTTTGATTTCAATCAGACGTTTTAAACGGTTGTTACGGATAATTACCCTGCGGTACAAATCGTTCAGATCGGAGGTGGCAAAACGGCCTCCATCGAGTGGAACCAAAGGACGCAAATCAGGTGGAATTACAGGAACAACTTTTACAATCATCCATTCGGGACGGTTGATATTTTTACTTGTCCTGAAAGCTTCAACAACCTGCAACCGTTTTAAAGCTTCGTTTTTGCGCTGTTGTGAAGTTTCGGTATTAGCTCTGTGACGAAGATCGAATGACATTTCATCCAGTTCGAGACGCTGCAATAAAGTGTACAAAGCATCGGCACCCATTCGGGCCATGAATTTATTCGGATCAGCATCATCGAGATACTGGTTTTCTTTTGGTAAAGAATCCAGAATATCCATGTATTCTTCTTCCGTAAGGAAGTCAAGATATTTTACGCCGTCCTGGGCTTTAATCCCGGCATTGATGACTACATATCTTTCGTAATAAATAATTGCATCCAATTTTTTGGTAGGTAAACCTAACAGGTACCCGATTTTGTTGGGTAAAGATTTGAAATACCAAATATGTGCAACCGGCACTACCAGGGATATATGTCCCATGCGTTCGCGACGGACTTTTTTCTCAGTGACTTCAACACCACAACGGTCACAAACGATCCCTTTATAACGGATGCGTTTGTATTTGCCGCAATGACACTCGTAGTCTTTTACCGGTCCGAAGATACGTTCACAAAATAAACCATCACGTTCAGGTTTATAGGTCCGATAATTTATCGTTTCAGGTTTCAATACTTCTCCATGAGACCGTTCGAGAATTTCCTCAGGTGAAGCCAGACTGATACCAATTTTGGCAAAGCTACTTTTAACTTTGATGTCTTTTCTGAATGCCATATATCGATCGTTATTTTAACAAGTTTATATTCAGGAAAATCAAATCAATTTTCCTTAAATTAATCCAGGTTTACACTCAAACCAAGGCCACGTAATTCGTGAAGCAAAACGTTTAATGATTCAGGAATACCTGCCGCTGGCATTGGTTCTCCCTTTACAATAGCTTCGTATGCTTTTGCTCTTCCCAATACGTCATCTGATTTCACAGTCAGGATTTCCTGGAGAATGTTGGATGCACCGAATGCTTCGAGCGCCCAAACTTCCATTTCACCAAAACGCTGGCCTCCGAACTGAGCTTTACCGCCCAATGGCTGCTGAGTAATCAATGAATATGGTCCGATTGAACGGGCATGCATCTTATCTTCGACCATGTGACCCAGTTTCAGCATATAAATAATTCCGACAGTTGCAGGTTGATCAAAAGGTTCGCCTGTACCACCGTCGCTAAGATATGTTTTACCGTAAAGAGGAACGCCAGCCTGTTCGGTATATTCACATACCTGATCAAGAGTAGCGCCATCAAAAATAGGAGTAGCAAATTTCAAGCCCAATTCTTTACCTGCCCAACCCAAAACAGTTTCGTAAATCTGTCCAAGGTTCATACGCGAAGGTACACCAAGAGGGTTAAGGACAATATCAACCGGAGTTCCGTCGCTTAGAAAAGGCATATCTTCGTCACGAACAATACGTGATACGATACCTTTATTACCGTGGCGTCCTGCCATCTTATCACCAATCTGCAATTTACGTTTCTTAGCTACGTAAACTTTAGCAAGCTGAATAATACCTGCAGGGAGTTCATCTCCAATGGTCACATTGTAGCGTTTCCTTTTTGATGAAGCCTCAAGTTCCTTATGCTTCATGATGTAATTGTTGATAAGGGCGAAAATCATGTCATTCTTATCTTTATCTGTCGTCCATTTAGCTGGATTTATAGTCAGATAATCAATTTCCTGAAGCTGTTTTAAGGTAAATTTGATGCTTTTACCAATAATATCGCCACCGTAATAATCTTTTACGCCCTGACTGGTTTTACCATTTACCAGGGTAAACAGTTTATCTTCCAGTTTGGCACGTAAGCCGGATGCATGGCGGTCAAATTCTTCGTCGATTGAATCGAGCAAAGGTTTGGTCGCCATTTTACCCTTTTTATCTTTTACTACGCGGGAGAATAGTTTCTTATCGATAATTGTTCCATTCAGCGATGGAGAGGCTTTTAAAGATGCATCTTTTACGTCGCCGGCCTTATCACCAAAGATAGCACGAAGCAGTTTTTCTTCAGGAGAAGGATCAGATTCACCTTTAGGAGTAATTTTTCCAATCAGGATGTCACCTGGTTTTACAACTGCCCCCACACGAATCAATCCGTTTTCGTCCAGATTCTTTGTAGCTTCTTCGCTTACGTTTGGAATATCGGAAGTAAATTCCTCCACCCCACGTTTTGTGTCGCGAACTTCCAGAGAATATTCGTCAACATGTATTGAGGTGAATACATCTTCCCGAACAACGCGTTCAGAAATAACGATTGCATCCTCATAGTTATATCCCTGCCAAGGCATGAAGGCTACTTTAAGGTTACGTCCCAAAGCAAGTTCTCCACCTTGAGTGGCATAACCTTCGGTAAGTACCTGTCCTTTTTTCACGCGGTCGCCTTTAAACACGATTGGTTTAAGATCGACAACCGTTCCCTGGTTGGTTTTTTGAAATTTAGAAATCCGATAGGTCACGACTTCAGGATCGAAGCTTACAAATCTTTCTTCTTCTGTCTTGTCGTAACGAATCAAAATCTCGTCAGCATCAACATATTCAACAACACCATCATCTTCGGCAACAACTAAAACACGTGAATCGAGTGCAGAGCGTGCTTCAAGACCTGTTCCTACAATAGGAGCTTCAGGACGAAGCAGCGGTACTGCCTGGCGCATCATGTTAGATCCCATCAATGCACGGTTGGCATCATCATGTTCAAGGAAAGTAATCAACGATGCAGCCACGGAAGCAATCTGGTTAGGACCTACGTCCATCAGATTGACATCACCTTTTGGTACAATCGGATAATCACCATCTAAACGTGATTTCACCCTGGCATTAACAAAATTGCCTTCGTCATCAAGAGGTGCATTGGCCTGTGCGATAACTTTACCTTCTTCTTCTTCAGCAGTCAGATAAATTGAACCAGCAACAGTAAGATCCACTTTTCCATCAACAACCTTACGGTATGGAGTTGAAATGAAACCTAATTCAGTCACTTTTGCAAAAACACACAACGAAGAAATCAAACCAATGTTTGGTCCTTCAGGTGTTTCAATCGGGCACAGGCGGCCATAATGGGTAAAGTGAACGTCACGAACCTCAAAACCTGCTCTTTCACGGGAAAGACCGCCAGGTCCCAAAGCTGACATACGACGTTTATGAGTCATTTCAGCCAATGGATTTGTTTGATCCATAAACTGAGACAATGCGTTTGTTCCGAAGAACGAATTGATTACCGAAGATAAAGTCTTCGAATTAATCAAATCAATAGGTGTAAATACTTCATTGTCGCGAACATTCATACGTTCACGAATGGTACGGGCCATACGGGCCAAACCTACACCAAACTGATTAAACATCTGTTCACCCACTGTGCGCACACGACGGTTGCTCAAGTGGTCAATATCATCAACGTCAGTTTTTGAATTAACCAGTTTGATCAGATATTTGATAATTTCAATGATATCTTCCTTGGTCAGTACCTGTACATTCATTTCGATGTTAAGGCCCAATTTCTTATTGATCCTGTAACGTCCTACCTGACCGAGGTCATATCTTTTTTCAGAAAAGAATAATTTGTCAATTACGTCTCTTGCTGTTGCATCATCAGGCGGTTCTGCATTACGCAACTGCCTGTAAATATGAAGTACGGCTTCTTTCTCCGAGTTACACGGGTCTTTCTGAAGAGTATTGTATATAATGGCGTAATCCTGAAGATTCTGGTCTTCTTTATGCAGCAAAATGGTTTTTGCTCCAGAATCAATGATTTCGTCTATATGATCATTTTCAATAATGACTTCGCGGTCGATAACAACCTCGTTACGTTCGATAGATACAACTTCACCCGTATCCTCGTCCACAAAGTCTTCAATCCAGGTTTTTAGAACACGTGCAGCCAGTTTACGACCAACGATTTTCTTTAAACCAGATTTTGATACCTTGATTTCATCAGCAAGATCGAAGATTTCAAGAATATCCTTGTCACTTTCGAATCCGATTGCACGAAGCAATGTAGTTACCGGCAATTTTTTCTTGCGATCAATGTATGCAAACATGACACTATTGATGTCAGTTGCAAATTCGATCCATGATCCTTTAAAAGGGATAATCCTGGCTGAATAAAGTTTTGTCCCGTTAGCATGCATACTTTGACCGAAAAATACTCCGGGAGAACGATGCAACTGAGAAACAACAACACGTTCGGCACCATTAATAACAAATGTACCTCTGGGCGTCATATAGGGAACAGTCCCCAAATAAACATCCTGAACAACGGTATCAAAATCTTCATGTTCAGGATCAGTACAATATAATTTCAATTTTGCCTTTAGTGGAACGCTAAAAGTCAAACCACGTTCGATGCATTCGTCAATAGCATAACGAGGTGGGTCAACCGCATAATCCACAAATTCAAGAACAAAATTATTTCTCGTATCGGTAATTGGAAAATTTTCTTCAAACACCCGACATAAACCCTCCAGTTTGCGTTGATCGGGAGTAGTACCTAATTGGAAAAATTCAATGAAGGACTTCACTTGAACTTCAAGAAAATCAGGATAGTCAAATACGCTTTTAATTGAAGAAAAGCTAATCCTCTGGTTTTCAATTTTTACTGACATCTATGTATATTAATTAATTGAACTCATAAGATAAATATACAAAAAGGGATAGAACCCCACGAATGTGAGGTTCTAAACCATTCAACCTATAAATAAGGTCGTAAGACTTTTATTTAAGTTCAACTTCTGCTCCAGCTTCTTCCAATTGCGTTTTTAATGATTCTGCTTCGTCTCTGGAAACTTTTTCTTTGATTGCTTTTGGAGCACTATCAACTACTTCTTTAGCTTCTTTCAAACCAAGACCAGTTAACTCTTTCACTAATTTTACTACAGCCAATTTTGACTGACCAGCTGCTTTCAGAATAACATCGAATTCGGTTTGAACTGCGGCTTCTACTTCTTCAGCAGGGCCGGCAGCAGCAACAGCAACAGCTGCAGCAGCAGGTTCAATACCATAAACCGATTTTAAAATTCCGGCTAATTCATTTACTTCTTTTACAGTTAAGTTCACTAACTCTTCCGCAAGTGCTTTTAAATCTGCCATTTCGATAATAATTTTTTAATATAATTTTATAACTAACTAATTTTCTCTTTCTCCCAATGTCTTCAAAACACCATGGATGATATTTGCACCTGACTGTAATCCACCAATCACATTTTTGATAGGAGATTGCAACAATCCGATAACTTCACCAATAAGTTCGTTTTTAGACTTAATAGAAACTAATACATCCAATTGATCTTCACCAACATAAATTGACTCCTGAACATAGGCGCCTTTTAAAATTGGCATCTTGTTTTTCTTTTTGAAGTCTTTAATCAATTTTGCAGGAGCATTAGCGTTCTCACAAAACATGACGGAAGTATTACCTGTTAGAACCTCATAAAGCTCTTCTGCATTCTTATTTGATGCTTCCAGCGCTTTACGCAAGAGGGTATTCTTAACCACAACCAATTCTACTTGCTGTTTGTTACATAAACGTCTTAAACTACTTGTTTTAGCAGCATTCAGACCTTCAATGTCAGTCAGATAAAAATGAGTTGATGAATTAATCTGCTCCGTAAGATTACCGATAATTTCGAATTTTTCTGATCTTTTCATATCAATATTTTACTTTTCAGAGACAGACTTTGGTTCTACTTGTATTCCAGGACTCATCGTACTAGACACGTAAATACTTTTAACGTAAGTACCTTTTGCAGCAGAAGGTTTAAGCTTAATCAGGGTATTTACAAATTCAGTAGCGTTCGCAACTAACTTCTCAGGTTCAAATGAAACTTTCCCAACAGAAGTGTGAACAATACCAAACTTATCGACTTTGAAGTCAATTTTACCAGCTTTTACTTCAGCAACAGCCTTTCCAATATCCATTGTAACAGTACCACTTTTAGGGTTCGGCATCAAACCACGGGGACCTAAAATACGTCCAAGTGCTCCAACTTTACCCATAACCGGTGGCATAGTGATAATCACATCTACATCGGTCCAACCACCCTTGATTTTATCAACATAATCGTCAAGACCAACATAATCAGCTCCAGCATCTCTGGCTTCCTGTTCTTTTTCAGGAGTAACAAGGGCCAATACACGTACTTCTTTACCAGTACCATGAGGTAAAGTAACCACGCCTCTAACCATTTGATTAGCTTTTCTGGGATCTACTCCAAGACGAACATCGATATCCACCGAAGCATCAAACTTGGTAAAAGCAATTTCTTTTACCAATACTGAAGCTTCTTTCAGTGTATAGATTTTCCCCTTTTCGAGTTTTTCCAGAGCAAGCTTTTTATTCTTTGTAATTCTGCCCATTTTAGTAATTTTAATTAGTTTGTCGCAGGGCGTTCGCCTTCAACGGTGATACCCATACTTCTGGCAGTACCAGCAACCATGCTTATAGCTGCATCAAGTGAGAAACAGTTCAGGTCTTCCAGTTTAATTTCTGCAATCACCTTTACTTGTTCCCAGCTTACAGAACCCACTTTTAAAACGTGTGGCTCTGCAGAACCTTTCTTCACCTTCGCAGCTTCAATAAGTTGCACGGCTACCGGGGGTTGTTTAATTACAAAATCAAACGATTTATCAGCATAAACAGTTATAACAACCGGCAAAACTTTACCTGCAAGGTCTTGAGTTCTACCGTTAAACTGTTTGCAAAACTGCATGATATTTACCCCTTTAGAACCTAATGCCGGGCCTATTGGAGGTGAAGGATTAGCAGCACCCCCCTTTACTTGCAATTTAATTAATGCAGCAATTTCTTTAGCCATAATAAAATCGATAAATGATTTATTACTCCTTTTCTACTTGCATGAAGCTAAGCTCCAAAGGAGTTTTTCGTCCAAAAATTTTAACCATTACTTCAAGCTTCTTCTTTTCATCATTAATCTTCTCAATGATTCCGTTGAAGCCATTAAATGGCCCATCAATAACTTTCACAGTTTCTCCCACTACGAAGGGAACATTCATTTCCTCTCCCAATTCAGCCATTTCATCTACCTGACCAAGAATCCGGTAAACTTCAGACTGACGCATCGGAACAGGATCTCCACTCTTGGTATCCCCAAGGAAGCCAATGACGTTGGGTATACTTTTCAACAAGTGAGGAATTTCACCTACCAGACAAGCTTCAATTAAAACATAACCAGGAAAGAAATTTCTATCCTTACTGATTTTTTTACCGTTGCGAATCTGATAAACTTTCTCTGTAGGAATCAATACCTGTGAAACATACTCCTGAAGACCAGCATTTGCAATCTCGTTTTCAATATATTCTTTGACTTTCTTCTCTTTTCCGCCGATTGCCCGAAGAACATACCATTTTTTTACGTTTTCGCCCATGATGTACTCCAAAAGGAATTAATAAAATAATTTGTACACAAAGCTCATAATGTTATCAAAAGAGAAATCCATTACGAAGACTATCAGTGCTATAATAAAGGAAGCAACCATTACAATCAAAGCGCTATTCTGCAATTCTTTGCGGGTAGGCCAGGAAACTTTATGAACAAGCTCATTATAAGCTTCTTCGAAATATAGTATAAGTTTCATTTCGTATTATAATATAATTTGTACGGATGGTAAGATTCGAACTTACTCTATTCATATAAAAAAAACAAAACTCCCGTCTGAGTTCCATCCGTAGAAAAATCCCGGACATAAAGTCCGGGACTTCCTATCAGAATATTTTAGCGGGATATTACGAAACAATTTCAGTAACCTGTCCAGCGCCAACGGTACGACCACCTTCGCGGATTGCAAAACGAAGTCCTACACTAAGAGCTACCGGGTAGATCAATTGTACTATAATTGAAACGTTATCACCTGGCATAACCATTTCGCGTCCTTCAGGTAACATGATTTCACCTGTAACATCTAAAGTACGGATATAGAATTGAGGACGATATTTGTTGTGGAATGGAGTGTGACGTCCACCTTCTTCTTTTTTCAGAATATAAACCTCAGCTTTAAATGTTGTATGAGGTGTTACTGAACCTGGCTTGGCAAGAATCTGTCCACGTTTGATTTCTTTTTTGTCAACACCACGCAACAACAAACCTACGTTGTCACCAGCCTGACCATCATCAAGAATTTTACGGAACATTTCAACACCGGTACAAACTGTTTTACGACCTTCTGCACCTAAACCAATCAACTGAAGTTCATCACCTGTGTGAACCAACCCAGTTTCGATACGACCAGTTGCAACTGTTCCACGACCAGTGATCGAGAATACGTCTTCAACAGGCATAAGGAAAGGCTTATCAACATCACGTGGAGGAATTGGAATCCAGGTATCAACTGCATCCATTAATTCAAGAACTTTTTCTTCCCATTTTGCTTCACCGTTCATTGCACCAAGAGCTGATCCCATGATAACTGGTGAATTGTCTCCGTCGAAACCGTAGAATGTTAATAATTCACGAATTTCCATTTCAACAAGTTCAAGAATTTCCGGGTCGTCAACCATATCCACCTTATTCATGAAAACAACCAGTTTAGGTACGTTTACCTGACGGGCCAAAAGGATGTGTTCACGAGTCTGAGGCATAGGACCATCAGTTGCAGCAACTACGATGATAGCGCCGTCCATCTGGGCAGCACCTGTAACCATGTTTTTCACATAGTCAGCATGTCCCGGACAGTCAACGTGAGCATAGTGACGTGTAGCTGTTTCGTACTCAACATGGGCAGTATTAATTGTAATACCGCGCTCTTTTTCTTCCGGAGCACTGTCAATAGATTCAAACGATTTTACTTCACAATAACCTTTTCTTGCCAATACCATAGTAATAGCAGCAGTCAAAGTAGTCTTGCCGTGGTCAACGTGGCCAATAGTACCAATATTGACGTGGGCCTTGTCCCTGTTAAATTTTGCTTTAGCCATAACTTGTAATAATTTTAAATTATCTTTTAAACTTTCATCAGAGCTGAGGGCGAGAATTGAACTCGCGACCTCTTCCTTACCAAGGAAGCGCTCTACCCCTGAGCTACATCAGCAATCTTTTTATTGAGCGGGAGACGAGATTCAAACTCGCGACCCTTAGCTTGGAAGGCTAATGCTCTATCAGCTGAGCTACTCCCGCTTATGTGTTTCAAGTTTCAGGTTTCAGGTTCCAAGTTGACGTAACTTTGAACTTTTAACTTTTAACTTTCAACTTCTTATAAGTTTCAGGTTTCAAGTTTCAGGTTACGTCAACTTGGAACTTTCAACTTTGAACTTGGAACTTCTTTGTGGGGAGAGCAGGATTCGAACCTACGAAGGCGTACGCCAGCAGAGTTACAGTCTGCCCCAGTTGGCCACTTTGGTATCTCCCCCAATAACTTTTACACTTGTCGAACAATGAGCCGAATCTCAGATTCGAACTGAGGACCCCGAGATTACAAATCACGTGCTCTGGCCAACTGAGCTAATTCGGCATAATTTATACATCATGTCAAAGACCCTATAAACAATCTAAATCCTGTTTACAGGGCTTTATTTTTGTCAAGATTCCCCATTAAGATACTTGTCCAAAAAAGGTTTGCAAATGTATAAATATTTTATTGGAAATCACAACTACCAAATTAATATTTTAGTTTTTATTTATCCTTCAACTTATCTTTAAATTTGGTTAATTGTTTGCGGATTGCTTCAACTGCCAAATCAATTGCTTCTTCAAATGAATCAGCCTGTTTTTCTGCAAAAAGATAATCAGATCCGGGAATGGAAAGTTTAATTTCAGCCAATTTGTTATTAACTGTTTCAGGTTTAACAACCTTCATTGTTACTTCAGCTCCGATAATTCCTTCGAAGTAGATATCAAGTTTTGGTACTTTTTTATTTACAAAATCGATCAACTTCTGATCTGCTGTAAAGTGTACAGTTTTTACCTGAATGTTCATAATTAATCCTCCTAAATTTATGATCGTGGATGTGCTTGTTGATAAACTTTTTTAATCTTATCCAGTGAGGTATGTGTGTATATTTGGGTTGCTGAAAGATTCGAATGCCCGAGCAATTCCTTAACTGCATTTAAATCGGCTCCACGATTAAGTAAATGTGTTGCAAAACTATGTCGAAGCACGTGTGGACTTTTCTTATCAATTGTAGTGACTAAAGCCAGTTTCATACAAACAACCCTGTAAATTAGTTTTTCGTAAACCGGTTTCCCTTTTGAAGTCAAAAACAAGCTTTCAACAGGATAACCAAATAATTCAGTTCGTTTTTGCTTGTATTGTTCAATCAGTAGGCTTAAGCTTCGCGGATAAGGAATAATCCGTTCTTTATTCCGCTTGCCTAATACTTTTATCAGGAATTCAGTTTGATAAACGTCAGCATCTTTTAAATGCATCAATTCAGCTAAGCGAATTCCAGCTCCATACAACAGACTTATCATTAATTCATCACGAAATCCTTCAAAATCCTTTGTGAAAAATCCATCATCCAATAAATGATCCAGATTCTTCTCCTCCACAAATTGAGGCAACTTTTTACCAACCTTTGGCACAATCACATTAACCAGGTTGTTTTCCTTAATTACCTCTAACCTCAATAAATATTTATAGAAAGACTTTAATGCAGATATCTTTTTATTTACCGTACGGGCACAAATCCCATGTTCCATCAACTCAACAACCCAACCCCGGACTATCTTATCATTTATTCCTTCAACATTAAAATCCCCGACCGTTTTGACATAGAATTCTTCAAACTGATCGAGGTCTTTTTTATAGGCAACTGCAGTTAGATGCGAATACCTTTTTTCATATTTCAGGTAATTAATAAATGATTCCTGATGAGACATTAGTAAATAATTTACATCTGTGTTGGAATCTTCCAAATACTTCTAATCGTCCTGACGCAATAAATTCTCAATATAAATGGCTTTTTTTACTTCAGCCCTTCTTTCAATCGAAGGTTTTGTAAAAGCTTGCCTTTCACGTAATTCTTTTACTACACCTGTTTTTTCAAACTTTCTCTTAAATCTCTTTAGCGCTCTTTCGATATTTTCGCCTTCTTTTACTGGAATAACGATCATAAAATTATATTTTTTCTGGTTAAAATTCGAGCCGCAAATTTATGAATTAAACATTACTAATCAAATTTATACCTATAAATTTATTTTTTAATGATTTGTCCGCTTAAACCGTATAAAACATTCAACGATTAAAACCTCTTTTTGTTCTAAAAGTAAGGTTTTAATCTGTTGTATTCGTCTATGTTTAAAATCATACTGTCGCGTAACACGATCAAATTAGGTATGCGTCCATTTTTAGTCCTGAACTTTATAATCTGCCGTGCAAGATTTTTTTGAAGGTAAGGATGCCTCGAAAGTTCACTCAGATCCCCAAAATTAACATCCAGCTTTCGGATCTTCGTACTGTCCAATGTCAATTTATCCTTGATCCGTAAGATTGTCTGTTCATTTAAACCATAAACTTCTTTCAATTGTGAGAGTGAATAAAAGCCGCCCAATATGTCCCGGTATTTCACAATCCGTTTCGACAATTTATCTCCAATACCTGGCAATTGCTTTAGCTGGATCGAATCAGCAGTATTCAATTCGATTGAGATATCCTTCACTGTTAATTTACCTGATGTAGAATTATCTTTGCCTTCGATTATTATATAATCAGATAACTCTTTTTTCTGATCGTCCCTAAGACCCCACATCTTAAAAAAACCATCCTTATTCTTATATATTCCTCCTTTATTTTGATAATTCCTTATACCTGACAATTGCTTTTGAGATAATCCCAACCGCAAAAACTCATCATCAGTCGCTTTGTTTGGATCGAACGCAAATAATTCTTTCTTTTGAACAACAGGAATTGGTGATCTCTGTCCTTTATCAAATATTAAAAAGGGTTCAATCTGTCCGAAAATCTTATCGGTAATGCCATAAAGTCTTTTAAAATCTGAAGCAGAATAAAACTCCCCCCCCTTCCTTCTGAATTTTAATAAATTATGCTTTATCGTCTTCGGCAGATCAAGACTGTCAAGGGCAACCGAGTCAATGGTATTGGGATTAAAGGTAAAAAGCCTACGTAAGGGTAATTTCTGATTGAGTGAATCATTGATCAATGCCAACTTATGACTGGCAGAATCGAGTAATAAGGTATCAATCCTTGCAGGAGTCTCGAAATAGAAAACAACTTTATTGGCTACGGCAAGCAACAAAATCAAGACCACAAGAATAATAATTCCTTTCCGTTCATTACGGCTAAAGGTAAAATAGTCGCGGATAATTTGTTTGAAGTTCATCTGTTAGATTGCTATCCCTAATTTACTCCTTTTTTTGTAAATAAAAAAACCCGGACGATTTATCCGGGTTCAATTATTAATTTCAGGAATTTAACTCCTGTCTATGTTATTCAGATCATTGAATGCTATCTTTACTCTTTCAGTCATTGATTCCTGAGCCTTGCGTAACCAAACCCGAGGATCGTAATATTTCTTATTCGGCTTGTCTACCCCATCAGGATTACCAATCTGACCTTGCAGGTAAGCCCTGTTTTGAGCCTCGTATTTACGAACTCCGTCCCAGGTAGCCCATTGGGTATCGGTATCAATATTCATCTTTATAACACCGTATGAAATGGCTTCACGAATTTCCTCAAGTGAAGAACCTGATCCCCCGTGAAAAACAAAATTAATCGGCTTTTCACCAAGTCCATGTTTCTTCGATATATACTTCTGTGAATTATCCAGAATCTTCGGTGTAAGTTTCACGTTACCTGGTTTATAAACCCCGTGAACATTACCAAATGAAGCTGCAATAGTGAAATCAGGACTTATCTGGCTCAATTCTTCGTAAGCATAGCTAACGTCAGCTGGCTGAGTGTAAAGCAATGAATTATCCATGCTTGAATTATCAACACCATCTTCTTCCCCACCGGTACAACCCAACTCTATTTCAAGAGTCATTCCTATTTTGCTCATTCGGGCCAGATATTTTTTACATATCTCTATGTTTTCCTGAAGTGGTTCTTCTGATAAATCAAGCATATGGGAACTGAACAACGGTTTGCCCGTTTCAGAAAAATGCTTTTCACCCGCATCTAAAAGACCATCGATCCAGGGTAAAAGTTTTTTTGCAGCATGATCAGTATGCAATATCACATGTACACCGTAAAGTTCGGCAAGAAAATGCACCGCTTTAGCGCCAACAATGGCTCCGGCAATCTGAGCCTGCTGACCTTCGAGCTTTAATCCTTTTCCGGCATAAAATTGTGCTCCACCATTTGAAAACTGAATGATTACTGGTGAATTCACCTGTTTTGCAGCTTCCATTACAGCATTTACCGAATCTGAATTTACCACATTCACTGCGGGAAGTGCAAAATGATTCTCTTTAGCGATAGCAAATACCTTTTGTAAGTCATCGCCTGATACTACTCCACGCTTTACTACGTCTGAAATCTTTGTCATTGTATGAATATTTAAATTAAACTATTTTATATGCAACTAAAACCTCAATTCAACCCAATTATAACTGATCAAAGGTAGTAATGTTCAGGGTTAAAAAGAAAATATCGCTCAACTATCCGGGGAAATCGCTAAAAAAATGAGAATTATTTGATGATTGAATAGTTTAGAGATTGTGCCTGTTTATTCTGCTTTTTTGCGAAAAGCTGATTGATTAAAGTGACTGACCGGAGGAATGCTGTTGTAAGCTGAACAGGGATTGGGTAAGGACAAGGAGGGGAACGAAAGGGTATCCCTTCTCTATATCTGTACTATGACTGATCTGCAACAGTACTAAAATTTGAATCTTTGTACAGTTGCAAATCAATCATAGATTAATTGATCCGAAGCAAACACGACGCAATCCCTATCCGGATACGATCCGTGTATGTAGGAAGCCGGTTCATTGCTTTCTGGAAAAACTTCTGAATGGAAAGAAAATTGGTGTCCACAGCCTATCAGTTCATTGCTGAATCTTATTGTCAGACTTTGGCATGAACTCATTGGTAATATAAAGATACAAATTTTTTAGTAAAAAACCACTTAATAAATCAGTATTCTGTGTTAAGTATTGTTTAATTGACAGAATCAATAGTTGTGATTAGGCTTGTTTTAATTGATAAATCCTTACAATTGCACTGCATTTAAAAAACCCAAAAATAACAATCGTTAATCAATAAAAAACCCAAAAAGAATGAGTACCAGTTATAAAGACTTAGGACTTGTGAACACTACAGAGATGTTTGCAAAAGCAGTTGAAGGCGGATATGCTGTCCCAGCCTACAACTTTAACAATATGGAACAGCTTCAGGCAATCATTCAGGCTTGTGTTGAGACCAAGTCACCTGTTATCCTTCAGGTTTCAGCAGGAGCCCGTAAATATGCAAATGCCAATTTGCTCCGTAATATGGCCAAAGGCGCAGTGGAATTTGCCAAAGAACTGGGCTGCGAGATTCCAATCGCTCTTCATCTTGATCACGGTGACACCTTCGAATTGTGTAAAGACTGTATTGACAGTGGCTTCTCTTCAGTAATGATTGACGGATCACATTTTTCTTTCGAAGAAAACATGGCCCTTACCAAAAGGGTTGTTGAATACGCTCACGCACACGGTGTAACTGTTGAAGGTGAGCTTGGTGTTTTGGCAGGAGTTGAAGATGATGTAGTTGCTGAAAAATCGCACTATACAAAACCAGAAGAAGTAATCGAATTTGTCACCAAAACAGGTGTTGATTCGTTGGCCATTTCAATCGGCACTTCACATGGCGCAAACAAATTCACTCCAGAACAATGTACCCGTAATGCAGATGGTGTATTGGTGCCACCACCACTCCGTTTCGACATTCTTGAAGAAATTGAAGTAAAACTTCCCGGATTCCCAATTGTGCTTCATGGTTCTTCATCAGTTCCGCAAGAAGATGTTGATACGATCAACAAGTTTGGCGGCGCTTTAAAAGATTCAGTGGGTATTCCTGAAGAACAACTTCGCAGGGCTGCCAAATCGGCTGTATGCAAGATAAACATCGACTCTGATGGACGTTTAGCTATGACGGCTGCTATCCGTAAAGTATTTGTTGAAAAACCAGGTGAATTTGATCCACGTAAATACCTTGGTCCTGCCCGTGACGCTTTGACTGTACTATACAAACACAAAAATAATAATGTTTTAGGTTCAGCCGGCAAAGCTTAATCCGATTCATTGTTTCCTTATTGAAAGGGCTGCCGTAAGGTGGTCCTTTTTTTACTGAGATTTTTTAAAACTCACCATTGACTTTGCTTTCCCCACAACAATATCATGTGATCCCGAATGTGCTTAGAATGGATAGCCAATTGCAAATGAAAGGTTAAACTGATCACTAGAAAGCCGATAATTTCCAGGGATAAATCGTTTGCCTGCAGGCAGAGAGGGATCACGCATCTTCACTCCAAGGTCGAGGCGAAATAGGAAGTACGTAAAATTGAAACGCAATCCGACACCTGAACCCACAGCAATTTGTTTATAGAACTCATTGATTTTGAAGACTGCACCTTCGCGATTGTCCAGGCTATTGATGGCCCATATATTACCGGCATCCATAAACAAAGCGCCTTCCATTAACCAGAACAAAATGAAACGGTATTCCAGGTTTGCTTCCAACTTAATATCCGATGATTGATTCGGATAAATATTAGAAGGAACTTTATACGAACCTGGCCCTAGCGACCGGACTTGCCAGGCGCGGATTCCATTTGCACCGCCAGTGAAATATTTTTTCTCAAACGGAAGATCATCAAAATTGCCGTATGGGACACCAATCCCTATAAATGTTCGACCGACAACCGAACTCAACCGGTCAATTATATGCCCGTAGCGATATTCAAAATCGCTTTTCACATATTGAGCAAAACGGGTATTCAATATTTCGTAGTATGAACTGACCTGATTTGTAAGTGGATCTTTTACTTCAGTTTTTGCTTTATCTATTAACGTGGAATAAAGGGCAAGTAAATTCCCTGCTGATTCAAAATTGATTCTGAAATACTTGTAATCTTCTCTCTTGTTGATATTTTGGGTATTATACAACCAGCTGTAGTTGGAAGCAGAAATCAAATGGTCAGTAAAACTGCTTTTAATAAACAGATCTTGTATCGAGTTTATAAATGCAGGATTAAATTGAGTTAGAATCACATAGTTTAAATCCAGCAGGTTTAATGTGTGAAAATGATATTCTGAAGATTTCCAGTTGTAACCAAACTTAAGATTGGATATCGTCCTGGTGTAATCAGGGCGGCTTTGATAATTAAATCCAACCGTAAGTTTGGTTTCCGGGATTTGAAATGTAAAAAATTGCTTGGCTTTAATAAAACTCAGGAATTTAGGAAATGTGAGACTGGATTCAATTCCTAATTCTAGAGTGTTAAAATCAAGGCTACTGTTATTGATCAGGGCCTGCTGTCGTTCTCTTGCCCCTCTAAGCTGCAGATCAAAAACTTCCGCTCCGCGAAAAACATTCCGATGCTGAAAGTTAAAGGTACCAGCAACTCCCAGATTACCTGACGAATTGGTTCCTCCGACATCGACCGAAAAGTTTTGACGTGGCAATGGAGTTAGCTGCATTTTGCAATCCAAAAGTGGGATGGAATCATTGGAAAACAAATTAGTTTCGGTGAAACCAATATTAATCAGCTTGAATTGTTTTAATCGATTTAAAGCCCGGTATGTTTTTTCCGCATTCAACAAACAATAATAGGTACTATCCTTCAACCGATTCAAGTCGTAAAACACATCAGGCCTGTATTTTAATTTCCCGGAGTAGGTGAAGATGTAATCATCGTGAACCAAAGTATCGAGTTTCAATTCAGATTGATTGCCAGACAGATCTATAGCCTTAACAGATGGATTAATCAAATAATTCCTGATCTTATATTTTTGATGTTCAACAACTTTCTTCTCATCATTAGGCAATATCGGATCATCAACTTTTAAAGTCAGGTCGACCCTGTGATTATACAAATTTGTATCCGCCTTAAAACTAATGAAGTCTTCGGTAAACTTATAATAGCCCCTGTCCTTAAGAAACCGTGAGATTCGAAGTCTATCGGCATTCAAGACATCCAAATCAAAGACATCATTTCGCTTTAGGAGCTGATTTACAGTATCTTTTAAGATCACATCCTGCAATTTCGAATCTTTGATGACATATACATAATTGCGAATCCGGTAGGGTTGATTTGCCCTGATATCAAAGATCAAATTCAGTTTCCTTTTATTCGGATCGATTAGCAGTGAATCATTTACAGTAGCATCGTAATATCCTTTGTTTTTCAAATACTTTATTAACTCTTCCTTGCTTTTTTGTGTTTGAAATTCGTCATATAAAACAGGTGCCTCTCCAATCCGTTTAAGCCAATCGTTTGTTTTTGACCCCGATGACAAATTATACATCCATAAATGGAATTTAAGTACTCCTAAAATCCTGAGATTTTCCTTTTGCCGAAGATGATTTTTTAACTCCTCTCGCTTTAAATTTTTATTATCAGCCTTTACGGCTATTCTGTTGAGCAAATATTTACCTTCGGGTACAAATCGGGTGGAGTTGCATGATCCAAACAAGATCATACATGATAGAAAAGCGATTCTTCGAAATGCAATATATTTGTGCAGATGGAACAAGTACATGAATTTGAGTTTTTACAAAAATAAACAGAGCATTTGGTTCACAAATCTTTCAGACCTTTTATTTTTACATTTTTAGAACGAAGAAACAAAAAATATGTTGAGTAAGAACAAAATTAAACTAATCCAGTCATTAAACAGGAAAAAAGACAGAGATGAATCTGGACTTTTTTTGATTGAAGGCAAAAAAATGGTTGAAGAGGCCCTTCAGTCTGATTTTATTATTGAAACATTGGTTTGCACTTCAGGATTCCTACACCTGCATCCTCAAATCCGATCAAAGGTGAACGAAATCATCGAAGCTGACAGTGAATCAATTCAAAAAGCCAGTTTACTTCAAAATCCACAGGATTCGTTGGCACTTATCCGACTGCCTTCCATTGATAAATCCGAGATGAACCTGCAGAATGAACTCATTCTTGCTTTAGATTTCATTCAGGATCCCGGAAATCTAGGAACTATTCTGCGGATTGCTGACTGGTTTGGAATTCGAACAGTTATTTGCTCAGAGAATACAGTTGACATATATAATCCTAAGGTAGTCCAGGCAAGTATGGGAGCTATTCTCAGAGTAAATACACGGTATACCAATCTCGAAAATTTCCTTTCTAAAGCAAATGAGAATCATATTCCGGTTTATGGGACTTTCCTTGAAGGAAAAGATATTTACGCAGAGAAACTATCATCAAATGGAATTATTATTTTAGGAAATGAAGGAAATGGTATCTCTGATTCGATCAGAAATCTTGTGACTCATAAACTATATATCCCCTCCTTCTTTACAGGTGAAAACAAGCCGGAGTCATTAAATGTAGCCATTGCTGCAGCAATCTGTTGCAGCGAGTTCAGGCGAAGGTGAAATAGGGTAATCAATTAGGGCATTCGGTACGTTTTGTAACCAAATATTTAATGCTGGCCAATTATTTTGCCAGTTTATAATTTTCGGCGAATGCTTCGGCACAACGTTCGCCATCCATAGCCGAAGAAACAATGCCTCCGGCATATCCCGCACCTTCACCACAGGGATATAGGCCACGAATTTTCACATGTTCAAGAGTATTCTCGTTCCGGGGAATACGGATTGGTGACGATGTACGCGATTCCACACCCACAATGACTGCCTCATTGGTCAGGTAGCCGTGAGCTTTTTTATCGATAAGTTTAAACGCCTCCTGAAGACGGGTTCTAATTCTTTTGGGAAGTTTATCGTGAAGTGGAATAGATAGCAATCCAGGATAGTAGGAAGATTCAGGCAGGTCCTGGGAGAAACGGCCACTTACAAAATCAGCCATTCTTTGAGCAGGTGCAAACTGAGTCTGACCATTCAACGAAAAGAATAATTGTTCCAATCTACGCTGGAATTCAAGTCCAGCAAATACACCCATATGCTTGAATTCATTCAAATCTTCAGGTCTGATCTCAACAACCATCCCTGAATTGGCAAACTTCGTATTCCTTTTGGTTGGAGACATCCCGTTAATAACCATTTCACCTGGTGCTGTTGCTGCCGGAACCATCATTCCACCCGGACACATACAAAAGGAATAGACACCACGCTGATCAACTTGTTCAACAAATGAATAGCTTGCCGGTGGCAAATATGGTCCACGAACCGGTTGATTATACTGAATGGAATCTATAAGTGTTTGCGGATGTTCAGCTCTGACACCGACGGCGAAGGTTTTAGCCTCAATTGAAATCCCTTTATGATACAAAAGTTCATAAATTTCACGTGCTGAATGACCTGTTGCCAGAATAACAGCCTGAGCTTCAATGATAGTTGTATCTGAAAGCATGATACCTGTGCAGCAATCATTTTCTATAATCAGGTCTGCAACCCGACTATTAAAATGAAATTCACCTCCGGCATCAATTATTTTGTTCCGCATACTTGTGATAATACCAGGTAACATGTTTGTCCCGATATGCGGATGTGCATCAATCAATATCTCAGGAAGAGCACCATTTGCATATAAAACCTCAAGAATTCTCCTGATGTTACCACGCTTTTTTGATCGGGAATAGAGCTTTCCGTCAGAAAAAGTCCCTGCCCCACCCTCTCCAAAACCATAATTAGAGTCTGGATCGATCAGGTGATCGCGATGGATCTTAGCGATGTCACGCTTCCTCTCACTAACATTTTTTCCCCGCTCAAAGATCAGTGGTTTAAATCCCAATTCAATCAGTCGCAAAGCGGCAAAAAGACCTGCAGGACCGGCACCAACAATAATTACCTGGGGTTTTTGGTCAATACGGTCGTATTTGAAGTCGATTTCTTCCATAACAGGAACTTCATCGATAAAAACCTCCACACCCAAATTGATTCGTATTGCACGCTGACGCGCATCAATCGATCTGCGCCTGACATTAATCAACTTGATCCGATCTTCATCAACATGAAGCTTCTCTGCTAAAATGGGTTTATAAAATTGCGCGTCAGAGGCCTCTTTAGGCGAAAGTGACAAATTAATTTCCTGTTTCAATGTTATTCAAAATGAAAGCTAAGTATAAACATGTTGGATGACAACCTTGAAAAAGCGCTGGAATAAACCTGATTATTCTTTACTGCTGCAGGACTTGCACCCAGAACATTATCCAATCCAAAACTAAACTTCAATTCTGTTGAAAGCCTGAAAAACTGTAGATATGTATCCCATCCAACACCAGTTTCGATTGAGGTGCTTGCAGATTTTAATTTTACAAGGTCATCCACTCCACTTTTGGATATATCAATTCGGTATGCACCACCGGCAATGATATAAGGTCTTTGGTTATTCATCCGCTTCGCTTTGTATTTAAACAACAAAGGAAAGTCAAGGAAAGTTGATTTTATGGAATAACTTTTTAAAGAATCCGGATTTGAAGTTACATCAACTATCGGAATATTATATACTAGTTTGCGCTCACCAAAAGACATACCCGGTAGAAAACGAAAATCAAAATTATCATTAAGGCGAAGATTAGTAACAATTCCAACCGTAAATCCGGGTGTTAGAGTTGGAATATCAGCCCTTACAATTGAGTTTTTAAAGGCATAATCTGGAGTGCCAGGAAGTGGAATAAATTTTGGATTGTCACCCATTACTTTATAATGAGTGAAATTGAGATCCACAGTATTAATACCAAGTGTAAATCCGAAATGAATCCGCTTATCATCAAAGGTCGTAAGGTTTTTTACATACATTCGTTGAGCCATTGAATTCATTCCAGCCAATAGAAAGATCAAAAAATAGAAAAATCTCTTCACAATAAATCAGTTATCTATTAATCAAGAAACCACAATATTACAAAATTATTGTATGATGAGTTTATTTTTGGCCAATGTAGATGGTTGCAATTCCTAAACTTAGCCTCTTTTGCTTCGTTCTCGAAAATCCTGCGTTTTGAAGCACTGATAAAAATTTCTGATCATCAGGGAAAGCCATTACAGATTCAGGCAAATAGGAATAAGCAGAGCTGTCTTTTGAAACCAATCGCCCAATTAATGGTAATATTCCGAAGAAATAGAAGAGATACAATTGTTTCATAGGGAAATGCTTTGGTTTCGAGAACTCGAGAATAATCACAACTCCATCATTTTTCAAAACCCTATAAAATTCTTTCAATCCACGATCCAGATTTTCAAAGTTTCTTACTCCAAAAGCAACAGTTATGGCATCAAACTGCTCATCAAAAAAGGGCATCCCTTCAGAATCACCCTTTATAAATTCAATCACATCATTCAGACCTAACCGTTTTACTTTTTGCCGCCCAACGTTAAGCATCTGTTCCGAAATGTCGAATCCAATTATCTTACGGGGTTTCAGTTTTGAAGCTGCAACAGCAAAGTCGCCTGTTCCTGTGGCCACATCAAGTATATAACCAGATTCATAACCGGAAAGAATATGAATCGCTTTTTTCCTCCAAAGTTTATCTATCCCAAGAGAAAGAAAATGATTTAAGAAATCGTATTTGGGAGCAATATTATCAAACATTTGCTCCACCTGTTGTTTTTTCTGCTTTTCGGAATCTTTATATGGAGTAACTTGCATAATATTACAAGATCAATTTGATGGAGTCATTTTATCAATAAATCCAAATGAATCATCGTCAATACGTATCTCGCCCTTGGTAACATGTCCTAAGGCAAAGAAATGGACCTTCAGACTACTCATCAAATCAACGAATTCATCCGTCTTTTTGGGATCGATACCGACAATTATGCGTCCCATAGCCTCTCCGAAAAGAAAAGCGTCTTTACGAATCTCTGCATCTGTTGTAATATCAAACCCAAATCCGGAAGGCATACCTGCCCGTAAAAGAGAGAAAAATAATCCACCTTTACCGACCGGGCTGGCCGAACTTAATAATCCTGACTCAATCAGTCGTTTCATCACCGAATGTAACTTGGTTTCAATATCAATATCAAACACCGGTAATGCGGATTCTGTTATTTCATGGTAGAACTCCAGATATTCAGAAGTATTTATATCATCATATGATTTCCCGATCATAAAGATACTATTACCTTTCTTTTTAAAACTGTGGGTTACAAGTTTGTCCTTGTCGGGAATCGATGCCATTATGCTGATAATGATTGTAGGACTAACTGGTCCGTGACCTGAAAAAGAGTCAAACCGTATTTTTCGGTCAGCAAGTTTAATTTTAAACTTACTACAGGCATTTTCAAGACCTTTTGTTGCACCGGCAGCAATATACTGTCCGTTTGGATCAGCAATATTGATATGATATAAAACTGAGCTTACAGCTTCCGGGGCTGCGCCATAACAAATCATTTTACGCATGGCACGTGAAACAAGTATTTCTGTTGCCTGCTGCGGATCAGTTTCAAGGTGATGATGTAATGCATGTGTTGAAAGTGCCATCATCTGACCATTTTCTGAACAAAACATACCAGTTTCATCATTCTCTCCGTTTGACATATCAGAAAGATCAATGGTTCCTTCAGTAAAATCATTAAAATAGTTTATCGGTGCAAGATTCGGGTCGGCCATCAGATTGAAAACGATATCCTGAATATCCTGTTCCTCTGATATTTGCTCAATTGTGAATTCCTGAATTTCGTTCTTCTCTTCGATCATGATGTATCTTTTAGCTTTAATTGCAGAAACAAAAATAATTAAGTAGTTTGTTATTCCATAAGGTTTAGGAATTTTTAATTTTATATTTCATTTATAACCACATCTTCTATGAATCGTAAAATAGCGCTTATTACCGGTGCCACAGCAGGTATCGGCTACGAAACAGCACTTTTGCTTGCTCAAAATAACTTCAATCTAATCCTTACTGGACGAAGAAAAGAACGTTTAGAATCGTTTAAAGAGAAACTCGAGTCCTCTTTCAGTTGCCAGGTACTTATTTTGTGCTTTGACATCCGTATAAAAACAGATACTGAAACAGCCTTAAACAGCATCCCTGATAAATGGAGGAAAATTGATATTTTAATCAATAATGCCGGATTGGCTGCAGGACTTGCTCCAATAAATTCTGCGGATGTGGATGATTGGGAAGCAATGATCGACACCAATATTAAAGGTTTGTTGTATACAACCAGAATTATTTCGCCATGGATGATCGAAAGACAAGGCGGGCATATCATCAACATTTCATCCATTGCAGGTAAAGAATCTTACCCCAACGGTTCGGTATATTGCGGGACCAAAAGTGCAGTCTCGGCTATTTCTAAATCTATGCGGATCGAACTAATGCCATTTGGAATTAAAGTTACAACCATAGCTCCCGGAGCTGTTGATACAGAATTTTCGTTGGTCAGGTTTCATGGTGATCAGGAAAGGGCAAGCCAGGTATATAATGGATTTACGCCTCTTTCTGGAAAAGATATTGCTGAAACAATATTATTTGTGGTAACAAGACCAACTCATGTAAATATTGACGATTTATTGATTATGCCAACGAATCAGGCATCTGCCCGTGATTTTAACAGAAAATAATAGAAATAAACCATAATAGATATAAATGATCATTTTCAATTCAGAATACTTAAAAGACTATACGATTCAAATATTCATTAGCATGGGTTGTCCCAAAGATCAGGCATTGATAGCTGCGGATTGCTTAAATCAGGCCGATTTGCGTGGAATTGATTCACACGGCGTAGCCAGATTAAGTGGTTATGTGAGACTTTGGGAACTTAAACGGCTTAATGCAACACCAGACATGAAAATCATTCATGAAACACCCAGTACAGCAGTATTGGATGGTGATTTGGGTTTAGGATTAGTCACTGCTCCTCATGCCATGCGAATTGCAATTGAGAAAGCAAAGATTGCAGGAACAGGCTGGGTAGCTGTCCAAAATTCAAATCATTATGGTATTGCAGGATATCATGCCATGATGGCCCTGGAACATGACATGATTGGCATATCGATGACAAACGCCAGTCCATTGGTTGCCCCAACTTTTTCGAAAAGCAGATTCCTGGGCACCAATCCGATTGCGATTACATTCCCGGCCTTAAATCAGCCTCCTTTTGTAATTGATATGGCAACAACTACAGTAGCAAACGGTAAACTAGAAGTATTGCAGCGTAAAGGCAAGGATGCTCCGTTGGGTTGGGCTCAGGATAAAGATGGAAATCCTACAACGGATTCATTTATACTAAAAAAAGGTGGCTCAATGCTTCCATTAGGCGGAGATAGAGAGCACGGTGGTCATAAGGGATATTGTTTAGGAGCTATGGTAGATATCTTTTCAGCCGTATTGTCTGGAGCAAATTATGGTCCGTGGGTTCCGCCTTTTGTGAGCTTTCTGCAGCCCCCAACTGATCAGGTAGGTAAAGGAATAGGTCATTTTCTGGGAGCAATTCGAATAGATGCCTTCAGACCTGCACAAGAATTTAAAGAAAACATGGATAAATGGATTCAAACCTTTAGAAACGCTGAACCTGTCTTGGGTCAGAAGCGAGTTCTAATCCCCGGCGACCCTGAACGTGAATTAACTATTGAACGTCAGAAAAATGGTATACCTTTGCACGAACAGGTGGTTAATGATTTAAAAGAGCTTGGCAAGAAATTTGGATTGAACTTCTGCCATGAACCCAATAATAAATAGAAAACAATATACTTCTATGTACGAAGCACTGGTTATAACCCCGGTAAAAGACTCTTTGAATACTACGATAGAAACCATACGATCTATTCGTAACTCAACAGGTAATTTTCATTACTGTATTTTTAATGATTTTAGTTCAGATGAAACTACAAACGAACTTAAAGCGTTAAGTATTCAATATGATTTCGAGCTAATTAATTTATCCGAAATAACTGATACACCCTCCCCTAACTACAGGCTTGTTTTGCAGATGGCTCAGCAAAAAGCACTGGAACTTAAGGTTCCATTGATTATCATTGAATCAGATGTAGAGATTAAGTCAAATACTATAGAGGAATTAATCAGGCAATCCAGGAGTCTTCCTGATTGTGGTATGGTTGCCTCGATCACCAAAGATCTTGAAGGAAAGATCAATTTTCCTTACCTGAACTTCAGATCATTAAATAAAGAGATTATAAAAACCAGACATAGTCTAAGCTTTTGCTGCACTTTATTGGCTACAAAATTATTGATGCAATATGATTTCAAATTGTTATCCATAGAGAAACATTGGTATGATGTATCAATTTCACGAAAATCGCTTCAATTGGGACTAAACAATTATCTCCTTATGACAGAGGGAGTTTTGCATAAACCACACAGCAGCAGACCATGGAAACAATTAAAGTATAAAAATCCAATGAAGTATTATTATCAGAAACTTGTTAAGCGTCTTGACAGGATATAATCCGATGAAATTGAATTAATTAAAGTTAAATCCCATATCGGTTAACATTATCTTAAGTTTATTTGAAAAGTAAACATTATCGATGCTTTTATAGCGTAGTTCCAAGATAACAAATACCCAAACCTAAATCCTCAGCTGCAACACAAATACTTTGTGCAAGAATTGAAATATCAATTGTGCCATTTAAAAGCCATAATAAGTTCGATAAGTCTGTTTGGTTATCGTTGGCCTTGTCCAACTTGAAAAACGGTTTAAATGGATCACAAGCCATTGTTGAGGGGTCCCGGCTAGCCGGGATCAAAACCAATATTCAGGTATGCTTTTTTTGAAAAAATCTTAGCCCCGAGTACTCGGGGGATCAGCCCTCGCAACCTTAATCCGATAGCTATCGGATTAAGGTATCTTATGAAAATAGTCCCGATAGTTATCGGAATCAATAATCTTTTCACCCATTTTGTTTTCATCACTCATTTAAGACAACCAGTAATTATAAGATAGATAAATCCGATAGCTATCGGATTGGGATCTGGGGAGCATTGCCTGTCCTGAATAAATTTCAGGATAAGTTTGAATTAAAAAAAGTAAGATTTTTAAAAACTCACCATTGACTTTGCTTTCCCCACAACAATATCATGTGATTCGTTTAAATCAAAACAAATAGTCAATAACAAAGGTGCTTCATTTCCTCAATAGCGTCCGATTTATACTTTCGAATTGATCGATGAGTTTTTAATAATTCCATATCAATGCCGTTTAGTTAGTATT
>DIZL01000050.1 GCA_002429385.1 Prolixibacteraceae bacterium UBA6029 | reverse complement strand
TCATTGGTAGGTACGAAGCAATCTGTTGGGAATTGAGGTAATTATTTTTGTTATGCTGAAAGGTTAGAATTGCTTTGTTTCTCGCAATGATGCTCTGATGTTGGGATTGCTTTCCCGAGGGATCGGGACAGGCTGTTCCTACCAATGACAGATTTTTATATACTGTTGATAATGAGTGAAATGAAAATATATTCAACATATCAAAAATGTAGCGATTTAGCATTCTGTCATATTCACATTGTGCCCCTTTTTTTGGGGTGGGGACTCGCAATGACGCACCGATCTGCAGAACATATTCGTGTAATTCGTGTTAATTCCCCGACAGGCCGGGGCAGGCAGTGTAATTCGTTCTTCACTGTAATTTGTTCTTTACTTGAATTACCCGTTTTCCCCATGCTCCATGCTCCACGCTCCATGCACATTTACCTGTTCTTTGCCTCCAAAGACCGCAGATACTATTCGGTAAGCGTTTGCTTTTCAATTTAAGAGGATCGGTGAGAAAGTGAGAAAGTGAGATAATTCGTGAAATTCGTGTGTTTATCCAATTATTCTGAGATTATCAATCATTCAGACATTGAATGGTCTATCAATTATTAAAATTTCATAACTTTGTTCAAAATATATTTTGTTATGGATCACACATTAAATATAAACCAAATCGTCAGCGAAATAGAAAAACTGGACTACAACGACAAAATCAATATCTTGTCCAGGATCGCAAATCTGCTTAAACGGGAAGAGAAAGTTCATCAGATAAATTCAATCACCCGTTTAAAAGGATTGGGCAAAAACATTTGGAGAACAACCAATTCAGATACTTATATCAGAGAAGAGCGTGAATCATGGGACTAATTCAAAAACTAAGAAGAACAAATTTCACGAATTAGAACAAATTTCACGAATTATGACTGATATTCTATTTAAAGAAGAGAGCTACAATATCATTGGGGCATGTATGGAAGTACATAAAAAACTTGGTTGTGGTTTTCTGGAGAGTGTCTATAGTGAAGCGTTGGAATTAGAATTTAAGAAAGTGAATGTACCTTACGAACGTGAAAAAAAATTGCAGGTGTTTTACGACAATCAATCCTTGAATAAATATTTCAAAGCTGACTTTGTCTGTTATCATTCAATTATCCTCGAACTGAAAGCAACAAAATATCTGATTGATGCTGACAGCCAACAAACTTTAAACAATATAAAGGCCACGAAATTCAAATTAGGGTTGTTAGTCAATTTTGGCGAACTATCATTAGTTCACAAACGAATCCTCAATTAGTATCGTTAGTGTAATTCGAGTTAATTCGTGAAATTCGTTCTTCCCCGACTCCATTCAGGTTGCAACGGCAGTTTATACTTCTGCTGATTATTTTCTCACCAATAATATCCGGTTAAAAGCGGTTAAAGAAATCGAGATATTGATTTTAGATGAACTCATCAATGCATAACTCATTTCGTGTAATTCGTTTTAATTCCCTGACAGGCCGGGGCAGGCAGTGTAATTTGCCTTCTGCCTTACAAAGCCTTAAAATATACCAGCAAAGACTGCGAATAACTTTGCAAAGGATTAAATGAGTTCTGCAAAGCCAGAAAGTAATTTTGCGAAGTGCCACAACCCAAATCCATTCGACCTTTTTTCATTAACAATTTGGCTCGTTTCGTAAAAACTAAGTATCTTTGTTTGTACAATTTAAAACATAAAATTATGGAAGTTATAGCTCGCATAAATATTGATAGCCCAACTGGACGTAAATTAGTACACGAAATTGAAAAACATAAGAAAATAGCTGAAATTGAATATCCCTTGCCAGAAGAATTACAAAACTGTACTGCCCTATCGCATAATGAAGTATGGAATAAAGTATGGGATAAACTTAGTAATCATTACGGCGTAGATGTACGAAAACTGCGATGAAAAAATTTGATATCGTTTATTCAAAGGATGCTGATAATGATTTACAAAAGCTATCAGATGTGATAATGTACAAATACAAAGCACCATTAACTGCAATGCGTTATTTAAACGGCTTACAAAAGGAAATTAAACGATTATCAGTTATAGCAGATGCATTACCTTATTATACTGCGCCAGAAATCCAAAAATATGGGCTAAACACCAAACGTATTAACTATAAAGAAATGGCTATAATATTTGCCATTTATGGCCCCATAGTTTACATACACTGTATAATTCCGGCAAATGCCATTGCCCGACTGTAATTTACATCAGCTTCTTTATAACATCCGTAACCCAGGCTGTAGATTAACGATACACATTTTTGGAAGCAGTTCAAACCGTAACTTTATATTTTCCATTAAAACTATTTAACCATTTAACCATTGACAATTTAACCATTTACTGGTTCCTGAGCACGAAGCAGTCAACGGCAACCATTTACCATTTATCTATTTGCAATTTATCCTTTTGCATGCAGTTTAATTTTTACTTTTGCATTACAAAGCCTTAAAATAAACCCGCAAAGGCTGCATATAACTTTGCAAAGGATTAAATGAGCGCTGCAAAGCCAGAAAGTAATGTTGCAAGATATTAAATTTAAGAGTTGCAAATCAATGTCGTTTAGTTAGTAGTGTCGTCATTGCGACCACGAGGCACGAAGTGAGAAGCAATCCATTGATTGAAAGATTGCTTTCCCGATCTGCATCGGGACAGGCTGTTCCTCGCAATGACGAACTTCCTTCAACCGCTTTCTTAACTAAACGACATTGAGTTACAAATTTCAAAGCTTAACCAATATGGTTTAGTTAGTGTCGTCATTGCGACCACGAGGCACGAAGTGGGAAGCAATCCATTGATTTAAAGATTGCTTTCCCGATCTGCATCGGGACAGGCTGTTCCTACCAATGACAGATTTTATAAGCTATTGAATATGAAATAAATGACTTGGTCAGCTTGGTGGCATCTCCATCAGGGCGTCATTGCGAGGAACTGCCTGTCCCGATCCCATCGGGAAAGCAATCTCACATAATTTATAGAATGGACAGATTGCTTTCCCGATGGGATCGGGACAGGCAGTTCCTCGCAATGACGCTCCCGAGGAT
>DIZL01000025.1 GCA_002429385.1 Prolixibacteraceae bacterium UBA6029 | reverse complement strand
ATTTGTAATTTCTACTTACACCCCAACACTTTCAGACCAAAATCAACTAAAATTTAGTTTTTAATTGTTAAAGAAATCTCATTTTATTTGTTACTATCTTCAAAATCTAATTGACGCCATTGAAAACCCCAATCAATTTGTTGTATAATTTTAATTACATCCGAATATGACAACGACTGTGTTTCGTCAGTTGCTAATACAATTATTGGTTCTTTTGTACGTCTCTTAAATACTATACATTGAATCTTTTTTGATTCAAATGTTACGACACTGTGCCACGTCTTAAAACCAAGACTCTCAGAAATGTCGCGAATAGAACCTGTCTTCGGTAATTCATTTAGTGGTGTTAAATTCTTACCACTTACAGAATAAACACCTGTCGTGCTTTCGTTCGTTTCAATTTTGTTTGATTTGAAAAAGTCTAATAGTCCCATATTTAATTTGTTTTTAAATGATTTACTTGTAGCAATAGCTATGAGCTTGTTTGTCTAATGTCGGTGTGTTTTCTTGCAGCTACATTCGTACTAACTTGCCCATAACTAGTAAATAGCGGAATGTCTATAGTACTTTTTAGTTACTTTAATTATTCCCAAACCGTTTTTGCTTTGGTCTATGTATCTGATTTTTAAAATTGTGCTAAATTTATGAAGTTATGTTTATAAATCAAAGCAATTGCTTGCTTTTTTTTGTCTTTTAGCTATCAAATTTGCATAGAGGTAATAGGCAGCCTCTCATTACCCCGTCATTCTGTCCCGATGACTATCGGGATTGTTTCGGCACCCACTCGCACTATTGGGGGATCCTGATCCCGAGTACTCGGGACAGGATGACGCTTCGATCCGTGTAATCCGTTATAATCCGTGTAATCTGCCTTTTCGTGTAATTCGTATTAATCCGTGTAATTCGTATTTTCTCCTAATTCAAAACAAACACTCTCGGTATAATCCAATCCGTCCTGCGAGGCAAAGAACAGGTAAATATGCGTGGCTTCGGCTGGCTTTACGGGCAGGGTAAATGTGCCGCCAAGTGAGTTTCTCAGCAGGCCGGTAGGGGTCATGGCAGAGTAATGTCCGTTGTTAACGCTTACAGCCATCAATTCATTCTCCAGGCATTTACCTTTCAGATTGGGGTCATTTTTCCAGCTTACCGTAATCACCAAGCTTCCTGCTATCTCCCTTGTGGCTTCCAAATCCATAGGCAGATGCAGTTTACCCGTCGAAATCTTCAGCATTTTTGCGTCAATAATGCTGCCGTCCAAAGCGTAGGCTGGCATATTGGCTTTCATAAACAATGCGTATCCGTTCATACGCTCGGCTGCTAAATTCCAGATTGGTGCTACTTTTGTCTTTTTAAGCTGGCTCCACAGGTAGCTGGCTTTACTAAACCGCTGACGGTGCAACATCTGCTGCGGCGACCAGGAGTCTTTTTTACGATCAGGAGCTGCTCGTACATAATTCACTCCATTCCGTGTATAAAATACAACATTACCAATCCGTCCTGAGACCAGATCACCGATGTTTCTTTTCATTCGTGCCATGATTCATTCGTATTAAGTTAATACTATAGAGGGTATCCCTTGGGTATTCCTTGGGTATTCCTTTTCAATGATTAAACTATGATTGATCTCTATCTATACAAATATATGAATTTTTGTACAGTTATAGATCAATCATAGTACAGATATAGAGAAGGAATACCCAAGGGATACCCTCCCGATACCAAACCGGATGATAGGGAAACGGACAGGATTAGTTGCCTGTTAAGCCAGTCATGCAGAATCATCTTTTTTACCACTAAGGCATAAGTTCATGAGGAAACCCCGATAAGGGGAAATTGAAGGATGACTGTCCACCAATTAATAAAGAAAGGAGTAGAGGAGGTTTATTTCCGAAGAGAAAGTAAGATTGAGCCTCTATGGATTGGTTATTCCGGTTTGCTATGTGCAGTTACAAACTGGGTGATCAGTTTCGCTTCGTTTTCTGTTAATTTGGCTTTGCACTTCATAAAATAGATTTCTTCTTCCCAGTGGGTGCGGGTGTATTGTTCGGGCAGGTGCAGGTTGTGGCAACTTCCACAGTGATTGACATACAGCTTCCGGCCAATCAGTAAACTGTCGGCTGAGATCCCTGTGCGGGTGGCATCTGCCATTGAGGGAATATACAAGGCGGGGCTACATGCGCTGAGTAAAATAAGGACCGCCAGAGCGGTCCGTTTTAGGTTTTTATAATGCATAGGAGAAGATTAAGCGTGCCTGAAGACCGTCGTCGTCCGAGATATTGCGTTTGCCAGCCTTAAGATCGGTCAGCTGGGGCATCAGGGAGAAGTTGATCCAGAAGCCTTCGCCCGTGTAGGAAATTACCGGGCCAGCCGTGAGAATAGATTTTTCGAGTGCATTTTGTGCGATCACATTTGCATTCATCATTTCAATTCCCGCAAACCATTTCTCATTGATTTTGTAGGAGAGACCGTAGTTCAATTCGAGATTAAACTCATGTTCACTTATAGGGTTCAGTTTACTACCTTCTGAGATAAATGATTTTTCAGAGACGAGTTCGCCGGACAGGTTAAAGGCATGTGTAAATCGTCCAACCTGTTTATCCAGGATAATCTTTCCTTCCAGTTCCGTTTCATCCGGGGCAAGATTATACTCCAGGTAAACTGCTGAGCCCAGCTTATCGGCAACCGGATCGCTTAGTTTCAGTTTCCATTCATTGGCAAAACTATACGAGTTGGTTGAGTTAATTACGTCAGCCCCGTTTATTTGGGTGATTCCTTTACTGTACCCGTAATTCAGGTAAAAGGCAGTCTGTAGCTTTCCGCCCAGTCCAATTTCGAACTCAAGGCTGTGATTCAATCCCCTGTAATAATCCTGACGGTTAGTGCCCAGGGTAGACCACACTTCAATTTCCTTTTGTCCCTGGTTGAGCACGTTACTTTGATAGGTGGATGTGAAAACGCGATCCTGGGATTGAACACTGAGAACTGCAAAGATTGCAGCTAGTACGATAAGATTCTTCATTTTGCTTTCAGTTAAAAAATTACTGAAGCAAAAGTACAGGGGTAATTCTCAGCAAACTATCCCTAAAAGAGGGGATTTATATCAGGTCAGCCGTATCTATATCATTTACATCAATGATCTTTTTCAGGATGGCATACATGGTCATTCCTGAGGCTGATTTAATACCTGTTTTCTCTGAGATATTCTTACGATGCGAGATGACCGTATGGGTGCTGACAAAAAGTTGATCGGCAATTTCCTTGTTCGAATAGCCTTTGGTGAGGAGTTTCAGGACTTCCGTTTCACGACGTGTAAGCTCGGCGTTTGTGTCTTTAGACTGATTTGCAGGGAAGGAATTCATGATCTCATTGGCCTTGTAGCAAATCAGGGCCGGAGAATCAAACAGGTTAACTGCCTGGTTGGTATTTACTGCAACCGGTTCAAGTTGAAGATTCATGAATTGAACACTTCCGTCAGTTGAAAGTATTTTACGGATCAATGCACTGCTTTTTTCAATTTCCTCCGGGGAGGCAATCACCAGGAAATGTCCAGCCAGGGCGGGGTAATCAAAAATCTCATCGCCTCTGTGAAGCTGAATAATCTCCTCTGCCTGACTGCCTTTTAAGATTTCGAAAAGGCCTGTCAGAACAATATCTGAAGGGCAGATTACCAGGATGGATTTGGTCGGTATGTTACTCATGGCTCATCAAAACCTTTTCGAGTTGTTTTACTTTAGGGATCAGGATATGATCCTCAATACGGGAATGGTTTTTCAGATCCTTATCGAACATGAACAGGTTGAACAGGAAAGCGTTTCCACGGTTCTGATCGTAATTGGGCGGAAGGTATTTGATGATGATGTTTTTTAGATCATCCATTTTATCATCCATGTTCGAATGTTCCTTTTCGTATCCTTCAATCGAATAACCGGGATACTTTTTGATGAATGCATCGCGGAGATCCGGATTCAGGATAGCCCCATTCAGTTCAAGGATATAGGGGAACATCACCCGTTCCTCGAAATTCATATGAATAACAAACTCATCTTTAAATTTGGTGTAGAATCTTCGGACCAAATCATTTTCAGCGCTCTCTGCCGGGTTTGCCGCAAGGAACAGTTCGATCAGACGATCGTTCTCGGGTATCAGGTATTCGATGTAATACTTATGAGTCTTTAGCAGGTATTCAATAACCATCGAAACAGAAAAGTCGAGTAAACGTTTTTCGGGGAAATAGGCTTCATAATGGAAGACATTGATGGTTTCAACGAAGAAGTTGAGATCGATCCCTTTTTCTTCGCAGATATTGCGTATGGTTTTATCGCCAAAGCCCAGCTTGATGCCCAGACGGTTAATTACCGGCAATAAGGAATGATCTTTATGAATGACTGAGGCAAGTTTATTATTTTCGTTAAACAGTTCCATAACACTTCGATAAAATATGATACAGCAAAGATGACAAAATAGATCGGGAAAGGTTCATCTGGTACAACATAAAAGAATTCCGACTTCTTAGCCGAAGATGGGATCTTTATGGAAAGGTCTCAAAAACATTGAAATTATACATCACGTAAAAGACAAGTTCAATCTAATTAGGAACAGATGGAAAATACTTTTTATATTTGCATAAAATAAGGTAATTATGGGAACAATTACAATAAACGAGCGAACATCTAAAGGGAAAAGCCTGATGGAGTTTTTGCGTAAATTCGAAGGCGAGAATTTTATAACGATAGAAAAAGAGCCCAACGAAGAAACAAGGCAAGCGATAAAGGACGTTAAAAAAGGGAATGTTACAAAGACAAAGAACGTTGCCGATCTGATGGCTAAATTAAATACCTGAAGAATTTAAGCTGGATACCACTTAAGATAGAAACAGCCCGCAAACGTAATATTTTGCGGGCTGTTTACTTTATGGGAAATAACTGAACTCTTTTACGGTCTTCTGCTCCAGAAAGTCCTTTTAGGCTTTGCTTCCGGTTGAGCTGAAGGGTGATTGTTTGGTCTCGTTTCCCTGTTGCCTGAGGTTTCCCTTACGGCCTGTCCATTGTGTTCACGACGGATAGGTTTACGTGCAACTTTCGCAGGGGCTTTTTCAGGCGTAAAATCAGTCATTGCATACGGATGGTCTTTTACAACCGGTATGGACTGTGAAATCAGTCGTTGAATGTCGCGAAGAAAGAGTATTTCAGTATTGTCGCAAAACGAAAGTGCGATGCCACTTTGCCCGGCACGCCCTGTTCTTCCGATACGGTGAACGTATGTTTCAGGAATATTGGGAATTTCGAAATTAATCACATGGGTTAAATCATCTATATCGATCCCTCTGGCCGCAATATCGGTAGCAACCAAAGCACGGATTCTTCCTGCTTTAAAGTCCGCAAGGGCTTTCTGACGGGCATTCTGCGATTTATTCCCATGGATCGCCTGTGCCTGAAGTCCGTTCTTCTGAAGCAAGGTCACTACTTTGTCGGCACCATGTTTGGTACGTGTAAAAATGAGCGCTGATACGATTTCAGGATTACGGAGTACATGAACCAACAAACTGCGTTTATCGGCATAATTGACCATATACATCCATTGCTCCACCTTTTCGGCGGTAGTCACTTCAGGAGTAATTTCTACCTTAAGCGGATTCTTAAGTATGGTCTGCGATAGCTTTACAATGTCAGTTGGCATGGTAGCCGAGAAGAAAAGCGACTGCCGTTCGCGTGGCAGTTCTGCGATAATGCGTTTCACGTCATGGATGAATCCCATGTCAAGCATACGGTCGGCCTCATCGAGTACGAACAATTCAACGTTCCTCAAATCGATATAACCCTGATTCATCAGATCGAGCAAACGGCCCGGTGTGGCAATCAGAATATCGATACCCTGGCGCAGGGCATCTGTTTGAGGACGTTCGCCCACACCACCATAAATAACGGTATGTTTGAGTCCGGCATATCGCCCGTAGGCTGAGAAACTTTCGCCAATCTGGATTGCCAGTTCGCGGGTAGGGGTTACAATCAGTGATTTAATCCTGCGTTTTCCTTTTGATGGAAGATAGGTGTCGTATAGAATCTGGATGATCGGAATGGCAAATGCTGCCGTTTTTCCGGTTCCTGTCTGTGCACAACCAAGTAAATCTTTTCGCTGAAGTATAATGGGTATTGCTTGTTCCTGTATTGGGGTTGGTTTTTCGTAACCTTCTGTTTTTAAAGCCCTCAGGATAGGCTCAATTAAATCTAAATTTTCAAATGACATCTTCTGTTTTTGTAAAGGCCTCTTCTCAATATATCGTCAATTGGCCTTTGTGTTTATCCCTGCAAATTTAGTCATTAATCCGATACCAATATGAATTCAAGGTTAATTCTATATTTTAGCTGAAAAAGAAGATGTTACGGTAATGTTGAGCCTGAATGTTATTATATTAATGGATGTCTGGTTATTTACCTAATTGCTCCTCTAGGAGAGTCCGGAAACCTTACAATTTGTCATAAGACCTTAGTAACTCAGATCAACCCCCTGATTCTTAACCTTATTAACCTTATCAAAATGAATGAAGCAGACATAAGGTAAATAAGGTTGGAGTCAGGGGATCTTTACCCAGTTACTAAGGTTTAAAATGTTGTAGATCATAGATGTTTAGAGCTTATTTTCGACCCGTTTACCCTGATTACACAATTAAAATTGAGCCATTCTTAGTTATAAGGACACTTTACTAAGCATAAGCCAAAGATAATCTTCCGGACATCCTAAAATCGAGTTAAATCAACATTGTTTCTATTATAGAAATTTTATCGTACACTCCTATCTAATGACTTAACAATGACCTCATGTATAATCACCGACAATCGTTTGATTATATGTTTTCAGATGATTAATCTCCTATTGCACCATAAAGGATAGCTGTTAGCCGATCCCAGAATTCACCGTGACGGGCGCCTACAATCTGTGTCATGCCCACGAAGATCAGGCTTTCTTTCGGATCAATAAAGAATTTAGTATTGAAATAGCCGCCCCATTCAAAGGTTCCAGGCGATTTGGAACTGATTCCCCTTCCCTGATCGGTAAGGAGTGAAAATCCCAGGCAGAACGTTTCTCCCGGTTTCTTGCTATAGCCATTCCCCAGTTTATTCAGACTGATCATTTGGTCGGACGTCATTGCCTCAACGGTTTTACGACCCAGTATTTGTTTGCCGTTGTAGTTGCCGTTATTCAGCAGCATTTGAATAAAGACGGCATAATCCATCGCGGTGGACGATAAGCCTCCTCCGCCTGCATAATGGTTGTTGTCGGCTTGCAAAGGATAATTCATGCTGACTGACATGCCTGAATTGACGGCCATTTCAAGGGTTCCATCCTCCTGCTGCGAATAGATGGGGACCAGCTTGTTTTGTTTTTCTTTAGGCAGATAAAAGAAGGTATTCTTCATTCCCAATGGCTCAAAAATATTTTTTCGGTAATAATCACTCAAACGGGATCCTGAAACAACTTCAATAATTCTGCCCAATACCTCCATATTCAGGCCATACATCCATCTTTCGCCGGGCTGAAAAGCCAGTGGTACTTCGGCAATGCGGTTGACCAACTCTTCGGTGGTCCAGCTTGGATGTGATAAGCCGACACCCATCACACCGCGTTTGATGTATACGGCCCGCAGTGCTCCGGAAGCAAAGTCGCCGTATGCAATTCCTGAAGTATGGGTCAAAAGTTCGCGAATGGTAATGGGCGATTTTACAGGCAAAGTGGTATAGCTCGAATCCTTCTCGTTAAACTTGTCAAGGACTTTCGAATTTTTAAAGGCCGGAATATAATTCTGAACCGGATCATCCAATCCAATTTTCCCTTGTTCGTAAAGTTGCATGACGGCCACCGTAGTGATGGCTTTGGTCATGGAAGCGATACGGAAAATATCATCCTTCTGGTAGGCTACTTTTTTATCTGTACTCCGGAATCCAAAGCTCTTGTGATAAAAGATCTGGTTGTCGCGTGCAATCAGGAAGACCCCGCCAGGGATAAATCCTTTAGTAATGTTATCCTGAATAAACTGATCGAGCAACTGAATTCGTTTTTCGGATATTCCGGCAAGTTCAGCAGTGCCTTCCAACAATGCATTGGGCGAATGCTGAGCTGATACTGAAAATTGAAATGCAATCAGTAGAAAGAATACAAGGAATTTTAGGCGCATGGCAAATGAGTTTTTGATTTGGAATATATTGATTTAGAAGCTTAAAATTAGACAATATAATTGATTTATTTGGTGGTTTTGTACACTTCCAATGCTGCGGGAAAAGGCTGCAGCGCACGCTCAAAGATTCCAAGCGAATAAGCTATGGTCAGTCCGTAATTGGTGAGCGGAACGCCTGCAATCCTTGCTTTCATCATTCGCGAGAGCATCTCGCGGCGGTTCCACATACAGGCTCCGCAGTGAATAATCAGCTTAAACTCTGACAGGTTGTCCGGGAAATCATGGCCCCGATGATTTACGAATTCGAGTTTTCCTCCTACATATTGAGTAAGCCATCGGGGGATTTTTACAGTGCCTATATCCTCGCCAATCGGATGGTGTGAGCAGGCTTCGGCGATCAGAACTTTATCTCCGGGCTTTAAGCGATCTATTGTCATGGCGCCTTTTACCATTTCCTGAAGATCGCCCTGGTAACGTGCAAACAGGATGGAAAAGCTCGTTAGCGGTATTTCAGGAGGGGTATCCGCAGCTACTTTCAGGAAGGCCTGGCTATCGGTAACCACCAGCTTCGGAGGTTTATTGAGTCTGCTGAGGGCTTCGCGTAATTCGCGTTCTTTCACCACCATGCAAAACGAGTCGTTATCGAGCAGGTCACGAATGGTTTGAACCTGGGGCAGGATGAGTCTTCCTTTTGGCGCTTCCTTGTCGATCGGAACCACCAACATGGCCATCTCACCGGGACCGACTAAATCGGACACGATTCCTGTGCGGTTGATAAAATCTTCGGGGGCATGATCCAGGATGGCCTGCCTCAGATCCAACATGCCAAAACCGGTAAGTGCCGACGTTTCGACGACCGGAAATTTCTCTTTGGGAAAGTTCCCGGGCAGATCATTTCCGGTATTCACTAGGTCACATTTGTTAAGAACCACGATAACCGGTATGCCGCGATCATTTAACTCCTTCAGGATACTTTTCTCGAAGTTGTCCCAGTCTCCTGAGTCCGAAATAATCAGTCCCAGATCGGTGCGATCGAATACAGACATGGTCTTAAGGATGCGTTTTTCACCCAGGGCACCACTATCGTCAATCCCTGCCGTGTCGATAAACAGGACAGGGCCAAGGGGCAGCAGTTCCATCGGTTTTTCAACCGGATCGGTTGTAGTACCGGCAATTTCAGAAACAATAGAGACCTCCTGGCTCGTCAGGGCATTGAGGATGGAGGACTTGCCGGCATTGCGCCTTCCGAATATGCCAATGTGAAGCCTGAATGATTTGGATGCCTGCATGGTAAAGTTATTTTACACCTGCAAATTACACATAAGTAATGATGAAATGCAAATGAGGAAGCATAAATTTAGGGAAGAAAACAGGTATTTATTTCAAAATAAATGAGAAGAATAAAACAATGTTGTATAAATTAGCGGGGTAATACCTGGGTACAGATACCTGATCCCCAGTCTATCACGATAGGAATGTTTCTGTTCTCTATCGTACCACTGTCATACCACTGTCATACCACTGTCATACCACTATCGTAACAAATTCGAAACAAATACGTAACAAATTCGAAACAAATACGAACGGCTACGTATTTGTTTCGAATTTGTTTCGAATTTGTTACGATAGTGGTATGACAGTGGTATGACAGTGGTACGACTTTGATAAAATGAAAAAGCATTGAAATACTTTAGCAGTTCAACGACCGGGACGGGCGAAAACAGGGAAGGATAGAGCTACTACGTATTGTTAACGATTTAGTGGGATCTTCGTTTGAGTTTAACGGATGACCTTATTCGGTTCTTCCTACGTATAATGAGGACAGAAGTTGAGGTATAGCAACAAAAAAATGCCACATAAATTATGCGGCATTTTCTTATACAAAAAGCGGTAAGCTTATTTCTTTGCAGGAACTGCAGGAGTTGCAGGAGTAGCTTTTTTCACTACAGCTTTCTTTGCCTTTGCACCTTTTTTTGCAGGAGCTACAGGAGCTACAGGAGTTGCAGGTATAGCAGGAGTAACTTTTTTTACTTCTGTAGCTGGTTTAGCTGCTGGTTTAACTGCTGGTTTAACTTGAGCGATGCTCACAACGGCCATACTTAAAACCAGGGCTGATACTAATACTAACTTTTTCATGATTTTGATTTTTAAATTGTTATTGTTTTGTTTGATTCAAACAGTCAAGGATGAATGATGAAAATTTGGTGTCGTTTCCTCGGCCATCCTTTCGGGGTACTTCCATCTGTTTGAATGAATGTTTGTTAATAAATTGATAGTGATACTAATGAGCTTATTTGGCTTTTTTAGTTGTTTTGTGGGCATGTTTCTTACTATGAGCTTTTTTCGATTTCCCCGTTTGCGTTGCAGAGGAAGAGTCTGTTTTTGAAACTACCATGTTTTCTGTCTGATTTGATGTAACAGAAGAAACATTTGCGGCGTTACCTGAAAAGGAAAGGGTTAATGCCAATGCGACTATAAATAAGATTGTTTTCATTGTTTTTATTTTTCATTGTGAATAATTCCGAAACAAATGTAAAGGGTAAAAAACCTAACAGAAGTTACTGACATGTTAATGCGATGTTAATGTTCCTTTTTGAAAACCCAATTTCAAAAAAGAGCAAGAGAAGAGTGGCTAAAATTGAATGGACGTGTTAATGTATTGTTAAAATGATGCGACTCGTCAGTTTATTGAATATCTTTACTTCACAGGAAGGACGATACGGATATTTTGTAAATATGATCGGGTATTTGAGCTTTTCAAGAAAGTAAAATGAAACAAATGATGCTCCGTTTGAATAAGAGAACAGGTCGGTTTATACTGACCATTACCGCTGTGGCATCTATGATCGGGTTGCTTGTGATCCAGGTCAACTGGTTGATGGAATCCATTAAGATGCAGGAGGCTATTTTTACCAAGGGAGTGAACATGGCCCTTAGTCAGACCGCTTTGAATATGGCTGAAGATGTAGAATTAAATACGGCCATGCAAAACAGTATTGAAAAGGACAGTTTGATAAACTCGAAGGAAGTGTTCACCCAGAATATCATATCGCGGCTCGATTCAACGGTTCAGAAAGAACTGCAATTCTATCACATCAACCTTGATTTTCATTTCATCCTTATAAACGGTGAAGATACCCTGTCATTGTCACGGGATAAGAAGATTAAGAATGGTGAGCTATTCCATCACACCTTTGAATCACCTTATCCGGATTCGAGCATTGAGCTGGCGGTTCATTTCCCGGGAAGAAGCTCCTTTATCCTGAAGCGAATCGGGCTCATGTTTGCCACTTCGGTATTGCTCATCATGTTTACCATTGTCTCCATATTCTTAATCCTGGCTTATTACAGGCGGGAGCGGTCGTTTGCACAACAAGTAAAGGATATGATCGGGAACCTGACTCATGAGTTTATGACTCCTATTTCGTCGATTTCCCTGGCGGGGAATTTGATTCTGAGCCGTAGTCAGCAAATGGGCGACCAGACCATTAGTCAGTTTGCCACAGCGATTAAAGAAGAAAACAAGAAACTTCAGAAACAGGTTGACCGTTTGTTGCAATTGGCGGCAGTTGAAAACAGCGGGTTTGATTATAATAAGGTACCAGTTGATATCCATCAGTTGATCAATGATGCCGTTCAATCGCTGTCATTTCAGCTGGATCAAAATGGAGGAGAAGTGATCAGAGTGTTTCAGGCAGAAAAATCTGTGGTATTTGCTGACAGTATCCATATGACCGATGTTTTTGTAAATCTTATCACCAATAGTATCAAATATTCGGTAGAAAAACCCATCATACGGATTGAAACGAGGAACTTCGATCAGAAGATTGAAATTACGGTGAGCGATAACGGGATTGGAATCCCAAGCCGGGAGTATATGCGGATATTTGAAAAATATTACCGCATTTCAACTGGCGATATGCATAATACCAAAGGCTTTGGCATAGGTTTGTACTATGTGAAAACTGTTATTAAAGCGCATCAGGGTAAGATTATTGTTAAGAGTGAGAATCATAAAGGAAGTACTTTTATCATTACATTACCTGTCGCTCAGATTGATAACGAGAAAAAACGTGGAGTATGAGTAGGATCGTAAATATTATTTTGGTTGAAGATGATTTGAATCTGGGATTCCTGTTGGTTGAGTTTCTGGAATTGAAAGGCTTTTCGGTTAAACTTTACCGGGATGGACTGACCGCATTTGCCGGTTTCCAGAGTGGTCATTTCGATTTCTGTATTCTTGATGTGATGCTGCCAAAGATGGATGGTTTTACCCTGGCAAAAAAGATAAAAATCCTTAATACCCAGATTCCCGTTATCTTTCTGACTGCACGTTCACTGAAAGAAGACAAAATGAAAGGGTATGAGATTGGCGTTGATGATTACATCACCAAGCCCTTTGATGAGGATGAACTGCTGTATAAAATCAACGCTATTCTGAACCGTAGTAATTTATCAAGGATTTCAGGAGAGAGTATCTTTCAGATCGGACGGTTTCAATTTGATTTTCAAAATCAGTTGCTCGAAATCGATGATCAGAAACGCAGGTTGACGGAACGGGAGAGTTCGGTTCTGAAACTATTGTGCCTTTCTAAAAACAAAGTGGTTCGCCGTGAGCAGATATTAACGGCCATTTGGGGCGAAAATGATTATTTTGCAGGCAGAAGCCTGGATGTTTTTATTTCAAAACTCAGGAAATACTTTGGCTCCGATCCCTCCATCTGCATTGAAAATATTCCGAAGGTTGGATTTATTTTGCAGGATAACAGCTGATTGGTGTTGGCTATTTCATCCTTTTACTTTTTCCCTCGATATAGGTTATAAACTTTTCTCCGTTCATAGGTGGAATAAGATTTGTCAGGTAAATAGTTGTAGATTTGGAATAATGAGTAGAGTGACATGACTGATTCCGCATCTTAAATATAATTTCTGAAAATGAAACATAGCCTTCTGATCCTGTTGTGCTTATTTATTACCTGTTCGTCATTTTCTCAGAATGTTGATATCAGGTTGCTTCGATCGGTCTATTCTTCGAACCAGCTGGGGGCAGATCACTTTATGAGACTGGTCTCTGACTCGAATAATGGCATGGTAGTGGGAGTCCCCATTGCAGTGGGGATAGCAGGACTGATTGAAAAGGATGAAAAGTTGATCCTTTGTGCCGGACAGATCATAGTGGCGGATGCCATAAATCTGGGAGCTACCTTGGCCTTAAAATATTCCATTAACCGCGACAGGCCTTTCGTAACCTATCCCGACATCAAAAACAAAGCCTATGAGGGGAGTCCGTCTTTTCCATCCGGACACACTTCCAGCGCCTTTGCCACAGCAACCATGTTAAGCCTGAACTATCCCAGATGGTATGTTATTGCTCCGTCGTATTTGTGGGCCGGAACCGTTGGCTATTCGCGCATGTACCTTGGAGTACATTACCCGGGTGATGTTTTGGGTGGAATAATCACCGGAGCAGGAAGCGCCTTTTTGACGTATAAATTGAATAAATGGCTTAAAAGAACTCATTCAATCCATCATGAATAAAAGTAAAAATGGTTTTATAAAGCGGATTAAAAGCTTTGGTTATGCTTTTACGGGTCTGTTTGAGTTGATCAAATCGGAGCCCAATTCCAGGATTCATTTGGTAGCTACAGTCGGAGTTGTGATCGCAGGTTTTTTCCTGGGCCTGTCGAATGCGGAGTGGTGTGCGGTATTGATCGTCATTGCAATGGTTTGGGTTACCGAAGCGTTTAATACTGTAATGGAAAAGCTTACCGATCATTTGTTTCCTGAACATCACGAAACAGCAAGAATCGTAAAAGATGTTTCTGCCGGAGCTGTACTTGTATGTGCAATTGTTGCCCTGGTCTGCGGCCTGATAATCTTTTTACCTAAAATTGCAGTTTTATTCCATTAAGCAAATAGAGAATTCAAACGAATAGAGATAACAGATTGTATTAGAAATCTTTAAGAATAATATTCGCAACAGCCTTAGCGTCATTTTTATAGTGATGTGTGCCAGGTAATGTTTCAATTTTAATTCCTTCTGAAGAAAAAGCATCCCGAACGTCACTGTCTTCCTCATCGCCAAAGATGCATACAGGGTTCAACGATTTAATTTGCTTCAGTTCATTGGGGACATTATATTTATCATGAGTCTTGAAATGCAGCATGTCAGTTATATGGATTTCGAAATCACCAGTTATATCCGGAGAGAAACAATAAACGCCCTTTAGGGATTCCTTCAGCTGATCGGAAAACTTATTTGCAATAAATGGTGCAACACAGGCGCCAAATGAATATCCAAGCAATACAAATGATTTTCTATCCCATAGTTGCATGTAGTGATTAATAGCGATTGTGAGATCCTCTGCGACTTCTTTGGGATTCTTTTCATTCCAGAAATATTTCTGGGCATCAAGACCCACAATAGGTATACCTTTTTCTGCGAGTTTCTCGCATATGGTCTGATCAAAACTAGTCCAACCACCATCACCTGAAATGAAAAATGTAAGCGGCTGGTTTCCTTTTAAAGCGGTTGGGATTAGGATCAGCGGCAAGTCGCTTTTCAGAAGAGATTCTGATTGTGACTGCAGCAACAGGTTTTTTGAGGCAATTTTCTCGGCATAACCTGGTTCATGCATGACTTTTGAATAGGCAGTTATAAACTGAGGCATCCAATTCCGGGTTACAGCGAATCCATGACCTACATTGGGCAGAGACACTATTTCGCTCATCGGAATATCCTGCATATATTTCCTGGTCGCGTCAAAGGAACAAACCTGATCTGCTAATCCGTTGAGTGCAATGAAAGGTGCGGTAAGCTGCAAACAGGGTTCCAGATAAAAGGCCTGACCAGGCTTCAGAACATGTGAAGCAAGACTAGTTCCATTGCAAAGAGGGCGGTCAATTTCAAGGTCGGGACAAAACCCTATGGAGATTACGCCTTTAAATGTGTTGGCCGGAGCCTGTGCCAGTATCCCGTATGCCAATGTTGCACCTGATGAATAGCCTACCAGTATTGGTTTGAGGTATTGGTTGAACTTGTATTTCTTCTGAATGGACAAGCTCATTTCTTCAAAATCGCCGGCTGGATAATAACATTTCGATTTTAAAGATTTTATTCTTTTGAAGTAATGTTTGATATCAATCCCGGCGACCAAAGCCCCCTGCTTTACAATCTTACCGGCCATGTCGTTAACAGACTTGTTCCAACCTCCATCACCCGAAACAAAAAGAACAAAGGAGTCCGGAATGTTTTCAGGATGATATATAACAACTTTTCCAAATGCTCCATAGGAAATGGTATCAACCGGCAGCGCTTCTGATTTTAACCCCAATATGGAAAACAGCAGGGTTGTCAGGTAGAATATACGTTTCATAGAACTATGGTTTAATAACATTTGCTAAAACAGTTGGAATTTGGAGCAAGTCATAATCATGCTGATAAATCAGGTATTTGTTATGCCATTGAGGTTCGAATTTTTCCTTGTATTCGCGTAATCCCTTATATTGAGCAAATGATCTGAGTTTTTCGTAAGCAAATTTCATTGATTTCTCAGGAAAAGTATGGGCATCATTCAATCCGCTCATTGGTGCAAATCCTAAATTGACGTAAGTGATATTCTGTGATTTGAGATAGTTGAAAAGTTCGACTAATATGAAATCCATGACTCCATTAGGGGCATCTTTGGTCTTCCGTATTAAATCATAGGTTGCCTCATCTTTGGCAAAGTCAGGAATGACATTAAGGAAGGCGATGATTTTTTCTTCTTCATTTTCGACCGTAATAATGGTTTGCTGCTTCAGTTCCTCCCAGACAAACATCCCCTGCGAAAATATAATCTCCGAACGTCCCATATCATCTAGCCATTCATCACTAACTGATTTTATTTTCTGAAGTATTCCGTCTTTAACCGGGGCAGTATGTATTGTTGCTTTGTACCCCCGGTCAATCACTTTGTTGATTGCATTTCGCATCGGTTTTTTGCCTCCCCCACTCAAGGTAAAGGTCGATAAGTTTACAACCCCTTCCTGGCCCAGGAACAGATTCTTCTTCTTGAGTTGATGATAGATCTCAAGACTTTCCTCCGGAACCCGATAATAGATGCTTTTCATGCCACTTTCGTAGCAATACAGGTCAAATTGGGTGATGCATTCTTTCATTTCTTCACTGTTTTCGGCAACCGGATTTTCGAGAACAACAGCAAAATTTCCGGAAATACCATAGGAAATAAATGCCTTTTTGCTTTTTGAAAAGAAGATCATTTTGTCACAGGATGTCTTAAAATAGTCCAGTGAAGAATTCCCAAATTTATTCAACAGGTCTTTGGCCAGCGCCAACTCTTCTCCGGTAACATTTTCCTCCGGGACATATGTTCGCACAAAAGTATAAATCAGAAAGGCAATGGAAAAGAATCCGGTGATATTGATCGAGAGTAAAAATTTACCTGCGAATTTGCTGGCAGGAATCAATTCGTCGCTTCCAATGAGAAAATAGTTTTGTACCGTATATCGTAAGGATTGCCAAATGTCGAAATCAATATTGAAATGTTTTTTGTCCAGAAAATAAAAGCCCACTATTCCATAAACCAGAGTAGCTGCAGCGGTGAGTATTGAGGTTTGAAGCCCCACATTTCGCATCCTGGGGTTTGTCTTTACATAGTATTGCTTCCGTGTGCCAACCAAAATAACGATTGCAAGCAATGCAATAGTCGATTCTTCAAAATCGATGGCTTTGGTTAAGTTCCCAACCAGAGAGATGACGCTCAGGAAAATTGCAAAATACCAGGCTGACCTTAATCCTTTCAGTAAAAAGGCAGCAGTAACCAGCATCAGAAATCCAGCGGTCAGCACCAGGTAGTTTGATACATGTATCGCCTGAGCAGGCAAAAATCCTTTCAGAATGATTAAGCGTTCATGGATCGCAGGGGTTAAAACAGAGACTATATTTATGATTCCCAGTACAAGAAGAAAAAATGCAGGGAAAATGCGCATCAATAGTTTATTGACTTTGGCAAGAAATGACATTATCCCCACAACCAGTGGGGTCCAGAATTCAAAGAAACGGTAAAGAAAGGTAATGGCTATGGCGTCGACGTTACCAAACCCAAAACGCATCAGAATATAGGTCATCGATACTTCGATGGCTCCAAGTCCCCGAAGAAAAGGTGATACGATAAGAAAAATCACGGAAATTATATAACCCAATACCGCAGCAAGAATAGAAGGATGAAGATTGAGCGCAATCATAGCAACATATAGATGAGCGATCCCAATAAACTCAATAACTACTGACACCAGTACGGTATAAATAAATTGTTTCTTGTCAATCCGGTCATTCTGCATGTCGGTCATGAACACATCTGTGGAGGGAACCAGCTTTACAAGAAGAGAGTAAAAAACTCCCTTCTTCATGATCGAACGATAGACGAAAAACAAGAAAAATTTTAAAAGTATAATAGTAGCCAGGGCATACCATTCACCAGATCCAACTGTTCCCTCAACAATAGCATACATAAATGCAGGTATTGCAACTATGACCACTGATAGTATTCCTATAAATCCATAAATCGATGATGCAAAATGAATTTTTGTGCTCTTAATTCCCTTATTTTCTATTGTGCCAGTGAAAAACACAAGGGATGAAACTCCTCCTGCCGGTAAAAAAATGCTGATTAAATTTCTTTTTATAAATAGAACGGTGGCATCATAGAGCGAAACTTTACTACGAGTTGATGCAAAGGCAAAAACATACATCAGGCCCTGCAATAAAATGTATATGGCTGTTAAAGTCAGTCCAACGAATACCCATCCCCAGCTTGCAGTTTTCAGCACATCACTTACAGAGACTAATTCGGAACGTTGATGCTGGATAAACCATATCCCGATACCAAAAAAGAAAAGGGTAAAAATGAATTGTAATATGATCTTCTTGTTCTCTCGCAAGAATGGATTGGCATGTTCTTTAAAATTATGTGTTAAAGAACTGAATGTAATTTCTCTCTTCATATTTATAAACGACAAAAACATCTCACATGATATTGAATTTACATCACTGATAAGTTGTATCAAATATACGAAAAATAGTTCATTGTTTTACATTTCAGGGTTAATGAAATCTGCCTTAAATGCAATATCAACAGGCATAAGACGAAATAGATAAGCTACTTAAGCCTTTTCTGAACGGGTGTTTATTTAATGAATAGAGATTCAAGTTGCTCGTGCCCAAAAGACTCGATAATACCTGAATCCATCCATGCATCAGTTTATGCCCCACGAACAGAATTATTTCACCTCGTGCCTGAAGTTTTCCTGAACGGATTTATTAGACCACTTCAGATTGTTGAGATGGATTCTAAGTCGAATATTTATCGCAGTTCGCGTTAATCCCTCAATGATCATCACCCCTGCGGAATAAGAGATGAAAGCAGCCTTTACCCTACCTACTTCCACGATAGGAACGCCTGACTAAGGCCTTTTGGATTTTGCATGGTTTTAATTTTGTTTCGGCAAGATTTATGTAAGTCAACATACAGAAAACATACAGAAACCATACTCAAAACATACACAAACCAAAGCGTCAAACTATCCCGATCCATGGGTCTTACCTGTTCGGTAAGGACTCGATCATCCTCATCGCTTATCGTCAGGCATGAAAAAACCCTCATCCGTTAAACCGGATGAGGGTTTTAAAATATATTTTGGGGTATGGCCGAAAATTACATCATTCCGCCCATTCCGCCGCCCATTCCACCACCCATTGGTGGCATAGCTGGTTTGTCTTCTTTTTCTTCAACTAATACGCATTCGGTAGTCAGGAACATGCCTGCAATTGAAGCTGCATTTTCCAACGCGATGCGGGTAACTTTAGCAGGATCAATTACACCAGCTTCGTATAGATTTTCGTAAACGTCAGTGCGGGCATTGTAACCGAAATCGCCTTTACCTTCCATTACTTTTTGAACCACAACAGCGCCTTCTTTCCCGGAATTGAAAACAATCTGACGTAAAGGTTCCTGAATAGCACGTTTTACGATTTCTATACCTGTGGTTTCGTCATCGTTTTCTCCGGTTAATCCATCAAGAACTGCAATGCTGCGTATGTAAGCAACACCACCGCCAGGTACGATTCCTTCTTCAACAGCAGCGCGGGTTGCATGTAAAGCATCGTCAACACGGTCTTTTTTCTCTTTCATTTCAACTTCCGAGGATGCACCTACATAAAGTACAGCAACACCGCCAGCTAATTTAGCCAAACGTTCCTGAAGTTTTTCCTTATCGTAATCTGAAGTAGTGGTTTCGATCTGTTTTTTGATCTGGTTTACACGTGTTTTAATGGCTTCAACATCACCGGCACCGGCAACAACAGTAGTTTTTTCTTTGTCTACAGTAATTTTTTCTGAGTTTCCAAGCATTTCCAGTGTTGTGTCTTCCAGTTTCATACCTTTTTCTTCGGTAATAACTACACCACCAGTCAGAACTGCAAGGTCTTCGAGCATTTCTTTTCTACGGTCACCAAATCCGGGAGCTTTCACTGCACAAACTTTCAATGAACCACGTAAACGGTTAACAACCAAAGTAGCCAGTGCTTCGCCATCAATATCTTCAGCAATAATCATCAAAGGGCGACCAGTCTGAGCTGATTGTTCCAGAATAGGAAGCAGGTCTTTCATTGAACTGATTTTCTTATCGTGGATCAGGATAAAAGGACGTTCCAGTTCAGCAGCCATCTTTTCGCCATCGGTAATGAAATAAGGAGAAATATAGCCACGATCGAACTGCATACCTTCAACAACGTCCACATAAGTTTCAGTTCCTTTGGCAGCTTCAACAGTGATTACACCTTCTTTATTTACTTTTTCCATTGCTTCAGCAATCAATGCACCGATTTCGCTGTCATTGTTAGCGGCAATTTTAGCAACCTGTTCAATTTTGCTGAAATCGTCACCAATTTTCTGAGCCTGATTTTTGATGCTTTCAACAACTTTAATAACTGCTTTGTCGATACCACGTTTCAAATCCATTGGATTTGCACCTGCAGCAACATTTTTCAAACCAACAGAGATCAATGACTGAGCAAGAACTGTAGCAGTTGTTGTTCCATCACCTGCATCGTCACCGGTTTTGCTGGCAACTTCTTTCACCATCTGAGCGCCGATGTTTTCGTAAGGATTCGAAAACTCAATTTCTTTAGCAACGGTTACACCGTCTTTTGTGATTTGTGGTGCACCGAATTTCTTTTCGATAACCACATTACGTCCCTTAGGTCCGAGGGTTACTTTTACAGCATCAGCCAATTTGTCAACTCCTTTTTTCAGAAGATCACGGGCTTCAATATTGAATTTAATTTCTTTTGCCATTTTTTATACTTTTTAAATGTTATTAATCAGTTATTCAGCAATAAACAAAACATCAGTTTGCGACATCAGCAAATAATCAGTTCCATCGATGTTTAATTCTGTACCGGAATATTTACCGTAGAATACTGTATCACCAATCTTGATTTCCATAGGTTCATCTTTTTTTGGAGAACCGACTAAAACCACTTTACCAACCTGTGGTTTTTCTTTTGCTGAATCGGGAATAATGATTCCGCTAGCTGTCTTCTTTTCTGCTTCCTTAGGCTGAACCAATACTTTGCCAGCAAGGATTTTTCCTTTTAAATCTGCCATTTTTGAATTATTTTAATAGGTTAAACTTTCAATTTATAATTTTCAATACCCTTTAAGCAGATATTATGCCAAAGAAGATATTGTCCTAACAGGAGAGGATAGATGGACATTTTTACATTTGTTTATTACAGTATCCGGGAAATAAATCTATAAATAGTTGAATATAAAGATGTTTCATCGTTTTGTCCTGACTGTCATTTTGCGTGTCAGTCTGTCAGATATTTAAAGAAGTCGTCTCCGGTCACTTGTATGGATAAGTTCAATAACCGGTATATGGAATAGTGAAAGTACCCGGTTGATTATAGTCAATCTTTGCCCACTGTTGTATCAATTAAGCTGGATAACCGACATAAAAAAGTCTTCAATGGCTTTGCATTGAAGACTTTCATATCTATCGTTTTCAGATTTTAACCTGAAGAGTTTTTCTATTTTGCAGAGTCAGGTGATGCTTTGGTTGCAGGAGCTGCAGTTTTTGCATCAGCAGGAGCAGGGAAACTTGGAACCTGATTTGGATCAACCGCTTTGTCGATCTGATCTTTGATTGCAGATTGTGAACCACCAGCTTTATTTTCTCTTGATATGAAAGCAGTACCTCCGATACATAGTATTAACAAGGCTCCTGCTAAAAACCAGGTTGCTTTTTCAAGGAAATCGGTTGTTTTACGAACACCCATAATCTGGTTCGAAGACTGAAAGTTACTTGCCAAACCACCTCCTTTTGAGTTCTGAACCAATACAATCAAAATCAGCAGTATACAGGCAATAAATAATAAAACGGTGATCAGTGTGTACATATTATTGGAATTAATTATTCATTAAACTTTTGATCTTTTCAATCTGAGCGGCAAAGTAAGTACTTTTTTCCGGATATTTCAAACTTAATTTCTCAAATATCTGGATGGCTTTTTTATAATAACCTTGCTGTGCATAGATTGATGCCAGGGTTTCGGTTACAAAATCATCATTTTCTTCTTCATTTTGTATGGAACTCTCCTGTTGGGAAATCGTTTCTTCCTCTTTTACCTTTGGCATTCGGGGCTTAACCTCCAGAAATTTTTCAATCAGGCTGGATTTCTTCTCCGTCTTCTTCTGCATGGAGCGTGCAATACCACCCATTGTTTCTTCAATTTGTTCAGTGACTTCAAGCTTGTATTCAGTTGGAAATATCAGGTTGAAACTATCAGTGTCTTCCGTGGCATCCGTATCATCTGTTTCAGATTCATCGTTGAATGACTCCTTTGTTTTTTTATTCAGGAAAAGGTATAACTTCCGGCGGTCATGAATCCGGATAGCACCGTTAATCAGTTCCTGTTCGAATGACGAATCGTCCAGGTTCTTCAGGTTTCTAAGCAGCAGAAGCCACCCGGATTCAAAGGCAGGATATTGCTCCGTCAGCTCTTTCAGGAGCGGCAGAGTATCCCGGTTTAATTTTTCGGGAGCCTGAATAAATTGATGCATTTGTTCTGCTGTCATGGTCTACCAGTTTGCAACTGATGCGTTAAAAATATCATCAGTCAGTTTGTCTACAATTTGAGGTACCAGCTGATCTTCAACGGAACTAAGAGAACTTGTACTGTCGAAATCTTCATATTGCGAAAATGACTTCTCCCAATCCTGGTCGTGATCTTTATTGTTGGTGAATTTTACCTTTACTGTAATCGTGAGCCTGTTTTGTGCTGCCAGGTCACCGGATTGAATATTCATTGGTTTGACATCATAATCTGTAATCTGTCCTGAAAATTCCAAATCCCCGTTGTCACTAACCTGGTTGAGTGAGGTTTGCTTGATCACTTTATTTTCCAAACCTTTGGTTCCTTGCGTAAATTCCTGACTTAGGTTTGGATTAACAAGTCTGGCACGGTTCGGAAAATAACTGACCATAAAAGTTTTTACATTAGGTGCGATAGAAGCCCCTGTAAAGGAATAGCCAACTTTACACGAAGTAAAAACTGCCATGACCAGAATGACTGAAAGCAGGATGAGTATTGTATTTCTTCGTTTCATAATTTTAATCAATGTCGTATTCTTTGATTTTTCGGTATAGGGTTCGTTCCGAAATCCCCAGTTCCCGTGCAGCATATTTCCGTTTGCCCTTATGTTTTTCGAGGGCCTTTTGTATCATCTCCACCTCTTTGTCTTCGAGTGATAAAGATTCTTCAACGAATTCCTCGGTGTCGAAGATATTATTGTGAGCCGACGGATTTATACCTCCCCTGACCGGTGCATTCTGCTCAGGAACAAAACTACCATTTTCCGACTGATAAATTTTACGGATCAGTTGAGCATTGTCATCACGCGAATCGGTTTTTGTCGCTTCATTCTGAAGGATATCATGAACCAGCTTTTTCAGATCGTTCATGTCCTTCTTCATATCAAACAGAATCTGGTACAGAATTTCACGCTCTGAAGAAAAGGTTTTCTCGTCCACATTATGGTACAAAGCCGGAAGTTTATTCTCAACATGAATCGGGATATAATGTTGAAGGGTCTTCGCATCGATAATCCGCTCTTTTTCAATAATCGAAATCTGTTCGGTAATATTTTTTAGCTGACGTACATTTCCCGGCCACTGGTAACTAAGCAAAACCGACACCGCCTCATTGTCGAGCCTAATGGCCGGCATACGGTATTTGTCTGCAAAATCGGAAGCAAACTTGCGGAAAAGTAAATGAATGTCTTCAGGTCGGTCGCGTAAGGGCAATACCCTAAGGGGTACGGTATTTAAACGGTAATACAAGTCTTCACGGAACCGTCCCTTGTCAATGGCGTCGGCCAGATTCGCATTGGTAGCACCAACCACCCTGACATTGGTTTTCATTACTTTTGACGATCCCACTTTCATGAATTCACCCGCTTCGAGAACCCGCAGCAAACGAACCTGTGTCGAAAGCGGTAATTCGCCAATTTCGTCGAGGAAGATTGTCCCGCCATCGGCTTCTTCAAAGTAGCCCTTACGGTCGGCCAGTGCACCTGTGAACGAGCCCTTTTCATGACCGAATAGTTCTGAGTCAATTGTCCCTTCAGGAATAGCTCCGCAATTGACGGCAATATATTTGCCATGTTTACGTGCCGAAAACTGGTGAATGATCTGCGGGAAGGATTCCTTTCCTGTTCCGCTTTCACCTGTAATCAAAACTGAAAGATCGGTGGGTGCCACCTGTACTGCGATTTCAATTACATGCAGCAAGCCTGGTGAACTGCCAATAATTCCAAATCGTTGTTTTATTTCCTGAATATCCATCGTAAGGACAATATGTTTAACTTTGCAAAATTATAATTTTAACGATCAAGTACTGTTTAAAATTAAATTAACTTTGATCTCAGTACCTTAAGTCAGTCCTATTTTAACATGTTTTAGCTTTTTGTACCGAAATCAACCAAAGAAATCGACCAATGAACTTTATTGGAATCATACCCGCACGTTTTCAATCGACCCGTTTCCCCGGGAAACCGCTTGCCTTGTTAGGCGGCAAACCCATCATTCAATGGGTATATGAAAATGCAAAGAAAGCGCTTGATCAGGTATACGTTGCAACTGACGATGAACGTATCTTTCAGGCTGTCGGGGCATTTGGAGGAAAAGCAGTTTACACCTCGGCCAATCACCAAAGTGGTACGGATCGTTGTGCTGAAGCTGCTCAAAAACTTACAGAACAGCATATCTTCGATGTGGTTATAAATATACAGGGAGATGAACCCTTTATAAGGCCTGAACAGGTCGAAAGTCTCAAGGCCTGCTTCGGTTCTCCCCGAACCGAAATCGCAACACTGATCAAACCCATTACAAATGCTTCGGAGATTACAAATATGAACCGTCCCAAAGTGGTTGTGAACAAGAATCAGGAGGCTATGTATTTCAGCCGCTCGCCGATTCCGTTTGTACGCGACAGTCCACCCGAAGAATGGATCAACCGGAATACTTTTTACAGCCATGTCGGCATGTATGCATACCGGTTCGATATCCTTTTGCAGCTGACGCGATTGCCCCTTGGTATTCTTGAAAAGGCTGAATCGCTCGAACAACTCCGTTGGCTCGAAAACGGATACCTTATCAAGACTGCATTAACGATGTTCGAAAACATCGGCATTGATACCCCGGAAGACCTTGAATACGCCCGTAAATATCTGTTAACCTGAATATTTTCTCTTTTCCTTTTTCCTCATTTCTTTTTCCTGATTGATTATGAAGTTCACCAAAATGCACGGCCTCGGAAATGATTTCATCTTCATTGAAAACCTGGCCTCAGTAGACATGGATTATTCGGCCATGGCCATCAAAATGTGTCACCGCCAGCTTGGAATAGGCGCTGATGGTATTATTGCAGTCCTGCCTTCCGCAGTGGCCGATTTACGCATGCGCATCATCAATGCTGATGGAAGTGAAGCCAATATGTGTGGCAACGCCATCCGGTGCTTTGGTCGTTATGCCTGGGAAAGAGGTCTGGTAAAATCAAAGACTTTCCATATTGAAACCTTTGCAGGTATAATCGTTCCTGAGGTGATTACCGAAGATAACCAGGTCGTTTCAGTTCATGTGAACATGGGAAAACCAAATACCGAACGACAATTTATCCCGATGCTGGGTGATGAAAAGGAAGCTATTCATGTCCCAGTCTGGATTGATGATCAGCAATTTTACCTGACCAGCCTGCTGATGGGAGTACCGCATACCATGGTTTTTGTGGATGATGTGAACACCGCTGAAGTAAATCGGATCGGTTCAACCATCGAAAAACATACCTTGTATCCCAAGGGGACCAATGTCAATTTCGTGGAGGTGATCAGTCGTGAGCGTATCCGGGTCCGCACCTGGGAGCGTGGGGCAGGAGCTACCCTGGCCTGCGGTACTGGTTGCTGTGCTTCAGTTGTTGCCTCCATCATCAATAGTCGTACTGACCGGAAAGTTACTGTTGAACTGCAATACGGACAACTTGATATAGAATTGGCCGAAGACGGAACCGTTTACATGACAGGTCCTGCCGAGGAAAGCTTTACGGGGGATTCGGCATGACTCCTCTTAAGTTTTGCCCAAAAATCCAGAACACCCTTTCCTTTTTCCCTTCTCCCTTTTCCTCTTTCCTGATTTATTCCCGTCCCTCGATCTTTATCATCTTCCGTGTGGTAACTGATTTGCTGGTAATCAATTGATAGAAATAGATGCCGCTGCTTAGGTTCTCTGCCTGATAACTGAGCCGATAGCTTCCTTTTTGCTTCATTCCTTCGTCGATTTCATTGATCAACCTACTGTTCTTATCGTAGATGCGAAAGATTACCTCACTCTTTTCCGGAATGGTATAAGTAATCGTAGTCTGCAGGCTAAACGGATTCGGATAGTTTTGTTCCAGAGAATAGTCCTTTGGCGAATCAGTCAGACTTCCCGATTTACCTACGATCCCTTTAGTAGTGAATGGCACCGGATCAGACCAGCTGCTCCATTTCAGGTTGTGGTCACGATAGCGCAGGTGAAATAAATAGACATGATTGTCTTCCAGAACTGAGGTCCTGATTTCCTGCCTGTAAAGATTGATATTAAGGTTTCGGTCTATGGGATTATAACTTTTATCGACGCCATAGATGTCCTTCCAGTGAACCAGACTGTCAACGACCGTGGAAGCAAAGGCAGTATTGTCGGCGACCTGAAAATTAACCGTCATGAGTGAATCGTCACCCGAGAATACGGATGATCCAAATTGAATAACTTCGTTTTCCACTGCTGAAAGATCAACGTGTGGTGTTGCCGGTCCTGACTGGTTAAGCTTCTTGTGCCAGCGATCCATTAACTCCGAATTTCTTGATTTATTTAAGTCTCCCAGGCTATACATCGAATCTTCCCAGGAGTGACTGGCATTGTCAATTTCCAGTATCTGAAAGCTATACTGGTCATAAGCAATCTGGATATCGGGATAATCCTTGTTGGTGAATGCTCCCCAGGAGTCCAGTGGACCGCCGCCGCCACCGCCGATAATAAACCTGAAATCTCCGTCTGGCTTATCGGACTGAACGGTCCCTCTTTCGAACCCATGCGTATGCCCTGAATGCAGTTGCTGAACTTTCGTATATTTCTTGATGATTGGGAACAACACATTCTTCACATAATTTGCACCCCCGTCAAAGGTACTGACATCGAACCAAAGTTCAGAGTATGGGGGGTGGTGCATAAACAGAAATACAAAATCTATAGATGGATCGTTCTCCGTTTCTTTTAGTTTTGTATCCAGCCAATTGGCTTCCGTGGTTCCATACTGGTCAATGATGTTGGTATTCAATCCGATAAATAGCGAATTTCCTACCCGCATCTGCCAGATCTTCTCATTTAATGCAGCCACATTGGGATAAGCCGATTGATCGTCAAGCTTAAGGTATTTATAGAAATAAGGACTTTCCCCTTCATGGTTTCCGGCAACTACCATCGTGGAAAGATTGGATGATAAGGCAGATAAAGGCTGAAAGAATTCCGTGGTATATTCTTCAGGCGAATTGCCGCTAACCGTAATATCTCCCGAATGAAATATTCCGTTGACATGGTTTTCAATATCGGGTCCATAGAGTGCTGATATTTTAGCTTTCGCTGCCCGGAGTACTTTCCCAACCATTATAGTATCTGACGAATGGGTATCGCTGAGAAGTACAAACCTGATTTTACCCGTGTATGTTTCATCCGGCAAGGTTTTAAAGGAATAGATTCCTGAAGTCCCGGTTCCGCTTGCCACCCTGTAAAAATATCTCTTATTGGGCTGCAAGCCACTCAGTTTTACCGTATGCCACCGGTAAGGATCACTTATGATTTCTGAAGTCCCTGTAGTCGAAAGGTTTAAAGTGCCTGAATCCAAACCATATTCTACTTTTGTTCCCAGGCTGGCGGTATCATGCCAGCAAATATTAATGGTGTTTTGTCCGGCGCCTTGCAGATAGGGAATCCTTGTCATCAGTGATGGCCGTACATCATGACCAAATCCGCCCAGTTCATGAGCCTGGTCTGCTGTTAAGGTCTGATTCCAGATGGCAAGTTCGGAACAATAAATGGGGCCATCTTCTCCGTTATCATCCGCAAAAATTAATAGCAGGTTAGATAGAGAGAATCTTCCGTCAATGGACTGTACACTTCCTGTCGTCAGAAGATTCCCATCCAGGTAACAATTAAAGCTGCTTCCGTTTTTTACCGATACGATCAGGCGGTACCATTCGTTCGGTTGGACTGAATAACCGCTGTATCCCACGGCACCAACCCCGATGTTTCCGGTTGGATTAATAAAAAGGTCACCGTCATCATTATTATTTGTAGTGGTCTGGAAGAAACAATGCCATACATTATTCGCAAGAATTTTAAAATCATACTGAAGGGTGTACGAATTCACTTTGGCGCCACCCCCGTTGCCTGGGATCATATGCTGCATCTTGTAATAGCTTCCCGGACCGATCAGTACGGCCCCGTTTCCCGTTTCAGGTCCCGCAGCTGCTGTTTGTGTCCCTGTCAGGGTCAGATCAACCCCATAGCCGGGTTCAGCCTTCAGAAGGTTTAGTGGAAGATCAAATTTCCACCATCCGGTTCTTACAGGAACAAGTGCCTGAGAAATACTGCTGAAAAGAAATAAACTGACAAGAAAGACTGAATATTTATAGACGCTCATTGATCCGCGATTAAAAAAAGAGGCTGTTTCAAAGGTCCACCGACAATCCGATTGGAATTTAAAACAGCCTCCTAATATAGAATATTCTATGAGTTTATTTTGTTACAATCATTTTACGTGTTATCATACTCTGATCCGTTTTCATTTGCAGAAAATAAATACCATTGTTCAGTTTTTGGGAAGAAATATCCAGATTGTACTTACCAGGTGATTTTGTACCCTTGCTGATCACTTGTATTTCTTTCCCGGTCAAATCCAATATACGGAAGGTGACATTACCCGACTTTGCTACCTGGTATGGGAAAATGGTAGAAGTAACGAATGGATTGGGGTAATTCTGTCCCAGATCGGTGGTATTATCACTGATCTGTTTCGGAGTTATCCCGGTCACAACAGTTGTCACATCTCCAAGTTTAGCTACCTGGTCGGGAGTCAGGGCAGTATCCCAAATGGCTGCTTCCGAACAATCAATCGTTCCGTCATCCCCATCGTTATCGGCAAATAGCAAGAGCGTATTATCCAGGGCAAATCTCCCGTCCACTGGTTGAACGGCTCCATCGAGCCAAAGCACACCATCCATGTAAATACGGAAGAATTCTCCGTTTCTTACCGTAACTAACATTCTGTACCATTGACCTTGAACGATGGAGTTGGCAGAATAAGAAGTTGCAGCAGTACCAATGTGATTGGATGTATTGGTAAATAAGTCAGCATCACTGGTGTTTGTAGGGTCAGTCTGGAAGAAGGCATGCCAGATTCCAGCTTCAGGAATAGAGAAATCCAACTGAAGTGTATAGTCGTTGACCATATAACCGCCTCCGTTTCCGTATATTCCATGAGTCATGGTTAAATAATTGCCTAGGTTTACTTCAACTGCCCGGTTGCCCGTAGCTGGGCCCGGCACTGAATAGCTGATTCCTGTTTCTGTAAGGTCATAACCGACATCAGCCTTTAAAAAATCAATTTGATCATCAAATTTCCACCAGCCAACCCTGGCCGGAATCTGCACCGCCGGACTTGCCCCTAAATCGGCAACCTCGGCATCAGTAAGAGGAACTTCCCAGATGCTCAACTCAGAGCATAGAATAGATCCGCTTTGATTATTCTTATTAGCAAATAACAAGAGCACGTCATCGAGGGCATAATTTCCGTCAATAGCCTGCCCCGGGGCATCCAGCCAAAGATCGCCATTGACATAAACCCGGAAGAATTCGCCGTTCTTTACCGAAAGCACCATACGGTACCAATTATTCGCCTCAATAGCATCGGTGGTATAAGTGGTTGCCGTTGACCCAATATTCCCTGTATTATTTATAAACAGTTCAGCATCGGTGGCGTTTGTTTTGTCGGTCTGTAATAAAGCATGTAATGAGGTTGTTTCAGGAACTTCGAAATCGATTTGCATCGAGTACTGGTTTACTTTAGTTCCGCCTCCGTTGGCAGCAATCCCGCTGGTCATTTTCAGGTAGCTTCCAACGCCCAGTTTTGTTGCTTTATTGTCGGCAGCTGGACCATCAACCGATTGTTGAGTTCCAACCAAAGCCAGCGGATTACCAATTTCGGCCTTTAATAAATTGGTGGGATCATCAAATTTCCACCATCCCTGCCTTGTTCGTTGTTGAACATATTGTCCGTTAGCCCCGCCTAATGAGAGAGCATCATCTGCTGTAAGTGCCACATCCCAGATGGCTGCTTCCGAACATTGAATGAGTCCGTCATCTCCATCGTTATCGGCAAACAGCAAAAGCGAACTCAGTAAGCCGTATCGTCCGTCAATATCTCTGCCTGAACCATCCAGCCAAAGTGAACCATCCACGTAGATTTTGAAAAATTCACCGTTTTTAACCGATACAATCATTCGGTACCAGGTATTTGAAGTGATCGTTCTTGATGAATATCCGGCCTCGGCGACTCCGATAGAATTGGCTGTATTGGTAAACAAGTCCCCATCCGAGAGATTTGTGATATCAGTCTGTAAAAAGCAATGCCAGATGTCGGTTTGAGGAACCGAGAAATCAATCTGTAAAGTGTATTCATTCACAGTGGTTCCCCCGCCATTTGGGGCAATCCCGTGGTTCATGGTCAGAAAGCTTCCGACACCGATTTCTGTGGCCAGGTTACCTGCAGCAGGTCCATCCACCGAACGTTGAGCTCCGGCCAATATTAGAGGTGTGCCTATTTCGGCTTTGAGCATATTGGCAGGATCATCAAATTTCCACCATCCTATTCTCACCGGAACCTGAGCTGTTGCCGTAATACTTAAAAGCAGGAAGAGACATGCAAAAAATAAAGGTAAACGTTTTTTCATAATGCAAGATTTAAGTTAAATGGTTAGTATTCATTAATTTGTAGGTTAAGAGTTTGGTGTACATTTCAATTCTGTTTCATTCTGAAATCCCCATCCGATACAAATGCCGGCCTGAAAAATGGAATATCATTAATTTCAGGATGTATAACTATCCGGTCTTTCCATTCATGTCCCATCCGTAGTGTCTGACTTCGAATTTTAAAACAATTTATTCAAATTATATTTTACCGCTAAGTTAATTGAAGTTTAACGCATCTCATAATTATCTGGCTTAAATTTAATCTGCGGTCCAAAATGTTTCATAATTTGTAACGAAGTATTTGAAATCTAATTTCTGACTCTGTTTTATTCTATTAATTCACATGGATTGCCATATATTTGATTCATCTTCGTTGTTATTTGCTTTCAAATTATAACTTTATTGGGTTCTATCATATCCCCCTTTAATACTATTATTGTTTGTTTAATCCTACCCCTGTCAAGCCCCAACAAATAAGGAAAACGAATGTACAGGCATATTATCCCCTGCCTTTCCCGATAGGAATGCTTCATACCACTGTCATACCACTGTCATACCACTTTCGGAACAAATTCGTAACAAATTCGAATATAATACGTAACAAATTCGACACAAATTCGTACTGCTTCGAATTTGTGTCGAATTTGTTACGTATTATATTCGAATTTGTTTCGAATTTGTTCCGAAAGTGGTATGACAGTGGTATGACAGTGGTACGACAGTGGTAAAAGGTATTCCAACAGCAATCCCTGACCCATCCTTGACCTGTTCAGGAGAAAAGGCAGTAGGACAGATACTTGCAAGAGCATCTGTTTTAGATTTGAGATAAACTTTTTATTTCAGGATAGGACTAGGTTTGTCTAGACAGCTATGATTCCTCTTTTTTCGAGCAGTTCGAGGCTTAATTCACGGAGTTTGTATTTCTGGATCTTGCCGCTGGCAGTCATCGGAAAATCATCGACGAAAAATATGTATTGTGGTATTTTATACCGGGCGATTTTTCCCCGGCAGAACTCCTGGATATCTTCCTCGGTCAGATGCTTGCCGGCTTTGAGCTTGATGAAGGCGCCCACCTGTTCGCCGTATTTCTTACTGGGGACTCCGGCCACTTCGACAGCTTCCACTTCGGGCATGTTGTAGATGAAATTCTCGATTTCGCGGGGATAAATGTTCTCGCCCCCGCAGATAATCATGTCTTTGATGCGGCCTGTAATGCGGAAGAAGCCGTCTTCGGTTTTCACGGCCAGGTCACCTGAGTGGAGCCAGCCCTCTGCATCAATGGCTTTGGCCGTGGCTTCAGGATTATTGTAATAGCCTTTCATCAGGTTGTAGCCCCGGCAGCATATTTCGCCCTGTTCTTCGGGGGGACATTCATTACCGGTTTCAGGATTGAAGATTTTAACCTCCACATTGGGAAACTCAAATCCTACCGTTGTTGCACGTACTTCGGGTGAATTGTGGGTACGGGTGGCCGTCATCCCGGGTGAGGTTTCAGTTAGGCCATAGACGATGATGATGTCCTTCATGTTCATCTTCTGCATCACCTGGTTCATGGTTTCGATGGGGCAGAGGGAACCGGCCATGATGCCCGTCCTGAGGGTACTTAGGTCGAACATGTTAAACATGGGGTGGTTCAGTTCGGCAATAAACATGGTGGGTACGCCGTGCAGGACGGTGCATTTTTCTTTTTCCACGGAGGCCAGTACCATGAGGGGATCGAAGTTTTCGACCATGACCATCGTGCAGCCATGGGTAATGACCGCGCAAAGGGCAAGCACGCAACCAAAACAATGGAAGAGCGGAACACAAACGAGTACCCGCTCATTGTGGGTGAAACGCATGCATTCACCGGCGGCATAGCCATTGTTCAGGATGTTGTGATGGGACAGCATCACCCCTTTGGGGAAGCCGGTTGTTCCTGAAGTGTACTGCATGTTAACCACATCATGCGTCGAAATAGTTTCCCTGATCAGTTCAAGTTCCATATCGTCGATATGGCTGCCCAGCAAAATCAGCTCGGAGGTATTGTACATTCCGCGGTGCTTCTGTGGCCCGATAAAGATGACATTCTGTAGTTTGGGAAACTTCTCACTGACAAGGTTTCCGCGCTGGCTGGTCTTTAATTCAGGAACAAGGTCAAAGATCATGTTCACATAATCGCTGTCGCGGAATCCGTCAATCAGGCACAGGGTATGTATGTCAGCATCACGGAGCAGGTATTCCAACTCGGTAGTCTTATAATTTGTATTAATGGTGACCAGCACGGCGCCGATCTTAGCCGTTGCAAACATGAAGGTCAGCCAGTCGGGCACATTGTTGGCCCAGATGCCTACCTTGTCGTCCTTACCTACACCGATGTACAATAGACCCTTGGCCAGCTGATCGACCCGTTCGTTGAACTGCCTGTAAGTGAAGCGTAAATTGCGATCGGTATAGACCATAAATTCCCTGTCGGGAGCTTCGAGAGCATACTTTTCAAGTAAATCGCCGAGGGTAAAATCGATTAATTGCATCGGATCAGAATTTCAGGAGTTGGGGGGATTAAAAAGGGGCGTAAACTACCGCAAGTATTTTGGCTGAGCTGTTGCTACCCGAATGAACGTTATGCAGGACGATCGAGTCGAGGTAGATGCTGTCACCCTTGGCCAGGTGGTAGACTTCCTTGCCGTAATTGATTTCAATCTCGCCGTCAAGCACATAAATAAATTCCTCCCCTTCGTGGGATGAAAGCATATAATCGGACTGAAGCCCCGGTTCGATATCCACGATAAAAGGTTCCATATTGCGTCCTGCCTTATCGTAGGCAAGGGAGTAAAAGTTGAGGTGCTCAAGCGATTCACTGGCCTGGGAGGTAAACCTTGCTCCCTTGTAATGTTCTCCTGAACGGACCACCACGGGGCCATAGGAATCACTGTCGTCGAGGAATGTGCCTAAACGGACACCCAGGGCGCGGGCGATTTTGATCAGCGGAGCCAGGGACGGAATATTCTTCTCTTCTTCAATCTTTTGAACAAGCAAAATATCCATTCCACATCTCGCGGCCAGTTCTTCAATACTGACCATTTTCATTTCACGAATCTGTCTGATCTTTTCACCAATGGTATTACCAGCTGTCATAGTAGGGGCTTTTAGAGAGTGATTCACAAAATTAGATTTATTTTGGTCTCACGCAAGACAGATGTGGGTGAAATTTTGATGAAAGGGTTGATTGATTTGGGTTTCAGGAAAGAAAGGAAATGTGTCACCGCTAACGCGGCTTTTTTCGTAGTTGCATTTTGTTTTCTACCATACTGTCACCGCTAACGCGGCTTTTTAGGTGCGTAGCACTGACAATATGGTAGATTTTGATTATACGTAAAGATCCAAGGTGCGTAGCACTGACACTTTGTATTATTCTATCTCGACATACAGTCACCGATAACACGGTTTTTCAGGTGTATCGCACCGACAGCAGGATAGATTCTGATTATGTATCAAGTTTCAAGGTGTGTAGCACTGACACTATCTGGGAAAAGTGTCACCGCTAACGCGGCTTTTTTCGTAGGTGCATTTTACTTTCTACCATACTATCACCGCTAACGCGGCTTTAAATTGCTTTCGTTGGACGTACCCGTTTCAGGTACTCCACCCGAAGCATGAGCAGCAGCAATATCACGATGCAGACGATGGCCCTGACTGAATAGATCGTTGCAAGCGTGCCTTTGCTGGAGAGGAGTGACAGCACCGGTGCAAGCAACATGCCGATCCAGATGGTAAATGATTCGCCGTTCTCCCTTGTTTTCCACAGACGGCTGATCACGGGAAAGTAGGCGATCACCAGGATGATCTGGGTCAGGGTATGGGTCACTACATGATTTTTGGTGATAAGCCAGAACAGCAGGATGATCGTTACGGCCAGCAGACATCCCTTGTCGAAACGGCTGAAGCGTGAAGTGTGGTCGCCGAAGAAGTAAATGGCAACGGAGACGATGGCCGTCAGGGCCAGATCGGTTGTATTCAGGATATTGTCAAGGAAACTATACTGAGCTGATTCCATGTAAGTGGTCAGGCTGATGGCCACGGCAATGGTGAAAAAGATCCACATGGCAAGTGCAGGCTTTATTTTCTGTTTATAAGTCAGCCAGCAATACCAAACGGTAATGGCCAGGTTAAGGATTGAAACCCCTATAATGGAGATTTCACGGATCAGATTTTCGTGCATAACGATGGAATCAAAAAGCTTAAAAAACAATGCAAGTATATTATAATATTTCAAGCTTTAATCATACTTTTTTGATTAATGAGTGTTACATTTGTTAGAATAATTTGAACCTCTGAAAATTACTGCCATGTCATCATTTATCAATGAAGCCGAAATCGCAAGGATCCTGGAAGAGAATAAAAAGCCTGATCCGAAGAGAGTAACCGCTGTGCTTAATAAAGCCAAAGAAATGAAAGGGCTTGATCTGGCCGATGTGGCGGTACTCACCAACATCAACGATCCGATGCAGCTGTTCGAGCTGTTTGAATCGGCCAATCACATTAAGGAAAAGATTTACGGGAAGCGGCTGGTAATCTTTGCCCCGTTGTATATATCCAATCTTTGTGCCAATGAATGCAGCTATTGTGCCTTCAGGGCAAAGAACAAGGATCTGGTCCGGCGTGCGCTCAGTCAGGATGAAATCAAACGCGAAACCGAAATACTGATCAGGCAGGGACACAAGCGAATCCTGGTGGTTGCCGGTGAATCATACCCCAAAGAGGGATTTCAGTATGTGATCGACTCGATCGCTTCGGTCTATGAGGCTAAAGTGGGGAATGGTGAAATCCGCAGGGTTAATGTCAATATAGCGCCGATGGACCTGGATGAATTCAGGATACTGAAGCAGGCTAAGATTGGAACATTCCAGCTTTTCCAGGAGACCTATCACCATGAAACTTACCACAAGGTACATACAGGCGGGAAGAAAGCGGATTACGATTATCGGGTTACAGCCCTTCACCGCGCCATGGAAGCCCATATTGATGATGTAGGCATCGGCGTATTGTTCGGATTATACAATTTCCGTTTTGAACTGCTTGCACTCATGCAACATATTCAGGAACTCGAAAGGGTCTTTGGGGTAGGTCCGCACACCATCAGTGTGCCAAGGCTTGAACCGGCAACAGGTTCGGACATTGCTTCCCATCCGCCATTTGTGGTTTCAGACTTGGATTTCCGTAAGATTGTGGCCATCCTTAGGCTGGCCGTACCTTATACCGGCATTATTATGTCGACCCGCGAAACAGCCCATATGCGACGTGACACCTTTGCACTGGGCGTATCCCAGATTTCGGCAGGGAGCCGCACCAATCCGGGAGGCTATACCGACTCGCTACATGAAGATGACGGCAGCCAGTTCTGCCTGGGCGATCATCGCCCCTTGGATGAGGTTATCAGGGATGTGGCTGAGATGGGTTACATTCCTTCCTTCTGCACTGGATGTTACCGTCTGGGCCGGACAGGTCAGGATTTCATGGACCGTGCCAAGCCGGGTGATATCAAGAATCATTGCGGCCCCAATGCCATATCTACCTTCATGGAATATCTGATGGATTATGCCTCATACGAAACCCGATTGATTGGGGAGGACCTGATTGAGGATGTCCTTAATTCAATGCATGGCGTTGCCCGTGAAAGAGCCATCACGCTTCTTGAAAAGGTTAAAAAAGGCCAGCACGATATGTATTGCTAAGATGAGAGTGTTCAGTCGCAGTGTTCAGGAAATGAGGAAAAAGGAAAAGCCTGCCCGAAGAAGTTACCGTGTACCCATAAATCTGTTACTTTTGGCATTATAAGAGGAAAAAACTAACCTGTAATTGTTGAGTTTTGAAACGAATATCGTAAATTCGTGGGGTATTTTATCGATTTACAAAATCAAAGCAGTATGATACACACAGTAAAAATAGACGACAACACCCGCAATGGAAAAAAAATCATAACCGATTTACGCCGTTATCGTAAAGGTGTCGAATTTGACAACCCTGCAATTAGAGGAGTTGTGCCCGACGGATATGTCACAGGTGATGAATTTGAAAAGCAAGTAAAGGAGAATCTCGATTCTTATTGTAAGGAAAATGGTATTTTATAGCCAACAAGCAATAGAAGATCTATCCGATATTTTAACAGGATTAGTAAGTTGGGTAAAACATCCCCTGGCTATTGAGCGCGCAAAAAAGTATGTCTCCGATATTAGAATGACATGCGACAAGTTGGACACCAGAACCCTCCATTTTAATGCACAATTTCCTACCCATAAAAGATACGGACAAAAGGTTTATAATTACAAACGAAACAAACAAACCATTTGGTTTATCATTTATAATCTCGATCAGCATGGAAACGTATATGTTCAACGTATAATTTCAAGTCACCTCACTGCAGTTGATTAATAGTTATACAGATAAAAAATAATTCTGAGTACTCGGGATGGATAAAAACCCTTATTTTTAAGGAAATTAACCTCAAAGGAAATAACCAATAGATTCAAACCTTATTACCTACCTGCCGGTAGGCAGGCCTTATCAGGATAAAACTTGAACTCATGAATTGATTATCTATATTAATCTTTATCTATGCCAATTTACCGAATTGAGACCGATCTTTTAGGTGACAGAGAAGTTCCTGCCGATGCTTTGTGGGGTATACATACCCTGCGGGCTATGGAGAACTTCCATATTTCAGGAAGAGCGGTTCATCCTGAATTGGTAAAAGCATATGGTACCGTAAAACTGGCCTGTTTCCAGACCAACCGGCATTTGGGTTATTTCCCTGATTTCCCAAAAGCCGATGCTCTGGAACAGGCCTGTTCCGAAATGGCCGAAGGACTTTTAAATGAACATGTGGTAGTTGACAGCCTGCAGGGTGGGTCAGGGACCTCGACCAATATGAATGTGAATGAGGTCATCGCCAACCGGGCCTTGGAAATTGCAGGAAAAGAGAAGGGCGACTATGCATCTGTTTCTCCTCTCGATGAGGTGAACCTGCATCAATCGACCAACGATACTTATCCTACAGCCCTTAAAGTGGCTGCCATACGGATGATCCGTCAGCTCGAACAGGCAGTGCTTGGCCTTCAGGAAGCATTTCAGGAGAAAGAAAAAGAGTTTGCGTCCGTGGTCAAAATTGGAAGAACCCAATTGCAGGATGCCGTACTGACTACTCTGGGCCGTGAAATGGCAGCTTATGCCGAAGCCTTTAACCGTGACCGCTGGCGCTTATCCAAGTGTGAAGAACGGCTTCGGGTGGTTAACCTGGGAGGTACTGCCATCGGCACCGGTCTGGGAGCCCCGCGACAGTTTATATTTCAGGTGGTGGATCAGTTGCGAATGAATACAGGTATTGGCCTGGCCAGGGCGGAGAATCTGATCGACAACACCCAGAATGCAGATGTATTTGTTGAGGTTTCGGGAATGCTGAAAGCCTGTGCTGTTTCGGTACTAAAAATCAGTAACGACTTACGCCTTCTGGCCAGTGGTCCCGATGCGGGATTGGCAGAGATCATTCTGCCACCCAAGCAGGCCGGTTCATCCATCATGCCGGGGAAGATCAATCCGGTTATCCCTGAGGCAGCCTCTCAGGCAGCCCTCCTGGTGATGGGTCATGATGGGGTAATTGCCCAGGCGTCAGCATCGGGAAACCTTGAACTCAATCAGTTGATGCCCCTCATTGCGCATTCCCTGCTTGAAAGCATCGAACTGCTTACAAACGCCTGCATGACGCTTCGGGTACATTGCATCCTGGGAATGAAAGCCAATGAAGATCAATGCCGGAAGAACGTTTTGAATTCAACGGTATTGATCACTGTCCTTATTCCTGTCATCGGATATGAAAAAGCCTGCGAACTTGTTAAGAAAGCTAAAGAGGAGCAAATTACGGTCAGGGAAGCTATCCTGAAATCAGTATTAGTTAATGAGCAGCAGTTGAATGAGTTAATAAGTCCGGAGGCAGTTTGTCGTCTGGGATTCAGCGAATAATCTATCCTGTTATTTAAATCAATTCTAAATAATTGTTAACGGGCTTTGTAATTCGGATAATTAGTTTTAGCTTGGCCAAAGAATTTGAAATTAACCATTTAAAATTATAATATCATGAAAAGATTAGCAATGATTCTGGTTGTCACATTTACAATGGGTTTAGCCTCCTCAAGTATAATGGCATCAAACAAAGACAACACCAAGAAAGCAGAAACAACAACATGCACTGCTAAAGACAAAAAGGCTTGTTGTTCTTCAACAGACAAAAAAGCTTGCACTACAGCAAACAAAAAGGCTTGCTGCAATAAGAATGCAACAACTGCTCCTGCAAAATAATGATCAAAGGATAATTTCTTTTTTCGATTAGATAGAATTAAAATGACCGGCAAAGCCGGTTATTTTTGTTTAGGGGTTATACATCAGGGCAATAACTATTCCTTAGTCTGTCAGCTTTTTAAGTACAGGCTTTTTGGCTACAGGCTTTTTTACCGGTTTAGCTTTTACCTTTATCGGCTCGGGCTTCTTTACTCCAATGTTTTTGCGGAAATCCCATGGAATGTTGTAGTAAACTGAATAGGTAAGATCGAAGTTTGTTCCGTTTGCGGCCTTTCCGAAGCCGGGGATAAAGTAGGCTGGAGGATAGCCGATCGTCTTGTTATTTAATTGTATTTTACAGCGTATGCTCCAGCCCATGTAGAAGTTGTGAAAGACTTCACCTTTCATCCCAAGAAGAATTTCACCCCACTGGGCAAAGAATTTCTGGTTTGGGAAGCTGCCCGTTGTGGGTCCCCAGTATGAATTAATCAGGTAATTATTTACTTTCTGGCTGGCCAGGGAAAAGCCATAACGAATGCCACCGTACAGGATATTCTTGTCGTTTTTATTCTCCGCCTGAAGAAAGTTGTAATCCATCCCAAAACGTGAATAGCTCCCCTGTCCGGAATAATCAACATAGGCAGTCTTTATTTTCATGAACTCATAGCCGGATTCAAAGACCGGAAAGAGGTTAGGACTAATTTCAAGATCTCCCGAGAATTCAGTGCCATAGCGATCACCTTTGGTCCATAAATACTGAAACGGACGGGTTACATCCATTCCGAAACGGAGGCCTTTTAAACGAATATAGTTATCCGTTCTTTTGGGTTTTACTTTCTTTTCCCTTTCCTTCTCCTTATGAACCTGACGGGCCTGTCCGAAGCTAATTGCTGCCAACAGACAGAGGAAGAATGTTAATTTTAATATTCTCATGCCATATAGTGGTTACAAGACTGTCGGTAATGTCGATGGACAGAATCCTGTGATGGGTTGATTTAATCGATTTTAGTTTGTATTCGTAGTAGAAACCGGTCTCCATGGAGGCATATTTCTGGATACTTGTATGGATGAAAGAAATAGTGTCAACCTTCGAATCAAACGAAACAATGTAGCTGGTTGTATCCTTTGTCGATAAGGGTATACTGATCAGGCTTACACTGGTATCTGAAATCCACAGGCTATCACGCCCGATTCCCTGAACGGTAACTTTTGAAGTCATCTTCAATTGGGTGGTATCGTTTGTGATCGTAGCCTGAAGCAAGGAGTGCGGAGGTACTTCATAAATCTCCTTACAGGAAAAGATAACCAACAGAATACCGAACAGTATCAAAAATTGCTTCATTGGAATGCGCTTTTTTGGAATGCCCCAAAGGTAGGTATATTCAGCCTGAATTGGAATGCGAAGATAAATTTTTAACTGATCAATCCCTGACAGGGCTCAAAAGCCTGTCAGGGATTGATAAAAATTAGATATCTTTGCACCAAACGCGACCGGAGTAATTGATTAATAAGGTCTTTAGAAAGTGTAGGAATGAAGAACATACGTAATTTTTGTATTATTGCGCATATCGATCACGGGAAAAGTACATTGGCCGACAGGCTACTCGAATATACCAAAACAGTGGATGGCCGGGCCATGAAGGCCCAGGTTCTTGACAGTATGGACCTTGAACAGGAGCGTGGAATCACCATAAAGAGCCATGCCATCCAGATGCAGTACAGCCTGAACGGTCAGGAATATATACTGAACCTGATTGATACCCCCGGACACGTAGACTTTTCGTATGAAGTTTCACGTTCTATTGCTGCATGCGAGGGCGCTTTGCTCATCATTGATGCCACACAGGGGATACAGGCGCAAACGATTTCCAATTTATACCTGGCTATAGAACATGATCTGGAGATTATTCCTATCCTGAACAAGATGGATCTGGATAATGCCATGCCTGAAATCGTTGAGGACCAGATTATCGGATTGATAGGGTGTAAACGCACGGATATTATTCGCGCCAGCGGGAAAACAGGCTTGGGCATTGAAGAGATTCTTGAACGGATCGTAAAAGACATTCCTGAACCAAAGGGTGTGGAAGATGCGCCGCTTCAGGCGTTGATCTTTGACTCGGTGTTTAATACCTTCCGTGGAGTGATAGCCTATCTGAAAGTAGAAAATGGGATTATTAAGAAAGGCGACCAGGTTAAATTCGTAAATGCATCAAAAGAATATATCGTGGACGAAGTCGGTGCACTTAAGCTTGGACTCTTTGAACGTCCTGAACTGAAAGCCGGCAGCGTTGGATACATCATCTGCAGTATTAAAACCGCCCGTGAGGTCAAGGTGGGTGATACGGTTACCCATGTGAAGGCGCCCTGCGATAAAGCCATTGCAGGTTTTGAGGAAGTAAAGCCAATGGTCTTTGCAGGGGTTTACCCGATTGATTCGGAAGACTACGAAGACCTTCGTTCTGCCATGGAAAAGCTGCAACTTAATGATGCTTCGCTGACCTACGAACCTGAATCGTCTGCTGCATTGGGATTCGGTTTCCGTTGCGGATTTCTGGGTTTGCTGCACATGGAAATCGTGCAGGAACGTCTGGACCGTGAATACGATATGAACGTGATTACAACCGTACCAAACGTGCTTTATCATGTTCATACAACCAAGGGGGTAACCATCAATGTATATAATCCCTCAGGACTTCCAGCTACCACAACCATTGACGATATTGATGAGCCGTTTATCCGTGCCAACATTATAACAGCAGTTGACTATATCGGGTCGATCATGACCCTGTGCCTCGAAAAACGGGGCACGCTGATTAAGCAGGAATACCTCACTACAGACCGGGTTGAACTGATGTTTGATCTTCCTCTGGGTGAAATTGTGTTCGACTTCTATGACAAGCTTAAAAGCATTTCAAAAGGGTATGCATCCTTCGATTACCATGTACTCGATTTCCGTCCGGCCAAATTGGTGCGCCTGGATATCCTGCTGAACGGAGAAATGGTGGATGCCTTATCGACCCTTATCCATGTGAGCAATGCCTATAATTTTGGTAAGCGTATGTGCGAGAAGCTGAAAGAGCTGATCCCCCGCCAGCAGTTCGATATTGCCATACAGGCTGCCATCGGTGCCAAGATTATATCCAGAGAAACTGTTAAAGCAGTGCGTAAAGACGTAACGGCCAAATGTTACGGGGGAGATATAACCCGTAAGCGGAAACTGCTCGAGAAACAGAAAAAAGGGAAGAAACGCATGAAGCAGATCGGCAATGTGGAAGTACCGCAGAATGCATTTCTGGCCGTACTGAAACTGGATTGATGATATACTGCTATTAGTGAGGAGGTGACTCAAAGTCACCTCCTCACTAATAGGAAACTCCGAATTAATGTTATCTTTAATGCAATTAAAGTCTATTGCATCATGAAGATATTTTTAAAGTATCCTATAGTTTTATTACTTGTCATTTGCCTGGCTTCTTCATCAGCAAAGGTGCAGGCTCAAACCTCCTCATTCCGTATCATTGGCTATGTGCCCAACTGGATTGATGTAACTGCTTTTGCGCAGAATTTCGATTATAAGAAGGTGACCCATCTGAATTATGCCTTTCAGAATCCAAATGCCGCAGGTGATTTGGCTGATGACAACAATGGGCTAACGGTTCTGGTAGCAAAGGCACACCAAAACAAGGTAAAAGTCCTTATTTCGCTCGGCGGAGCAGATTCAGCAGATCCACCAATAAAGACTTACTTTCAAAGCCAGATTAGCACTTCCGTTCAAAGGGCAGCCTTCATTCATAAAATCATCATTTACCTGAATAAGTTTAGTCTTGACGGACTGGATGTAGATGAGGAAGGCCCGGCTATCAATTCAAATTACGGCGCATTTATTAAGCAGTTGTCAGATTCGCTGAAGCCGAAGGGCTTCTTGCTGTCTACTGCTGTCGGTTGGGGAAATGAAAATATTCCAAATACTGCCTTTCAGTATTTCGATTGGGTAAACCTGATGGCATATGATTTAAAAGGTAACTGGGATATGAAAAATCCCGGGCAGCACTCGCCTTACTCGTATGCCCAACAAATGATAAGCGACTTTAAGAAAAGAGGAGTAACCAAAGGACAGCTTTGCCTGGGTGTGCCTTTCTATGGATACGGTTTTTATAAAACAACAGGAAGCTTCAATTATGTGGATATTCTGGCCAAATATCCTGATGCCTGGCAAAAGGACCAGGTTGGCGATACAATTTATTACAACGGGATGTCAACCATTAGGAAGAAGACCAAACTGGCCCTATCCGAAGCTTCAGGAGTGATGATCTGGGAATTGTCAAATGATGCCGTTGGAAGTAAATCCCTGCTGAAAGTGATCTCATCAACGGCAGATTCGTTACAAGCCACAGCTGCAATTGATCCAAAACAGCCCGGTCCACTGAAGATATATCCAAATCCTGCCGGCAACGAACTGATTATCGAAAACCTTAATTCCGGAGAGACCGTCTCCGTTGAGGTGTTAACTATTCAGGGAAAGCTTGTGAAAACAAGTAAACTTCAAAATAGAATTGGATCATCAGCCCGGATTGATATTTCTTCCTTACATGTTGGAACCTACCTTTGCAGGATTACTTCTGCGGAAGGCAATTGTTCAAAGATGTTTGTAAAGTAGTGAATTTTTGATTACCTTAGTCTTGAAATTAGAATTCGATACAAATGGGTTTAAGCTTTCATTATAGTGGTAGAATTGCCAATCCGGATTTATTGTCTGAACTGATTGTTGAGATTGAAGACATCGCCAAAGTATACCGATGGAAATATAACATTTACGAGCGACATTTTCCTGAAAACTCTATTGGCAAGCCCGATTACAATCAAGATATTTACGGCATTACTTTTACTCCGACCAATTGCGAAACAATATCGGTTTCCTTTCTTTCCAACGGACGATTGAGTAGTCCTTCACACCTGGTTTTTTGGGGACACACACCAGAGCAACCCGAAAGAGAGTACCTCTATATGCTATCGGTTAAAACACAATATGCAGGTGCCGAATTACACATGTTTATCATCCAGCTCTTCCACTATCTTAACAACAAATATTTTGCTGATTTTAAATTATCAGACGAAGGCCAGTATTGGGAAACCAACGATGAGACTCTTCTGAATTCGACTTTCAGAAGATATACCGATTTGATCAATGGTTTTGCTTCAACCATGGAAAACTATCCCATTTTATCCGGGGAAGACCTTGAATCATACCTTGAGAGGCTGATAAAAATGCTCCAGGACAAAAGGAACGAAGGCAGGTAGTGTACTGAGCGGGTGACTTGGAGTCACCCGCTCAGTGTAGAAAAATTACATGATCAGTTTATAGCCTTTGCCATGCACATTTATGATCTCCACCTTCGGATCATCTTTCAGATGTTTCCTCAGTTTGGTAATGTATACATCCATGCTTCTGGCATTGAAATAATTGTCGTCGATCCAGATGGTTTTCAGGGCGAAGTTACGTTCAAGCACCTTGTTGGCATTATTGACCAGCAAACGCAGCAATTCAGCTTCCTTAGTGGTCAGTTTGACCTCTTCCTCGCCCCCTGAAAGAATTTGTTTCCGTGAATCGAACGTATAGATTCCCATTTTGTATATGGCATCCTCATGCGAATTCGTATCCTGGCTCACACGTCTCATAATGGCTTCAATACGGAAGATCAGTTCCTCCATACTAAAAGGCTTGGTGATGTAATCATCAGCGCCGATTTTGAATCCTTCCAATACATCTTCCTTCATGTTTTTCGCCGTAAGGAAGATAATCGGGACATCCGCATTCAGCAGGCGGATATCCTTGGCCAGTGAAATTCCATCTTTTTTGGGCATCATGATATCCAGAATGCATAGACTGTAAGGCTGATGTTTGGTGAAACCTTTATAGGCTGCTTCTCCGTCAGGATACAAGTCTGTTTCATATCCTTTGGCGATCAGGTATTCTTTGAGCAACAATCCAAGGTTCTCATCATCCTCGGCTAACAGCAATTTTACTTTTTTTTCCATGTTCTTCTATGTTTATCGGAAAATAAATCATGAATTTAGTTCCCTTATTAATGGCGCTATCAACTTTTATTTTGCCCTTGTGAGCATCTATGATTTTCTTGACGTAGCTCAATCCAAGGCCGAATCCTTTTACATCATGTACATTGCCGGTGGGCACACGATAAAATCTCTCGAAAATCTGACCAACATGTTCATTTTGAATCCCGATTCCATGATCTGTTACCGATACCACCAGATAATTGTCTCTCACATCTGTTGAGATCAATATCTTGAGATCGTCTTTACTGTATTTTACTGCATTATCGAGCAAGTTAAACAAAACATTGGTAATATGCATTTCATCTCCTTTAATGATCGACGGATTGGCCTTTAAATCGGTAACCAATTCACCATTCTTAGATTTAACCCGAAGCTCAAAGTTTAATGCCACGGAATTAATTAATGCATTTATATTTACTTCTTTAAATTTCAGCTTTAATGATCCTTCGTTAAACACAGCCATTTGCAGTACTTTTTCAACCTGTGTGGTGAGCCGTTTGCTTTCCTGGTATATGATTCCCGATATGTGTTCAATGGTCTTGGGGGTATTCGATACCGTGTTGTCCCTCAACATCTGACTGGCCAGCGATATGGTCGAGATCGGCGTTTTCAGCTCATGAGTCATGTTGTTGATGAAGTCGTTTTTAATGTTCGACAGTTTTTTCTGCCTGAGGATGATCAGAATGGTAAATACGAAGATGCCGATCAGCATGACTGTCAGTACAAAGGTGGGAATTACAAGCATCCCGGTTTCTTTCAGTAAAAATGTATTCTGCTGCGGAAAGTAAACAAACAGATAATTGGGTTTCAGATCATCCAGATCGTTTGGGAAAAGCAGCGTATTGTAATCCTTTTTCTTTTTGGAGTTGAAGTTTTTATCTCCGTAGATTAACCTTTCCTTTCCTGCCGAGAAGGATTTGACGGCGTACTTGAAATCCAGATTGATCCCTTGCTTGTTCAGTTCGGTTTTGATGAATCTGGGCAGGGTACTTACATCAATCCGATCTTCGATCGGAAGCTTTTGAAAAATAGCAACCTGAGTATTGGCGAGCAACTGGGCTAACTGATTCATCCTTTCATCGTACTGCCTGCTTGCATAGCCATCTTTCTCATGAATAATGTCAAAAGCATTGGGGAAGTCGCCCGGACTGCCTCTTTCACTGGGTTTTCTGGAAGCGGATGCTCCATATTCGATGTTCAGTTCTTCATAATAGGCACTTCCCTGCAATCTGTGAGCATACTGCATTGATATCTGGACGTCGTGCTTGCTCAGCGTTCCAGGAATCGTCCGGTGGATATTATTTGGATAAACTCCCGAATTGTCTTCCACTGCAAACTGGGATGATTTTTTGTCGATCAATGAAGTCTCTGCAACCTCAAGTTTATTGGAGACCTTTCCCAATGCACTGTTGACAGAAGCGTTGAACTGCTCCTCTTTAATTTCGAGTGCCTTATAGATGGAATTGATTTGTACCACGATTAAACTGGTCATCACCAAAATCATTAAAACAATCAATATTAAAATTACCCTTCTGCTCATACGACAAAGATAGCCTTTAAAAATACTGAGAATTAACACTTAACAATATTTAACATTGGTTCTTTTGTATGGTATCTGCCGAAGTCGAATGGACAGGAAAGTAGTTCAGGACCGCATATAAGGAGCCAGGTTATTTCTTAATCGGGATTTTTATTGAAACCCGGTTTAAGGCGAAGACCTAAAGGCAAAGGTTTTTTCCGGAAGCGGATGCTATTCCGAGGGGGTGGTATCCGGGTATAGCGTTTTGATTTTCTCAACAGCTACCTTCGAGGCATTTTGCTGGGCTTCTTTTTTTGAAGTTCCCGCACCCTTGCCAAGAAGTTCGTTGTCCACTTCAATGGTTGCGATGAACCAGGGCTGTTTGCCGTCATTCTTGCTCTCGTCAGCGGTATCAAACGAAACCGCCTTTTTGTTTTTCTGCGACCACTCGATCAACTGGCTTTTGTAATTGGTATTGGTATTCTGCACCTCAACCAGGTTGACATAGTTATTCAGGAGTTTGCGGGTAATGAATTTTTTGGCTTCAAGGAACCCTTTGTCGATATAAATGGCGCCAATGAGGGCCTCCAGTGCGTCGCCATAAATGTGACTCGATTCGATGGTTGAGGTGGTGTTCGACTGGATGAAATGATTCAGTCCGATCTGGTAAGTCAATTGGGTCAGGAAGGTGCGGTTGACCAGTTTCGAACGCATCTGGGTCAGATACCCTTCATCCTGATTGGGGAAGCGGTTGTATAAAAAGTCGGCTATAGCTGCCCCCAGAATGGCATCGCCCAGATATTCGAGCCGTTCATTGTTCACATAATTGCCCTGAGAATCAATCTTGGATGCCGATTTATGAATGACGGCAATGTCGTAAATCCTTAAATTGGTCGGATAAAAGCCCAGCAATGATCTCAAAAATAAATAAAACTCTTTTCTAGAAGAAGAAAAGAGTTTTATTCTTTGAACAATGGTACGTATCACTTGAATTAAATTTTCTTGAAAATAACAGTAGCATTGTGGCCGCCAAAACCAAAGGTATTGCTTAAAGCAGTTTTGATTTTGCGTTCTTTAGCGACATTGAAAGTGAAATCCATTTTGGGATCTATTTCCGGATCATCGTTAAAGTGGTTGATGGTAGGGGGAATAATCCCGTCCCGAATGGCAAGGATACACGCAATCGATTCAACAGCTCCTGCTGCACCCAATAAGTGACCGGTCATTGATTTGGTTGCACTGATGCTCATGTTATAAGCATGGTCGCCAAAACATTTCTTGATAGCTTTTGGTTCGGCAATATCTCCCAGGGGAGTTGAAGTACCGTGAACATTGATGTAATCGATGTCTCCAGGATTTAAACCTGCATCTTCCAAAGCCAGTTTCATAACTAAAGTAGCGCCGCCGGCTTCCGGATCAGGGGCTGTCATGTGGTAAGCATCGGCAGACATGCCTCCGCCAACCAACTCTGCGTATATTCTGGCACCGCGTTTAACTGCGTGCTCATATTCCTCAAGAATGAGGGCTCCTGAACCTTCTCCCATCACAAACCCATCGCGGTCTAAATCAAACGGACGTGATGCCGTTGTCGGATCGCTGTTGCGGGTCGAAAGGGCCCTCATGGAGTTAAATCCTGCCAATCCTGCCGGATTTATTGCTGCTTCTGAACCTCCAGAGATAAAAATATCCACCTTACCGATACGAATGTAGTTCATCGCTTCGATAAGAGCAGTAGAGGAAGATGCACATGCTGTTACGGTCGTGAAATTGGGTCCTCTGAATCCATAACGGATCGAGAGCAAACCACTTGCTATGTTGGCAATCATTTTGGGAATAAAGAAAGGCGAATAACGAGGCATCTCGTTTTTATAATTCAGCGTTTCCTCAAAGAAGGTTTGTAAGCCTCCGATTCCGGCCCCCCACACAATTCCTGCCCGGTCTTTGTTAACCTTGTCGAGATCAAGCCCGGAATCCTCGATGGCCTGCGCTGCTGCCGCAAAGGCATACAGTGTAAACGGATCATGTTTCCTGATTTCTTTTTTCTCTACGTAAATTGCAGGATCGAAATCCTTCAGTTCACAGGCAAAAGTTGTTTTGTGTGTGGTGGCATCAAAATGGGTGATGGGGCCTGCGCCGCTTTTCCCGTTTTTTAAGCCTTCCCAGAATTCCTCAATTGAATTACCAAGCGGGTTAACAGTTCCAAGTCCGGTAACAACTACCCGTTTAAATTCCATAAATGTTGTTTTGTTATTATTATTTCAAATTTTCTTCGATGTGCTTGATAGCTTCACCTACAGTTGAGATTTTTTCAGCCTGATCATCTGGAATGGCCAAATCAAATTCTTTTTCGAATTCCATAATCAATTCAACTGTGTCAAGTGAATCAGCACCAAGGTCATTGGTAAATGAAGCTTCATTGGTAACTTCGCTCTCATCAACACCTAATTTGTCAACAATAATTGCTTTTACTTTTGCTGCAACGTCAGACATAACTCTAATTTTTGGTTAATATTAAAATTGTTTCAAAAAATTCGATGCAAAGTAATAAATTTACCCCTGATATTTCAAACAAAAAAGTAATTAAATGGATGAAAATAGGATTAAGGATACAAACGTCAGGTCTACATTTGAACCTTTTATTCTAAAATTCCATTTACTATAAATCTATAAACCGTACATTCAATGAAACGAATTGCCATTTTTGCCTCAGGCTCCGGAACAAACGCTCAAAAGATAATCGAGTATTTCTCAACCAGTAAGGAGATCGTAGTCGATTCACTTTGGTCGAATAACGAAAATGCCTATGCCTTGATCAGAGCCGAAAAATTAGGCATCGAAACCATAACCTTCGACAGTGACGAATTTTACCGTTCAAATGACATTCTGGACCGGCTCTATGATCACCGGATTGATATCATCGTGCTGGCCGGATTTCTATGGCTCGTTCCCCGTAACCTGACCGAATTGTTTACCGTGGTTAACATTCACCCGGCCCTCCTGCCTAAATATGGCGGTAAAGGCATGTTTGGTGAAAGCGTTCACAAGGCGGTACTGGCCTCGAAGGATAAAGAATCGGGCATTACCATCCACCAGGTCAATCCGGATTACGATAAGGGGAAGATCATTTTCCAGGCCACCTGTCCAATCCTTCCCAAGGATACCCCTGAAACACTGGCTTCCCGTATCCACGAATTGGAACACGAGCATTACCCGCGTGTGATCGGTGAAATCCTTTTAAATGAGGAGGACGATAATTAGTCCGGTTCAAATAGTCCGGTTCAACTAAAATTCAACGTATATATTGCCTGACGGCACTGAACCTACAGGCACATCCGGACAACCCGGTATGTAGCTCCCCCTTACTCCAAACGAGGGGGAGTTTTATTTTTGTATTCTAATACAAACTCTCAGTAATTACTAAAGTATTGCAATTTTATTGCGTTATACCACTGTCATACCTCTTTCATAACAAATTCGAAACAAATACGTAACAAATTCGATACAAATACGTACCGATTCGAATTTGTATCGAATTTGTATCGAATTTGTTATGAAAGAGGTATGACAGTGGTATGAAAGAGGTATGACAGTGGTACGATAGTGGTATGACAGAGAATAGAGCCATTCCTTTCGGGAACGGTTGGGAATAAGGTACAGAAATGAAAGATATGTCTGAAAAGACTAAAGTAAATCCAATATAAATGTGGGAATTATGTAAGTTTTTACTAAAATTATATAACACTACACTCAGTCGGAGTAATTATTTTATGTGCGCTTATTCTGCGGGTTTTCGAACTGGATATTTAGAGTATGTATTAACAGCATGAGTCATGCAACAGATTAAATATCAATGAATCCCAAGGATTAATCTGGATTGATTACAGTTTTTAAAACGATTTTATGGACCTAAATGTTAACCTGATGGATGAAGCAAAACACTCAAAAATCGAAATTCTACGCCGGAAGATAAAAAAAATGGTGGACGAGAATCTGGAGAAGGGAGATTTACTACTGACTGAATCCGATGCCATGAAGTTTATTCATGAAATTGAGGTTCAGCAGTTAGAGCTGGAAATACAAAATGAAGAACTGATAGAGGCCTGTTAGCAGAAAATCATTGCTGCTTGGAAATATGCTGATTTATACGATTTTGCGCCTTTAGGTTATTTTACACTTTCCTCCCGGGGCATAATTTAAGAGATTAACCTCAGTGGGGCAAGTATGCTGGGAAAAGAATGCATATCCTTAATAAACAGCCACTTTGGGTTTTTTGTTTCCGACGATACCCGGACTGATTTCAATCACTTTCTTTCTGAAATCTTCATCAGTTCCTTTTAATCAGTTGTTAAATATGCTGGATTAAACTTTAGAAATACTATTTTTGATATTCGAATCCCGAGTACTCGGGATTAAAGATTTGCATTCTTAATCGTTTTAAACTTTTCTTATGAAAATAGTTGTTGTAGGTACAGGTTATGTAGGCCTGGTCTCCGGAACCTGTTTTGCCGAAACAGGTGTAAATGTTGTATGTGTTGATGTCAATGAGAAGAAAATTGAAATCCTGAATAATGGTCAGATCCCCATCTATGAGCCTGGCCTTGAAGATATTTACAAACGGAATGTTGAGAAAGGACGGTTATCATTCTCAACAAGTCTGAAGGACAATCTGGCTGATTCTGAGGCAGTATTTATTGCCGTAGGAACTCCTCCGGACGAAGATGGAAGTGCAGATTTGAAATATGTGTTAGGAGTTGCACGCGAAATAGGCCAGTATATCGATCATTATATGGTTATTGTAACCAAAAGTACCGTTCCTGTAGGAACATCGATGAAAGTAAAAGCTGCGATTCAGGAAGAACTTAAAAAGCGTAATGTTAACGTGCCTTTTGATGTGGCTTCAAATCCTGAATTCCTGAAGGAAGGCAGCGCCGTGGAGGATTTCCTCAAACCCGACCGTATTGTGGTTGGTATTGAATCTGAGGAGGCCGAGAAAACCATGCGTAAATTATACAAAGCTTTTCTGCTGAATGGTCATCCGATCCTGTTCATGGATATTTCCTCTTCGGAAATGACCAAGTATGCTGCAAATTCTATGCTTGCCACCAAAATCAGTTTCATGAACGACATTGCCAATCTTTGCGAATTGGTGGGCGCCGATGTAGGTATGGTTCGTAAAGGTATCGGATCAGATGCCCGTATCGGAAATAAATTCATTTATCCCGGAACCGGTTATGGAGGTTCATGCTTTCCCAAAGATGTGCAGGCGCTGGTTCGCACTGCTGACGAATACGGACATTCGCTTGATATCCTGAAAGCCGTGGAGGCTGTTAATTACCGGCAGAAGGAAGTCCTTATCAAAAAGATTAAATCGCATTTTGGCAATGATCTGAAAGGACTTAAATTCGGAATGTGGGGTTTGGCATTTAAACCCAAAACCGACGATATGCGTGAAGCTCCTTCGTTGGTAATTATTGACAATTTACTTAAAGAAGGCGCCTCGGTTGTTGCCTACGATCCGGTTGCCAAAGAGGAAGCATATCATATGCTGGGTGATTCGATTGCTTATGCCAAGGATGAATATGATGCCTGTATTGATGCTGATGCACTGATTGTTGTTACAGAATGGCCGGAATTCAGGATGCCAAACTTTAGGGTTATTGAAAAGCTCTTAAAAACCAAAACCATTTTTGACGGAAGGAACATATATGAACCTGAAGAAATGCAGGATCTCAAATTTAACTATTACAGTATTGGCCGTAAACCAATTGTTCAGGAAGAAAAGAAGACAGAAGACGGAAGACCGGAGAACTTACAACAGAAACAATAGAAACATTTTATTCAGGATGAAAAGAGTATTAGTAACAGGAGGCGCAGGTTTTGTTGGATCACATCTTTGTGAACGACTGTTGAATGATGGCAATGAAGTGGTTTGCATGGACAACTATTTCACTGGAAAAAAACAGAAGATTGTTCATTTACTTGACAATCCATATTTTGAATTGATAAGGCATGATGTTACTATGCCTTACTACATCGAAGTGGATGAAATCTACAATCTGGCCTGCCCCGCTTCGCCGGTTCATTATCAGTATAATCCAATCAAAACCATCAAGACTTCGGTGATGGGTGCAGTAAATATGCTGGGCCTGGCCAAGCGGATCAGGGCAAAGATTTTACAGGCATCTACCAGCGAGGTATATGGTGATCCTATCATTCATCCACAGACGGAGGATTACTGGGGGCATGTAAATCCAATTGGAATCCGTTCCTGTTACGATGAAGGGAAACGATGTGCCGAGTCGTTGTTTGTTAATTATCATGCCCAGAATAATGTACGGATTAAAATCATTCGTATATTCAATACTTACGGTCCTAAAATGGAGCCTGATGATGGACGTGTGGTTTCGAATTTTATTGTTCAGGCATTACAAAACAAGGATATCACCATTTTTGGAACAGGTAACCAAACTCGTAGTTTCCAATATGTTTCGGATTTGGTTGAAGGAATGATACGGATGATGGCAACCGGTGATGATTTTACAGGACCTGTAAACATTGGCAATCCGGGAGAGTTTACCATGTTGGAGCTTGCCCAGAATATCATTGAACTTACAGCTTCCAAATCAAAAATCAGTTACCTTCCATTGCCGGCAGATGATCCAACTCAACGACAACCTGATATTTCGCTTGCCAAAGAAAAGTTGGGCAACTGGGAACCTAAGGTTGCTCTACGGGAAGGATTAGCCAAAACCATTGAATACTTTGATAAACTCTTATCGGAAAAATGACTTAGACATCCCGATTATTGTTCTAAGCAGTAAAGACAGCAGTGCCGACCGGGTTCAATGTTTAAAACTTGGAGCTGAAGAGTATATCGTTAAACCATTCAATCCGGAAGAATTATTGATCAGGATTGAAAAAAAATTACTTCAATAAACTTTCATCCAACGGATAACAGGGATCAGGAGAAATTAAAAAACAAATAATAAACAGATGATTCGTATGTGATAGTCTTTCTAAATCCCAATATGTCAAAGAATGCTTTTTACTCCTGAAAACCGCCCCAATCTGAGAGCGGTTTTTAAAGAGAGGAAGTTTCCTTTTCCTTTTCCGACTACGATACGATTATTCCGCCTGCAAACTCGCTATTGGAAAGAACCGTCTGTTTTGCCGTTGAAAAGGAAATGAAGCATTGTACTTCATCGCCGGAGAAATTTGCAGGAAGGGTAATCGACTGGTTGCCACCAGTTCGGGTGTTGCCATCCACTACCGTTACCACCTTATTCCTTGCAGGGTTATATACCACCAGCAAAAATAACTGCATATCATTGGAAGCTTTTCTTATATAACTTCTTCATTGAAATCATGTCAGTTTGTTGTTAATTATTTTCAGCAATGTTGATTGTCTTTAACTTTTAGTCAAAGGTCTGGTGGTTACTCTGAAAGGGATTTAACCGATTACCGTAGGCATAAAGTTAAGTAAATTATATTGGATTGGATTGTTTTTACAATAAAAGCCTGAACCATTCATTACTGTCATTGCTTTTTCCTAAATTTAAGGCCTAAACTAACGACGACCTGAAATGAGAAAATCCCGACTGATCCTTCTTTCGTTTTGTTCCTTATTGCTTTGCTTCCCTTTTCTTAACGGATTAAAGGCCCAGACTACTTTTGGTGAGGGTTCAGGAGTTTACGGCGTGATGCTGAATGACCTGAAAAAGAGCCTGTACGAAAATCCGGAAATGAAAAAAGTGACTCTCGATGGCAAGGAACGACTGATGTTTGTTTCCTGGATACGCGATCACATCCACACCATGAAAGCCTATAAATACTGGGAGAAAGACCTTGGCAGTTACCTCGATTTCTTCCTGGGGCGACAGACTTCCAAGGGGATGTATTTCGATTACTGGGAATCGTATAAGGATCACAATGTGGGGCAATTGTATTTTACCAATTGTTTCGACCGTGAATTTTATTTCGTGGATGTAGATCATCAGAACTTCTTTTTCAGGATGCCCATCGAGGCGGATCTGGAATATCTGTTGGTTGAAGGGGTTTATACCTACTGGCAAACCTCAGGTGATCAGGCTTATCTGAAACAATGGTTGCCAACCCTCGTAAAGGGAATGAAATATGAGATGACTGATCCGCTGAGGTGGTCGGCAAAGTACATGCTGGTCAAACGACCCTATTCCATCGATACCTGGGATTTCACATCACAGCCTGATTCATTAAAAAGTGTTGACCGATTGCTTTATCACATTGGGAATACATCGGCAACACCCAAGGGAATCATGCAGGGTGACAATAGCGGGATGTTTCGGGCCAGCAAACAATTGTCCGGCTTATTTGAGGCCACCGGTCAGCCTGATGCAGCCCATGAATGGGATTTACAGGGAGACCTGTTCAGGCAGCGGTTAAACTCGGTGTGCTGGAACGGAAAGTTTTATTCCCATTTTATTCCTGAAGACCCGGTGCCTTCGCAGATACATACTGATCCGATTCAATCGATCGGCTTATCGAATACCTACTCCATGAATCGTGGGGCAGCCACCCGGGAGATGTCGGCTTCAATCATCAGGACTTATCAGGAAATTGGTGAAAAAACAAAGAACACGGACATGGCTCCATGGTTTGGCATTTATCCTCCTATTGCACCAAATTTCGGGAATTATGCTGTTGGAGAATACATGAATGGGGCTGTCTTACCTTTAGTGGGTGGTGAATTGACCAAAGCTGCTTTCCAGAATGGATTTGAGAAATATGCCATCGAACAACTCCAGGTGATGGATCAGATTTTAAGTAAGAACGGACGAAAGTTGCCCGGATGTGTCAATGGTGATGGCACAGCGCAAAAGGAAGCGATCCCCAATGAATGGGGCCAGGCAGCCTTTGTGAGTGCATTGGTCGAAGGGTTGGCCGGAGTAGTTGACAAGAGTATTTTGTTTCGGGAAGTGGAGATTTCGCCACGCTGGTATTTTGCAGGGGTCGGAAAGACATCAGTGACTGTAGGCTATGGGGAAGATGGAAATCAGGTCAGTTATGAATATACCTATCAGCCCAAAAGCAAACGGGTTGAAATAAAAACCACAGGTAAATTCGACCGGTTTACTTTACGTCTGCCAATCCCTGAAAAGATGAAAGGTGCAACTGCCACTATCAACGGAAAGAATGTTTCTGTTACCATGGATCAGGTCAATCAATCCGGATATGCCGTGGTAAAAGGCACAGGAAATAAGAACACGATTATTTTGAATTTTCGATAAATAAATAAACCAGTACGCGTTCAGCGCACAAAACTTTAAACAATGAACTTCACCGGTATAAAAATTAGTCCTGTACTTACGTTCCGTGTATTGAACCTGCAATTAAAGACTGCATTTGTTATTATCGTCAGTCTTCTGACAATCCTTGCTCCCGGATTGACTGTTTATTCGATGGGAAACACCGGTTCCGTGACCAAATATGAAGCAGAAGATGCCCTTCTTACGGGAGTAAGCATTGCCAATTCGGGTACCGGATTTTCCGGAACGGGTTATATGGATGGGGGAACGATGGATGCGGTCGGTGATAAAATTACATTTACCGTTAATGTTGCTATGACTGCTTCCTATCCGCTTATAATCAGGTTTATGAATAGTTGCGGAGCGTGTGAAAAAGATCAGAATATGTCAATAAATGGAGGCCCCGATATTTATACCAGTTTTATAGGAACTTCAAATTCATGGCAGGATCTGAATTATGGATTTATTGCATTGAAGGCAGGCAGCAATACTATAACGATTTCGAAGAGCTGGGGATGGACCAGTATTGACTATATCACTATTGGCGATAATGATGTTACTGCACCAACTAACCTTAAATTCGGGAATGTGAACCAGACTTCATTCGGTTTGTCGTGGGATGCATCGACTGATGATGTTGGCGTTTCAGAATACGATATTTACTTTGGAAATACGTTAAAGGCTTCAACAACAACGACATCATACACCATTACAGGACTAACCTGTAATACGATCTATCCAAACATCACGGTAAAAGCAAGGGATGCGGCGGGTAATACTTCGGAAGTCAGCAATGTAGTTTCGGTTTCTACGAGTGTTTGTGCGCAATATACATTAACTGTTGATAGTGGAAGCGGAAGCGGCTCTTATAATTCAGGCACAGTTGTTAAAATTACAGCAAATGCTGCACCCTCAGGAAAGATATTCGATCGTTGGATCGGATCGACCGCTATTGCAAATGTCAGTTTAGCGATTACTACCCTGAATATGCCTGAAGCAGTCACTGAAATAACTGCGACCTATAAGGATATTAATCCGGCCTTACTGCTTGATCCAAACGCTACAGCTGAAACCGTATTACTGTGGAATTACCTGAAATCGGTGTACGGTCAGAAAATGCTTTCAGGCTGCTGGACAGAAACACAGTTCGGAGGCAATGCCAAAGTGGTTAGCTGCAGCGGAAAGACGCCTGCCATCTGGGGACAAGACATGAATAGCTGGTATAGCAGCAGAACCGATAAGAACTGGATCAACACCTGGAACAGCAATATTGCAGGTTTTAAAACGGCATACGGCCGCGGGCAGATCATCCAGTTAAACTGGCACTGGCAAATGCCTTCGAGCAAAGTGAATGGTGTGTATACCCGGGATGCCTGGGGAAAAAATTCAGCAGGGATTTCACAGATGATGACTTCCCAGCAGTGGAGCGATATTGTCACTCCCGGGACAGCCTTATACAACACTATGACTGAAGACATTGATTACCATGTGGTTAATTTCCTGAAGAAGCTGGTGGACAAGAATGGTAAACCCATACCTATTCTTTTTCGTCCACTGCATGAGATTGATGGTGGATGGTTTTGGTGGACCTGTATCACTGATCCTACGAAAACTGCCCAATTGTATAAGATCCTGCAGGACAGGATCATCAATTACCACGGCTGCCATAACCTTATCTGGATTTACAACCCCGGAGTAATATGCGATGGCGGAAGCTGGCCTCCCTATCAGTCATCCGAATTTGCACGACGCAAGGCCTTCTATCCAGGCGATGCCTTTTGTGATCTGGCAGGTATCGATTTATACGATTTCGATCCTGAAGTCAGAGGAACGTATAATAATACCGGGAAGACCTACCGGGATGCCTGGAATATAATGAAGGCCATCACATCAACTAAAATGGTAGCCTTATGCGAATCGGAAGGTATGCCCGATGAGGCAAGAAGCTTTAACGATCCGACCTTTGCACCCTGGTTGTATTGCCTGCCCTGGTTTTCGGAGAATTATACAGACGCAACAGCAGGAGTTACACGTGACTTGTGTGCTTGGAATGCCATTCAGTTTAAAAGCGCCTATGTCATCAATGCCGGTGATTTTAACATTACTGAAGCGGAGACTCATCTTGCAATGGAACAGCAGGGGATAGGTATCTATCCCAATCCGGCAGGGGATAAATTGAACCTTGTATTACCTGAAAATACGAGTAAAATTGAACTTTACGATATGAAAGGCAACGTGCTGTTGGTAAGGGAAACGGCATCTGTAAATCAATCCCTGGATATCGGGACCTTTAAGCCAGGTGTTTATATTCTTAAAGCAAGAAGTAAAAACGGCAGCTGTTATTCATCGAAGATTATCAAACAGTAGTTGAGGGACCCTTTCTCATCAGAAACTTAAACCTAAACTATGAAAACCTTATTTACTTTTTGCGTGATCCTGATTGCAGGAAGTGTATTTTCACAGGTCACCACCTGGCAGGCTCCTGAAGGCTTTGCTTCGGATAACTATTACAGGGTAAAGGTAAACGGAACGTTAGTGCCGGTTTACGATACTCCCATAGCTTCCTATGCTGTTTTCGATTTTTCGGGAGAGGTAAACGTGGAGGTAAACACCATGTTCGATGTTCGCTGGGTTGATATCCGGCCACTAAGGACAGGGTTGAAACCTACCTATACGGGCGACAATTCATTCAGTTTTAAACTGAAACAACCAGAGAACCTGAGCTTGGAATTAAACGGACGGATCAGGCAGCAGCCTTTGTTTATCCTGGCCGGAAAGCCAGAAGTTAACCGTCCATTGAAGACCGATAAGAATGTAATCTGGTTTGAAGGAGGTAAACTTTACAAAGATGTAAAGCTTGAATTGCAGGATAACCAGACAGTCTATATCGAGGGCGGAGCGGTAGTTCAGGGCTATATTTTTGCCAAAGGGAAAAAGAATATTCGTATCTGCGGACGCGGGATTCTGGATGGTTCTTTGAATAAAGACAATCCCACCTGCAACAACCGGTTCATCGATCTAAGGGATTGTGAGAACATCACCATTGAAGACATTAATCTGCATAACGGAACGACCTGGCAGGTGGCTCTTTTCCACTGCAACAAGGTAAAGATAAACGGCATCAAGATCGTCAGCGAGAGCGGCAGCGATGACGGGATGGACATATTCCGCTGTACCAATGTTGTTATTGACGGAGTCTTTGCACATACCAAAGACGATTGCATTGCCATCAAATCTGGAGGTGACTATCCGGCTGACCAGCCTACGGATAACATCTTGGTTAAGAACTGTGTGTTTTGGAATTCGATATGGGGCAATGCCATCGAGATTGGTTTTGAATTGTATTCCGCAGAGGTTAAAAACATTCGATTCGAAAACATGGACGTCATTCATGTGGAAGACGGCGCAACCATGAGTATTCACAATGCCGGGCAGGCACATGTTCATGATGTGATTTTCGACAATATCCGGATCGAAGACAGCCGGCAAAAACTGATCGATGTGGCCATCTTCTTTTCGAGGTGGGGACCCGACGGCATACAGGATCCGGAGTTTATCAAGAAGAACTATTTATGGGGCGCCTGGGACGGTGTTCAGAAAATACCTGCAGGGAAAGATGCTTATCACAGTCAGTTTAGGGGAAAGGTGAGCAACATCTTGTTTAAGAATATACAGGTCGTTGGCGGATTGATGCCATTCTCGGTGTTTCACGGATTTGACAAGGAGAAAAATGTATCGGGTATTCAGATTGAAAACCTGACTTATATGGGCAAGAGGCTGATTGACCTGGAAAGCGCCAAAATAAGGTTAAGCAATACAGTTGATTTTAATATTAAATAGCCAGACCATAAACCAACTGACATGAAATCAAAACAGCATTTAGTACTGATATTTATTGTTATCTTATTTGTATCATGCAATTCCCGGATCAAGGAACCCACACGGAATCAGGATATGCTTCAGGAAAACATACTCAAAGGATGGAATACATGGAACAACCCTAACCTATTATCCTTTGTAAAAATGCCTGAAGGATTATCGCTCAGGGTGACATACAGGAAAAAGGGCGGCGGTCCTTATTGGGTGGATCAGGCCTATATCACTGGAGCGAATGTTAATTTTCAGGAGAAAATCACCCCAGTTGCGCATGCTTACGATGGCAGCTACATCGCTATGAAACTGCAGTGGGCTGGAATGAAGTCAACGATCACTGCCGTTCATGATGGAGCGGACCTGTTGATATTGGTTACCCCTGATCCCAAGGACTCGGGACCCGCGAAACCGCATTGTCTGGTACTTGAAGCGGGAATCCTCTGGAACCAATCGGAAGGAAAGATAACCAGTAAGACCGATCGCATGGAGGCTGAGCTAAACAGCGGGAAGATCATCATTCACAGTACTACTAAGCCGGTAGATCTAAGATTCCCATTACCAACGGCTCACCTCAGCTTTGAATCGGATCGCGAAAACGCATTTTACACCGGGAAAGAACGTAGCCTGGAGGAAATCAAGGCGATCATTGAGAGGGAAAAGCATAAGTTTGAAACGGGTAAGGATCAATACAAGGAACTGGCTGAAGCTTATGAGGCCATGCAGTCGGTATTGTCGTGGAACCTGTTTTACGATGCCCAGAATAAACGGGCCATCACCTCGGTGAGCCGGGTATGGAATGAAGCCTGGGGCGGATACATCATTTTTGATTGGGACACGTATTTTGCCGCGCTCATGTTGTCACTGGACCAGAAAGACCTGGCCTATTCCAATGCGATAGCCATCACCAACAGTATTACCGAGAGAGGTTTTATTCCCAATGTGGATGCCTCCTTTGGAGTAAAATCATTCGACCGCTCACAACCTCCTGTTGGGAGCATGGTCTGTAAACTCATCTATGACAGGTACCAGGAGAAATGGTTTCTTCAGGCAGTATATGATAATTTGTTGACCTGGAACCGATGGAGGGACAAGAACCGCAATAACCAGGGATTTCTTTCGTGGGGATCTGATCCTCATCCGAATGGAATGGATCACCCAAATTCAAAGGGTGCAGCCATGCTTGAATCAGGACTTGACAATTCTCCACTTTTTGAAGATGCCGGCTATAACACCAAAAATCACACACTTGAACTGGCTGATGCCGGATTAATGGGACTATACGTGGCAGATTGCAATTACTTGTCGGAGATTGCCCACATTCTTGGAAAGGAAGAAGACGCCAAAGAATTGAAAGAAAGATCTTCGCAATACGGAAAGAAATTAATGGAGCTGTGGGACGATAAGAGTGGTATTTTCAGAGATAAATATACCGACCGGAATGAATTCAGCAAACACCTGGCGCCTACGAATTTCTATCCCTTAATTGCGGGAGTAGCCACACAGGAACAGGCAGAGCGGATGATCAAAGAACATTTTATGAATCCAAATGAGTTTTACGGTGACTGGATGATACCATCAATTGCAAGAAATGACCCGGCTTTCGGGGATAACAGCTATTGGCGGGGCCGCATATGGGCACCGATGAATTTTCTGGTTTACATGGGACTGCGGAATTACAAGCTGCCGGAAGCAAGAAAAGTGCTGGTCAATAAATCGCTTGCGCTTCTCCTTAACGAATGGAGGAAAAACAGGCACGTGCACGAAAATTACAATTCGGTTACCGGTGCAGGGGCGGATGTCAGCAACAGTGATGCATTTTATTCCTGGGGAGGTCTGTTGGGATTCATTCCTCTGATGGATAAGGGATATTACAATAAATAATTTGTATTAAACTTTCAAAATATGTTAGCCAGATTTGCCATCTTCATATTCCTGTACGGATTATTAATCCTTCAGCAAACAGTTCCTGTTTATGCACAAATAGCTGTAAAAGAGTCAGTCATTGAAGAAAAGCTGCTTTACCATCCCATTCATCTGAATTCCGCAGATCAGACGATTCTTCCATGGTATTCGACTGATTTGGGAAAATCTTATGATTTCGTAATAGAGAAAGTATGGAATTTCTGGAACACCATGCGAACCGACAAGAACGGTTTGCCTTATTACATGAACCACCAGGTTTGGAGAGATGATTTTAATGACCGGCGCGGTATTGGTGGCGATCAGTTTTCCATGGCTTTATCATCGTGGAACCTTCTTTATGGCTATTCAGGCCATGAGGCAGTGAAAGAAGAAATGAAATACATTGCCGATTATTACCTCATGCATTCACTTTCGCCTGCTGATGCTGCCTGGCCTAATATTCCCTATCCATACAATACCTTGATCTATTCAGGAATTTACGATGGCGACATGGTGATCGGCAAGGACTTTACACAACCCGATAAGGCCGGTTCATTTGGATTTGAATTGGTGAAATTGTATAAGATGACAACTACCACTACTTATCCGAACATTACCGATAAACGTTATCTGGATTCAGCCATAAAAATTGCCAATACCCTATCGAAACAGATCAAGGATGGTGATGAAAACAATTCGCCATTGCCGTTTAAGGTGAATGCCATTACGGGGGATATCGGACAGTTAAAAAACAATACAGGTAACGGGAAAGAGGGTCAGTTAAGCAGTTATACCAGTAACTGGTCAGGAACCATGGAGTTGTTTCTGAATCTGATTGAGCTAAAGGTTGGGGATAATGAGAATTATAAGAAATCGTTTACTGTTTTATTAAACTGGATGAAGAACTATCCGCTGAAAACAAATAAATGGGGGCCGTTTTTTGAAGATGTCCCCGGATGGAGCGATACGCAGATTAATGCCGTCACTTTTGCCCAGTTTATGATGAACCATCAGGAATATTTCCCGAATTGGAAATCAGAAGTAAAGGAAATTTTCAATTGGGTATATCGGACACTCGGGAATAAAGAATGGGGAAAATATGGTGTTATTGTAGTAAATGAGCAAACGGCTTATCAAACTCCGGGCAATAGTCACAGTTCGAGACAGGCATCGGCAGAACTGCAATATGCCATGCTTACCGGCGATCAATTAGCGGTAAAAAATGCCATCCGTCAACTCAACTGGGCGACCTATATGGTTGACGATGATGGTAAAAACTGTTATCCGCGAGACGAAGTATGGATGACTGATGGTTACGGTGACTATGTCCGGCATTTCCTTCGGTCGATGTCTTATTGGCCCGAACTGGCTCCTGATAGTCAAAATCATCTGCTAAGTTCCACTTCAGTGATTCAGTTGATGGAATATCCGCCCTATCTCAACAAATATTTCTGGTCTGGTGTGCCGGCAGATGAGCTAAAAACAACACTGATCAATTACTGCACTTTTGATGAAAAATCAACTGAAATAATACGATTAACTCAAAAGCCCAGGGCAGTTTTGGTGAATAAAAAGAAAATTCAGGAATCTGATCTTACGGAGTTGGAAGGATGGCGTTGGAAACCAATGGGTAAGGGCGGAATTCTCACAATCAGGCATCAGTCAGGAAATAGAATTGCAGTCCTCGGGGAATGATTTCAAGAGGATAATCCCTTAAAATGGATTTGATAACGAGAAAATAATGAACTAATCTTAATAACTCACCTTACGCAAC
>DIZL01000057.1 GCA_002429385.1 Prolixibacteraceae bacterium UBA6029 | reverse complement strand
TCTTTGATTAAACCCCATTCCCTTATTGGGATGGAGTTTTTTTTGTATATTTACCTCCGTTCGCTAAAGCGGAACGGTGAAGTACATTGGCAAGGGACGAGCGGGTGTCGGTTCTAATGCCTGAAGATCACCTGCTCTACCGCTTATTGCCTATTACCACTAAAGGAGGAATGATCACAACATCCATTTGTAAGCTAAATACACCGTTGGTGCAGAAAGAATAAAGTAAAAAGCCGCCCCCGATTAGAGAGCGGCTTTAATAAACCTAATCAGCCGATTGGCTTACGACACGATGATGCCGCCTGCGAATTCGCTGTTGGAGAGAACAGCCTGGGTAATGTCGGAGAAAGAGATGTAGCATTGCACTTCGTCGCCTGTAAACGAATCAGGAAGAGTGACGGACTGGTTGCCACCGATGCGGGTATTGCCACCCACGACAGTTACGACCTGTTTCTTGACCGGATTGTAGACCACCAGCAAGACCTTGTCGGAAGGGGAAGCATTGGTATCCGTGGAGTTGTCTTCCCAGGAGTATTCTACTTCGCCTGCCGTAGAGGAGGTCACTTCGGGGTTTAAGGCTCCCGGAAGATTACCCTGACTGACCAGCGCCTTCGAAAAGTCAATGTCGTAGGCAGGATAAGTGCCTGTGATGGCATTGTGGATGTTGTAACTCATGGCTGCATTGAAGCCTGTCATGCCCACTGCCTGGTTTTTGAACCCAATCCGAAGAAAAGGTGTGAGAGGTCGCAAGAACTTGATTGTTGTGGCAAATTTAGCCCTTTGTTCGAGCTGTGCCGCTGTTCTTGGGTTTGATACACTTGGCGCAATTCCGCGCATTACAGCAATGCCTTTCCAGCTGCTTCCGATGACGGTTCCGGTTTTACCTGAGAAACCGCCAAGAATTCCTTGTTTAATTTTACTCATAATTTATTGATTTAATTGATTTAGTTTGGACCTGGTACGAAGATGATATGGCGCAAATGCGAACCTTGTCCTGTTTTCTGATGATTGTTTTCGTTGTTGTGATGGTTGTGATTGTTGTCGTTGGACATTTTTGACTTTGTGGACAATGTTGTCTTGGTTGTAATGGTTGTTTCCTGGCCAGTGAAACGATTTAAGGACAATAAGGACAATAAAGACATTAAGGACAATAAATGAACTGAGTTATTAGAGAAATGCCTGATCCTGCTGATCTATGGATCTTCGCGCAGGATTCAGGGCTTAGTTTATCTGGAATTAGAATTCAGTTTCAAGAGTTGAATGAAGAACCAAAGGCACATGAAAAGGGATAAAAGATCGAGCATAGTTTGATGTATTTAGTACTGTAAAATTAACAATAATAAATGAACTGTGCAATAGGTAAGTGGCTGAGGGATAAACAAAATAGCCATGAGAGGGGAAGGACGGAGAACGGAGAACGGAGAATGGAGAATGGAGAATGGAAAGGGGACGAATTAGTTCGTTTGCGTCAATTCAATCCGGATTGGGCTATTTCGTTAGTTGGGCCATCATCTCGCTGGCATTGAGTGCGATTTTTGAAAATGCAAACCATTTTTTCCCAAGGTCCTTGAGTGATGCTCCAATATGATCCAGAGTACTCGGGACCTCATCAACTCTGACTTCGATTTGAAATTCAGTACTATCAAGTGCTTTATAGATGACAATTTCGCCTTGTTCCATTGACTATTCAATTTGGACTTCTTCAATGATCTGAACTAAAGGTACTAAAAAAGAACGAATTACAGTTAAGAACGAATTACACTGCCTGCCCCGGCCTGTCGGGGAATTTATACGAATTTCATGAAAGAGGACAAATCAAAAATGAATATTATTAAGGATGATTCTTGTCTATCAAACTTTGTCATATTATGAATTAAAGCCAATTATTTTTCTTTGCGATTGATTGACTTGAAGTTTATCTTTTTCCAGAAGATAGTTGATGGCATCGTATACATCAGTAAATCGACCCTCAATTTCTTTTAGTTTGTCCGAAAGTTCTTTATAAGTTAATGCGTATTGTCTCACGAATACAAAGGCCCTCATAATTGCGATATTTACATTTATAGCCTTTTCAGAGGTTAATATTCCGCTTAACATTGCAAGACCTTGCTCAGTAAATGCATAATGCAAATATTTTGTATGTTTGCCTCTGCCTTTGTCTAAGGTTTCATATTGCAACCTTAAAGGATTTGAGTTTTCAATTTGAACTCTCAAACCGTTCCATTCTTCTCTCGTCAATTGAAACATAAAATCACATGGAAATCTTTGCAAATTCCTCTTTACAGCCAAATTAAGAGCTTTTGTTTGTACTTCATAAAGTTCAGCGAAAGGGGCATGGAGCATGGAGCATGGAGCATGGAGCATGGAGCATGGAGCATGGAGCAAGGGGCAAGGCGAGGGGACGAATTTTAAAAGTGATTTGTTAGTTTGGGAAGGTAACGATGGGCCGAGATGTTGACCAGCTAACAGATTTGCTTAGTGATTGTGGATTGTGGACGGGCTGAACGGGAGTTATTGGACCGTTGGCTAAATCAGCCAGTTGGCGGGAAAGTATAGCTTTGCTGAGTTGACCGGCTAACAGATTTGCTTAGTGATTATGGATGGTGGACGGATGATAGAAATCGACTCTATTTGTATTTAATTGGGAATTTCATTATTAGTAATCTGACGCGTAAAATTAACTGGTGGCATGATAATTGGATTCATGCCTGCCTGCGTCACTAAATTTGAAACAAATGCTCTTAAATAAGGATAAGCAATTGCAGGGGCATTCACATTTATAAAGCTTTCATAAATTACACTATCAACATCACCGATAATCTGGAAATCGGCAACTGCTTTTACTTGTAAATTGAATAGCTTGTCCTTATCATTAAGGGTAACTATAAAAACAATCAGGAATAGATCTTTATTATCGGCATTAACCTGTACAAGATGTTCAATATTAATGTTAAACTCACCCGAAGTAAAACCGGAAGGGCGTTCAAAAACAACATTTGTAACGTTGAATCCTTGAAATGAAATGGCATTTTGAGTCGAGGCCATAATTTTAAGCTGCTAAAGCATAATTGTTTTCTCCAGCCTGCATCGTCACAGGCAGATGTAGTGGCTCAGTAATAATAACAGAAGCAGTAGAAACTACAATTTGATTGAAAGTTTCATTTGAAAGAGACGATAATGCTGACAATTTAAGCTTTTCTTCCTGAATCCTGGCTTTCAGAACTAACTCCATGCGTCTCATTTCTTTACGTGCACTACGCGTATTCTCCCATTTTTCCCAATCTGAATCTTGAAAAGACTCAATCAAGTTGTAGTATTCGCTATTTAATTTATCCCAGTTAGCCATCATTTTACAGTTTATATTTAACTGCACAGAAAATTTTTAAAGTGCGCAAATTTAGCAATTATTTCCGGTGCGTTTACCCTTATCTGAATTCTTTTTTTTATAATAGAATCCCTTAACCTCCAATACTTTATTATTTTCAGGTATATCTTGAAATCTAATTATTTTAATGTCATCCCATATTCCATGATCATAAATAAAATCGTTAAACTCTTCTAATGACGGTTTATGATGATATCTCTTTTGATATGACTTGGCAAAATCTTCAACTATCTTAACAAAAGAATAGTAATCTTGTTCATTAAATACCGTATCGATAAAATCTTCCTGATTAAATTCCAATGTAGCTTTGAAAATAGAAAACTGCCGATTGGTTTCAGAGCATTTTTTACTTTCACCCCACCATCGGGCAAATTCATAATCTTGCCAAAAATAATAACCATCCCCCAACCATTGCTCAAAGCCTTCTGCCAAAACGGGGAATTCTAAGGTGATTGGTCTGTATTCTTGTGTGTGAAAAACTTCAATAGGAATCATATAAACGAATACGATAATATATTTGCTAATATAATCAAATTTCTAAATACATTTTAATAGATGCAAAGCTATTTATGAAAATAGACAAGATTATATATTTCCTTAACTCCGCAAAAGA
>DIZL01000047.1:44408-65252 GCA_002429385.1 Prolixibacteraceae bacterium UBA6029 | reverse complement strand
TTGCAGTTTCAATTCAAATTTCCTTGCACTTATTTTAAGTTTAATGCGGTCATTTTATTGAAGCACTGAATATTATGAGTTTTTCAGCAGACCCTAATTAAAGCGCTAAGCAGCAATTGAAAATTGGAAAAGTTTAACTTCAATCGCATCAACCAATGACATTCCCATTCAAATACAATCACTCTAAATTTGGGAATAAAAGAAGTATTTTGAGAATAGAATATTTGAGTTCTGCTTATTCTCTTTTGTCTGAAGTCTATTGTCTGTTATCTGAAGTCTTTCCTATAGTTCGAAGTTAAACCCTCTTTTCAGCAGATCTTCATATTTGTTAGGGTCGAAGCGGTAGTACCAGGCGCCTTTGCGCGAGGATTCCTTTTCTTTTTCTTCGAGTTTTTCGAGCAGATCCATGGAGAGCAGTTTACGTCGAAAATTGCGTTTATCAATGCTTTTGTTGTATATGGCCTCGTATAGACCCTGCAATTGGGGGATGGTGAATTTGTCAGGCAGCAGTTCGAAGCCGATGGGTTGAGTCCTGGCCCTGATTTGTAATTTTTTCAGCGCCCGGTTGACCATGGCCGAATGGTCAAAGATCAGTGTGGGCATCGAAGAGATTGGAATCCAGGTGGCTCCGTGAGTTTTGACCAGTTCCAGGTCGGAGGCATTGATTTTGATCAGGGCGAAATAGGCCACTGAAATGATGCGTGCTCCCGGATCACGGTCGACCTCTCCAAATGTGTAGAGTTGCTCCATGTAAACCTCCGAAAGGCCGGTAAGCTGGTTTAAGATGCGTTTGGCCGCCTCATCAACCGCCTCGTTTTCTTTCAGGAATCCACCCATGAGCGACCATTCTCCTTTTGCCGGCTGGAAATTTCGCTTCAGCAGAAGTACCTTTAACTCACGACCGCCTTCATCGTATCCGAAGATAATGGAGTCGACAGCTACATGAAATTTTTCGTGTTCCTGGTAGTATGACATTGTTGACGTTTATTCAGGCAAAGGCCAGTCGGTTGTTTCCTTAGTACGCAGATAGGTTTCGATGTGACGGTCTGTTTTGGCTGCGTAAATGTCGGAGATGGTCAAGATAATCCCGGTTTCTTCCACATTTCCGAAGGTATCATTGATCACGGTTCCAAAGGTTTTCATCGATGGGCTGAGGTTCATGTAGGAATTGATCAGGGGAGGAATATTCTCGCCGAATTCGCGAACCTTCTGTGAAAGTATTTTGTAATCCTCCTTGTATGAACCGCCATTGAATACCCGTTCCATTTCTTTCATATCGATACCCAGATCCAGGGGGTGAATGGGTGTCACCAGGTTTTCGTCATCATTAAAATACTTCAGGAAGAAATATTGGATCAGGTTACGGGCCTTGGTATGGAAATGCGTGTACATGGTCACCTTTCCGAAGAAATATTTGATTTCGGGATTGTCGACGATCAATGCTCCCAATCCGTCCCATAAGTTATCGAGGGCAAAAAGTGCCTTGGCGCCGGCTTTGCTTGACTGGTAATGAGGCTGAACAAACGAGCGACCTAATTCAAGGGTATAGGGAAGATATTCATTTACAAATTTTTCGGAGAAATTGAACAGATGAGTGGTGGCAAGCTGAACGATGCCTTTTTTATCAACCGGCAGATTTTTGCAGGTGATGTAACGGTAGCCGCCGATGATTTCAAGAGCCTGCGGATCCCATACGATCAGTTGTTTATAGGGTTCACTGCAAGTGTCGTATTCATCGATGTCAATATCCTCACCTGTACCGCCTCCGGCGTCACGAAACGTCATTTCTCTTACGCGTCCTATCTCACGCATGACATTGGGGGAATCCTGATAGGTAATTATATAAATTTCGTTATCGCCTTTGTTGGTCTGCCGCATTAACTTGTCCGGGGTCAATTCTGCAAGCAACGCTTCCTTTGACACAGGTGCAATAATATCCTTCATACTAATGATATCTGATTTTATGGAGGTACAAAACTAAAAAAAATCTTTCAGGATTGGTTTTTTCAACCCATAATCTTAGTGGGGGAACTCATTTGGTAACTTGTACACAATGTCTCTCACTTCAGCAGCCCATTTGTCGGGAGTTTTGCTTTTGTCAAAATGGGTATACGGAATTGGTTTTCCAAATGTAATGGTGAATTGCTGGTTTTTGTGACCGAAAGTTTCATCAGCCAAGTAAAAGGTTTCAAGGTTCCATTTTATCCTTAGAAAGGTACGGATATTGGCCAGGTTGTAGAAGAAATTTGAATTCCGGCCACTCACATGGACGGGGATGACGTCTCGCTGATATTCAATGGATTTAACGATGAAATGTTTCTTCCATTCAGGGTCGCGGATAAGCCCATGATGGCGACGGGAGGCATAACCACAGGGGAAAATCAGGATTTGTTTGTCGGAAGAATACGCTTCGTGGAGTTGGCGTATCACATCCTTGTTGTGGCCTCCGTATTTATTCAGGGGAATAAAAACAGGCTTCAACTGAGGAATATTCATCAGAATATCATTAACCAATGTTATGGGTTGGCCGATAAAGCGGTCTATATTGGAGAGGATCAGCAGTGCATCGAACCCACCAAGCGGATGGTTGGAGGCAAAGATGAACCTTCCTGAAGCGGGAATATTCTCACTCCCGATGATTGTTTCCTTCACGTTAAACTCCTTAACCATACTTCGGGCAAATTCGACACCCCGCTCATTGCCATGATTGGCCAGCAGCTTATTGATTTCGTCGATGTGCAGAATACGGGAGATATACCTGTAAATAAATCCCGGTATCTTTTTTGCAAGGCTGGGATTCTTTTTCAGGAATGTTTCCCTGATGTTGATCGGTTTTGCCGGTTCGTTATTCTCAGAATTCATGAGCAGAAATTGGTGTAAGGAAAATGAAAAGCATCTTAATGAATGCCGAAAATATAAAATAATTACAAATACATGGTCCTTGTATCCGTTTTAATTGAGCCTGGATTCGTTGGGACAGTCGTTCTGGTTGGGATCAATTTAGGTCGTCCGCATTTAACGCAGGAAGAGGGCGGGAATCATGAACCATTTTTCCATGGATTCAATATTTTGTAAAAGAAACGGATATTTACAGCATGTTGGCTTTGTTGCTTACGCCATTGATTAATAGTCATTTAATGATTTGCTTGAAAATTTACAAACAAACTCCTTTTTTTACTTCGGAAGTCAAAAGAGATGATTACTTTTGTGTATTGGAAAAGTTTTATTAACGTTTGAAATATAAATATGTTAGCAGCATAAATATCAGGGAATCAATTTTATATAATAGGCGGGATAGAATTGTTCACAAGTTATAAACAGTTTATTAACGCCTTTTCTTATACTATTAGGTGCCTTAAAGAGACTGATAGTGGAATAAAATGACTAACGTATTCTGATTTTTACTACTTTTACATGTGAAATTAAGACACTTTAAGAAATGAACTTCTCGGCGGAAAAAGAAGCAACCTTTGATGAAAAAGGAAGAGTCGTATTGCCGGCAGATTTCAAAAATGAAATGGGCGGTGCGATTCCCGGTGGCCAGTTGGTCGTCGAGCTGGATCCGTATGAGAAGTGTCTGAACATTTATCCCATGTCTGAATGGGAAATCAGGATTGCACAGATCAGGTCAAAACTGAACAGGGACAATAAAATGCACAGCAGGGCGCTGGATACGTTTTACCGGAATTTTAAAGTGATCCCCGTGCCGGAGAGCTGTCGGATGAACGTTCCCAATAATTTTATGGAAAAGGTTGGAATAACAAAAAATGTAATATTCACCGGGCAGGGCGATCGCATCAGGCTTTGGGATTCAGCAGAACATGATCGGTATATTCTGTCGTGTGATGATTATGAAAGTGTTTTTGCACGAGTTGTAGGAAATGAAGAGGAATAAAAGTGGAAAGAGAATATCATGTACCGGTTTTGTTGAACGAAAGTGTCAACGGGCTGGAAATTAAGGCGAATGGCGATTATGTTGACGTCACTTATGGTGGTGGAGGCCATTCACGCGAAATTCTCAGCCGTTTAGAAACGGGCCGTCTCTTTGCTTTCGATCAGGATGAAGATGCAGCAGCCAACGTGATCCATGACGACCGGTTCTTCTTTATCAGGCACAATTTTAAATACATACGGAATTTCTTAAAGTATTATGACGTTGAACAAGTGGACGGTATTCTGGCCGATCTGGGTGTTTCATCGCATGATTTTGATGTGGCTGAACGGGGTTTTTCTTTTCGTTTCGACGGAGACCTGGATATGCGGATGAATCGGGATTCGTCGCAAACAGCTGCCGATATCGTGAATACCTATACCGAAGATCAATTAAGAACAGTTTTTCGTGAGTACGGCGAAATTGATAATGCAGGAAGGTTGGCCAAACAATTGGTTTCAGCACGGAATGCTAAACCGGTTCAGACCATTGAGCAGTTTAAGGAGGCTATAGCGCCTTGTGTATCGCGGTTACAGGAAAGTAAGTATCTGGCCAAGGTATTTCAGGCTTTGCGCATTGAGACCAATCACGAAATGGATGTTTTACATGAGTTTTTGGAACAGAGTATCCAATTGCTCAAACCGGGAGGCCGATTGGTGGTCATTACCTATCATTCATTGGAAGACCGTATGGTAAAGAATTTCATCCGGTCGGGTGATTTTACCGGCAAACAGGAGAAGGACTTTTATGGAAATGTTGAATCGCCCTTACTGGCCATTAATCGAAAAGTGATTGTACCCTCAGAAGACGAAATTGAGAGGAATCCCAGAGCACGTAGTGGCAAATTGAGAATTGCAGAAAAGAACGCATGAAAGAGCTGAAAGTAAAAAAGAACAAGCGAATCTCGACGGCAGGTTTAAAGAGTATCCTTGGAGGTACCATACTGGCCAGCGAAAAGGTGACCAGTCAGTTACCCTTCGTGTTCTTTGTTGCTTTTTTGGGCATTGGTTTAATCACCAACCGTTACTGGACTGAAAAAACTATCCGGAAAATGGAGATGGTAAGAGATTCGCTGAGAGAATACAAGTCTGAATCGGTGATTCATGAAACAGAACTGATGTACATCAACCGACCTTCGGAGGTTACCAAAAGGGTGATTGAACGAAAGATTGATTTAATTGAACCGGTTGAGCCTGCAAAAAGAATTATTGTAAAAAAACTGGAGACTAAATAATGGAAATCAGGAAAGCTATAACCTTACGATTTGGCATCGTTTATTTTGCGATAGCCATATTCGGACTTGTTATAATAAGCCGGATTCTCATTATTCAGAATGTAGATACACAAAAATGGATACAGATCGCCAAAGACCTGAGAAGCAATACTACAGACATCTGGGCTAAACGTGGAAATATATGCGCCGATGACGGAAGTATATTGTCGACTTCGGTTCCTTATTATGAAATACGAATGGATATGATGGCCCCCCGTGTTCAGCAATTATTTGGGAAGGAATCGGAGCAGGTAGTTGAGGAATTATCCAGCTTCTTTGGTTTCTCGGCAGAAGAATTCAGGATGCGGTTTAAAGCTGCTTACGACAAGAAAAACAGATGGTTTTTACTTAATCCGGAGCAAATAGATCACAACAAGTTTCAGGAATTTAAGTTGTTGAAAACCATGTCGCGCGGACGTTTTGGATCCGCATTGGTGGTGGTTACCGAAAACAAACGAATCTTGCCTCATGGTGATCTGGCCAGCCGTACGATTGGAGTACTTAATAAGGGAGTATTCGGCGGACTTCATGGTAATGTCGGATATACCGGTGTCGAGGGTCTTACCGAGAATTATCTTGCCGGGCAAAATGGATTGGCACTTAAACGTAATTTCTCGGGTAGCTGGATAAATACACCACTGATTGAACCTAAAGAAGGGAAAGATGTAATTACCACCATTAATATAAATCTTCAGGATTATGCACAAACTGCATTGGGCAAACAGATGGAACTCAGTCAGGCCGAATGGGGAACAGCCATGGTCATGGAAGTAAAAACAGGAAATATAAAGGCCATCGCTAATCTGGGTCGCAAAAAAGACGGGACCTATGGGGAGACCTACAATTTTGCTTTTGGGGCACAGGGATGCAGTGAACCGGGTTCCACTTTTAAGCTAATGTCGCTTATGGTAGCCATGGAAGAAAACTATGTGGATACCGCAGACATGTTTGACACCGGAAATGGACTCTGGGAATACCGGGGGCAAAAGATGAAGGATAGTGATTTTGATCATGGTGGTCATGGATTAATTTCAATGAAAAAGATATTTGAGTTATCTTCCAATATTGGAGTGGCCAAAATTATTACCAAATTTTATGAGGGCAAGGAAAAAGATTTCATCAACAGGATCTACAGCTTCGGATTGAATAAACCGCTTGGCCTTGGGTTCCTTGGTGAAGCAGAACCCTACATTAAATACCCGACTGATGCAAGTTGGTGGGGGCCATCTCTGGCCTGGATTGCGCATGGTTATGAAATCAAACTATCACCTATTCAGACACTCACTTTTTACAATGCCGTGGCCAATAATGGAGTCATGGTAAAGCCAAAATTTATCGAAGAAGTAAGGGAAGATGGAATTCCAATCCGTAAGTTTCCAACCGAGGTAATTAATCCTTCACTGTGTTCAAAAACAACTTTGGGAAAGGCCCAGGGTATGCTCAAGGGTGTATGTATAAACGGAACAGGTAAGGCTCTTAAGAACAGGTATTATACTATTGCCGGCAAAACCGGTACTGCAGTTATTGCCAATGAGGACAAAGGTTATTTAAGTGAGGGTTCGAAGAAATATCAAGCCTCGTTTTGCGGATATTTTCCTGCCGACAATCCGAAATACAGTTGTATTGTAGTTATTGTAGGACCAAAGGGTGCATTCTTCGGAGGCACTGTTGCAGGTCCTGTTTTTAGGGGGATTGCTGATAAAGTATATGCTTCTTATCTGACTCCGGCGGCTGATTCAATCCCTCCACATAAAGAAGTTCCCCAGGTAAAGCCTGGAATCAGGGAAGATGTAATGCTTCTTGCTCAGGATCTTGGATTTAAAACCCAGACTCAGAATATTACCGCTGAACATGTTGCTGTTACAAACGATTCAATGACCGTTTTTATAAACGGAGTAAACGATATCTCAGGTATAGTCCCTGATGTTGTTGGGATGGGAGCCAGTGATGCCGTTTACCTTCTCGAGAAATCAGGTCTAAAAACCAGTATGAATGGTTTCGGACGGGTATACCGCCAGTCCCCGATTGCAGGGATGTCATTTACCAAGGGAGATGTCATTACTCTGGACGTGGGGTTTGATGAGCTTCAAATCATGAAAAAAGACAGCGTTTCTAAAGGTGATTCAATTCAGACACCAATGATGGCAGCGGCACCGGTTGTTCTGAAACCGAAATCGGAGAAGACAGGTGCAGCAAAACCAAAGAGTATTCAGAATCCGGCTACAAAGCCAGGAGTTACCAAAAGTGTTGGAGCAAAACCAAAAGCAAGTGCGGAGGCTATTAAGAAGTGGAAGGAAAAAGTAGCTGCCCAAAAAGCGATTACGAATCAGGGAGCTCAAAAAGCAAAACCAAATCAGGCTGCCATTGATAGGTGGAAGGCAAAGGTTGCAAAACAAAAGGCACTGGAGAAAAAACAAAAGGGAACCAAGAGTAATACTGTGCAACCTAAAACACAAAATCAATGAAATCATTAAACGAACTTTTGGAAGGCATCAGTATCCTTGAAACGCAGGGAGACTTATCAGTTTCGGTTCGACGGATACAGTTTGATTCGCGGCAAGTGGAAGCTGGTGATCTTTTTGTTGCGGTGAAGGGATCACATACCGATGGGCATCAGTTTATTGCAAAAGCTATCGAAATGGGAGCCGTTGCCGTAGTTTGTGAAGATGTACAAGTGAATTTCCCAGCCGGAATTGTGATGGTGCGGATCGCAGAAACTCAACCAAACTTTGGCAGGATAGCTGCTGCTTTTTACGATCATCCTTCAGAGAACCTGAAAGTTGTCGGTGTAACCGGAACCAATGGCAAAACAACCATTGCAAGCCTTTTATACAGTACCTTCACCATGCTTGGGTATAAAGTAGGATTAATTTCGACCATAAAATATTACGTAGGAAAGGATGAATTTCATGCTACACATACCACTCCTGATGCTTTACAGATTCAGGAACTCATGTCGAAGATGGTCGATGCCGGATGCGAATACTGTTTTATGGAGGTTAGTTCTCATGCAATAGATCAGGACCGCATCAGCGGGATTGAGTTTGATGGCGGGATTTTCACCAACCTGACACATGATCATCTGGATTATCACCTCACTTTTGCCGAATACCTGAAGGCTAAAAAGAAATTTTTCGACCTATTGCCCGATAAGGCTTTTGCATTAACCAATATTGATGATAAAAATGGACTGGTAATGCTCCAGAATACCTTGGCTTATAAACAAACTTATTCGTTAAGATCTTTGGCAAACTTCCATTGCAAGATCCTTGAAAAACACTTTGATGGCATGCTGCTTAGTATTGAAGGTCATGAAGTCTGGACGCATTTTACCGGGCGTTTCAATGTCAGTAATTTAATGGCCGTTATGGGTGCTGCTATTTTGCTGGGCGTTGAACAGAATGACATTCTCCGGATAATGAGTGAATTGCATCCTGTGTCAGGCCGATTCGAAATTATTCGTTCTCCCGATGGGAAATATGCAGTGGTCGATTATGCCCATACACCTGATGCCATTCAGAATGTACTGTCAGGAATCGCTGAAATCAGAAATGGGAGGGAGCAGGTGATCACTGTTCTTGGCGCTGGAGGCGACCGAGATAAATCCAAACGGCCCGAAATGGCACAGGAAGCTGTAAGGCAAAGTGACAAGGTCATTTTGACTTCTGATAATCCCCGCTCGGAGGAGCCGGAACAAATTCTTGCCGACATGGAAGCAGGCATTGAGCCATATCAGAAAATAAAGGTGTTGTCGATTGTAAACCGGCGGGAAGCCATCAAAACGGCCTGTATGCTGGCGCATCCGGGTGATATTATTCTGGTTGCAGGTAAAGGTCATGAAGATTATCAGGAAATAAAAGGTGTGAAATATCATTTTGACGACAAGGAAGTGATCAACGAAATATTCGGAAATAATTAATATTCGAACCTATGTTTTATCATTTGTATCAGCTTTTAAAAGATTGGGATATTCCCGGACTGGGCATGTTTCAATACATCTCATTTCGTTCAGGTGCAGCTATCATTATTTCATTGCTGATTACTGTCGGATTTGGGAAAAAACTGATTCATTTTTTACAGTATAAACAAATTGGCGAAGAGGTGCGTGATTTGGGCCTTGAAGGACAGATGGAAAAAAAAGGAACACCAACCATGGGAGGCCTTATCATCCTGGCTTCCATAATTATTCCGACACTGTTATTTGCCAGGCTGGATAATATCTATATTTTGCTGATGCTGATCACCACCATTTGGCTTGGTTTGATCGGTTTTCTCGACGATTATATAAAGGTTTTTCTCAAGGATAAAGCTGGATTAGCCGGCAAATTTAAAATTCTGGGTCAGGTTTCATTGGGTATTATTGTTGCGGCTACGCTCTATTTTTCGGATGAGGTAGTTGTACGCGAACGGGTCATCGATAAAAATGGATTGTATGTGAAAGAAATTGTTCTTGACAGCATTACTGGGATGCATCGACTACAGCATGTGACCAACGAAGTTAAATCGACGAAAACAACTTTGCCATTCATCAAGAATCATGAGTTTGATTATTCGTTGCTCGTTCGGTTTATGGGCAAAAGTGCCAAAACATGGAGATGGTTGGTTTATGCCATTTCCATTATCCTGATTATAACGGCTGTTTCGAATGCTGCAAACCTGACCGATGGAATTGACGGACTTGCGACAGGGACATCGGCGATTAGCGGTGCCACACTTGGTATATTGGCCTATGTCAGTGGTAACGTTATTTATGCCGAATACCTGAATATCATGTATATCCCGAATTTGGGAGAATTGACTGTATTTATTTCAGCCTTTATCGGTGCGACGGTTGGCTTTTTATGGTACAACTCTTATCCGGCCGAAGTATTTATGGGTGACACCGGAAGCCTTGCGCTGGGTGGAATTCTGGCTGTTTTTGCTATTATTATCCGGAAAGAAATTCTCATTCCTATTTTGTGCGGAATCTTCGTCATCGAAAATCTTTCGGTAGTCATGCAGGTGAGTTATTTCAAATATACAAGGAGAAAATATGGCGAGGGTCGCCGGATATTTCTGATGAGCCCGATACACCATCATTTTCAGAAACAGGGAATTCCTGAAGCAAAAATAGTAACCCGTTTTTGGATTGTTGGAATTGTATTGGCGGTACTAACCATCGTAACCTTGAAAATGCGCTAATATTTTAAAGTAGAATGAAGAAAAGAGCAGTCATATTGGGAGCCGCCGAAAGTGGAGTTGGTGCAGCCATTTTGGCCCGTAAACAGGGCTATGATGTGTTCGTCTCTGATTTGGGCTTAATTAAGGATAAATACAAAAGCGAGCTGATTGAGTGTCATTTCGACTTTGAAGAGGGTCACCATACTGAAGAGAAGATATTAAATGCAGATGTCGTGATTAAAAGTCCTGGTATTCCCGATAAAGCACCAATGATTGTGAAGTTAAAGGAAAAAGGGATTCAAGTGATTTCAGAAATAGAGTTTGCCGGAAGGTACACTTCTGCAAAAAAGATTTGTATAACAGGCAGCAACGGGAAAACAACGACCACTTTGCTCATTTACCATATGTTCCAAAAGGCAGGGTATAATGTCGGCCTGGCTGGAAATGTCGGTCAGAGTATGGCCTGGCAGGTTGCTGAAAATAATTTTGATTATTACGTAATTGAGCTGAGCAGCTTTCAGCTCGATGGTATGTATGAGTTTAAAGCGGATATTGCCATTATGCTGAACATCACACCTGATCATTTGGATCGGTATGAGTATAAGTTTCAGAACTATATTGATTCCAAATTCCTGATCGCACAAAACCAAACGGAAGCTGACTTCTTTATTTACTGTAGCGACGATCCTGTGGTACTAATAGAAATAGCAAAACGGAAACCGGTAGCAAGGTGTATCCCGTTTACGTTGGGCCTACCTCCGGATGAAGGCGCTGGGGTATTAGATAACAAATTGATTATTAACTGGGAACAAAATATTTTTACTATGTCAATTTTAGATATTGCTTTACAGGGAAGTCACAATACCTACAACTCAATGGCTGCAGGTATTTCAGGAATGGTAGTCAATATCAGGAGCGAAAAGATTCGCGAGAGTTTGTCCGACTTTAAAGGTGTTGAACATCGTCTCGAACGTTTTTTGAAAGTTCATGGTATTGAGTTTATCAACGACTCAAAGGCTACCAATATTAATTCAACCTGGTATGCCCTTGAAAGTATGACACAGCCTACGGTATGGATTGTTGGAGGTATTGATAAAGGAAACGACTATTCACAGTTGCACGAGTTAGTGAAATCGAAGGTAAAAGCAATCGTCTGTTTGGGTACTGATAATTCCAGGATACTGGAAGCGTTTAAAAATGTAGGCATCGACATGATTGAAACTCAATCAATGGAAGATGCAGTACGATCGGCTTATTATCTGGCAAAAAATGGTGATACCGTGTTACTTTCACCAGCTTGTGCCAGTTTTGATTTGTTTGAAAATTACGAAGACCGCGGTCGTCAGTTTAAACAAAAAGTAAGAGAATTGTAAAATGGCAGGAGCTTTGGGTAAAATATTTAAGGGAGACCGTACACTTTGGGTTATATTGATATTCCTATCATTGGTATCGCTCGTAATTGTATATAGTGCAACGGGAAAGCTTGCCTATCGCGAGGCCAATGGAAACACCCTGTATTACCTTATTCGTCAGATTGTATTTATTCTGACCGGCTTTGGAATTATTCTAATTCTGGTCAATATTGTTCCGGTTGTCATCTATTTTAAGGTATCCGAAGTATTGATCGGAATTACAATCTTTACTTTGATCATAGCGATTATTCAATATCATTTTACACACAGTGCTACAAAAGAAACTTCACGTTCGCTCAATATGGCATTCTTTAGTTTTCAGCCAGCCGAGCTGGCAAAAATCACACTTGTCATGTATGCCTCACGGATGCTTTCGAAGGCTCAACGCACTGAAGAAGAACTTAAAACTGCATTTTTTTGGATAACAGGTGTTTCCTTAGTCGTTTGCTTTCTCATTTTCATGAGTAATTTCTCAACCGCAGCTTTGATCTTTATTACCATTCTTATCCTGATGCTGATTGCCCGCGTTTCCTATAAATATATTCTTTCACTGGTAGGTGTTGGAATTCTTGCCGTTTTGCTTATCTACCTTTCAGCCACAATTTTCCCGAATAGTATTGGAAATATTGGACGTGTCCAGACGGTTAAAGGGCGAATCGACGATTTTATTCATGGCGACAATAATGCAGTAAATGGTACAACACAAGCCGATTATGCCCGACTTGCAGTTTTTGAAGGTGGAATGCTGGGAAAGGGACCTGGAAACAGCGAAGTGAGTAACTATATGGAAGCTGGATACAACGACTTTATTTATGCCATTTTCATTGAAGAATATGGTTTTATTGGTGGTGTGGGTCTGGCATTACTTTACCTCATACTATTATTCAGAGGAGTTATCATTGTCCGGCGATGCGACAGGACATTCCCTGCATTTATGGTCACAGGCCTGGTTCTGTTGATGATCTTTCAGGCTTTTATAAATATGGCTGTATCAGTGGGAGCAGTGCCGGTTACCGGACAGCCTTTGCCATGGGTAAGTATGGGTGGCTCGTCGATGCTTTTTACCGCGGCATCTTTCGGAATTATTCTGTCAGTAAGTTCAAACAATCAAAAAAATAAGGCTGCAACCGATCAATTGGTTGTGGTTGATTTGCCAAACGAGGATCAGCCATTGTAATATGGAAAATTTGAAAGTCATAGTAAGCGGAGGCGGAACAGGAGGACATATCTTTCCTGCCATTTCTATTGCTAACGAACTTAAGGAACGTTATCCACAGACCGAAATACTTTTTGTCGGAGCTCTAGGTAAGATGGAAATGGAACGTATTCCTGCGGCTGGTTTTCCTATTGTCGGTTTACCTGTTATGGGTTTTCCCCGGAAGCCATCATTCGGGATGCTTACCTTTTTCCTGAAGTTATTTCGAAGTATGCGGTTGGCAAATCGAGTAATTGATGATTTTAAGCCCGATGTTGTCATTGGTGTAGGTGGCTTTGCCAGTGGCCCCATTTTGAAGGCAGCAGTCCGGAAAAGAGTCCCTGCTGTCCTTCAGGAACAGAATTCGTACGCCGGAGTTACTAATAAATTGCTGGCCGTTGATGTGGATAAGATTTGTGTGGCTTATCCGAATATGTCACGTTATTTCCCTGTGGACAAGATTGTATTTACCGGAAATCCAATCCGTAAAAACCTATTGAACGCGGTGGTGAACAAAGATGAGGCATTCGAACAATTTGGACTCAAAACTGAGAAGCCAGTCGTTTTAGTAGTTGGCGGAAGTCTTGGTGCCCGCTCTTTGAACGAAAGTGTAATGGCTAATCTGGAATTGATTGGGAAATCTGAGGTGCAAATACTCTGGCAAACGGGCAGTTTCTATCATAAGGAAATGTTGGCCCGTTTAGGATCTGATTATCCTGAAAATCTGCTGCCTATGAAGTTTATATCGCGCATGGACCTGGCTTATGCCGTTGCAGATGTGGTTATTTCAAGAGCGGGAGCAGGTACAATTTCGGAACTTTGCCTTTTGGGTAAACCTTCAGTGTTGGTCCCCTCACCCAATGTAGCAGAAGACCACCAGACAAAAAATGCAACAACACTTGTTGATAATCAGGCTGCTTTGTTGATAAAAGATGCTGATTCAAAGGATCATTTATGGTTAGAGACCTTTAAATTGCTGGACGATAAACCGCAGTTAAAAAGCCTCTCTCAGAATATACTAAAATTGGCCAGACCTAATGCGGCAAAGGATATTGTTGATGTAATTATCGATGTGGTAAACAGGAGGAATCAAAAAAGGGAAAGTGCTCTGACGGTATGAAACCGTCATTAAAGATGAACTGATGAAATGAACAAAAATATAGAATGCTGAAATTTACCGACATAAAACAAGTGTATTTTCTGGGTATCGGAGGAATAGGAATGAGTGCTTTGGCACGCTATTTTTCGAGTCAGGGTATCCCTGTGTCTGGTTACGACCGTACACCAACCGAATTAACTTTAGCACTTGAACACGAAGGAATAAATGTTCATTATGAAGACAATCCGTTACTTCTGCCAGCAGGACTTGAGATTTCCAATTCGCTGATTGTCTATACCCCTGCTGTACCGGCTACACATCAGGAATTAAATACTTTGCTTAATTCAGGCTTCAGCATTCACAAACGGGCTGAGGTTCTCGCTATAATATGCAACAATCGCAGAACGATTGCAGTTGCAGGCACCCATGGCAAAACTTCGGTTTCGACCATGACTGCTCACATTCTGAAATCTTCGGAAGTAGGTTGCTCTGCCTTCATGGGGGGGATCTCAAAAAATTACCAAACCAATCTATTACTCGATTCAACTGGCAGCGACTGGATTGTTGCTGAGGCTGACGAGTTTGACCGTTCGTTTTTGCAGCTGAGACCTGAACTTGCCGTTATTACCTCTATGGATGCTGACCACCTTGATATATACGGATCGCATGAAAAAGTAATCGAAAGCTTTCAGATTTTTGCCTCTCAGATCAAAGACGGAGGTTCTTTGGTTCTTAAAAAGGGATTACCTGTTGGATTTATGCCAGAGGCTAAATATAAATCATATACTTATTCGATTACAGAAACGGCCGACTTTTGTGCTGAAAATATTAAGTTGAAAGATGGATATTACCAGTTCGATCTAAGAACACCCAAATTACTCATTGAAAAGCTGGTGCTGAATTATCCGGGATTGCTAAATGTTGAAAACTCAGTAGCAGCTTCCGCATTGGCTTTATTGGCTGGTGTTTCGGCTGAAGATATCAGAATAGCACTGGCAAGCTATTCCGGAGTCAAAAGACGATTTGATATTCAATTGAATAACGGAACATTTGTTCTGATTGACGACTATGCGCATCATCCGAAAGAACTTCGGGCAACGATTCAGTCAGTTCGTGATCTATACTGTGGACGCACCATTACGGGTATCTTTCAGCCACATCTTTTCAGCAGGACAAAAGACTTTGCCGAAGGTTTTGCTAAAAGTCTGGATTTGTTGGACGAGGTTGTATTGCTCGACATATATCCTGCCCGGGAATTACCGATGGCAGGGGTGAGTTCGGAAATCATTTTTAAACTAATGAGGAATAAGAATAAAATATTGTGCAGTAAGTCAGAATTGACAAAGCTTGCAGGAACTTTAAAACCCGGAGTAGTAATCATGATGGGAGCCGGGGATATTGATACGCTAGTTGAACCAGTCAAAGTACAATTGTTGAAGTATGCGAATCTTTAAAAAGATAATGATCCTCATTGGTTGGTTGTGCCTGGTGGTAGCAATTGGATTTACCATTTATTATGCATACGCACAGCGCGAATCGGTGAGGTGTCAGTCGATTGTGGTGAACATTAGTCCCAATTCTCCAAGGTTTATGAGCGAAAAGGAAATTGCGGATATGATTGAGAAGTCGGGTGAACTTATTATTGGACAACGGCTTTCAGCTATTGACATCAATAAACTTGAAACGAAATTAACTAATTTTTCTACCTTGAAAAATGTGGAGATCTTTAGGAAGGTGGATTCCAAGGGATTTTCGTTTACAGGAAAGCTGGTGATCAGTGTTGATGAACGAACACCGATCATTAGGATCAAAAATTTGACCGATGATTATTATATGGATGCCGAAGGCGTAAAGATTCCTGTATCAGGGAGCTATGTTGAACGAATCATGCTTGCAACAGGCACAATCCTGGATGAAGCGATAAAAAAAAGTCTCTTAAAAATGGCTGACTTTGTAAATAAAAATGATTTCTGGAGAGCACAAATTGAACAGGTTTTCATTCAGGCTAATGGGCAGTTGCTGTTATTGCCCCAGGTCGGTGATTACCTGATTGAATTTGGAACTCCTGATGATTATGAACTGAAATTTAGAAATTTAAAGGCCGTATATCAGCAGGGATTTAAGAATCTGGGATGGAATAAGTATAAAATCATCAGCGTGAAATATCGGAACCAGGTTGTTTGTACAAAAAAATAGAATATGGACAAGAACGAAAAAATTTTTGCAGCAGTTGACATCGGGTCTACGAAAATTGTAGCCCTTGCCGGAAAAATGAACGAAGATGGAAAAATCCAGATTATTGGACTGGGACAAAGTACTTCACGAGGTGTCAATCGTGGTGTGGTTCTAAATGTTGACGAAGCATTTGCAGCCATCAGTGAAGCGGTCGGCCAGGCAGAAAAGGACTGTGGACAAGACATTGACAGTGTATTTGTTAACATCTCCGGACAACAATTGATCACTTTGAACACCCGTCAACAAAGGACCTTGGGACGAGATCATTGTGTAACGGAAAATGATGTCGAATTAATGACTGAATTGGCCAGTCAGATTGAGTTGGCAGAAGATATGTCAATTTATCACATTAATCCTGAATTCTATACCATTGATGGTGATACCGGTATATCCAGCCCGGTAGGATCATTAGGTGAAAAGATAGAGGCAAACTTTAAGGTACATGTTGCCCCGGAATCCTATCAACGGAACATCTCGAAATGCTTTGAACGTGGCTCCATACAAGTTCACAAGGCAATTCTCGATCCAATCGCCTCTTCGACTGTTGTTCTCACCGATGACGAAAAGGAATCTGGTGTTGCATTGGTTGATATTGGGGGTGGAACCACCAAGATATCAATCTTCTGCGAGGGCGTTTTATGCTTTACTTCGATGGTTCCCTTTGGTGGTAATGTAATTACTAAAGACATCAAGGAAGGCTGTTCAATTACAGCCAAAGAAGCCGAATCTCTGAAAAGACAATTTGGACAAGCCATTGCTGATTTTGCACCCGAAAACAAGGTAGTTACCATTCAAAGAAATGGATGGGAACCCAAACAAATATCATTTAAAAGTCTGGCTCATATCATTCAGGCACGGATGGAAGAAATTATCGTTCATTTCTTCTTCCAGATCAGGAATTCCGGTTATGTTGATAAACTTGGCGCAGGTATAGTGATTACAGGCGGTACTTCATTACTGAACAATCTGGGTCAGCTGGTAAAGTTTCATACTGGATTCGATGTTCGTATCGGGACTCCCAATCTAAATTCATTTGTTCCCGGGAGACCGATTGACAATCCAATTTTTTCAACTGCGCTTGGATTGCTTGTCATCGCTTCTTCGGAAGACGGACAACCCCGGAAAAGGAAAAAGAGGAAACCTGCAAAAGTGAAACCTGAAGGTCCCGGTTATTTAACTACCTTGAGAACGAAAATCGCTCAGCAGGTCATTGTTTTCTTTGAAGATAATCCAGCGGATACAGAAATGACTTAAGCATAAATATAATGATGTCTGCCTTATGATTGATGAAATACTTAATTTCGGATTAGATCGTACTAATGCCTCCATCATCAAAGTTATTGGTGTTGGAGGAGGAGGTTGCAATGCCGTCAAAAATATGTTTGAAGAAGGCATCGAAGGAGTAAACTTTATGGTTTGCAATACCGATGCTCAGGCGATGCAAAACAACCCGGTACCAGTCAGAATTCAATTGGGTGTTACCCTTACTGAAGGACGTGGAGCCGGAAATCTTCCTGAACAGGGAGAACATGCTGCCATTGAAAATATTGATGACATTCGAAGTATCCTTGAGGGAACGACCAAAATGGTGTTTATCACCGCCGGGATGGGAGGTGGAACCGGTACCGGAGCTGCCCCGGTTATAGCCCGTCTGGCCCGTGAATTAAATATTCTTACGATAGCTGTTGTTACCATTCCCTCACGATCCGAAGGAAAGCGCAGATTCGATCAGGCACTGGAAGGAGTTGAAAAATTACGCACACATGTTGACAGCATGCTGGTCATCAGCAATGAAAAGCTTCATAAAATTTACGGCAACCTTCCTGCATCACAGGCGTTCAAAAAGGCCGATAATATTATTACTACTGCCGTTAAAGGAGTGGCCGAGATAATTACTTTGCACGGAAATATAAACATTGACTTTGCGGATGTCAGTACGGTTATGGCTGGCAGTGAAGTGTTTATTATGGGTACCGGTTATGCCGAAGGTATTGATCGTGCAATGAAGGCGGTCATGCTGGCCCTCGAGTCGCCTTTACTTGATAGCAGTAATATCCATGGTGCGAAAGATATTTTACTCAATATTATCTCAGGGACGGATGAAATCACCATGAGTGAAATTGGGGAGATCATCGATTATTTACAGGATGAAGCAGGCCAGGATGCAACAATCATTTGGGGAAACGGAACAGATATCAAATTGGGTGAACAGATCAGCGTAACTATTATTGCTACAGGATTTGATATTAATCCGAACCGACTGTTTCAACCTCCTGTTGAAGAGGTTCAGCTTCAAACGGAACAGCTTGATTTTGATATCAATCTGGAAGATGAAATACCGGTTAAAACCTTTGAAACAACTGTTTCTGCTTCCAAAGAACCGATCAGACAGGCTCCGGCTCGTTCTGTAGCATCAAAAAAGAAATCAGGTAAAGAAAAGCATAAACATGCTGCAGAATCTAATCCTGAAAATGCAAATGTCGACAACTGGTTTGTCAAACAGTTTTCGAAATTCTTTGACGATAAAGACGCAACAGACACGCCAATATCTGAAGAGAAAAATAGCAATTGATTTTATAAACACAAAAAATAGACGATCATGTCAAACGAAATTATGAATTTTGATTTAGCCTTAAACTCAGGTTCAATCATCAAGGTAATTGGAGTAGGTGGTGGAGGTGGAAATGCGGTGAATCACATGTATCACCAGGGAATTCGTGATGTTGACTTTATGGTTTGTAACACCGATGCGCAGGCACTGATCAATAGTCCTGTTCCATATAAAGTACAATTGGGATCTTCATTGACCGAAGGCCGGGGTGCAGGGAATAAGCCTGAAACAGGTCGTGAGGCAGCTATCGAAAACATTGAGGATGTAAAGAAAGTCCTGGCCAACAATACAAAAATGGTATTTATTACTGCTGGAATGGGCGGCGGAACCGGAACCGGAGGCGCTCCTGTCATTGCACAGGCAGCAAGAGAACTTGGAATTCTGACTGTGGGCATTGTAACCATACCATTCCGAAATGAGGGTCGTCGACGCATTAAACAAGCAGTTGAAGGCATTGCTGCCATGGAGGCTCATGTCGATTCTTTATTGATTATCAACAACGAACGCATCCGCGAAATGTATGGTGATTCTAAAATATCTGATGCATTTGCCAAAGCGGATAATATACTGACTACCGCTGCAAAGGGAATCGCAGAAATTATTACTGTTCCCGGTTATATAAATGTCGATTTTGCAGATGTTGAAACGGTGATGCGTAACAGCGGTGTGGCTCTTATGGGGACCGGCATTGCTTCAGGGCCAAACAGGGCAGTTATAGCCGTGGAACAAGCCCTAAATTCACCTTTGCTGAATAACAATGACATCATGGGTGCTCGCAATATCCTATTAAATATTACTTCAGGTATTGAAGAAATTACGATGGATGAAATTGGTGATATCACCGACTTTGTTCAGGAGAAAGCAGGGAATTCAGCTGATCTGATCTGGGGTAACGGAGTGGATGAATCTCTGGGAGATAAGATTTCGGTAACTATTATTGCTACCGGATTCAGTACCAGCAGTATTCCTGAAATGGTGATCAATCAGAACCAGGAAAAGACATACCACACTCTGCAGGATGATACTGCGAATTACATGCAGTCCGCAAAAATGGAAATGAAACCATCGGTCGAAAGTGAGTCCTATGGATCAAAAAATGTAAAGCAAAAGACTTTTGAGTTTGAAATAAACGGTGGTGTCTTCGATGAATTTGAAGAGCTCTACGGAAGTAACCATTCGAAGAAGGATATGCACGGCGAAATTGCTGAACCTGTTGATTTTACTCAAACTTCAGAGGAAACTGTTGATGAATTGGAAAATATTCCTGCATACCGCAGGAAAAACTCCAAGTTCTTCGGGTTTAAAAAAAAAGTAGATGAGAAATTTTCCAGGTTTTCGATATCCCCGGATGAAAATAATAATGTAATTTTACGGGACAATAATTCGTATTTGCACGATAACGTTGATTAATTTCTTTATAATGAGTTTATTTGATAAGATAAGTAGCGACATAATGGACGCGATGAAAGCCCGGGAAAAGGAAAAACTCGAAGCTTTGCGTGGCATTAAAAAAGTAATGATTGAAGCCAAATCAGCAGCAGGTTCTACAGGTGAATTAACCGACCAGGAATGCCTGAAAATCATTCAGAAGTTAGCCAAACAGGGGACTGACTCGGCCACCATTTACAAAGAGCAAAATCGCTTGGACCTCTACGATCAGGAAATGTTTCAGGTTAAAGTCTTCGAATCCTATCTTCCGGCAAAAATGTCGGATAGTGACTTGGCTGAATCTATAAAGGCTATCATTGCTGAAGTTGGTGCCTCAGGCATGAAGGACATGGGTAAAGTGATGGGAATAGCTTCCAAAAAGCTGGCTGGTTTGGCTGATGGAAAAGATATCTCGGATAAAGTAAAAGAATTGTTAAGCTAAACTATATCATCAGAGTGTTATAGATCTGGCTTTTACATATTAACTTATAAAAAAAGGA
>DIZL01000047.1:19370-44158 GCA_002429385.1 Prolixibacteraceae bacterium UBA6029 | reverse complement strand
CTTTTTTTATAAGTTAATATGCTTTTGGTATCCAATGACGAAATACGGGATCACCCCTGATGTAGGATATTCTTGCACATACTCAAGGTTCCTCTGCTACACGCCTGTTATTTGCTTGCTACTTGCGCTTTATATTATACTTTACTCGTACTTATATCGTACTTCTATTATACTAATATTATACTATTAAAGTAGTACGATATAAGTATAATAGAAGTACGATAGAAGTACGAGTAAAGTATAATATAAAGCGCGAATAGCAGGCGTGTAGCAGGCATTGGTGAGCAAATCGTTTGTGGAATGTAAACCGGTAAGGGATTGAAAGGTGAACCAATTCAATGGCTTTCAGGGAAAAGACCCTCGGAGGTATCGGGCAGGGTTTATCCTGAAGTATTAATGGACTGGTGTTTGTATGAAGAAATGGCGACACGGTTATGCGTTCCATGTGCGGGAAATGGGAAGCAAGTGAACGGAGCAAAATACAAAGGAAAGCCCGAATTGGGTTCAGTGTTGTAATTTATTTCCCGGACAAAGGGTTTACAATCACTCATTTGCAAAACAGGTTGTTGAACAAATGAGTGGACTAGTAGCTTATTTTTGAGCGTGATGTTTATCCCGAACTCAGGTTAGTACTATCTGAAAGGGTTGTAATTTATTAGATATTCGTTTCCTTCAAAATTACATCATGAGCGCCACCTTCGATGATGCTGGTAGATGATACCAGGGTGATTTTGGCATTTTGTTCCAATTCAGGAATACTAAGCGCACCGCAGCTGCACATGGTTGATATGATTTTCCCAAGGGTAATGTCGAGATTGTCTTTTAGTTTTCCGGCATAAGGAACATAGCTGTCAACGCCTTCTTCAAATTTCAACGACTCATTGCCGCCCATGTCGTAGCGCTGCCAGTTGCGTGCACGGTTCGAACCTTCGCCCCAGTATTCCTTGACGTAATTACTGCCAACTTTTAGCTTCTTGGTGGGACTCTCGTCAAAGCGTGCAAAGTAGCGTCCCATCATGATGAAATCGGCTCCCATGGCCAATGCAAGGACCATGTGGTAATCCTGAACAATACCGCCATCTGAACAAATCGGAATGTAGATGCCGGTTTGTTCATAATATTCTTTTCGGGCTTCGGCCACTTCAATCAGCGAAGTTGCCTGTCCGCGACCAATCCCTTTTTGTTCGCGGGTAATGCAGATGGAACCACCGCCAATACCTACTTTTATGAAATCGGCACCCGCTTCAACCAGGTATAAAAATCCTTCTTTATCCACCACGTTACCGGCACCTATTTTAACTTTCCCGTTGTATTTGGTTTTGACAAATTTGATTGTTTCTGCCTGCCATTCTGAAAAACCGTCTGAAGAATCAATGCATACCACATCTGCTCCTGCTTCAACAAGCCTCGGAACTCTTTCAGTATAGTCGCGGGTATTGATTCCGGCGCCCACGAGTAATTTTTTATTGACATCAAGCAATTCGTTCGGATTCTCCTTGTGTTCGTCGTAATCTTTACGGAAAACAAAATACTGAAGATTTTGGTCTTTATCGATAATGGGAAGCGTGTTCAGTTTGTGATCCCAAATCACGTCATTGGCTTCAGTCAGTGAAATTCCCAGTTCTCCCGTTACCAACTTGGAAAATGGAGTCATGAATTCGCTGATTCGTGTGTCTAAATTATCTTTGCTCTCACGGTAATCCCTGCTGGTTACAATTCCTTCCAATTTCCCATTTGATGTTCCATCAGAAGTAATTCCAATGGTTGAATGACCTGAGGATGCTTTAATCGCTAATACATCTTTTAGCGTATTGTCAGGAGTAAGGTTTGCATCACTGACCACAAATCCGGCCTTAAATTTTTTTACTTTCCGTACCATCTCAACCTGTGTTTCTATCGACTGCGATCCGAAAATAAAGGATAATCCACCGTTTTTGGCCAATGCTATTGCCATCTTATGATCGGAAACCGATTGCATAATGGCTGAAACAAACGGAATATTTAATTCCAGCTCGGGTGTAGAACCTTTTTGATACTTAACAAGAGGAGTTTTTAAAGAAACATTCTGCGGAAAACATTCTTTGGTTGTTAATCCGGGGATCAGAAGATATTCATTAAAAGTTCTGGAAACATCGTTAAAATACCGGGCCATAGAGTTGTTATTTTAATGGGTAATTGTGCAAATTTATATAAAAATTGGCCAATCGTTTAAATACTGGTCAATATACCTTCGAAGTTAATATTCGCCCTTCAGGAAAGCCGTTCCACTAAAAAAAGCAATGATGGAATTCTTTTCGTCGGCAATTTCCACTGTATAAGTTGATAAGGTCTTACCGGAGTTGAGTTCTTTTGCTTTTGCCGTTAGCTTTCCCGACGAAACACCCTTAAAAAAGTTAATGCTTGCATTTGAGGCAACGGCAATTCTTCCATGTGAATTTGAGGCAGCTGCAAAAGCAAAATCTGCCAGGGTAAATAGTGCGCCTCCATGGATGATGTCTACACCATTCAGATGCATTTCGGAAACAGTCAGTTCTGCAACTGCTTCACCATTGCCGAACGAAATAAGGCGTATATTGTTGTGATTGGCAAACCGGTCGTTCCTCAATAATTGTTCAAGCTTTTTTATCTTGCCTTCCATATCTTTGGCATTTACATCAGAAAAACATATAAAAAAAGCGGGTTATTAGCCCGCTTTTTTCCTGTTATAATCTATTAATAGAATTTTGCTCGTCTGTCCGTTATCTCGGCTACCTTTTTGAGCGATTCAAAAGCCTCGGATCCGACTCTGTAACCCAGCGATTGTTCAAGACGCTTTTTCTCGCCTTTTACATCCTTGTCTGCATTTGTAGTAACAGTATTGATCTTTGCAAGATAAACACCATTGTTCCCTTCGATTGGCGCTGAAATTTTACCTTCAGGCAAATAACAAACGGTTCCAATCACAGCTGGTTCAGCCCCTATTGCAGGAATTGAATAACTGTTAAAGTTAATGCCTGCTGCATTTTTGACTTCAGTGGAAAGTTTGGAAGCAACACTTGATAAATCAGATTGACCTGATGCGGCACTTTTTAATTTATCTGCAAGCATTTGGGCTTTTTTCTCTTTGCGTACAACCAGATCAACACGAATTTTAGCTTCCTCGAAGGTGGAATTTCCTTCTTCTGTTGTTGCGGTCAAATCTCCAATCACGAATTTGTTTCCAAATTCAAAGATTGTTGAATTTTCATTGTTGACCAAAATCTTACCCAAATCAGCATTAAACGCAGCCTTTACAAATTGGCGTGAAGATTCAAGACCCGGAACTTCGCGGTCGTTTTCTTTCAGCGTGGCCATTTTCTTATCCAGTTTCTGAGCTACTACTGCTTTGTTAAAAGCTTCAGTTGTCTGATTTTCGCTGGCGAACTTGCTGACTTCAGAATAAACCTTTTGATAAGTATCGGAACTTGGTTCAACCTTTCTGGCCAATATTGCAATACGAACCACATTTGTTTCTTTACCTTTTTTCGTTGTTTTGATCAGGTGATATCCAAAGCGTGAGTATGCGATATTAAGTTTATTTATTTCTCCTGTGAAAGCAACTTCTTCAAATTCAGGAACCATTTGTTTGCGTTTAAACCAGCCAAGACTTCCGCCTTTTGCAGCAGAACCCTGATCTTCAGAAAACTTCTTTGCCATAACAGCGAAATCTGCACCAAATTCAATCAGTCTTTTGATACTGTCAATTTTTGCCTTTGCTTTCTCAATACTTCCAACAGTTTGCGGATTGATAAGGATATGGCTTGCCTCAACCGAATCGGGCATCATTTTAAACTGATCCAGTTTAGCTAATTTGTATTCGTTGTTTTCTAAATAGGGTCCGTAAAAATCGCCTGGTTGTGCACTAAATGCCCATACACCTAAAGCAGGAGAAAGTTCTTCTTTTTTGCTGAACCCAAGATCATATGGAAGATCTGAGTTTACACTGACAAATTGCTTGTTGTCAGTTGCTGCTACAAATTCCGGTTTGATGTCGTTTAACCATTTCTGAGTATTGGCAATATCGGATGTCGACGGCAGTACTTCAAAAGTGATGTATTCAATTTTACGGGTCTTCTCCTGTTTATACTCATCTTTATGTTTGTTGTAATACTCCTTCAGTTCGTTGTCAGAAACATTTACCGTTGCATCTGAAACAGTAGAATAATTCAGAACTACATACTGGAAGTTTACATTTTTGTTTTTTGCATCCAAACTTTTCTGGGCTTCCTCAGTTGTTACATCCAAACCTTTCGATACAAGGCTGTTGTATTTTGTGCGAAGTCTGTCCAGTTTAATTTGACTTTCTATATATAACCAATATGTTTTTTGCTGAGCAGTTGCGTTGGTTTCAAGCGATTTCAGGAACTGAATAATAGTTGATTTGTCCACAGCTCCTGTTTTGGGATTCTTGAAAAGTTGCTGAATAATGGGGTGGGGATTATTCCCCTGTACCAAATCGAAAAGTTCATCCGGGGTAACTCCAATGCCAAGTTTTTCGGTTGCATTACCGATGATATTTTCCTGAAGATAACCTTGCCAAACTTGTTCACGTATCTGTTCCCATGTGTTTTCATCGATTGTAGTTTTCTGGGTATTCATTTTGTACACCTCAGAAAGTTCTTCAACTTTTCTCTGAAAATCAGGATATTGGACGGATTCACCGTCAATTTCCAATATTTTCATCTTGCTGGGTGTCATCAATTTGCTTCCTGAATTAAGCATGTCGCCCAGAATAAATGCGCCTAAGGCAAGACCGATTACGATCGCTACCAATAAACCTCCACGATTCCTTATGTTCTGTAATGTAGCCATTTACTGTATTTATTTTATTATAGTTATTCGATTGAATTTTTCGTGGGACGAAGATAATAATTTTCAATATTAAACCTCTCAAATCAATTTTTATTTTAGTTATTGTCCAATATATTAAGGTGTACCAATTCAATTTTTGTATTGGACACTTTCAGTATTTTGAATCGGTACTGATCGATTGTTATTACCGTATTAATTCGGGGAATGCTTTCGTAATTAAAGAGAATAAACCCGGCAAGGGTCTCGAAATCTTCATTCTCAGGGAATTCAAGATTGAAGGATTCATTCAGCTCATCGAGTTCAAGACGACCGGAAAAAATAAATTCTCCTGATGCAATCTGCTTTTTGATCAGATCTGTGGTGTCGTGTTCATCCTCTATTTCTCCAAATATTTCTTCCAGAATATCCTCGCTCGTAACCATTCCAGCAGTACCGCCAAATTCGTCAACTACGATTGCCATGCTTAATCTTTGCTGGATAAATCTACTCAGTAATATACTGGCTGGCATAGTTTCCGGTACAATTAATATCTTTCGAAGATTAGATTTAACTGAATCCGGATTGTTAAATATGACTGAATGGTGAACATACCCAATGATGTTTTCGATGTTTCCCGAATAAAATAAAATGCGGGAATAGCCTGTTTCGATGAATTTTTGATGAAGTTCTTCAATGGTAGATTCAATGTCAAGGGCAACTATTTCAGTTCGCGGAACCATAATATCCCGAAGCTTTACTTTGGTAAAATCGAGGGCGTTTCTGAAAAGTTTAACTTCGTTATCGATCTCAGTATTGGATTGGGCGGTCTTGATGTTTTCAGATTCGTTTACAAAATGATCCAGATCAATACGGCTAAAAACTATTTTTTCATCTACATTTTTTATTCGCTCATTCAGAAAAACTCTAAGAACGAATATTGAAATCACCATGGTAATCCTGGTCACCGGATAAAACAAAAAATAGAAAAAGGCAATTGGAATTGTAAAAAACCGGAGCACTCTGTTTGGATTGATGCGAAAAAGCATCTTGGGCAAATATTCTGCTGTAGCCAGAATGATTATTGTTGAAATGATTGTTTGTACAATCAGGACTATTGTGTTGGAATGTATATACAAATCAAGAAATGGCTTAAGCAATTTAGCAAAGGCAATACCATAAATGACCAATGCCAGGTTATTTCCGACAAGCATGGTCGCAATGAATTGTCCGGGTTTTCTTGTAAAAAGAGAAACAAGACTTGAAAAGACCACATTTTGCTTCTTATCAAGTTCAAGCCTTAGCCGGTTCGCAGTAATAAATGCAATCTCCATTCCGGAGAAAAACGCAGAAAACAAAATTGTAACAATTATAACTATAAGTAAATCCATACTGGCTTTATTTCCCTACGTCCACATATACATGTCCTGTGGGATTTTTTATATGGTAAGAGGTGAAATCCTGATTGGACTCAAAACCCACACCGGTAATTATCTGATCTTTACGAATGATTTTTACAAATTGATCCGAGTAAATCTTTTGTTTGCGTGTGTCATAAACCAAATATTCGGTTTTTAGCGTATCCCCTTGCAGATTTACAGCAACTACATTGTTTTTAGCTTCCATTCGGTCATCCGAAGTAAAATTCTTTGCATATTGGGCAGTGATACTCGAAACAATATTCATTTTGGCGTCATACTTCTCGATTTTAACGCCTTTGGGGAACTCAAAATATGGGTCCTTTTCATTCGAATGCATGATTAATTCCGGCGTCTGCATTTTGTACCGGATCACTGTAGAGTCAGATTCCAGCCTTTCAACTCCTTCTGCTGTTACTGCCGGTAAATCTTCGGTAGCGGCTAAGGATTTGATTTTGGCAATGTCATTCTCGCACGAAGTGAGTAAAAACAGGTAAACAAAAGCAAAAAGTACAGAAACATTAATTCTGTCCAGACTGAATCTGCCAACTCTTGCTATTTTGTTATATGAATTTCTAAGGGTCATTGTATCGTTCAAATTTTACAATTGAAAGGTCATTCAGAGGATTAAGAGTTCGTTCCAATTTGATTTGACAAAACTATGAATAAAAAGTAATTAAAAGAAAAGCATTGCATTTCCTTCTGTAAAGAAATGCAATGCTCTTTTCAATTCGGGTAATTCCTGAATTATTGTTTTGCTAATTAAATTTGTGTTTCACGAACCAATAATCATAGAAATTAAGGTAAAGGCTTAATTTGGTGTAATTGTTACTTACCAGATTGTCGCTTGTCGTCCCCTGTTTTCCAAACTCAACACCTAAATTGATAGTTGATCTTGATTTGGGAAGTGGAAATCCTGCTCCAAGACTTATTCCGGTTTCATTGATCTGGTGGTTGTTTAATTTCAGGTACGAGTTCTCATAATGAAATCCTGCCCGGTATTTGACCCTTTTCATATAACTTCGAATCGACATGGCTTCGGGGATATATTCAATTCCGGCCGAGAAGCGGTTCAGGTTAGTTAATAATGGATCCTTTTCTGTCATATATGTTTTATCAGCGGGATTATAAACCAGATTGGTTTTAGAATTGCTCCATCCGGCATGATAATAATCAAAATTGATCTCAAGTTTGTCGATCTTATTGTATGACAGGCCAAATCCAAATGTTGCAGGAAGTCTTAGTTTAGCTTTGCCTTCAGGTTGGTTTTCAAGAGTATCGGTGAGTGCAGTTGTTCCGACGGTAATAGACTGATATGAAAATACCCGATGCAATACCGTAATGTCGGTCTGCTTTTCGAATGTTAACCCAAAAGTAAGAAACTGATCCTTTTTGAGTTTTAGGTCATATTGAAGACCATAGGTGAGGGTGAAGTCACGAAGACGGGTACCCTCAGTCTTTGAGATGTAATAAAGACTGGCATTGTCAGAGGTAATTGCCGTATTCTGATTAAGTCGTCCAAATATGTAATTCAGATTTGCTCCGATAGACAGCCCTTTAAACGGACTAATTGAAGCGCCCAGAAATGATTTGGAAGTACTTCCTTCGCCCGCATAATTTTGATATACTTTTCCTACACCGGCTAAATCATCATTAAAGGCAACTTCGTACCCCATGTCCGAGAATGGTTGAATGCCCATTCCCATGCCAAACCATTTGGTTACCGGCCAGCTAAATGAAAAATACCTGAAATTGACATCATTGGCCTTCAAGGAGCCTGTATTGCTATGATATTTCGAAAAGGTTCCGTCAATGCCGAAATCAAAAAGAAATGATAAGCTATCGTTGGCAGTATAAGAGGCAGGATTGGCCGAATTGATCTGAAGGCTGTGGCGGCTTCCGAGTGAAGCTCCTCCCATGGCTGCAGATCGTCCAAACGAGTAATGATCTAAATCTCCTAATCCATATCTGGAGTAGGGAGAGGTGGTGTTGTTGTTTTGCGCATAGCCAGATAATCCACAGAGTATCAAAACGATCACGACTGATAGTGCATTATTTCTTTTTAGCATTGTATTCCAGAATCCTGTTTAAACCAATTAGGGTTAAATTAAAGTGTACAAATATGGAATAATTTAATTTTTTATCAAAAAAATTAGAATCACCCCCTGTCATAATGATATGTAAATTTTGGTAATTTCTGTTAAATAAATCAATTGTCTGGGCCATCTCAAATAGAATACCATTTTGAACTCCGGCCCGGATAGCATCTGTGGTGTTTCTTCCAATTGGTTGAAATTCATTGGAATAGTTGATAAGAGGAAGTTTTTCCGTAAAATGATTCAATGCCTTGAAACGCATTTCCAGTCCTGGTGAAATATTTCCTCCAACAAATTGATTTTTTTCTGAAACAAGATCATATGTTATTGCAGTTCCTGCATCAATGATTAAAAGATTCTGATCAGGAAAAAGTTCGTTGGCCCCGACCGCTGCCGCAAGACGATCTTTCCCCAGAGTCTCCGGTGTCTCGTAAATATTTTCTATCGGTAGCCGGGTCAAATGATCAAGCTCAATAAAAAATTCAAAATTCCCGGATAGATAGCCTGTAATTTCAGGCTCAACAGCCTTGACCGATGAAAGGATTACCTTATTTAACTGAGGTTGTTCATCTTTCAACATCTTCAGATGATCGGGCGTTAAGCGATCAACTGTAACATTTAACATCAGGTCGTGTTCATTGAATAAAGCGATCTTTGTGCGGCTGTTACCTATGTCGATTACCAGATTTATCAATGATTAATCTTCTATACGTTGGCTGATATCCATCGCACTGACCGAATGGGTTAGCGCTCCGATTGAAATATAATCCACTCCGGTGGCTGCTACATCGCGTAAGCGCTCTAGGGTAATGTTTCCTGATGCTTCAGTTTTTGCTCTGCCCGCAATCAGTTCAACCCCTTTACGCATAGTTGCCACGTCCATATTGTCGAGCATGATGATGTCCACCTTTGCGTCAATTGCTTCCTGAACCTGTTCAAGGGTAGTGGTTTCAACTTCTATCTTAATTCCGTGTTCAATGCTGTTGCGAACTGCTGTTACAGCAGCTGTGATTCCGCCGGCCACTTCAATGTGATTGTCCTTGATCATGGCCATATCATGAAGTCCAATACGATGGTTGCTGGCTCCGCCCGTCTTTACTGCATACTTATCAAGCTTGTTAAATCCCGGAAGGGTTTTCCTCGTATCCAGGATTACGGTTTGAAAATCCTTAACCGCATCGGCATATATGGCTGACATGGTAGCAATTCCTGATAAACGCTGCAGGAAATTAAGTGCTGTTCGTTCACCCGTCAACAGTGCCCGGTATGATCCTTCAAATTCGACCATCACATCCCCGCTTTTTACTTTAGTGCCATCCGGAGTCAGTTCATTCCAAACCAGGTCACGATCAAGTTTTCTAAAAACCATTTCGGCTACAGGAAGACCGGCTACTACACCATCGGCCTTTGCAACCATTTTGGCCTTCCGCCTTATTCCTGAGGGAACAATGTTGTCAGTTGTAATGTCCCCGTCACCTACGTCTTCGGCCAATGCAAGTTCAATGAGTTTGCGTGCTGCTTTTACTGCGTGTTTGTTCATAGTTTAATTTCTGACTTTCTGAAATTTGTAAGGCTGACCTATTTGCTGAACCAGGTGTGCACAAAGAGCCGGATCTTCCAACGGGAAATCTTCCCGTATATGTCCTCCACGGCTTTCTGTCCGAATCAGTGCAGATTCACAAATGAGCGTGCAAATATCAGCAATGTGTTTGATTTTTAAAAGATTATACTCATCAATTATTTCAGGTAATTGATTTTTTATTGAATTCAGTTCTTCGATTGCTTCGGTTAGCCGGTCTGCTGACCTTACTATTCCTGCTTTTTTACTCATCAAAGCAGCTATCTGGTTTTTGATTTCCAGGAAGTTATCCTCGTTTTCCTGATCAACACGAATCCTGTTAACAGGAGTTATTCCCGAAGAACAGTATTTCCCGGAATTCGCTTTTTCAGCAGCACGTTTGCCGAAAACCAGGCATTCGAGCAAGGAATTGCTCGCCAGCCTGTTTGCACCCATTACCCCGGTTGAGGCCACTTCGCCACAGGCAAAGAGTCCTTCAATATTGGTTTCTCCATATAAATCAGTCTGAATGCCTCCGACCTGGTAATGCGCCGCCGGTGAAACAGGCAATAAATCTCTGGTTAAATCAATGTCGAATTTTAATAATGTATTGTATATGGTGGAAAAGCGCTTTTTAATCAAGTCCGGATCGAGGTGTTTTAAACTCAGGTAGACAAAATCGGAATGATGCAATTGCAGCTGATTGTAGATTTCGTATGCAACCACATCCCGAGGGGCAAGCTCAGCAAGGGGATGAATATTTTGCATAAAACGTTCACCCTGTTGGTTCAGCAACCAGGCGCCTTCGCCACGTACGGCTTCGCTGATTAAAAAGGCATCTTCTCCCGGAAGATACAATGCCGATGGATGGAACTGGATAAATTCGATGTCTGCCAGTTTGGCGCCTGCATGCCATGCCAGTGCGATCCCGTCCCCTGTTGCAGTGTGGGGATTCGTCGAACGGTCATAAATACGTGACAGTCCACCGGTGGCGATGATGGTTGCCCTCGACCGAAAGAGAATGTTCTTGCCGCTGACAAAATCAAAAGCCTGAACTCCCGTGCAAATCTGATTCTCAACCAAAAGACTGACAACAGTCGTATATTCAAAAGGGATAATATTTTTCTGCTCCTTTACCTTTTTTAGCATGAAGCTGGTGAGTCCTTTTCCTGTTGCATCTCCTCCGGCATGAAGAATCCTGCGATGGCTGTGTCCTCCTTCGAGTCCAAGGAAAAATTTCCCGTCTTCCTGGTCGAACTGCATGCCAAGCCTGATCAATTCATACACACAATCCTGTCCTTCTTCGACCAGTATTTTTACTGCATCCAGATCGCAAAGGCCTCGTCCTGCCTCCAGGGTGTCCTGAATATGTGATTCGAACGAATCATCCTTTTCGGTAACAACGGCAATCCCGCCCTGGGCATAATACGAATTACTGATGTCGAGCTGCGATTTGGTAATGATGGCAACACTTCCGTTCCTGGAAGCATGGTATGCTGCGGTCAGACCCGCCAGGCCGCTTCCCACAACTATGGTGTCAAAATCTTTTATTTCAATGGAATCTAAATCTGCCATCTGAAGATTATTTTCTTACAAGGGCGCAAAGGTATAAAAACTGATCGACAGCTGTATGACAAACCGCATATAGTTCATAAGCTTACGGTTTCTTAACTAAAAAGGCATATTTGGAGTATCCAAGGTATTAAATTGTTCTCTGTTTCCAGATCAGACGAAATGAACGGACATTAACTCACTACCCAGACGGTGCAGCGCCAGTTCGATTTTCTTCCGTTGTGGTTCACGTGGCTTCTTAAGACCGGTGGCATAGTGATGGAGCTGTTTTTGATTGATGCCTGTCAGTCGTTCAAGAGCGGGCTTGGTAAATACGCTGGCGTAGTAACTTAAAATACTTTGAACGTCGTACCTGTATTCTATTTCATAGTCACCTCTAAGTATTTCGGGCCAATGAATTTTCGGCCTGCTCTCTTTTAATAAACGCAGCCCTTCCAATATATTGGCCTTGCAGGCTTCGATGTTATTCCCCCCGCCCGAAACGCCTTCGCAGTTTACGGCAAAGCCGTCAAAGAAATCTGAACTCGCCTCAATTTGAATTATTAATTTTTCCATGATGCTATTTTTTAAGGCCCATACTCTTTGATATTTTCTTCACTAAAGGATCACTCATTTCCTTACTTCCATGAAAAGGTACAGGTTCGGAAAGAACACCGTCTTTTGTGTAAAAATAATGACTGCCTTCTGCATGACTATATTTCCACCCATTTTGTACAATCTTTCGATGAAACTCAGAATATTTCATTCCTTGTCGTTTAGCGATGTAAAGGTATATAAATATATACCATTATTGAATCAATAACTTTATTTTTATTTGCATTTCTTCGGTAAGCTTAATCCGCTAGAGTATATGTTATTAGGATAAAAATCCAGAGATGTAAAATGAATCATTCCTTTTGAACTACACCGAATCCTTTATCTCCAGCATAAACCCGCTTCCGTGGATGTTCCTGATTTCGACCGATGGATCTTCCGTAAAGAGTTTTCTTAACTTGGTGAGATAGACGTCCATGCTCCGTGCCGTGAAATAACCATCGTCGCCCCAAATCTTTTTAAGCGCTGTTTCGCGTGGAAGCAACTCGTTGCGATTGTCGCAGAGCATCTTCAGCAACTCCGTTTCCTTGGGCGATAGTTTGTGCTTCGAGCCTTCATGTTCAATGGTGCGAAGCCGGTAATCGAACAAATAGCTTCCAATAGTATAAAAATCGGTGTCCCTGGGCTGTGTTCCTGCTTGTCTTTTCAGGATGGCCCTGAGTTTGAAAATCAGCACTTCAGTGTCGAATGGTTTGGTAATGTAATCATCTGCTCCGATCCGGTAACCCTTCAGTACATCCTCACGCAGGTTCTTTGCCGTAAGAAACAGTATGGGGACGTCTGTATTAACCTTTCGTATTTCAGTCCCAATAGTGAATCCATCTACATTGGGCAGCATCACATCCAGAATGCAGATGTCGAAACTCGATTTGTTGAATTGATTCATGGCGCTTTTCCCGTCATCGACCCATTCAACCTCAAAATCATTGATCTCCAGATAGGACTTCAGTACCGCTCCAAAGCTAAGATCATCTTCAACAAGGAAAATATGTGGTTTCGCGCTCATGCTTTATGAATTTAATGCAATATAGATAATAATTGGTTGCCAGCCATCAATTGCTCTTTCCCCCGCATTCATCGGGCAGATCTTTCCTTATTTCTATTCCCTTACAAACGGAATGAATACCTCAAACCTGCTGCCTTTGCCGGGTTCGCTGTGCACACTGATGCTTCCGTGGTTGGCTTCCAGCACGGCTTTCACATAACTGAGGCCAAGTCCGAAACCCTTCACGTTGTGGATGTTTCCGCTGGCCTGCCTATAAAAGCGTTCAAAGACACGGCCCTGTACTGCATTGGTCATTCCGATTCCTTTGTCGGCAACTGTAATCAATACTCCTTTCGAAGTATTGCGGGTCGAAATCCTGATCTCAGGAGTTTCGGGTGAATACTTGTTGGCATTATCCAGCAGGTTGTAAATCAGGTTGGCAAAGTGATTCGGATCACTGGTGGCAACAGGGTTAATGGCCAGGAACTCACTGGTGATCGTACCCCCTTTTTTCTCCACCTGAAGCACTATGCTTTGCAGCGCATCCTCAATGACCTCATGCAGGTTGAAGGCTTCCCATTTAAACTCAAAGTCTTTCTTATCAAGCCGTGCGATGGTCAGGATATCTTCCACCTGGTGATTCATCCGGGCATTCTCCTTTTTGATCATTTCAATATAATACCTGATGCGCTCCGGGTTCTCTATGATCTTCGGATTGTTGATAGAGTCAGCCGCCACGGATATAGTCGCCAGGGGAGTCTTGAACTCATGGGTCATGTTGTTGATAAAATCCGATTTCATCTCCGAAATCTTCTTTTGTTTCAGGATATAGTAGATACTGACACCAAATGAAACCAGTACGATGATCGAGAATATCAGTGAAATGAGCAACAGCCAGTTCAGCGTCTTGTAAATGAACGAATCCTTCTCGGGAAAATAGACCGCCAGACGAATGTTCTTTTGAATGATATCATTCGGAAACAGATTGACCCTATAGTTACTTTTGGCCAGAAGCAAAGAATCCGCCTTTTCGGTTTTATTCGAAATCCTTGCATCCTTGAAGATCCCCACTTCGAACGGGATAGGAATGTCACGGTTCCCAAGTTCCACCTTGAGCAACTTGTTGATGTGATCAATTGAAATTTCATTATCCTCCAGCTCGGTGATTTCCTGAACGACTTTATCCGCAATACGTTTAAGCCTGTGGGTCTTTACTTCGAACCGGTGTTTGATGCCTGAAGCTGAATCTTTCCATTCGCCCGATTGTATGATCATCGAGTCCAATTTGTTGATTCCATGCGTATAAGCCGAATTAAGATGCTTCCCAAGACTGTCGCCGTTGATAAACACGATATCTTCTTCGCGGTTCTTTCCATAGGTGTCGCCTTTGGTCGTAATATGATATTTAAACCCCTTTTTGTCTTTGGCCGCTTCTACAATCATCTCGATTTGCCGTCTGGATGGATTCACAGGAGCTTTAGGCCTGAATATCCTGTTGTGCATACCTCCCGGTATTCCCGGTGGCGGTGGCGGAATAGGTGTCAGACCATGGAAATGAGCCGAATCGTCAAAGGCAAAACGATTGATCATCCTGAAATCCTGCATGTTTTCTAGACGGTTCGTTGTGCTTGTCAAGGCCTCGTTCACGCTGCGGTCGAACAATTCATTCCTGACCCGGATGGCGTTGTTCATCCATACCAGCTGAATGATGATGATCCCTACAATAGAAATTCCCATTACAGCGATGAGCCCGGTGATGATTCTTTTGTTCATGGTTCAAAGATAATCATTAAATGTCGTCTCCACAGGACTTTAACTTTTTGTTAACAGAATTTAACCGCCCTTTAACTCATTGTTCAACCAGAAGGGACATATCTTTGTTTGCAGAAATTAATCACTAAAACGATAGTATCATGAAACACACTTTGGCATTAATTGGAATAGCAGGATTGGTTACGCTGGCAGTAACTTCAGCAAGCTTCGCACAAAAGGGTGACGAGACAAAGGAAAAAACCAAGACACGGCACATTAAAATGACTAAGATCGAAAATGGTAAGAAGATGGAACTCGATACCATTGTTGCAGGTAACGATGTTTTCGTATGGAAGGGCGATACTATCGTCGCTAAGGAAATGGCCAAACGCATCAGTTCTGAGGTTTCCGACAAGATGAAACACATTAAGGTAATCGTCGATGGCGATGATAAGGACGGGAATGTGATGATCTATCACATGAAGGATGGAAAGAAAGGCGAGCCTATGGAGCTGCGCATGGAATCAGGCGACAAGGATGAAATACTCACTGAAGAGACCGGTGATTCGATTCATAAACGGATCATTATCCGTAAAAGAATGCGAGACACGAATGATTCACGGAACGATGCCGGGATGAGACATTTCCCCGGAATGCCGCCTATGATGCACATGAAAATGATGAAAGAACAGCATGCCGGACGGATCATCGACCTGAATGACGCCAATATCATTTCCTTCCGCAAAAAGTCATTGAAGGGCGGTCGCGAAAAGATTGAAATCATACGCAATAAGGCCGATGAATCGCAGGAGATGAATTTCAACTATAACTTTAATGAGAATCTTGATACCCCGGAACCACCCGAAGCTCCCGAAGCCCCAAACTTTAAGAAGGAATTGGGCGATGATCAGCAGAGAACAAAGATCATCGAAAAAGATGTGAAGGTGAATGGCAAAGACGGCAAAGAAATTAAAGTAGAGGTCGAAACGCCGGATCAGAAATAATATAGTCTGTTATCCTCTGAAAAAAACAAGGCGTATCGCCTGATGACAATTAAACAGCATGTTGAAGCAAGTGGCCGGGATTCTATTCCGGCCACTTTTTTCTGTGCGGTTTTTACATCTTCTCAAATGCGCCACATATGAAATCCTTCTCATTTTGTTGATCATGACGGTTCATCAGGCAAAGCAGGTTTTCATCCCAATCTTCCACATAACGGCTTTTGCATATCACACATAGACCTGGAACAGGTACCGATTCATGATCTATTTTATTTCCGTCATCATCATAAAACCCATTTATTTCTTCGCGATAAATCATTGATTCCTCCTTCTGCAGTTCCAGCGACAGCAATTCTTTCACATACCTTTCCAGGTATCGTTGCTTAAAGTCGAACCAGTCCTGCCGGTATTCTGAATTGTCGATGACGAACTTGAAATTGGCAAACGGCTTTCGATTGTTCAGGGCATTGGTCAGTCGGTTCTGTAGCTTTACATCCTCCAGCGTTTCCGTAAAGCCTCTCATGATCCGGAATGACTCATTCGACTCAAGGGGTTCAAATACCATGCGGTGTTCCCAGCCGGGATACTTAAATTCAATCCCATCGGGCAACTCATCTTCCATTTCTTCCATTTCCTCCGGATCGAAATCCATACCGGGAGGGACGTCGTCGGATTCACCGGTATCCAGGTTCAGGTAGCAGGTGAAACCCGCATTAAGGCCATCGGCAATATCCTTAACCGCCTTTTCATATTTTGCAGGCACTTCCGGTTCATCCGGTTCATCGGGTTCTTCATAGATCTCCTCTTCCAGGAAGGTAAGGATCTTCTGAAGCTTAACCGCATCCTCCTTTACGGTTGACAGGATGGGCAGGATTTGATCCAACAGCTTTTGTGCATTCATAGTAGGAGTGTTTTAGGCCCTTAAAATTAAACATATTTGAGTTCACTCCAAAACTTTTTTGCCACTATCCGCCAGCTGGCGGACAAAAACATTATATGCTGGCTGGCACCAAGTCATTATATTCCCTTTTCCCCTTTTCTCTTTCCCCAGCCTGCGTCGGTTCGCTTGTATTTATTTCTTTTTAGCATTTCATAATAAATCCTTTGGACAAAAATAAAAGAACCAGGGGCTAATAACTCCGAAGGAGTTGAATGTTGGTGACCCCCAGCAAAGCTGGAGGGTATAGAAAATGCTGATTGTTGGCAACCCCGAAGAGGGTTGAATAAATTAAAGTTTACTGTTTGTGGTTCAACCCACTTTGGGGTTGCGAACTTTGGGCAGTCTACCTTCCCCCAATTAATATTGGGGGTCACTAACATTGAACCCTTACGGGTTTGTTGCCACAATCCTAATTTTGCACCCAAGACACCTGTTGATCCCAGATTCCGTTTTATTCGAATATGTTATTTAGCAGGCCGCCGCTGGCTTCTTTCCTGCTGTTGGGTCCGAAGGTGCTGAGCTGAGCCACCAGTTTACGGATCGGCATCGACTGAAGCCAGATCTTTCCTGTTCCCCTCAGGGTGGCCAGAAACAGGCCTTCACCGCCAAAAACCATCGATCGCAGACCGCCTGCCTTCTGAATGTCGAAGTCAATGGATTCTTCGAAACCCACCACGCAACCGGTATCAACCCGGATCACTTCGTTGTTTAACTGCCGCTCGATCACCGTACCCCCGGCATGGATAAACACTTTTCCATCGCCCTGAAGATTCTGAAGAATGAACCCCTCACCGCCGAAAAATCCCGCTCCCAGTTTCTTGTTAAAACGCATACTGATCCTGGTTCCCAGCGCTGCACACAGGAAGGCATCCTTCTGAAAGATCAGGCTGTTTTGATGTTCCTGAAGGTTGATCGCCAGGATCGTCCCGGGGTATGGCGCCGAAAAGGCCACGTGCTTCTTGCCCCAGCCCTGATTGGTGAAATGGGTGATAAACAGCGATTCCCCGGTCAGTACGCGTGAACCGGCTGCCAGTAACTTGTCAAACAATCCGGCATGTGGGTTCGACCCGTCACCCATCTTGGTATCGAAGCTTATCCCGTCTTCCATATACAGCATGGCCCCGGCTTCGGCAATAACGGTTTCTCCCGGGTCGAGTTCAATTTCTACCAACTGAATGTCGTTACCCACAATCTTAAAATCAATTTCGTGTGACTGCATGAATGAATGTTTTTGATGATTATTTCCCAATGATTAAGGTGATGTAAATTTATGGAATGTTCACCAACTGAAGGGGCTTTTTCGATCAACTATTCGATTTTACCGGTAAATCAGGTCCGAAGGCCCTTCAAAATAAGAAATGGAACCTTTGGCAATGCTTTTTGCATGAACTACATCATTGACGGTATCCCGCGGGGATTGCTCAAGGAACGGGCTTTGGTTTTTGATTATTTTTAGTTTGGTTTAAATTTGTATTTTATAAGTTTACATACAGAAACCTTACAGAAACCATACTCAAAACATACACAAACCAAAGCCCGTTCCTTGAGCAATCCCTAAGCAAGGGGTGGGCGAATATGATCCGATACAGGCAAAATTCCGGCACCGTTAGACACAGAATAGTTACAGAAAGGATTCCGATCGATACCCGGCGTGCCTTTAGGTACGCGACAAGAGATCGTCTGATGATTAATGTGCAGATTGTTAGTGTTTTGTCTCTAATGGGAAAAGAAAACCTGATTGGTATGGATATCTTCAATAAATATATAGTCACTAAAGGGACAAGGAGTCTTAACGGGTATAAATATCTTCTATAACTATTTTGTCCCTGACGGGACCAGGTGAAGCTGGGTGCTTCTTAAATGTCCGTGTTTACACCTGCAAATCGAATGGAAACCTTATTTTTTATTTTCAGGGGGCATGACCGGTTGATGGAGCGGGATTTCAACATAAAATACCGTACCCTCGGTTTCAGATGTCTCGTGCCAGATTTTGCCGTTGAAGTTGGTAATGATGTTGCGCACGATGGACAGGCCCAATCCCATTCCACTGGTTTTGGTGGTGAAGTTGGGTTCGAACAGGTGATCTTCGGCATCCTTGCTGATCCCGGTACCGTTGTCGCTGATCGAGATCAGTGCCACGGACTGGATCTTGTGGACGGTGATGCTGATTTCTCCCGGCCAGCCGGGACGGATGGCCTGTATTCCGTTCTTGACCAGGTTCAGGAAGGCCCGCGAAAGCTGTTCTTTATCGGCAAAAATAAGGACTTCGGAAAGATGATCCGTCTCAAGCGAGAAGTGCAGGTTTTCGTTGGGTTCAAAGAGTAGCACCACATTCTGAAGCACTTCAACAAGGTTGAACACTTCATTCCGGGCCTTTGGGATCTGGGCAAAGTTCGAGAACTCAGTGGCAATGCCCGAAAGGGTATCGATCTGTTCGATCAGGTTTCGGGTTACGCGGTCGAAAAAGTCATCGTAATGTTCGTTTCCTTCCTCTTTGGCCCGCTGAAGATATTGTATGTTCAGCTTCATGGGCGTGAGCGGGTTCTTGATTTCGTGGGCGACTTGTTTGGCCATTTCGCGCCAGGCCGATTCGCGTTCGGAACGGGCAAGCAGTTCGGCGCTTTCAGCCAGTTCGACTACCTTATGATTGTATTCCTTCACCAGGGCGCCAATTTCATCTTCAGCTACATAGTTGATCTGTTCGTTCTTTTTACCCAACTGTATGCCTTTAAGCTTTTTGCGGATCAGGCTCAGCGGGAGGGTGATTTTATTGGATAAGAAGATGGCCATGATCACACTGGCCAGGAACAGGATCAGGTAGAGGTTGATGAAGGCCACAATGAAGGTTGAAATCCCCTGTTTCAATTCATCCTGACGGGTAAAATAGGGCAGGTTCAGGTATCCCAGGTAGTCGCCCCTGTCGTTTTCAATGGGTTCATAAACCGACAGATAGGAAAGTTTGCCGATTTTCTCAGGCTGAAGAAAGCTGAGCTGGGACCGTTCGGATAACTGGTAAAAGGCCAGTGCATTCATTTTTTCAGAAGTAATGGCTTTGCGGAATATCTCGGGTCGCGAGGAGGCGATCAGTCCACCGTTGAGGTCGTAAATGTTGATGTCGGTCTGGAATACATTCGAAAGATTATACAACTCAGTGAAGAGCCATTGCTGCAGGTCAGGTGTGATCGTGTTGACCGATATAAGGCGGTTTTCGATTTCTTCGGAAATAGATTTGATCTTTTCGTGAAGGTCAGACTGATGGCGGTTTTCGTAATCCTGAATGTTATAGTAGATGGTTCCCGCCGCCACAAAGAGCAGGGAGATGAGCACCACCGAAATGATGGCAGCCTGGATGCGGAAGCGCAGGTCGCGGGGAATGATCATCTTTCGCAGGAGGGGATTTCCGATCAGGCTGGCGATCAGCACAAACACAAAATAAAAGACGAAAATATAGGGAAACGAGATCAGGTAATCGACAAACCGGAGTTGGGGATTGCTGACGATGATGTAGCTTCGCTTGTCAACCCGGTAAATTACATGGTTGTAGCCGTCCCATTCCCTGAGCCCGAATTCGGCGGAAGAGTTTCCAAGGTTATAGGATTTCAGATTGTTGTTGTAGCTGTAATCGCCCGAACGGTTCACCAGTTCATCGTCGAAATACCGGGCTGAAGAGAGGTATTTGTACCTGGAAGGCTTGATGATCGAGCGGTCCATGAGCAGTTCGGGAAAGCCGATGCCCTCGGAGAAGGTCTTGGAGTTCAGTTCGATGAAGATTGATATGCCGTTTTGGTTGCCAGCCAGGGGATAATGGATCTTGCTCAGGTAAGATACTCTCCCGTTCATGCTGTTCATGAAGTAGAAATCGCTGCCCGCAATCTTGGTTCCTGTGCGACTGATCATCTTCTCGAAGAAGGGGAAGCAGGGCTGAAAGTCGTTTTCGGGCTGAATGAGAATGCTGTCGGTCTGGGTGCAGAAGTAATAGCGGATGTCGTATTTTCGGAAATAGCCCCCGAAGTAGGTGCGCGACAGGTAATTCTCCAGATCTTTATAGGGCGGAACAAGCTGAGATTGAATGAGTGAGTCGGCCTCCAGCTGTTTTTGCGCATTGGCCAGGAAGACCTCGGCTATTGGATCCTGCTCTGAACTCAGGTTCACGGCCATGAGTTTCTGAATCATTAACTCATGCTGTTTGACGGTCTGATAGATGACGATCAGGCTTGCGATGGAAAAAAGGGAGATGAACAGGATGGCATACGACAGCGAAAAGCTGGTTATCAGCAGTTTTTTTAGCTGAATCTGCACCAGGTTAACGGCGAAAAAGAGGGTCAGCAGATAAATTTCATTGGTTTGGAAGAGCATGCTAGCCGCAATCGATAAAGGAAGGGCAAACAGGTGGAACTTCAGGAATGAAGATTTGCTGATCAGCCCTTCCCCTTTTTCGACGACCTTATGGTTGATCAGGAATACGGAAAACAGCAGCAACGCCATGGCCAGATAGCTGCCTATGCTGTATTGGTTGATGTCGGTGATCCGGTATAATTTGTAGGTGATGTTGCTGTTCTCGATTAAGTTGCCGATCATCAGGCCCACGCCCTGGTAGAGTATGGCTGCGAAAATAAACGAAAGGATAAACGACTGCTTCGGATATTTGTGATGAAGCGAGAAACGCTTCGCGAAAACCAGGCTCCAGAAGAAGAACAGGGAGGCGATCAGGAAAAAGTCACCAAAGGAAGGTAGCCACCTGAACCCGGCATAATATTTTGCGCTGAAAAAGTTGGTGTAATTCAGAATCGACGGAATGCCGAAATAGATATGTATCGAATAGATCAGGACCAGCGCTCCCAAAAGCAGCAGCATTTCGACCAGGAAGTATTTCCTGCGGTGATATGTAAATTTTCTGTATATGGATAGGAGCAGAAAGACAAAACCCAGCAGGTAGAGCAAGACCGGCAGATAAAGCTGTGATTCGTTGAACATCATTCTCCCTGAGGGCATCACCGAGAACAGGGGCTGGTTGGTCAGATCGCTGATCGGGTAGGCTTTCGGGTTCTCGCCGGTAATGATCGTAAAGCCGGAGGGCAGATTGAACGGAGGAATATAACAGTTTTCGAGAAACTGGTTCTCGTAAGAATAATTGTTTTTAATGTGGATCAGACCAATGAGCTGATGATTGCCCAGACTGCGCTTCTGTGCCTCGTAAATGCCGTTGGGCAGCACAAGCAGCATGTTGCGGTTATTGAACCGGGCGTTTACAAAGGGAAAGGAGAAATGGTTGTCGGACCAGTACACCATTTTCTGGTCGTGAAAGATGATAAACCCAAAGCCTTCTTCCTCGAAAAGCCGGTTCAGGTATTCAAACTGGGCGGTATAATCGACCACTTTTGAACTGTCGGATAATTTTTTCTCGATCACATTCAGGTATCCTGCCAGTTTGAGTTCCTGTTTATGCAGGGTATGTTCAAAGGTCTGGATAAGCTTTTTTTCGGGCTGCTGATGAAGGATCAGGTTTTCCTGAACGGAGGCCATCAGGAAAAAAAAGATGGAAAGGAGTGGTAATATGTATTTTCTGAATTCCTTCATGCCACAAAATAGTCAATTTTATTGATGATGATAGGGTTCTCCTTTTAAAATGGTCATTGCACGGTATAATTGTTCGGCAAAGATCAGGCGGACCATCTGGTGCGAAAAAGTCATTTTTGAGAGGCTAAGCTTTGTATTTGCCCGTGAATAAAGGGTTGCAGAGAATCCATATGGCCCCCCGATGACAAAAACCAGCCGTTTAATCCCGGAGATCATTTTCTTCTCCAAAAAGCGTGCAAATTCTACGGAGGAAGTCTCTGTTCCGTTCTCGTCGAGTAAAATAATTTCATCGGCAGGGGCTAACTGCTGGATAATGAGTTCGCCCTCTTTTTCTTTCTGTTGATCCTCACTGAGATTTTTGGAGTTCTTCAGGTCGGGCAGGACTTTCATTTCGAATGCAATATAATGAGGGATTCGTTTCAGGAAGATTTCTATTCCGTTTTGCAGATACGTTTCGTCCGTCTTACCTATGACCAGCAGGAAAATCTTCATTTTACAAGTATGTGAAATTTGTTACCTTTACAAAGGTATTTGTTTAAATAAAAAATTGCACGGTTTTTGGTAATGAATCATACGAAAGGTAATACTTATGAAAATATTCTACAATGAAAAAGATTAAACTGAGACTGATTTCCTTGTTGTTTGGTTTTTTCGTTCTGGCCAACTTTTCTTATGCCCAGATCCCCGATCAGATTGTTGTCAGCATTCAGAATGGCAATGATGCAGGTCTGGCGGAGTTCTTCAATGAAAATGTGGAGCTGGTCGTTCAGACCCATGACGATGTTTACAGTAAATCACAGGCACAGCAGATTGTGGCCGAGTTTTTTAAGTCGAACAAGCCTAAGCAGTTCACCATTATCCATCAGGGGGGGAAAGACAGTCCCCGATATGCCATTGGCAGCCTGACCACTGCAACAGGAACTTTCAGGGTCTATTTTTTACTGAAGAATAAAGACAACAAATTTTATATACATCAGTTAAAAATTGAAAAACAGGGCTAATGCCTGGTAAACTAATCATCCGGCTGTTATCTGTTTGGGAGAGGATTCTGGTCAAAGCAAAAAAAATCACCTTGCCAGGATTTGATCGTATGCCCCTCTATGATGTAATGGTTTTTTTCTGGCGCAGCATAGTAGACGGGGCATTGACTACACGTGCATCGGCCATAGCCTTCAGTTTCTTTGTAGCCTTATTCCCGGCCATTATTTTCCTGTTTACCCTTATCCCTTATATTCCAATCGAAAATTTCCAGAATGAACTGTTTCTGTTGATTGAAGACATGGTCCCGGCCAATACGTTTATTGCCATCAAGGAAACCGTTCTGGATATATTGACCCGTCAGCGCGGGGGCCTGCTTTCATTGGGTTTCCTGATGGCGTTCGTGTTTTCCACCAATGGTTTTGCTTCGATGATGAGCGCCTTCGACGCCTCCCTGCATAGTTTTGAACGCCGTACCTGGATTGGTCAGCGCCTGATCGCCCTGCTGCTTTTAGCCATTCTTTCGTTTTTGGTAACCGTGGCCATTGCACTGATCACTTCGGGCCAGCATGTGATTAATTACCTGGCTTTAAACGGGTATCTGAGAGATCAATTTACGATATTCATGCTTTCAGTAGGCAAATGGGTGGTAATTGTGTTCCTGTTCTTTATTGCCAACTCGTTTTTATACTACCTGGCTCCGGCCAAGAAGACCAAGTGGAGGTTCGTTTCGGCAGGGGGTACCTTGTCCACCCTTCTGAGCGTAATCACATTTATCGGATTTTCCTATTACATCAATAACTTCGGGCAGTACAACAAGCTTTACGGATCGATAGGGACCTTGCTGGTTATTCTGTTGCTGATGTATATTCTGGCGCTGATCCTGCTGGTGGGGTTTGAACTGAATGCAAGTATCAACGAGGCAATCATTCAGTCTAAAAACAGGTTTATGTATCGGCAGCCAAAGGAGAAGAAGTGATTCATTTTTCCCATCTGCGTCGGGCAGGCCTTTTTCCCTTTTCCTGTCTCCCTTTTCCCTTTTCCTTATTCCCGGAGGGTATTTCTTACTTACCCATTCGGAATAAGATTTCCTTTTCCTCTTTGGAGAGCGAGTCGTAGCCTGATTTGCTGATCTTCTCAAGGATTTCATTCATACGTACCTGGTCCTGGTTTTTCATACGGTTATATTCTATATCGTCAACAGGTTTACGGTAAGACAGTTTTACATTTCGTTTTGGAGCGAAGAGTTTTTTTATTCCTGAATTCAACCGTTCAATACCCTTACCCGGATCAATGCCCCTGTGAAGCTGAAGGACATAGATCATGCCCCAGAAAGCGCCTCCCAAATGCGCCAGATTGCCTCCTGCATTGGTTGTGGAAATGCCGATCACATACATCAGCACTGAGAACAGGGCAATGTATTTCATTCGGACCGGCCCAATAAACATCAGGTGAAGGGTATGATTCGGAGCATGGACAGCCAGTGCGGCGATGATGGCTATGACGGAGGC
>DIZL01000047.1:0-19140 GCA_002429385.1 Prolixibacteraceae bacterium UBA6029 | reverse complement strand
TTCTGGTCGAAATAGCCGAGGAAGATCTGACCCATCCAATAGAGCCAGAGCAAGTTGAACAGGATATGCAGAAAATCGAAATGAAGAAACATGTAGGTCAGCAGGGTCCACGGGCGGCTAAGCAGTGTGCCAAAATCAGCCGGAAGGGCCAGCCAGTCCAGAAAAGGGAATGGGACACCTGCCAGGAAATAAAAGACATTGGCCAGCCTGATCAGCAGAAACACTGCCAGGTTGATGTAGATCAGCCGTGTCAGGGCCGATCCTTCTCTAAATGATTCTTTTATTTCGTCCAGAAGGTTCATCAATAAAAGTTCGTTGTTTTTTTATTCCAGTATTTAATCAGGATAAAGCCAAAAAGCATGCCACCCAGATGGGCAAAATGGGCAATGTTGTCACCTGTGTTTGCAATTCCGCTAAAGAGTTCGATTGCTCCGTAACCCATCACAAAATATTTGGCTTTAATAGGGATTGGCGGGAATAACAACATCAATTCGGTATTGGGGAAAAGCATTCCAAAACCAAGGAGAATACCGAATACCGCACCCGAGGCCCCAACGGTCGGAACATTTAAGATAAGGTTCAATCTGCCTGCAAGCGGATCAGAGAAGTTTTTCCCCTGGTTTAAGATTTCTGCGCCCTGGTTCATCACCATCTGAACGGTTTCGGGCAACATCTTTGAAGCGAAGTAATGAAACTCAACAAAATTGACCATGGTGTAGAATACAGCAGCGCCAAGGCCGGTCACAAAGTAGAAGATGAAAAAGCGTTTGGGTCCCCACACATTTTCGAGTACCCGTCCAAACATCCATAGTGCAAACATATTAAACACCAGATGCATGATTCCACTATGCATAAACATGTGCGTAACAAGCTGGTAGGGTTTAAAGTCAGGCGACTCGATGTAGTGCAGTCCTAGAATACTGCCCAGGTCAATTCCCCTCACCCCGAGAATGTAAGTTGCAAGCAACATGAGGGCATTAATGATGATCAGGTTCTTGACAACCGGAGGTATTGCATTTGTATTGGGTCTGAAATAGGGCATTCTGCTTCTTGTTTTTTGTTTATAATTATAATTGGGACTCAGGACTTGCTTCTGTCAATCATCAGACCAAAGTAGTAATTTTCTTTTATGATCAGGTTTAACAGTCAAAATGTCATTTTAACAGCTTTTCAAAGTCTTCCAATGGCATGATTGAAAGTATCTTTTTCCCTTTGGGTGAAAAGTTAGGTGTCTGACAGGCAAACAGGTTGTCGATCAGTTCATTTATCTCACCCGGCTTCAGTGTATGCCCATATGGGATGGCAGATGCCTGGGCCAGTGAAATAGCAACTGTTTCGCGGGCCTTTTCCTGAAGATTGACCGGTGAGTTTTTATACTCTTCAAGCAGACTTTCAATGATTTCGATGGGTGAAGAGGTATTCAGGACACCGGGTGTGCCGTTTACAATGAAACTATTTTTGCCAAAGTCACGCACGTCGAAGCCCAGCGCTCTCAGGTCAGGAAGGATACTGGTCAGCAGGGTAGCATCTGAAGCATTCAGCTCAAACGTTTCGGGGAAAAGTTGTTGCTGGCTGGCAACTTCATTGTTTTCGAGAACCTGCATCAATCGTTCATATAAAATGCGTTCGTGTGCTCTTTTCTGGTCAATCACCATCATTCCCGACTTAACAGGTGTGAGGATGTATTTGTTCTTAAACTGGACCGAACTTTTTACCGTTTGCTGTTCTTCCATACGGAACTGTACAGGTTCACTTTCATTGGGTTCAGACTTTTCATTCAGATCAGGTTCCAGTCCCTTGTATAATGACTGCCAGTTTGAAGGATTCGTCCGCTCAAAGGTTTTTGGTGCAAAAGGGATTCCGCCTCCGGCATGACTTTTAGCCGTTGTGTGTGTGTCAAACGGATTATACGATGGATTGATTTCAATTTCAGGAGTGCGCACATCGGCGAAATTCTGAAGGCGCATAGGGATTTCAAGGCTTCCCGACTGGTCAAAATCAATGGAAGGAACGATATTGAATTTGCCCAGGACTTCACGGATGGAGGCCTGTAAGATCTGCCAGATGGCCGATTCATTCTCGAATTTGATCTCTGTTTTGGTGGGGTGAATGTTCACATCAATGTCGGCAGGATCAACATCAAAGTAGATAAAATAGGACGGAATGGCGTCGGGTGGCAGTATTTTCTCGAAGGCCTGGGTGACGGCTTTATGGAAAAACGGATGCTTCATGTACCGTTTATTCACGAAGAAGAACTGTTCCCCAAAGGTCTTCCGTGCGTGTTTGGGTTGTCCGATAAACCCTGTTATTTTGACTACTGAAGTTTCGGTGTCGAGGGGAATCAGGTTCTGGCTGATGTTCTTCCCGAAAATAGAGACGATACGTACCCGTTTGTTTGAGCCGGCCAGTTCGTAAATGGCCGATCCGTTATGGTGCAGTGAGATCGAAATGTCAGGATTTGACAGGGCGATACGCTGTATCTCGTTAATGATGTATTTGAGTTCCGCAGGATTTGATTTAAGAAATTTACGCCGGGCCGGAACATTGAAGAACAGGTTTTTAATCTGGAAGTTGGTGCCACTGTCGCAACGTACGGGTTCCTGGGTGATCAGAGCAGAACCGGAGATGTGAATAAAGGTTCCCAGATCCTGGTCATGTTCTTTGGTCCGAAGTTCCACATCGGCGATGGCTGCAACAGAGGCAAGGGCCTCACCCCTGAATCCCATGGTGCGTATGGCAAATATATCGTTTGCAGTTCTGATTTTGGAGGTAGCGTGCCGCTCGAAAGCCATCCTGGCATCGGTGTCGGTCATCCCGCTTCCGTTGTCAATGATCTGGATCAGCGTCCGTCCGGCATCCTTGATGTTAACTATAATTTGCGAGGCGCCGGCATCGATGGCATTTTCAACCAGTTCCTTCACTACCGAAGCTGGTCGTTGAATGACCTCCCCTGCAGCAATCTGGTTAGCCACCGAATCAGGAAGTAATTGAATAATATCTGCCACAGTTGAGTTTCGCTTATTTAATAAAAAGGTATTCGCATTGATGCCGCAAAAATAGCATTTATCTCTAACATTTAAGTAATATGCTGACCAGGAAGAAGTCAATTCCGCAAAATTGAGAATATTTCCGATTACCGATTTGAATCGTTCCCGCCTGGGAAAATGCTAATTACGCATGACATGTTCCTTATAAACGGCTGCTCAACGAGTACCCCCAACCTGCCACCTTGAGTATACCTTGTGTGTACCTTGTGTGTACCTTGTGTGTACCTTGTGTGTTCTGGAACACATAAGGTACACTTATGCTATACTTATCCTACACACAAAGTATACTCAAATTGGCACTCGGGTATTACGCATTACCAGCCCATTAGTTTCAGTAATAACAAAGAAAAAAGGGATTCCACCTTTTTAAAAGATGAGATCCCTTTAGGATATGGAATAGATTTTAGCAGGAAAAAGAAATCAGGAATACTCCTGTTCTTATTTTACAGCCTTAATAAGTGGTTCATGAATCTTTTCGACACTCAGTTTTGTATCGGTGGAGAAATCACTGCAGTTATTCAGCAGCACGACACTCATCCCGGGATTTGAGGGCGAAGCGGTCGCTTTCACATTTGTCAATCGCAAGCCGTTTACGCCAACTGCTTCGAAAGCATTGGTGTAATGCTTTTTGTCGATGTGCTTATCCCATGAAACGACTACCTGGTTGAAGAATACATTGTCGGCATTCTCGATATATACGGCAGGAATGTTGCGTGCAAAGAGTTCCATCCCGGGTACTGTGTTTGGGCGCAAATCAAGGTTTCCGCCACAGGTCTCTTCCAGCTTGCTTTTCACGAATTCCATCTGCAGGTTGTTGAAAAAGATGTTCTGAAGGCGGGTTTCACTTGAAGCATAAAGGTTGATGCAGTTTTCGCTGCGGCACGAAACGTTGGTGAAGTTTATGTTCTTGATGATCCCGATGGTCTTGCTGGTAACCACTCCCCTTATGGCAGTAATTTTGATCGGGTCGCCCTGTCCCCACCAGTCACCAGTATGCAAACGTGTTTCGATACGGATATTGTTAAAGTTTACATTTTGGACGGAGCCCGAATCCCCTACGCTGATATTGATTCCGCGGTTCGAATCATAAATAACGATATTGCTGAAGTTGTAGTTCGACATGTGGTTCTGATCCCAGCCACCAATACGGATACCGCTTGAACGGGAGCGAAGAATACAGTTCGTGACATTAATATTCTTTGAGGGTTTCATGATATCCTTGAATCCGGGATCGCCGTAGTGATGGGCATAACCGGCCAAAACAATGGCATCGTCGCCACAGGAAAAGTTACAGTTTGCAATGGTCACATTGCTGCACGAGATCACGTCCAGTCCATCACTGTTGGGGATTACAAGGTTGTTATCGATACGCAGACCGTCGACCAGAACGTCTTCGCAGTGTACAATCAGGAAAGTCCAGTAGGGAGCGTCGATGACCGTAAAGTCTTTTAATGTCAGCTTGGTACATTCGCTGAAAATGATCATCTGGTGATACCGGTCTTTCGGGTAGAATGGTCCATCGCCAACACCGGAGGATAGTTTGCGGAAGTTATCCTTCTGACGGGTAAGCTCTTTATTTCCGATCCGTTTGGCGCTGTCGGTATACATCATTTTCATACCTTGTCCGAAAATGGTACCGTTACCGGTTATCGAAACGTTATGCGCCTGTTCGGTATAAAATACGCCTGCGGGCTGAGTGTTATGGATCTGGTATTGGGTTAAATCAAGTGTGGCAATCAAACGGGCACCAGTTTCCAGGTGAAAGTCAACATTAGACTTCAGGTTGAGCGTGCCGACCAAAAAATCTCCTTTGGGAACAGACACCATTCCGCCACCGTTCGCGTTACAAGCATCAATCGTCTTTTGAATCGAAGCGGTAGTCAGTGTTTTGCCATCAGCGTTAGCCCCGAAGTCGAGTATGTTGTATGTATCCGATTTCGCATAACCGCTTAATAAGGTGAACAGTAAAGAGAATAGCAACAGACTTTTCTTCATGGTTTTGATGGTTGGTTGGTTTAATAGTTTTTAGTTGTTGAAAGTAGCATCGATTCCCATCTGAAAAAACAGTGCTTCGATTATCTCGTTTTGCTTCATAATATCATTAATCTCTCCATACAATTGAGCAAATCGCCTTTTATCCAAAGTCCTTATCTGATGACACAAAACGATTGATTCTTCCGGTAATCCATATACATTGGCCTCAATCAATACCTCATTTGGGTAAATTATCCTATTGTTTTTCCGGGTTGTAATGGGCAATACATTTATTGTATTAATCAAGTCATTTATTGCATCTTCACTAATAATCAAGACAGGTCTTGTAAGACCTTGTTCTGAACCTACAACAGGATCAAGATTTGCTCTCCAGATTGTCCATCTTTTATATTTCATAGAAATTCAGAATCAACATCCTTAAAATCTTTTGAAATATCAGCAATATCAGCAAGGAACAATGGGTCATTGGATGCCATTTTCATTAAATCCATTTTAGCGGCTTTGGAATCAACAGAATCATCCAATACGACAAGAATTTGCTTCCTGCTTCTAAAATTCTCAGGCAGATTTATTGTAAGCTGACTTTCAGTATTTGTTTTATAGATCTGTTTATAAACCATGGCTATAAATTTTACAGTCAAATATAACCAATATAAAGTATTTGTACAAATTTTCGGAAACCTATACCTGGAACCTGGAACTTGGAACTAGTAAGCTCTTCCGTCTTTCCCTTCAATAAAGTTGATAAACGAAGTGTTTACCACCTTGTTTCCACCAGGAGTCGGATAGTTGCCTGTGAAATACCAGTCGCCGGTATCGTTGGGGCAGGCCAGATGCAGATTTTCGATGGTCTGGTAAATGATTTCAACATCGGCCACACAATCATCGGGTTTCAGAAGTTCGGCTATTTTAGCAGATACTTCTTCAGCCTTGAACGGGCGGTATATTTCTTTCACGTAGTTTACAATCTCTTCTTTGGGCAGGTTTTCCTGTTCCTTGCATTTACGGTAAACTTCGTCGATGAGATGTTCCTGATTCGTTTCTTTCAGCAGCTCAATGGTGGCGGTAAAGGCAATAAACTTATCGAGAACAGCCATGTCGATGCCGTAACAATCGGGATAGCGGATCTGGGGTGCTGAAGAAACAACGATGATCTTCTTTGGGTGCAGGCGATCGAGTATTTTCAGGATACTATTCTTCAGGGTAGTCCCCCGAACAATCGAATCATCAATAATGACCAGCGTATCGACATTGTTGCGGATGATACCGTAAGTGACATCATACACATGGGCTACCAGATCATCGCGTGAGGCATCGTCGGCAATAAAGGTACGCAGCTTCACATCCTTGATAGCCAGTTTCTCGACCCTGGGCTCAACCGACAGGACCACTTCCATTTCTTCATTGGTGATGCTTCCGTTGCGCTCTTTCAGTTCCTTGATCTTCCAGTCGACGCAATATTGCCGTACGCCCTGAACAAGTCCGTAGAAAGCTGTTTCAGAAGTATTCGGGATAAATGAAAACACCGTATTTTCGATGTCGTAATCGATTGATTTCAGGACTGCGGGTGAAAGCAGGCGGCCAAGCATTTTCCGTTCCTGGTAAATGTCTTTATCGCTTCCACGTGAGAAATAAATGCGTTCAAACGAACAGGAGCGACGGGTATGAGGCACACGAATCATTTTACTGGTAACCAATCCGTCTTTCTTAATGATCAATGCCTCACCGGGCTTGACTTCACTTACATCATCGGCCCTCACATTCATCACGGTCTGAATCACGGGGCGTTCTGAAGCAACAACTACAATTTCGTCGTCGTAATAATAGAATGCTGGACGTATTCCCCAGGGGTCGCGCATCACAAAGGCATCACCATGACCAAACATACCGGCAATGGCATATCCTCCATCCCAGTCTTTACTGGCATTTTCGAGAACCTTCTGAACATCCAGATTCCTTTCGATCATTGGTGATATCTCACGGTTCGAAAACCCATCGTTCTTATAGTTTCTGAAGTGCATCTGATTCTCTTCATCCAGAAAATGCCCCACCTTTTCAAGAATGGTAACCGTGTCTGTATAGGCTTTGGGATGTTGTCCCAGGGCAATCAGTTTCTGGAAAAGTTCATCCGTATTGGTAAGGTTAAAGTTTCCGGCCAGCACCAGTGTTCTTGATTTCCAGTTATTCTGGCGCATCACCGGGTGAACGAATTCAATGCTGTTCCGGCCGAAAGTACCGTAGCGCAGGTGACCAAGATAAACTTCGCCTGAAAAGGGTACATTTTCGTAGATCCAACGGACATCAGCCCCTTTGGGTTTATTTTTCTCCGCTTTCTTCACCCCTTTGGCTACCTTATCGAAGATATTTTTGATCGGGTTTTGTTCTATGGAACGATGCCGGTTGATGTATTCCTGACCGGGATCGAGTTCCATCTTCACATTCACAATTCCTGCCCCATCCTGGCCACGGTTGTGTTGTTTCTCCATCAGCAGATAAAGCTTATTCAGGCCGTATTGCCATGTTCCGTACTTTTCCTTGTAAAATTCAAGTGGTTTACGTAACCTAATCAATGCTATCCCACACTCGTGCTTAATCAATTCGCTCATTGTTGTTGGCTTTGTTCTACTTTCTTAGTAAAAAATTCAGGAAATCGGATATTATCTTTTACGATAAAGGCATTCGGGTATTTCGACGAGATAAAGGCCTTTGTTTTCAAGGCTTCACTCTTGCTTCGGAAATCGCCGATACGCACTTTAAAATTTGGTGTCTGAAACAAAAGGTAGTTGGTGATATCCGGGAACAGGGTACTGAATTCGTTCTTCACACGCTCGGCCTGTTCGCGGGCCTTGGTATCGGAAGCGAAGAATATCTCCAGACGGAATCCGTCTGTTCCGCGCCTGCGCTGGTTAATCTGAGAATGCCGGATAAGTAAATCGGTAATGCGTGGGTCCTGTCTGATCTGCAGTTTCCCAAGAAGTTCTTCCATCTTTGCAGTCTGGCCCGAAATACCTGAGTTCTGGTCAAGCGTATCCTTTTGCGCATACCCTTGTGAGCTGAAAAGTATAAAAAAGAAGATTACGCTACACAAATACTTCATACGATCAGTTTTTGAGTCTGCAAATATAAGGATTTAATGGCACATGATTAAACCGAAAAGCCATACTGTATTTCGCAGGCAAAGCCCGATTAAAGAATAAAATACTATAAATCAATCCATTTAAAGCCAACGGACCGGGAAATACAAATAAAAACCTTTTCTATTGAACTAATTTTTTCCCCAGTATGTTAATTTTTTGATTTCATAACCGATCTGCTGTTTTCCTTTTCATTGCTCCATGCCCTGTGCCATATGCCCTTGCTTATTCCTGAAAAATAGTGAAATTTGCAACTTCAAATCAGATACACATTGGAAAAGAAAAAGTTATTCATTGAGACATATGGCTGCCAAATGAATGTAGCCGACAGCGAGGTGGTTGCAGCCATCCTTCAGGACCGGAGTTACGAAGCGGTACAAAGTGCCGATGGTGCCGATGCCATTTTTCTGAATACCTGTTCCGTGAGGGATAATGCCGAACAACGGATATGGCATCGCCTGGATTATTTCAAAAGCCTGAAGAAAAAGAATAAACAGTTGATCGTTGGTGTTTTGGGTTGTATGGCCGAACGCCTTGGCGATGAGTTGCTGGCACATCCGGCGGTCGACCTGGTTGCCGGACCCGATGCCTACCGTGATCTGCCCTTCCTGATCGATAAGGCACAAAAGGGAACAGGGGCCATTAATGTTGAACTTTCGGAAAACGAAACCTACGATAAAATTACCCCTGTCAGGATTGGAGAGAAAACACTTTCAGGATTCGTGAGCATTACCCGTGGCTGTAACAATTTCTGCACTTACTGCATTGTTCCCTATACCCGTGGAAGGGAACGCAGCCGTGATCCGCAGGATATCGTGAACGAAGTGAAAGACCTGGCACAAAAAGGATATCGGGAGGTAACACTTCTTGGACAGAATGTAAATTCATTCAAATGGTTGCCTGAGGGTGAACGGAAACCTGTCCGTTTTTGGGATTTGCTTGAATTGGTTGCTGAAGTGGATCCATTGGTTCGCATCCGGTTTACGACCTCTCACCCCAAGGACATGTCGGATAAAGTACTGCGGGCCATTGCCAAACATCCAAACCTTTGCCGGCACATCCATCTGCCCATTCAATCGGGCAGTTCGCGCATACTGAAACTGATGAACCGCAAGTATGACCGGGAGTGGTATCTTGACCGCATCAGGGCCATTCATGAGATTTTACCCGATTGCGGACTTAGTACGGATGTGTTCTGCGGTTTCTGCACCGAAACTCTGGAAGATCATCAGGAAACACTATCGCTGATGGAAGAAGTGAAGTTTGACATGGCCTTTATGTTTAAATATTCAGAGCGGCCAGGAACTTATGCCCACGAACATTTGCCTGACGATGTTCCTGAAGAAGAAAAGCTGCGTCGACTGGATGAAATAATTACCCTACACAACCGCCTGTCGCTCGAAAGCAATCAACGTGACATCGGGAAGACCTTCGAAGTGCTGGTTGAAGGAACTTCAAAAAAGAGCAAGCTTGAACTCTTTGGCCGGACTTCACAAAATAAGGTAATTGTTTTCCCAGCAAATAACATTCAGAAAGGGGATTACATTCAGGTAAAAGTGACGAAATGCACACAAACCACCCTGATTGGAGAAGTGGTGGAAGAATAGCAGTATTTATTTAGTCATTGTCATTTGTTTCACGTCATTTATCGTAAAGCAACTCTTGAAATGACAATCAATGACCATCAATGACTTAATGACAACAAACGACCTTTTTGAACTTGAAACTTGAAACTTTATAGCTATGAGCAAACTAATTGATGATTTCAACGATTACCGCACCAGGATGAATGAACGAATCATGGCGGCGGATAACAAAGTGATGAAACGTATTTACAGTGTAGATACTTTGACATACCAGGAAGGCGCTTTGAGTACCAAAACCAAGGAAATGCTTGGTCTGGTATCTTCGATGGTACTACGCTGCGACGATTGTGTGAAATATCATCTGGGTAAATGTTATGAACTGGGAGTAACAACTGACGAGGTATTCGAAATATTCTCGGTAGCAAACCTGGTTGGCGGAACCATCGTCATTCCTCATACCCGGCGTGCCGTTGAGTATTGGGAAGAATTGCAGAATCAATAGAATCTTATGGGTACAATCCGGGATTCAGGAAAGGGATAAAAGCCATCTGAACGGCCGGAAGTTACAGGGTTTTGCGTGAAATTACATCTTTGGTTAGCAAACCAATGGCGCCATTCTGTTGTTTTGAATTACTTTTAGCAAACACAATATCATCGGCATCACCTAATTCCATACCCTGATGCACAAGTCTGGCCACTTCAAGAGGAAGAAAGAAGCTTGCAGTCCGGGCCTTTCCGGTCTTCTTACCATTGCTGATCACAATCCAGGCAAAAGCCATTAATTCCGATTGTGTATCTTCTACCCCACCCTCAACACCTACATAATAATCGTAACCCGGGTATTGAACCTGTGCATTTTCAACCCTGATTTCGGCACCCTGCAATGTTTCGGCATTGCCCATCGGCTGGTCCGGCACACCGCTTTGAACCGTTACACCATGTATTTCAATTTCAGTATTCAGGAAAACTGACAAACCTTCTTTCACAGCTTCCATCTTCACTGGATTTCTGGAAGCAACAACAATTTTAATCATAGATGTCAACATAAATATGCTGCCAAAATACGAAAAACAATGATATCCATTGAACACTTCAGTGTGTTTTAGGTTTTAAATCGGAACATACTCCTCGAAGGAGACTATTTTATTAAATTAGCCAGTTCAATTTAAATACCAAAGAATGATTATCCGAAAGGCAAACGAAACAGATTCACTCAGCGTGGTTGAATTTCAACTGGCTATGGCATGGGAAACAGAACAACTTAAATTAGAAGAACTTACAGTTGTGAAGGGTGTCGCAGCCGTTTTTGCAGATCCGGCAAAAGGCATTTATTATGTGGCTGAACTGAATGGGAAAGTAGTTGGTTCCTTACTCACGACCTTTGAATGGAGCGATTGGCGCAACGGAACTGTTCTATGGATCCAATCGGTATATGTTCAACCCGAATTCCGTAAACGCAGCATTTTTAGTCATTTGTATAAGCATGTTCAGGAATTGGTGGCTTCAAATCCTGATTTACGTGGTATTCGGCTATATGCAGATAAAACCAATACCTCTGCGCACAGCGTATATGAGCATCTGGGCATGACTGCCGAGCATTACCAGATGTTTGAGTGGATGAAAGGATGAGAAAAGAGGAAAGGGAAGTTAGGAGGGGGTCCTGAAACAAGTTCAGGATGACAGGGAAAGAGGAACGATTGAAAAATCAGGATGATTTATACCAAATAGTTTAAATGACATGATAAAGAAACCAATTTCACCTGAAATTCGTCAGCAGTTGATCTTCGCACAGCGTGGAGAAATTACCGAATACCATATATACACCAAACTGGCAGGACAAATAAAGGATTCAGAAAACCAGAAGATTCTTACACAGATTGCTGCCGATGAGTTGAAACATTATGGGATTTGGTCGTCATATACCAACAAAGAAGTCTCGCCAAGTCAATGGGATGTTAACAAATACTATTGGATATCAAAGATCTTCGGCTTGACCTTTGGCCTGAAACTAATGGAAAAAGGCGAAGAAAAGGCGCAACTCAATTATGCATTAATTGCAACCGAAGTACCGGAGGCGCTTATCGTTGCAGAAGACGAGAACAAGCATGAAAAAGAGTTACTGGGAATGATTCAGGAAGATCATCTGAAATATATGGGTTCGATTGTATTGGGTTTAAACGATGCATTGGTCGAAATACTGGGGACTTTAGCCGGGCTGACCTTTGCACTTCAAAACACTAAACTGGTGGCTTTGGTTGGAATTATTACAGGTATAGCCGGGGCACTTTCGATGGCATCATCCGAATACTTATCAAACAGAACCGATGGCAAAAGTGATCAGGCCATTAAATCTGCTTCATTTACAGGCTTCGCCTATATCATTGCCGTGGTATTGCTAATAGCGCCCTTCCTGATTTTATCTTCGGTGTTTATCGCGCTGCTGGCTTCATTGATAATCTCGATCCTGATTGTGTTCCTTTTTACATACTACCTCTCGGTAGCTAACGATCAGCCATTCAGGAAACGTTTTCTGGAAATGGTAATTTTAAGCACTGTGGTTGCCCTTATTTCCTTCGGATTGGGTTATGTGGTTCGGATCTTATTTGGGATTCAGATATGAAAATTGTTGTCGGGTTAAAAGGGTTGTGATTGTTGTGATTATTGTATAAAAACAGTTTCTAATGAATGAGGGGAAGTTTCTTTCTATAATAAGAATCCTGATAGAGAAACTTGAAACTTTGAACTTGAAACTTTGAACTTGAAGGTATTCACGATGAATAAATCTATCATCAAACTGATTGAAGAGGGCGAGCATCAACAGCAGGATTTTAAATACTGTATCAGCGACTCCAGGAAAATCGCCCGTACTTTAGTGGCTTTTGCCAATACCGACGGGGGTCGTCTGCTTGTCGGGGTAAAGGACAATGGACGTATTGTGGGCGTTCGTTCGGATGAAGAGTATTACATGGTAGATTCAGCAGCCAAAATGTATTCAAAACCAGCCATTGAATTCACCACCAGGCAACATTTTGTGGAAGGGAAAACAGTTCTGGAAGTAATCATTGATCCCAGTGACGAAAAACCACATTATGCACTCGACGATGAAGGCAAATGGTGGGCTTATTTCCGTAAGGATGACGAAAACAGACTTGCCAACAAGATCATGATTGAAGTCTGGAAACGGAAGAAGAGTGCGGATGGAATACTGATCAGCTTCTCTGAGGATGAAAAATGTCTGCTTGATTACCTTGAAAACAATAAGAGAATATCGGTAGGCAAATATTCGCGCATCGCTCACTTGAGTTACAAGAAAGCTGAACAGGTTATCATTAACTTTCGCTCCCTGGATATTCTGAAAGATAGTTTTGGCGATAACCGGATTGAATATAGCATCAACGATCACTTTGACCGTATGGAATGGGAAAAAATTGGCAGAAAAAAGTAACTGATTATTTAATATTTATACTGCAAAACAATCCTGAAAATGCAGAAGTTCTGACTGATCAGCAGCAATTATAAAAAAAGAAGTACTGAAAGCGTTTGTTTCATCCGTACTTTTTTACTTTTATCGGCTCTAACTTTTCTAATTGTGCGATAGGTATGAATAATTCGCTTGAAGTACTTGACCATGTCCGCCTGAATTTCTCACCTTCGGGATTAGTATTCCTGAATATAGCACTTTCATTTATCATGTTTGGGGTTGCTCTTAACATCAAAGTTGAAAATTTTGAAGCAATTCTCCGTAAACCCAAGGCTGCAATCATCGGATATATCAGTCAGACCTTCCTTTTACCAGCAATAACCTTTTTACTCGTCATTTTATTGAATCCGACACCAACCATTGCTCTTGGAATGATTTTGGTAGCAGCATGTCCGGGAGGAAACATTTCAAACTTTATCAGTTCGATGGCCAAGGGGAATGTCGCCCTTGCGGTTAGTTTAACAGCTATATCAACTTCGGGTGCGATCTTCTTCACACCTTTCAACTTTGCGCTTTGGGGCAATTTATACATCCACTTTTACAATGCGCATAGTGTTGCCGGATTGGTCAGACCTTTGGAAATCGATAAATTCCAAATGTTTCAGACCGTATTTATTCTATTGGGCATTCCTGTAATTATCGGTTTGCTGGTAGCTAAAAAGTTTCCAAAACTCACTGAAAAGATAAAAAAACCAATCAACAGAGGTTCATTACTGTTTTTTGTACTTATGGTCATTATAATGCTGTCGGCTAATTTCACCCAATTCACCAGTTATGTCCATCTGGTCTTTATTTTTGTACTCCTTCAAAATGGTTTAGCAATGGCAACCGGATATTTTTTCGGCAAGATCAATCATTTATCTATCACCGATCAGCGTACCCTTGCCATCGAAACCGGCATACATAATTCAGGATTGGCCCTGGCGCTAATCTTTAATCCTAAAATATTTCCTCCTGAAATGGAATTGGGGGGAATGGCTGTTATTGCTGCCTGGTGGGGAATATGGCATATCATCAGTGGATTGACCCTTGCATTTTTCTGGTCAAAAAAACCTGTCCTCGCCTGATATGAGAAACTGGTCAGCCGGATACGAAATGATAAGATGTTATGTGAGGTTTGCTTTCTGGCTGTCTCACAAAAAGATTATCGTAACCGGACGACAACATATTCCAAAAGGGAAACCGATTATTTTTGCGCCTAATCATCAGAATGCACTGATGGATCCACTGGCAATAGCCTATACCAATCATTACCAAACGATCTGGCTGGCAAGAGCTGATATCTTTAAATCAAAAACAGTACGTTCGATCCTGAAATATTTGAAACTATTACCAATTTACCGCATCCGTGACGGTAAGGAAAACCTTTCGAATAACGAACATGTATTTTCAGAAGTCTCTCAAATACTTAAGAACAAACAAACGATCGCCCTTTTTCCTGAAGCAGCACATTCAGGCAAACGACAAATGCTTCCTCATAAAAAAGCAATTCCGCGTATAGCGCTTCAGGCAGAAGATCAGAACCATTTTAACCTTGATCTGCAAATTGTTCCCGTGGGAATAGTTTACAGTCATTACTCTGACTTCAACCGAACTATCATTGTAAATTATGGCCGGCCAATTGGGGTAGATCATTTCAAAAAAGATTATGCCCAGAACCCACAAAAAGCGATGATCAGCCTACGCGATGAAATCTATAACCGTCTCGCCCCTTTAACCATTCAGATCAATAGCGAAACCCATTACAGGGAATATGAGAATATCTGCCAACTGACCGGAAAAGCCTACTCCGAACTACGATATTTTAACAAAAACTCTGCCTTGCAGTATTTTTATGCCGAAAGAGAACTGATCGGTAAAATCGAACATTTGGAAAGTACCCAACCCGATCACATTGAGATACTCATTGAAAAAACTAACCAATATTTCAAGGAACTCACCACCTACAGATTTACTGATGAACAAGTTCGAAAAGCCGGAGAAGCAAGCTGGGCTGGAATATTGACCAGGGTTCCGGCTGCCCTATTAAGCCTTCCGCTTTTCATTTTTGGATGTGTTTTCAATGTCCTCCCGTTTTTCATACCCCGAATGATAATACCAAGTAGAGTTAAAGACGCTGCTTTCCTTAGTACTTTTCAATTTGTGACCGGATTAATCGTATTTCCATTGTTTTACCTGTTCTCGGCCAGCCTTCTTTTCATCCTGACAGGCTCATCTGCAATTTCTGTCTTCACTCTTGTCCTGATGCCATTTACAGGTAAAATTGCTTTTCAGTTTTTTGCTTTTTATCGTGACATTCTTCTGGATCTAAAATTTAAGTTGGGGAACAGTTCCACGAAGAACAATATCTACCGATTGTTGAATCAACGTGAAAAACTGATCAAATCTGTTCTTGAGGAGGTAAATTATTGAAATCCGTTGAAATTATATGATGCAAAGCTAAACAGATGGCTTAGTTTTATTATTTTTGGGCGTTCGAAAGGACAAACGGTATTATTGTTGCTTTGCTGATCAGAAGTGAAGTAAATCGTAATTGAATTACCAAAATAAACCTTTTAAGCGGGAGTAGCTCAGTGGTAGAGCATCAGCTTCCCAAGCTGAGGGTCGCGGGTTCGATCCCCGTTTCCCGCTCATAGTAAATGAGAGAGTTAGATTAAGTTCTGACTCTCTTTGTTTTTTATGGTTGAAACATAGGTGCAACAAACAGCTTCAAAAGAGACCTATATAGGATCAATTCATATTCTTGCGGGATGTATTTTCCCTAATTTAACAGGAAATATTTTGTTTTTTTCAGAAAACCTTACATTTTGTCCTGAAACCTTAGTAACTTAGTTCAACCCCTTGACCCATAACCTTATTTACCTTATCATGATAAAAATAGAATTCAATAACCTATTCACTCACTATGTTTTCATTACCTTAAAAAGGCAATTATTAATCCCTGAGAAAAACCGAATCAGGATTGAAAAATATATAACCGGAATTGTAAGCAATAATGCATCAAAGCTTTATGCAATATATGCCAACCCACAGCATATTCATATTCTTGTATCCCGGTCATCTTCACTCTCAGAGGAAGAATTGGCGAACATAATTGCCAGTAGTTCGGAAAGATTTATCAATGAGAATAAGCTTGCAAACGGTCTATTCGAGTGGCAACAATCAGCAGCTGCTTTTTCTGTTTCCAAGTCAGATGTTGATCCCGGAAAGCTTTCCGGGACAAATAAATCCTGAATCAACCGGAACATCACAAGAAAATGAGTTTCGCCGAGGAATACGACCAATTCCTGAAGTTTTACCAGGGAAAGTCATGATAAGGTAAATAAGGTTGGGGCTAGGGGGATTCTTTGTCTGTTACTAAGGTTTAAGAAGCTTATAATAAGGGTTATAAAAACCACCTATTGATCTATTCACTCGGATTGCCTGCAACAATTAGATCTGCAGTCAAGTGGTACATAGATCTGCAGTTAAGAGGTTTTCTTGATTTACACGATCAGTTCAATCTTATGCATTTTTTAATCCTGACCATCCTGTAATCATAAACAGTCCTGAACAGGATTTCTTGATTACTTGATTTACACGATTGGTTCAATCCTATGCATTTCAATCCCTGCACTCAGGATCTTGGCTTCGTCGCCAGCATTATCCGGAATCATCTTTGAAGCGTCATCGCTCATGATCCTGCGTCATCCCGAACTTGTTTCGGGATCCACTAAAATGCGAGGGGATGCTGAAACAATCCTGAAATGACCCTGAAATAAATTTAGGATGACTCAGCATGACGTGCTAATCATCAGTTACTTTTTTCATCAAATGTTGTAATTCATCTCATCGTTTACGCCAAAAAGCCAGTTTTGTCCTTTTGGCTTTCTGGCTTTTTGTCGTGAACTATCCCACTGGTGTGGACAACAGTCAAACATATTTTAGACACAGATTGTCCCAAAAAAAGAGACCCCTTGAATTTCAAGGAGTCTCTCGCAGGTTGAGGTCAATGGCGTATTTCAATACAGTACTGTATATCAGTATTATACATTTTACAACTCAATAGGGTTCGTTGTAGAGGTCATTTTCTTGTTTCATCGCATTGCTTTGCTGGGTATAATAGGGGATTATCAAAGAATTATCAAAGAATTATCAAAGAATTGTAATTTAATTGTTCTATATTTATATGAAATTTGTTCTATAATAGAACGAGGTTCAATAATTTTGTTGTAACCTTGTGCTCAAATTGCAGATTATTTCAATCACTATATACACACGCTATGACACCGATCTTAGAAATATCTAATAAAAACATTGATATATCTAACTGGTTTGATCATTTTGTAGCATCGATTAGATCAGAAGAGATTCAATTAGTTTCAGGTATAGCATCACAAGAAAAAAACGACTTCTGGAAACCTATTTTTGAAAACAATCATTTTGAAATCGCTAAAAGAAATAGAGAAACTGCAAGTATGCTTTTAATACCTAAACTCTTTACAGACTATGTGAATGGTATAAAAAGCAGATCTGTGAACTTAATATCTTTATCATTTCAACTATCAGATTCTATAATCTTAGTTTGGGCGGTAGTAAATGATGATGACGAACAATCTATGGATAGCCTTTTCTTGCAGGAAGCTGAAGTAAATGCAAAATATAGTGATCACGGCTTTCATATTTCTACAACTATTATGGAAAAGTCCGACAATTGCCTTATACCTTCCCATTTTCAGAAATTTATTTAATGGCAAGTTACACGGAGCATATCTCGCAAGTTAAGAATAATTTAAATTTTCTTCAAGATATTAGTAATGAATTAACCAGACATTATTGGGATTGGAATGTTACTGTTTGTTTTTATGCTGGTGTACATCTTGTAAATTCTCACATCGCATCTACTACTGATTTACATTATAGAAGACACGACGAGGTTTCAGACGCACTAAACCCTTTCAACCAATTATCGCTTGCGAAAGTTCCGGAGAATGTTTTTACCGCATATTGCCATCTTCAAAATTTATCTAGAAGGTCAAGATATTTGATTAGTGAGAAAATGTCTAACCGTGGCGAAGAAAGATTCTTAACTTTTGATAAACATTTTCAACGGTCTCTTATACATTTGGACATACTATTAGAATTTATAAAAAACCAATACAGCGAGAATTTTGATACAATAAAAGTTAATTGTGGTATTTCAAAAAACATCAGCTTATTAAATTTTACGGTATCATAACCCGTTTCGTTTTATTGTTGTTTTAACTTTAGTTGTTTTTTGCTTTCATTTGATGAACGCCGGATTGAAGTTGTCGTCGTAAAACCTTTTTTTTACTTATCCACTCATTCCAACTCTTCGAGATATTTTAATTTTTACCTTTCCTCAGTCGTCAAATAAATAGATCAGGAGACAAATCCGGGGCGGTAGCTTGTCCTCCATTTCCTCCATTTGCTAATTAGCCAATGAATCTGAATACAAAAACCAGATATTCTATAACTTCTCAGTTTACGCCAAAAAGCCAGTTTTGTCCTTTTGGCTTTCTGATGTAAGCTATCCATCTGGTTTGAATTTATAATCCACACCAGACCCTGCCATCTTTTTGCATATCCGGAAGAGCGGGACAATTCAAGACAGTAGTGATTTCTGCGTTCATAGGATATGTTTTGTATTGCAGACCTTACTTGGCGGGAAACTTCGAAGTCACTAAATGGGAAAACGCATTTGACGAGCAAAAAGCCAGGGAATTTTCAAATAAAATTTAGAAAGACGGAAAAGCTACAAAGTTTTCCGGAATCATCTTTGAAGCGTCATCCCGAACTTATTTCGGGATGACGCGCTGAACATCGTTTATGCTTCACTGGAAGATTCCCTTGATTCCTGATCATCTATTGAATTGATTATTCCGGACCAATGTGAA
>DIZL01000080.1 GCA_002429385.1 Prolixibacteraceae bacterium UBA6029 | reverse complement strand
GGGTGGGGACTCGCAATGACGCCCTGATGGAGACCATCGCTCTGATAAAGACGCTAATACCGATTGTCAATCCACCATTTTGGCTATTAAAAATAGCTTTCCACTTGCAATGACGAACTTTCTTAAGTTTCTTTCTTAACTAAACGACATTGAATAATAATACCTTAAATTATGAATAAACTTTTTCTGCTTTCTATCTTGTTACTTCCGGCCTTGTCCTTGTTTGCACAGACCTGGCCGATGCCTGAGTTGCCCGATACGACCAACTATGGCCGGTACACCTCACGTACCATGCATTTGCTTCAGTCAAGCACACCCGAAAAGCCCAACACCGTGAAGATCCTGGTGTACGGGCAATCAATCAGTGCACAGGACTGGTGGCTGCCTGTGAAGAAAAGCATTGAAAGTCGTTACCCGAATGCCAACCTGATCATGGAAAATAAATCCATTGGCGGATTTGCCTCTCAGTTGCTCTATAAGACCGTCGAGATGGATGTCAGCACATTCTATCCCGACCTGGTATTGCTTCATATTTATGGCAGCAACCAGCTATACGATTCGGTTTTATACACCATTCGCACCCGCACAGCCGCCGAAGTGGCCATTCAAACCGATCATTATACTGGCGCAAATGCCTGGAGCGATACCATGACGTATTATTTTCTTCCGGCAATGGCCGCAAAATACAAATGTGACCTGATCAACATCCGCGACCCCTGGAAAAAATACCTGAAGGATCACCAGCTGCAACCCAAAGATTTGTTGAAAGATGATGTCCACCTGAATAAGTACGGTGAATTCCTGATGGCTGAACTCATCAAACCACTGTTCACCTATAAACCGAAGTTTCAGCCTGACCCCTTTGGATTATGCACCACCCTGGTGGCAGGGAAAGATTTTAACTTTAGCAAAAAACAGTTGGAAATACCTTTCTCCGGCAACAGGGTCGATCTGGTATATACCGAAAATGATTCTTCGATAAAAGCAAGGATACTACTGGATGACCGACTCCCGTCAGAATTCCAGGGTACCTATTTTATGACCCGGCCTTATTCAACCAACGGAAAAGGCTGGCCCTGGTACTTACCGGCCATGATCCATATTCAGCATCAAACGCCATGGATTACTGAAGAATGGACCTGTACCTTTACCGAAGCCACTGCTCCGTATGAGGATTTCAGTTTCACGATCAGTGGCTCTGTTACCGGAAAGGATGGTTCAGGCAAAGCAAATGAAGATTTCGTTTCCACTTCAAAACGTGTAATCATCAGCAAGGGTGATGCGGAAAATGGAGGGGACTGGCACCTGAACCGTTCCTACAAAGTACTGAAAACCATCGTCAATACAGGCGATGAGGTGAAATGGAAGACCTGGTCCATCAGCGCCGATTTCTGGCAGCCAAATGCAGATCATAAAGATACCGGAATAGGGTTCACCACCCTGTTCCAGGGAGTTCCAAACACCAGCCATTTGCTAAAAATCATACCTGTTGAAGGTAAAGGAAAATTACCCATTCAGGAAATAAAGGTTTACCGGCCGTTTTATAACCGTTGAGTAATGTATTACTATATTTGTAAGAAATAAACCTAACCTAACACTCCTGATTGCATGAAAACATCATTCCTGCTTATTGTATTGCTTATTTCACTTGATTTCGCTGTGAAAGCATCCGATCTGGTGGAAGTTCTGCCCCTGAACAATCAAATCCTGATGCTCCATTTTGATGACGGATATGCCGTATATCACCAAAAAGGGCAGGCGCGTTCGAACGAAAAGGTAATCGTCGAAAAGCTCAATACCACCGAAGCGGTAAAACCCTTGAATTATCTGCTGAAGAGTAGTGATGATCCTTACTATACGGATGGGAAAACCCCAACAGACATTGGTCGTAAAACCAAGGGGACTGAATTCACCTGGATATGTCAGGGTTGGAATAATGGCTGTGTGAATACCAGTCCCGATCATGTGGAAGAGCACTGGATTTACCTCTACCTTCCCCAGCCCATGCAAACCGGGAAAACCTATCTGCTGCAAACGGGTACCCTGGCCAATAACAGTTCTCAATGGTCTTTTACTTTCAACGAACAGAAGCTGCGTTCCGAAGCCATACACGTCAATCAAATCGGCTATACACCCAAGGCTGCCGAAAAGTATGCCTATGTCTATCATTGGGCAGGCGACAAGGGTGGGGTTGATTTTACGGCTTTCTCCGGAAAGAATTTTTATCTCCTGAACCTCGCCACCAACCAGATCGCCTTTACCGGCAAGCTTACTTTCAGGAAGAGTAAAACCAATGTGGAAACAGGTCAGATCATTGAAACGCCTAATGGTAATTTTGAAGGAGCCGATGTGTATGAATGTAATTTCTCCACCTTCAACAATCCGGGAGACTTTAAGGTCGTGGTTGAGGGCATCGGTTCTTCCTTCCCTTTCCGAATAGCGGATGATCTTTACCGCGACGTATTTTATACCACTATCCGAGGCCTGTACCACAACCGAAGCGGTATAGAACTGAAGAAACCCTATACTGAATTTGAACGAAAAGCTCCCCACAATCCGTTGATCACTCCCGGGTTTGCAGGCAAGCTGAAATACACCACCTCACGGTTCATCGACTGGACCAATAGCGACAATGACAATAGTAATCCTGACCGTCCTGACAAGAAAGCCATCGAAGCAGGAATGAAGGGTCCCGTCGACTCCTGGGGATGGTATCAGGATGCAGGCGACTGGGATGGCTATTACACACATTTGGTGATCCCTTCCATGCTCCTTGTAGCCTGGCAGGTCACTCCTGAAAACTATGGGGATGGTGAACTGAATATTCCTGAAGGCAAAAATGGTATTCCTGACATTCTGGATGAGGCAAGCTGGCTGATCCGTTATTATTACCGCACCCGCCACGAACTGATCAATAAGGGCTATGGCACCGGTGGAATGGGAGGCCGCGTATGTGGAGACCATTTTGGGGGCGATGGTGAAGGGATTCCATCCTATGAAGACGTAAACCGTACCTGGATCATTTCGGGCGAAGATCCCCATACAACCTATAAATACGCAGCACTGGCGGCTCAACTGGCCTTCTGCCTGAAGACGATCAATGCAAGCGATCCCGAAGGTGTCGATTGGACGAAGGAAGCCCGTGAGGCCTATGACTGGGCAAAAGCCAATACCCGGACAGGTGATGAGTTAACCAAACCAGCCATGGGCAGCCTGCTGAAAGACATCCGTAGTTTTGCTGCTGCCAGCCTTTACCAGTTAACCGGGGAGAGTAGTTACCACGATCAGCTTAAAACTGACCTGGCTTCCATATCTTCAACCAGTAGCCTGAATGATGAAAACCGTTTCGGTGCCTTTGTGTATGCCGCAATGAAAAATCAGCCAACCGATGCCGCCTTGAAAACCAGGCTGGCATCAGCTATTAAGGCAACAGCCAATATTTCATTAAACGCGGCCACTAACAGGGCTTGCCGTTGGGGTGGCGATTTTAACATGCCCATGCTGGTTGGTCAGTCAACTACACCCATGGTCTTCGAGGTCATCATGGCCTGGGACATCTTTAAAGACACCGATGCGGCAACGGCCCAAAAGTTCAAAACCTGTGTACAAAATACAGCAGATTACTTTTTAGGCAACAATCCACTGAATACTACCTGGATCACCGGCCTGGGATTGAGACATCCTGAACGGGTTTTCCACATGGATTCATGGTACAATGGAAAAGACGAAATGGCTCCGGGAATTACTCCTTATGGCCCCTGGCGGAAAGAAGCCTACGAAACCGGTCAGGGCCCCTGGGAAATGGCCTGGGCTTTCAAAAGCATATACCCTGCCTCAGTTACCAGCTGGCCGGGTCATGAGCGCTGGTTCGGCAACTATACCAGTCCAATGAATTGCGAATTTACCGTTCATCAGAATACCATCCTCAATGCCGTCGTGTATGGATTCTTGTGTGACACAACCCGCGGAACCTTTCAGGCTAACCAAAGACCCGTTGTGGACAAAATGACCGTGCGAAAAACCAATACTGAAAAAGCTACCGATGAGCTGATCGTTGAAGCCACTGTTTCTGATCCTGATGCCGGCAGCCGCATATACAAGGTGGAGTTTTTCGATAGCTGGCACAAGATTGGCGAAGCCTTTGAAGCGCCATACAAAATCAACTGGACCTGCTCCGGAACGCATGATTTCACCATTACCGCCAAAGTGTACGACGAATTGGGCGCCCCCAATAAATCAGACATTCTAAAAAGAGCTTCACTGATTACTTCATCGATTAATCCTGAAAGGGGGGAACCGCAATTGAATGTATTTCCAAATCCCGGTACCGGACAGTTTAACTTCCAGTTTCTGCTGGTGGAGAACCACATGATTCAACTCTCCATTTTTAATACCGAAGGCAAACTGATGATGAAATTCGATCCGCTATTCAGTGCAGCAAGTACTTCCCTGTTGACGTGGAATGCTGAAAAACAACATTCTCCGCAAGGATTATATGTGTACACTTCGACCATTACCTCCGGCATGGAAGTGAGGCGTGAAGAGGGGAAAATCGTATACCAGAAGAATTAAGCGCTTCTTACTCAGCGGGCGACTCCGAAGTCACCCGATGAGTAAGATTCGTCCGTTTGTGTATCCAATCTTCTGCATTTGATTTGTCTGACGTTTCGCAAAAGTACCCAATTACATTTCATAGATACTCAACAATACTTTGTGCCGATAGAAGCACAATAGTTAGGGTCTGCTGAAAAACCGGATGGATCCAAATAGTGGTTAAAATTGATGGATCAGATTCCATCCTGTCCTTGTATTGATTCAAAAAACCATTGTCTGTTCAAGGTTAACGTGTTGATTGGTTTTCCCATTTACCGGCCATCCAACAGGTCTTTAAATTATTTGAAACTTATTCATTAGTTATTAGAAACTTATTCGATGATTATTCGAATATAATTGAACCATCTTCGAATAACCTTCGAATAATCTTCGAATAGCCTTCGAATAACCTAAAGGGTCATAGGCTCCATTGTCCCTTTAAGAACAAGACTGTAACTCGCAACACATTAATTGTCCTCTGACCTCATGTGGCATACCCAGGGGCATGTTCTGCGACAGTGTGATTACTTTCAATAAATATTTTGTGACTAACGGTACCAGAGTTTTGCAATTATAAATCTCATAATTTAATTGCCCCAATATTCCGACATAGGGTCTGTTTTTTCCTTGTATTCGATTATTGAATTGTTAGGGAATTCCGTTTAGATATTTTTCACCTCTGAGTTACCACTGTACTACCAGTTTTTTATATAATTCGATACAAATTCGTAACAAATACAAAAAGAATTCGTATACACCTATTATATTTGTATTTGTATCGAATAATATTCTAATTTAATAAAACATAGTTATGACAAAGGTAATACAGGGTTTAGAAACATTACTTTCGGGAAAGTTTGGAGATAAGGTCTATGTACAGCGCTACGGTAAAACCTACGTACGAAGTGCACCAAAGCGTAAAGAGGATTCGAGTACGCCGGCCATGTTGCTTAACCAGAAGCGTTTTAAAGAAGTCATGAAGTTTTGCGGCCTGTTTAAAACGGTGCTCATTCCGCAGGTATGGAATCCTGCCGCGGTCAATACCAGCGGGTTTCGGGTGTTCCAAAAAGCCAACTCTCCTGCATTTGCTAAGGATGGCAGCCTGTTGGATCCCAAGCTGATTAAGCTTTCTACGGGAAATCTGCCCCTGCCGGAGGGTATCACTGCCAAAAGAGCGGCTGCGGGAAGTTCCGTCATCGAAGTGAGCTGGGAGAATGATCTTCACCTTCAGGATGAGTTGATGGTCGTCAGTGCAGGAGCTGGTCTGTATTCGGCGCTTCTGGAAACGGGTATTGTAAGAAATGCATTAGGCGGTACGTTTGAACTGCCAGCGCTGGCGGCTCCGGCCACATATATTTACCTGTTCTTCGGCTCCAATGACAAGCAGGAATATACGGAGAGCGTTTGTGTGGAGATCTGAGTACCGAATTGTACGAATTTGATTTAGGTGCTGATTAAGATTTGTTTTCCTGGTGAATCTTCGTGTCTTGGGGTTCTGGTGGCTGGTTTTTCCTGCCACCAGAGTCCCAGGGTACAAGGATATGAGCTATTTACACTCAAGTTACTGCCAAAGAGTCGATCAGATACAAAACCTATTGAATAAATGGGATGTTTAAATCTAATCTCCTATATTTTTTTAACTTTGTTATCATGAAAGGAATTGAATTAACATATCGGGTAAAAGAATCAGTTAGATCCTTTGATCCACAGGCAAAAGTGATTCTCTTTGGGTCTCGGGCCCGGGGTGACAATAACAAGGCTTCTGACTGGGATTTTTTAATCCTTACTTCAAAATATGTTGATGAAAAAGCTAAAAGAAGTATTAGGGATAGGCTAATCGATACTGAGTTGGATGCAGAGGAGGTCATTAGTACTATTATATTCTCTCAGGATAAATGGAAAGATTACAGGATAACTCCGCTATATCAAAACATCGCTAAAGAGGGTGTAGAGTTATGAGCTACAATAAAGACGACTTAATCCAGTATCGTGTAAATAAATCCAAAACTACCTTTGAAGAAGCAAGATCATTAGGATTGAGCGGATTTTGGGGAGGAACTGCAAACCGATTATATTATGCCTGTTTTTATATTGTGATTGCTCTATTCGCTAAAGAAGAAGTAGCAGCTTCGACTCACAATGGCGTAAGGACTGAATTTTTTCAGACGATACATCAAGACTGGGATCCTTGATAAGAAATACAGTAGTTTATACTCAGACCTAATGGGGAAACGGGATGAAAGTGATTATGATGATTTTCATGAATTTACAGAAGATGATATTGCTCCCTTATTTCCCGAAGTTGAATTGTTTATAAATGAAATTCAGCATTTGATTGAAAATTAGGATAGACAATGCCAACATACCACGACTCCGTGGATATATAGAAGTAAGCCCCAAGACCACAGAAATTTACACTCCCTATCCGATCAAAGGATCTAATCAACTAAAAAGTCTTTTAGTTAAGATAAATATGTGACAAAAACAGTGCAGTTATGAAAAGTATTCTCTAAATTTGAAGGACATAACCACTGAAAATCAAAAACTATGAGATTAGTTATCCTCCACCCAAGAGCGCTAATTCCACAAATAAATAAATTTCCACAAATTAACCTTTTAAGCTAATGCCGATATACACGCAATTGCGGGTATACAGAGGTTATCGGTCATGCTATTGAGAGCCACAGCATATCAGATGCAATTAGAAAAAATAATAAACAGACAATGAATAACTACAATTTTTCTACCCTTAACGACAAAGAATTTGAGCAAATTGCAAAAGATTTACTTAATGCAAAGTATAATTTAGGATTACAAAACTTCAAGGTTGGAAAAGACAAGGGAACTGATTTGAGATTTTCAACCTCGAATAATAACAATTCTATTATAGTTCAAGCAAAACACTATATTGGTTCTGGATATGCTCAACTCAAAAGCACATTATTAAGAAAGGAGTTAGGAAAAGTTAAAAAATTACTCCCGGATAGCTAAGTACATGACAAAAATTTA
>DIZL01000048.1:570-74679 GCA_002429385.1 Prolixibacteraceae bacterium UBA6029 | reverse complement strand
GCAGCGTCAGATGTGTATAAGAGACAGGGTATATTCTCTCCCTGTCATATTCACATTGTGCCCAAAAAACTTGGGTGGAGACTCGCAATGACGTGCTTTTGATTTTATGGACCGAACTCATTGTTAAATGGGTTAAGATTATTTTTAACGTTCTTACACGATCATCTTCGTTTTCTCCACTTCTAGCTTAGGTTGTCTTTTTTTTTTGTGCTTTTTTACACCTTCATCATCATCAGAATAATAGGATTTTTGATAAGCTTCGTATTGATAATATTTGTAATAGGAGTTTCCAAACGAGTTGATCTTGATGTCGTTCACCAAAATAGCAACATTATCTACTGTTTTTTTATCTACATACTGATTGATCAAATCGATCTGTTGCATTTTAGAAAATCCATATCGTAGGATAAAAATATTTAGGTCAGACAAATGACCTACCAGATGACCGTCAGTTACCATCGCTGTAGGTGCATTATCGATGATGATGTAATCAAACCTGGAACGAAGGGTTTCAAGCAAAATTTTCATTTCCGGTTTACCCAGAATTTCAGAAGGATTTGGCGGAATTGGACCTGATGGTAATAAAGAAAGGTTTTCAATCATTGTCGGTAAAATAATCTGATCGATCGAATCGAGGCCGATGAGGTAGGTGCTTAATCCATTTTCATTCGAAAGATTAAAGACTTTATGCAATCTTGGTTTTCGCAGATCGGCACCGAAGAGCAGTACCTTTTTATTATTTACGGCCAAAATAGCAGAGAGGTTGATCGCAGTGAAAGATTTTCCCTCGCTAGGGTTTGTCGAGTGAATGGAGATCACTTTTCCCAAAGATCCGGTAAGCATATACTGAAGGTTAGTGCGCAAAGCCCTGAAAGATTCGGCAATATTTGATTTTGGGTTTTCGTGAACGACCAAATCGGATTTCGACAAACTATGCATGATATTACCCAAAATGGGAATACTGGTACTTCTTTCCAGATCATTCTGATTACGTAACCGGTCATCGAAATAATTCAGGAGAAGTATAAATGCCAAAGGTAATCCAAAACCCATAATGAATCCGGTTGTAAGAACCATCTTATCACCAAGTCCAACAATTGCAGCCGATTCGATCCTGGCTTTATCTATAATTTGAACGTCAGGCATACTTGAGGCCAGCGAAATATTTGTTTCTGCACGTTTCTGAAGCAGAAAAGTGTAAATTTCGTTGGTGAGGTTAAACTGACGCTGAATGTTAACCATTTTTTGTTCCTTTTGAGGAAGTTTATTAAGCTGAACACTAATGCTTGTCTGCCTGTCTTTTTGGCTATTGATGTTTCTGGTAGCATTATCAATAAGGTTTCTTAGATTTTCATTTAATTGGTTACGAGTCTGGGTCAATTCTTTATCGATCATTAGAATTGTTGGATTATTTTCTTTTGCACTGAACGACAGAACCTGGCGGCGGTTGTATAGTTCGCCCAATTTAAGAACCAAAGCATTGAGGGAAACATCCTGAATGCCGACAACAGATGGGGCAACAAGTTGTTTGAGGTCGCTGGTATTGTTCAGGTATTTGAGGAGGTTTTGGAAATAGTCGAGTTGCAGTTGACTTTTTGCCCTTTCCGTTTCTATTTCTTTCAGATTATCCATCACAAGCTTACCTTCTGCCCCCAGGTCAATGACATTATTTTTAGACCGGAAATCAGAGAATTTTGTTCCGGCGATATTTAGAGAATCAGAAATACCTGTCAACTGAGTATTGATAAAATCGAGTGACCGACGTTGTGCTTCGTTTTGAAAATTCATTTGACCTTCGGAAAAAACCTTGATCAGTTCATTTAAGAAATCAACTTCTTTTTCAGGTTCTTCACCTTGTAACGTGCATAAAATAATATCACTTTTTTTATCGGTCAGATTGGCTTTAAGTTTGCGTTGATAAGCCAGCGTGGCATCACTTAAATCGTTAAAAACGAAATAATATTTTCCATTTGGAATTTCATAGTTATTTACTTTTTTAAGTAATGTAAAATTGAAATACTTATTTACAAACGGATGACCATACTCTCCGGAACCCTCAACTTTAATTTCTTTAGGGTCATGATCTTGCATCACTTTTCCATTCACTGATACCGTGAAATTGTCGCCGAAAGTAGGTGTTATATAAATTTTAATTCCTTTTAGGTTAATGAAATTTTGAGCTTCCTGTACATCAAAAGGTTCCTGTTTATATATCCCTTTCCAAATAAACAGGTCTTTGGTATACCAACTTGTACGCCAGTTCAGGTTTAATAAAGTCTGGTTTATAGTATAATAAGATTTTAAGATTTCAATATGATTGTCGATATTGTTTTTAGGCATATCAATGACACCCTGAAATATATTCTTCATATTTAGTGCATCTGATTTTTCAGGAACCATTAGGGAAGTGCTAACCAGATAACTGGGTTTAGTGAGTTTGGTATACCCATAAGCCAATACGATGCCTAATGCACTAAAAAGTGCAAACCAATACCATTGCCGTCTAATGAGGTAAATGATTTTTTTTACATCAAATTTTTCCTCGTGATTTCTTTCTTCTGGAAAGTCAGTTGAATTGTAGTTCATATATTAAAGTTACTAAGGTTTAAAAAGATGAATATAAGGTTTTTAATCCCGAGTACTCGGGATCTTGACTTGTACACCCGGATTCCCCATAAGAATATCATGTGATCCGTTATAGATTCGGTATAACAAATCCAAGAACTGCAATGAGTACCGAAAGTGAAGACAAAACCAGGGAGTATGCCTGACTATTTAACTGGAAGTTTTTATACCTATCGGGTTGCACAATCACATAATCATTGGGTTGAAGATAAAATGCTTCTGACAAATAGGCATTTTTTGAACTTAAATCGAGCATATACGTTTTTTCACCCTGAGGAATTTGCCGTATTACCATCACCTTTTTGATGGAAGCAAAATCGGTGTTCCCATTTGCCATTGCCAATGCTTCCATTATTGTTATAGAGTTGTTGTAGTTGTAATAAACATTTGGATTTCTAACCTCACCAGCAATTGTAATCTTAAAATTCAGGAGCTTTACCTTAACAATCGCATCTTTCAGAAATTCATCCGCTTTTTTTTGAACCACCGACTGAACCTGAGTAAGGGTAACTCCTGAAACCTGAATTTTACCTAGCATCGGTAGATTAATGTTCCCATCCAAATCTAATTCATATCCATAGAGGTATGCTCCGCTGGGAGTGGTGTACCTCTGGAATCCATATTCCGTATTCACTTCCATGTTTGATTCTGGATTAAATAGCACATTCACTTCGGGGTTAGTTGACTTAATGCTGACATATAATATATCGCCACTTTTCAGCATATACTCCTTAGCTCCTCCATGAATAATGTGATCATTTTCAGCATCTTTTAAATAAATTAAATCTTTGCTGCTACGACAAGAATACAATACTGTCAGGATAATTAACGAAATGAGTTTGAACTGGATTTTCATAAGTTTACAGGGTATTTATTGAGAAATCGTACGACTTTATGGTTGTGTATATTTTTGATTAACTGAAATGTAGATACTATTTGAAATTGCTCTTCTTCATTCGCCATGACATTTCGAATCACATTTTCAAACTTCATAGTCTGATTTTATATTTTATTGCCCATCACCTGCAAATACGACTTTAATTGTCTTCAAAAGGATAATAAAATCCAGTTTTAAAGACCAAGTATCGATATATTGCATGTCCATTTTCATCCATTGATCAAAAGGGATATTATTTCTTCCAGAAACTTGCCATATACAAGTAATACCGGGTTTCATACTTAATCTTCGATTTTGCCATCTTTGATATTGTTTTACTTCAGCAGGAATTGGTGGACGGGGTCCCACAACTGACATGTTACCTTTTAAAACATTAAAAAACTGAGGAAGCTCGTCCAATGAAGTTTTTCTCAGAAATCGTCCAATTTTTGTAACTCGTGGGTCATTTTTTATTTTAAAAACAGGACCTTCCTGTTCATTTTTATCCATCAGTGAATGCTGCATTCTTTCAGCATTTACAACCATAGTTCGGAATTTTATGCATAAAAAACGCCTGCCATTAAGCCCCATCCTTTTTTGCAGAAAAAAAACAGGTCCACCATCGAGCTTAATCAAAAAAGCAATAATTACCATCAATGGAAATAAAAAAATAATTACCAACACTGAAATTAGAATGTCAAGAATTGATTTAACTTTTAAAGCCAGATAATTATCAGGTGTATTTCTAAAGGTTAGAAATGGCATTTGATTTAAGAAAGAAAGTGTCGATTGCATCTTTACACAATTCAATAACTGTGATTGCATTCGAAAAACTACGCCAACTTCAGCACAGGAATAAATAAAATTCTGTATTTCATTTTGATCGAAATTGCTTTTACAGTATATAACTTCATCAATTGCTTTCTCATCAATGATAAAAGAAAGATCGTGTTCATAGGGTAAAATGGTATAATATTTTTTGTATTTTGCTTTAATTGATTCATCTTCAGACATGATAGCCCAGATTCGATATCCCCAATCTTTAGTTTCTATTAATCGGTCAATAAAATAATATGAATCGGCATCGGCAATAATCAAAATTAATCTGCTGTTCATTCCTCTTCTTCGAATAAATTTCATTGTAGCAGATAAAATGAACTTAAAAGAATACAACACAATTAAGTTGGTAATTGCAAAAACTGCTAAAACTTGCCTGGAGATAGAATCAAGATGTAAGATTACAATTGATGAATAAAGTAAAACATTGCCGATAATTATTGCCGTTAAGTATTCGAAAAATAAAACTGAATACATCTTTAGTCGACCAATACGTCCTAAATTTGACTGCTCCAGAATTAACAACCATAACGGAACAATAATAATTGAAATGATTTTATATTGGCTAAAATCAGCATCAACAGGCTCGACAAACTCATTAGTGAACAATATTGAACCATAAAAACACACAATGGTTAATAATACTTGAAAAATTACACTTAATTTTTCAAGTATCGGTTCTCTCTCCTTAAGCATGATTTTTGATTATGAAGTCCTTGAAATTCAGAAATGTAAAGAATCAACGGATTAAATTTGTTTCAATTCATTTGATTTAATTCGTAAGATTCTCAGGATGGAGTTTTTTATTGATCTATGGTGAAAATAAAAGTCAATTTCAATCAACAGATTATATGTGTTTGGCTCTTCCAACGCAATATGTTAATATTTAGAAATTTAATTAATTTGCATATGTTATTGCATTTTTCGAATAAATGGCATTTAAAGTTTTAAAAGTTGAAGTAAATTCAACATTTAAAACTTTAAATACCTTGGGAAAATCAGATTTAATTAATGACGGGAAAAATGGTAAGATCTCTTGATAAAAGAGTTATATGTATTAGTTCAGGAGAGATACAAACTTGATTATACTTCATGTAAATTTCTTATGTCGATTTTAAAATGCTTATTCCTAAACCAGTATAAATGCTTTTTGTGCAGGCTTATCATCAAGCAACTTTACTTCGTCTTTTGAAATATTGGCATACAGACTGCAATTCATTGAATCAATTCGTATAATAAGTCTGGATTGTCCACAAATATTTATCACTTCTCCTTTTATACCTTTTAGAGACCCTTGTAATACCTCAACATTTACCCCTTTTTGAATACGCTCATAAGAAAGTGTTATCTCATGATCAATTTGTGATAAAAATGTTTTAATGTTGTTGATTTGAACTTCAGGAATAGCTTGAGCTTTGCCTCCAAAACTTACATAACAGACAACTCCAGAAGTATTTAAGGCAGTAAAGAATTCTTTATAACTTACCTTTACAAAAATATAGCATCGGAACAATGGTTCATCTACCCACTTTTTACGATCACTCCACATTTTTTGGACTCTCCGCATGGGCAGATAGCATTCTATCTTTTTTTCCTGCAAGTTGTCGAAAAGCTTCTTTTCAGCATTTGCCCTGGTATACATGGCATACCATTGATAATTTGGTTTTTCTAAAGGCATAGTCTAACTTATTTATTAAAACAAATGATTTACATGCGATAATTTTGTTTTATTCTAAAAACGATTCTATGAATTGAAAATAGAATTTATTCTTGTTTTATAAAGTTAGGTTGAATTTTTTAGAATATCAATGGGTAATTTCCGACATATTTTGCACTTTTGTATTTTAAACAGTAGATAACATTCAGAGCTAAAAAATCATTGAAGAATGACAAGATAGCATAAATATATTTTTTTATATTTGCTAATTAATTGATAGATAGAGATATAATTATATTTGGATTTAGAGAAGTATATTTCTTGAATAATTATTTCTCTTTATTATTTAAAAATATAAAAAAAGAGAATGAAAGAATGATGAGATCTGTTTACATTTATATTCCAAAAAGTATTTTGGAATATAACGAGTGTTTATTTTTCCTTTTCAAGCTTACTTTTTAATAAAAGGTTTTCCAGACTCAAGTCCGCAAACATTCTTTTAAGTCTGTCGTTTTCTTCTTCCAACTCATTCAACCTGCGGATTTCCGAAATATTCATTCCTCCATATTTAATCCTCCAATTATAAATAGTTGCCTGGCTAACGCCATACTTTTTAAGAAGTGTTGGGATAGATACTCCTGCTTCGTTTTCCTGTAGAATACGATAAATCTGTGATTCAGCAAATCTCTTTTTTGTCATAGCTCATTAAATATTATGGATTGGCTTAAGGTTGTATGTGCAATTTGAGATTAAGTTACGTTATTTTTTAAAAATAAGCAAACTTGAATTCAATCTAAGTGCCTGATTTTTTTATAATTATAATCATTTAAGATTATAAGAATGGAATTCTAATTTAATTGGAATAGAATTCTAAAAAGAAAATGTTTTGCAAATTATATTTATTTGGGAGAGATGAAAGATGCAAATAGCGATTAATTATTCAGTATAATTTATATCCAAGGTTTTTTTGTAATTGAAATTTGCGAATTGCACAAAGAAAATTCTACTGTTACCCACATTTTACTGTGTTGTAACATTTGTTTTTTTGTAAATTGATTAATCGTTTAAAGGAATTAAATTGAATAAAAAATTCTGACATTGAAAATAATCAGTATTATTTAAATTATATTCTAATCTGATCCCCTTATTACAGAATTATTTCTAATTCTTTATAAATTTATAAATAATAAATAAATAAACCAATTTTATTTTACAAAAAATGACTATTTTTTTTGATTAAACAATTATTTGAATAGTAATGTTGAAATATTATCCGTTAATCAACAGAAATATTGAAAGTTGAATGATTTATACTTTTGATAAATAATAATAGATGTTGATTAAATAATATGAAACCCGAGGAATTCAAATCAAATAAGTCACAATAAAATTACTTAAAATTGATTTAATACCTACATTATTGTCCATTATTCGATCAATTTCAGTTAAATTGATCTGTCCATAAGTCACAATACTTTTATTCGTCGATTTTATGTGGAAAAATTAATCTGTAAAGATATTATTTTCGTCTTTGAGATTCAACACATTAATTTTGTGCTAATTACCTAATCTTAATTAAGAATTGTTGATGCATTATTATCTCCAAAACTCAACTTTTGGCACTTTCTCATCTTTAATTTCACCGGCGATAGAGATGTTTTTCTGTTGGATGGCCATATATATAACTTCAGCGATGTCGTGTACCGGTAGTTTATTGCTTTTGGCGAATGTTTTTTTGCAGAGCGGACACGCTGTTGCCAAAATATCAGGTTGGTAGCCCAGGTATTCATCCAGAACATTATCGCGTATCTGGTTGCGTTCGTTCATTTGTATTTTGATGTTGGCAAGGCTTCCTCCGCAACAATAGGACGCTTCTTTTTCATTTTTCATCGGAACCAATTCTGTATATTCATCAAGCAGTAAACGCGGCTGATGGTATATACCGCTTCCTCGTCCCAACTCACAAGGATCGTGGTAAACCACACGCATTGGCAGTTTATGAATAGGCAAACGATTTTCAGCCATCAATTCAAGAAGGTATTCAGAATGGTGCTGAACTTTGATGCCAGGCAAAGCATAATCTTCATTAAAAACTTTGTAGCAGATAGGGCAGGAGACAACCAGCTTTTTAGCCCCGGAGGCCAGTATACGTTCACGGTTGTGCTCGATCAGTTTTTTTGCCGCTTCATATTGTCCCACCTGCATCAGAGGACGACCGCAACAGGCCGTTTTGTCTTCGTCCATAAACCAGTATTTGACTTTGGCCAGTGCAAAAATCTCTTTCATTGATTTGAGGATGGCAGGTGTAAGGTGGGTCATACAACCAGCGAAATAAATCACTTCAGTCTGCGGGCTAACTGCCACCTTACCATTTTTCAGGTATTCGTACGAAGAGTTATATTCTTTGGTCGATTCGATGCGCTGAGTAATACGTAGGTCGTTCAATTCAAGACCAACAGGACAATCGGGTTGGCATCGTCCGCAAAGAAGGCAGTTAAAGAGCTTTTCGTCGGTTATATTCCTGTTCCGGATATGTTTCAACACATAAACCGATTGAGTGTCTTTAATGGCCGCGTGGTTCATCTGGCAACTATCCAGGCAAATTCCGCAACGTGAGCAGGAATACACCTGAATCCGGGAAAAGCCGCTGATCCGTTTTTTGACCCGAATGCCATAATTCCTGAGAAATATAAGTACCACTTCAACCGGGATGTGCATATAACGTGAAACTGGCATGGCCATGAAAAACAGGGCGAGCGAACCCGAATAGGCCCACCAGAGTGGCATTTCAAACAGATGAATGGGTAGGAGAGTAGCAAGCATATTACCTGTTGGCTGGCTGATAATGCTTCCGTTGTGGTGTATACCTGCTGATACACTTTCGGCCAGAAAACGAAGCGGGAAGATAAGCCACAGTGAACTGAGCGCGATACGGTCACCGATTTTAAGCTGTGTCGTTTTCTTCATCCCAAACAGGCGGCTGTTCAATCGTTTAAAGTAGGCAAGCATAACTCCCGAAAGAACAAAAACAAGCAATAAATCCATGCTGGCAGCAAGTATTTTACCTGAAAGGGTTGTGGCTGCTTCGGAAATATAAAAGCGAAAAAAGATGGCTTTGTATGCAGGCACAGAAAGGCTTTGAAAGTGATTGCAGGCGTCGATGTGTCCAACCACAATCAGGAGGAACCAGCCAAAGGCCAGGCTCATATGCATGTAACCCAGAACTGCATTTTTCCTGAATATTTTACGATGGAGCAATGATTCCATAAAGATCTCACGAAGCGACTCCAGACTTTTTCTGGTGAAAATGTTGTGCCAAATACGGCTTTTATCGATGCGTGAAAGGCTTGAAATCCAAATACCGACGATTATCACCAGGAAGCAGGAAATAAACAAGAGACCGATTGTAAATGGCCAAATAAACGTTGTTGGTTCCATGGTTGCTTATGATTTAACCGGATTGTATTTCAGAATGCTCTTTTTAATAAGCATGATCACATTACGGATATTGATCCCACGCGGGCAAACCAACATACATTTACCACAGAGCATACATTTTTTGATTTCCGATTCAAGCTCAACGGTTTCGCCACGACGCAGTAAAAGGTTCATTCTTCTGACATTAAAGCTGACCAGGTCATTGGCGCTGCAGGTGGCTGTGCATCCTCCACAGGAAAGGCAGACTTTGAACGAGGGTTCCATTTGGAGAACCTCGTTCAGAAGCCGCCCGTCAAACTGATCGTAGTCGATGGTGCGTTGTTTGATTACCGTGTAGCCAAAATCTTTCATTACCTGGTTTTTTGAAGATAGTTGTTTACCTCCTGCGCTGCCGAGCGTGCATGCAAAACAGTATCGTTTACAGTCATTGGGGCGGTACAGCTTCCTGCCAGAAAAATACCATCCTGCATTGAAATATTGGACTGTAAAAATGAGTCGGCAGTCTGGAGAAAACCTGATTCTTCACAGCCTATACTGCAACTTGTTGCAGCCGCAGCTGTTCCTTTTCCCGCTTCCATCCCAATAAGAAGTACCAGTAAATCCACATTCATTTTGAGGGGCCGTCCCGAAAGAGTATCTTCAGCTTTAATGAGCAGACTTTTGTCGATCTTCTCCGATGCTTCAGACAACCGTCCGCGGATAAACTGTATGTCATATTTTTCCTGAGCTTCACGGTATAGCTCTTCGAAATGTTTGCCATACATGCGCAAATCCATGTAAAAGCAAAATATTTCAGCATCAGGTAAATGTTTTTTGAGTTCGATAGCCTGTTTTACACCTGTAATGCAGCATACTTTTGAGCAATAATGATTGCCTGATTTTTCATCGCGTGAGCCTACACAATGAACAAAAGCAATGCGTTTGGGAATCTTTCCGGCAGCTACAGTAAGTTTTTCTCCCGATTTAAACAATTGTTCCAGATCAGCCGATGTGATAACATGATCATAAATCTTGTAACCGTATTCCTCTTTACGACGGGCATCAAACAATTCATAGCCTGTGGCCACAACTATGGCGTCAGCTTCCAGCTGCTGATTATCGGATGTATTAATGCTGAATTTATCCTTGTTTCGAAGAACTGAATTGACTTCAGTATTCGTGAGTATTGAAAAATCTTTACGTCGACACTTCTCCTTAAGCTCATCAGTAATCTTTTCAACAGGAGTGAAGTTTGGAAAAAGATTCGACCAGTTGTTCAGTTTACCGCCAATTTGGGCATCTTTTTCTATCAGGGTTACCCAATGTCCTGCATCAGTTAAAGCGCTGGCTGTTTCAATCCCGGCTATTCCGCCCCCTATGATTACAATATGTTTCAAGCAGTTTTTTTTAAGTTCAAAGTTCAAAGTTCAAAGTTCCAGGTTTGCGGGCTTCGGGTTGCGTTTGATATTAATCGTAACTGATATCTCGTAACTCACAACATTATTCTCCTGCTGAGTCTGTAAAAATTAGCATCCGCATCGCACCATGGTCGGATGTCCGATTTGTTTTCCCTCTTTGTTCGCATATTTTAACTCAGGATCGTACTGAATCCCCATTTTGTCTAACAGTGGCTCAACATTGGTCTGGTGCATCTGCATGCCCATATCCCATGGATTATAACCAAGAACCAATCCTGCCATTTCTTCGTAAGTCAGTACCGGTATTCCCTGTCCGTCTGGTCCGAATGTTTTGCCTTCCATCTCTTCAATCACATATTGCCAGCGATCCAGAAACATAGGGCATCCGGGACAGTTACTGACAATAAAATCGGGTTTGTAAGGCTCCATGGACTCAAATTTCTTCCTTGAATTGGATACTGAATAACCACGATTCGACATGATGAGGTATTGTCTGAACCCGAATCCGCAGCAATGGCGCCGTTCAGGATAATCGATCACTTCACCTCCCCATGCTTCGATCATTCCGGCCAGTACGTAAGGAAATTCAGCCCCTCCGACACCTTTACAAGGGAACATTTTCGAATAATGACAACCTATGTGTTCGACAACTTTTAAGGGTTTACCTGTTTTGTGATTGATAAGCCTAAATTTCCCATGAGTCGCAATATCCTCCCTGAATTTGTACACGATGTCGCTGGCATGGGCCACATTCTGAGGTACTTCAAATTCGCGCCCCGTAGCTTTTTTCAGAAAATTCCGAACCTTTTCCAATTCTGCCGGATACTCTTTCCAGGTTTCGATGATTTCGTTATAGATCCCAAACGAGGTGATGCACGAAACGGCAATGTTTTGATAGCCGGCTTCTGTCATTAAGGCAAACTGACGTGCGACAATGGTTTGGATAGTGTCGAAGGGAACAATATCCGAATGGTAGCCGATCCCGGAACAACTGGTGTGATGCGGATTTTCATATATATCCTTGCCCAATTCTTTTCGTAATATTTTCAGAAAAGTTTGTTCTGATCCCGGGAAAAAGTTCTGACGGATACAACTGCGAACATAGAAATAATGATCGTCGGCTATTTCCTTTTGATAATCCTGCCAGACTTGTATTTTGCCTTCTTTTTTCATTATTGCCTGTTATGTTTGCCGTTGTTCGTGGTGAATATGTGAGAAACATAGTCAGGATATTCTTCTTTGATGTCAGTAAATCCCATGCTTTTGGCTTTCTCTTTCGAAAAATATTCAATCTTGTCAAATCGGTCTAATCCGCCGGTCAGTTCAAAAATCCTGTATATTTCATCCAGCGATTCCTGTGGGATTTTGCGCAGCGCCCCTTCACCCTCGCCATTGTAATTGGCTCCGACACGCTCATAAACTTCTTCTTTGTTCCCGAATATCCATTCGCCCACAGGACCTTGTTCAGGGTGCATTTCCGGCACCAGGTTCTCAGGAAGTACACAGTATCCCCTAAAGACGATATTCTCGCCCACAACCCGTTTAATGGCCAATTGCTGCCTTCCTTTTTCTGATTCGGCAAAGTAGCCCAGTTCCTGTGAAAGTGATCTTAAAGCCATGATAATAAGTCCAACGCAATTACCACGCGGGCAGCGGGTCTTGCACGACATACATTCGCCGCAATACCAGATCACATCACTTTTCAGGAGTTCTTCTATTCGTTTTTCATCCTTGGATTGTATAATGCCGGCAATTATCCTTGGGTCGTAGTCGTAAAATTCTGCAGCAGGACAGATGGCCGTGCAAACTCCGCAATTCATGCATGATTTCAGGCCTTCTGCTAACCGGATATCTTTGGCAAGTTCCTGATAGATTTCCATTTTGGGGTTCATGGTAATAACAACACGAAAGTAGTTTTTCAAACGCTCATCTTGTTCAGCGTAAAATCGTATTCTGTTGTAAGTATTTGTGCGTATTTATTTTAAAGCATGCATGGACATTGGGGGGCATGGGTTGTCATTGTTGTCGTTGTTGTCATTGTTGTATCATCCCATTAAATGACTATTGAATGACAACTGACAACCCTATAAACCATTACAACCAATACAACCATGACTATTGAAAATTGAAATAAAGCGTCAGGTTTTTTTCATACAGAAACAGGTTAGGCTGGCTCATTGGCCCCATCGTTCCAGGCTTGGTGAATTTTGTACCTATAGGATTGATGCCGTATAGGAAAGAGATGTTCCCGGACGGAAATTCAGGAGATGTGTTGTCATTATAAGCTCCTGCAGGTTTCTGAGGAGTGAACAGGCGCAGGAAAACATCTTCATCGGGACAAACAACAGTAAAATCCTGTTCCTTTGACTGAATAGTTGCCCAGTAAAAATTACGGTGATACCCTTTGAATTCGGGATAAATCCAATCCTTTTCGCCGGTAATGGTGTTGTTGTAAGCTTTGCTCCAAACGTTGAGCATGTTTCCCTTCATGCGGTTTTTCCATACGCGGTAAGGGCCATAGCCCATCCAGCACACTCCCAAAACCTGATCTTCAGGATAATCGAAACTGATGTCCATGAATTTATTCTCCTTGGGAGCCTTGTACAATACCTCCAGTTTAAGCCATCCCGATGATTGAATGGTCCATTTTACCTTTAAAATCCCAGTTTACCATATGATCGCTTCCTGTTCCTGACAGGTACTGGATTTCTGTTTGCTGGGCCTGACAGAATGTAATGTTCAGCAAGATTAAGAACACAGGGGAAAAGAGTTGTTTCATTCTTCACAAAAGTTAAACGATTGGTATTGACACGATTTGTTTTCAGATTTCATGACTGTCGTCTTTTGTTCAGTTCCTTTATTTATCACATAGGAATAGCAGAAATCAATGATCTCGTTCAGGTTGGCAGTCATGGGTTTGCCTGCTATCTCGTGTGCCGCATTACAATAGGTGTACAGCCAATACGGGGTTCCAAGTTTCTTTAGTTTCTGTGCAATGGTATATGAACCATGTATGATTAGATAACCAGGTTCAGATTCCTTACAATAGCGGTGAGGAGCAGATGCGTATGGAACCAGGTTGTCGCAGGTTCCATGAAAAAGCAAGGAGGGTATTGCCGATTCTTTGAAGATTCGTGAGGTATCGGTCACTGCACCAGCCATCGAAATAACCCCGGCATAGGATACAGGACCACTATCAAGCCCATAGCAATAAGGGGGCTGGTAAGCGGCATTCAAAACGGTTTCTGCACCTGCACTGCTTCCCGAGAGTATGATTTTCTGAGGGTCTATCCCCATTTTATCCCGGTTCTTTATCATGAAAAAAGTGGCATCCTGAAGATCTTCAACGGCTTTGTTGAATGTATTCAGTTTATCCACAGCGGGGCAGTCACACCCAAATTCGGTCTTGGTTCCCTGACGGGTCAGGCGGTAGGAGATGGAAGACACGACATAACCATGCCGGGCCAGTTTTTTACAAAACACCTGAATGCCGGGCTCGTTACGCTGGCCTCCTGCAAAGCCACCACCATGCACATAGAAAATCAAGGCTCTTTTGGTATCATTATCAAATGCAGGGAAATAGACATCCATGTCGAGGGAATGGCCGTCCTTAAATGCATAGGTAGAAGTTTCGACCCTGACAGAATCGGTAATTTCATCTTTATAACGGACCTGAGCCGATATTTCCAGACTAAAAAACAGGAATGGGAGAATGACTTTCAGGATAAATAATGAATGATTCATAAATGCAATTTTGTGGTTTAGGTTATCGTAAAAAAACTGTTTAAATTTATACAAAAAAAACCATCATATGGCAATCATTCCACCATTCAATATGGCGCTAAAAAGCTAAAACAGAAATGGGACCTTCCAGCTAAATCGCCTTCAGGTATTATGGTTGTTTTCGGATATCCGAAATACAAGTTCAAATCAGGAATTAAACGGAGTTTTGCAAAAGTCACTTTCCGGTCCGATAGCCATTGATGTGGTTGTTTCCAAGGTATTTATACCCTTTCCCCTGACTTTTCCGATAGGACAGATTCATATCAGAGTATAAATAAAAAACAGTCCGTTCATTAACCGTTCATCGCGAGAACAGCGAAAGAATGCAATAAAAAAACCGGCGCTGTAAAATGAAGGTTGCTTCGTAAATCCAAAAGTGATCTGTCTCGTCCATTATCCCTTTTCCCTTTTCCTTTTTCCCAATGACAAATGACTATAGTTTTACTTTCACGACAACCTTCTTCACTTTTACAGCTCCGTCAATCTGCATGCACGGACAATGAACATCCTGTGGGAAAAAGACCGCAAACATGCCCGCTTCAAGAATCAGGGGAGAAGTATCTGCTGAATAAAACGTAATGTCTTTTGCAGGATCAAATTCGGAGACAATAAGCTGGTTTTTTAGGGTCACAAAACCAATGGCTTCCCTTCCCGAGATGATGTATTGAATGTCGGTATAGGTTTGGTGAGCTTCAGGCCAGCATTCGAGGTGATCTTTTGTGTTGTATTCGCTTACAAGAGCAAAGACTTCATCCCCGTCTATCTCATGCCGGCCAGGCTCCAGTGTTGCCAGGTCTGTGGATTTCAGGTATTCAAATCCCCTGGTAAGGTTGTTGCTGATCCCGGAATAGAAATCCGTATTTTCAAGTTTATCAAGAATCATATGGTAAATTTAAGCTGTTATATAATGGTAAGAATCAACTGATTTGATAATTTCCTACAAATATACTTTTTGAAAGCAGATTAAAGAGAAAACTTTATAACTGATTGAGGAATGAAATTCAGAAATTAATCGAATAACAAATCATCAGGATATGCGGGTTTGTATTATCTTCGCATCAAGTACTATTGTTCCCTTATGAAAATGGATCAAATTAACCTAAAAAACCTATGGAAAACCAACACATTAACCGCCGATCATTTATCAAAACAACAGGGCTTATTACTGCAGCTACAGCGTTGACAGGTAACCTTGCTTTTGGTAATACATTTCAACCTACTGTGAAAAATGCCCTTCCACGCTGGCGTGGTTTTAACCTGCTCGATTATTTCGGGGCTTTTCCACCCAAAGGAAATGACCGGTCAAAGTCGACAAAAGACGATTTTAAATGGATGGTAGACTGGGGCTTCGATTTCGTAAGGCTTCCAATGGCTTATCCCAGATATATCAATTTCGATCCTGAGAAGAATGTCACTCCGGCTGATATACTGAACATCAATGAAAAAGTGGTCGATCAGATTCAGGAATTGGTCTTTTCAGCACAGGAGGCTGGTTTGCATGTCAGTATTAATTTACACAGGGCACCGGGCTATTGCATCAACGCAGGGTTTCATGAGCCTTACAATCTTTGGAAAGATCAGGAAGCCCTGGATGCTTTTTGTTACCACTGGGAAATGTGGGGAAAACGGTTTGCTACTGTTTCATCGAAAAAGATAAGCTTTGACCTGGTGAACGAACCGCTTATGAAAGAAGTTATGAACGATCAGTTCTCTAAAACTTCTGCCGTTCCGGGCGCTGTATATCGGAAAGTCGCTATAGCTGCGGCTAGTGCCATACGCAAATCGAATCCTGACCATTTGGTCATAGCTGACGGAAATAGTGGTGGTTCCAATGTAATTAAGGAAATTACCGACCAGAATATCGCGCAAAGCTGTCGTGGTTATTTCCCTCATTATATTTCTCATTACCGTGCACCGTGGGTATTTAAAAATCCTGATGATGCACCTAAACCCGTTTGGCCGGGAGTAATTGATGGTAAATCGTTTAGCAAGAAGAACCTGGAAGAATTATATCAACCATGGATTGAACTGGTAAAACAAGGTATTGGTGTTCATTGCGGTGAATGTGGGTGTTGGAAGGAAACCCCGCATGAAGTGTTCCTGGCCTGGTTTGGCGATGTACTGGATATTTTGACTGAAAACCAGATTGGTTATGCTTTATGGAATTTCAGAGGTGACTTCGGTGTATTGGATTCAGGAAGGAAAGATGTCCAATACGAAGATTGGCACGGACATAAGTTAGATCGAAAGATGCTTGATTTATTGAAGAAACACTAATCAATTCTGAAGCCGGAAGATAGATTGCGTCCCGTTATTGCCTATTTCCAGCCTTCTGGCTTCATTAAAAAGCAGGTAGCGGAGTTCTGTCAGGTCGATACGGTTTAAATGGCTGATAGGACCAGTGATCTCATGTTCTGTATTTAGGGTTTTTTAAAAGAATAGACTACCCAGTTATTCTTTTCCTGATATCCGGTTTCGATGAGACCCAGCGATTCAGCCTTCCTTTTTATATCAGGCATATCCTGAGCGTAGAATCCACTCAGATAGATATTGCCTCCTGATTGCAATACTTTTTCATAGGCAGGCAAATCTTTAATAATTACGTTTTTCTGTATGTTGGCAAATATAATTTCATAAGTTTCAGCCCCAAGCAAACCGGCATCTCCCAGTTTGGCTTCAATATTGAAAATATTGTTCAAACGTGAGTTTTCAACGGTGCTTTCAAATGACCAGGTATCGATATCGATAGCTGTAACGCTTTTTGCTCCTTTGAGAGAAGCCAGCATCCCCAGAATCCCTGTTCCACAACCCATGTCGAGAACCGTTTTGCCTTCGAGTTCCATCTTCAGTATTTGTTCAGCAACAAGAGTGGTGGTTTCATGGTTACCGGTTCCGAAGGCCATTTTTGGTTCGATAACCAACTCAAATTCAGCAGGCTCATATTCAGTATGAAAAGGTGCCCGAACCAGACAGCGATTGCCAATGAGTAAAGGTTTAAAGTAGTTCTTTTCCCACACTTCATTCCAGTTCTGATCGGGAATCACTTCATTATCTGTATCGACTGAAAAGGGCAGGGCAGTAGTTATATCCTTAATCTCCTGAAGATTTACTGATTCTCCTGGAACGTAACCCATAACGAAGTCCTCTGATTCATCAAAACTCTCGAATGCAAGGTCAGAAAGCACTGCGATCAATATTTCGCGATTTTCCTGATTGTCAGGATTTAGTTTAAAGCTGATTTTTGTGTAATTCATATAGAAAAGTGAAATAAGGAAAAAGGAATAAGGAAAAAGTTATTGGTAATTGGCAATAAAGTAAAGTTCAAATGTAACTAAAAAAGGCCATCCGTTGCCGAATAGCCTTCGTATTTTGTTTAGGAATAAGTCACCATGTATTAGTTATTCCTTTTCCCTTATTCCTTTTTTCTTGATTAGTATGCAGTGATTATTCCCAGGAAATCTTCAGCTTTCAGTGAAGCGCCACCAATTAATCCACCATCGATATCTGCCTGAGCAAATAATTCAGGGGCATTTTTAGCGTTACAGCTGCCACCGTAAAGAATCGAGGTTTCTTCAGCTATAGCTTTACCAAATTTGTTGGAAATTAAACCACGGATATAAGCCAACATTTCCTGTGCCTGAGCGGTTGAAGCTGTTACACCAGTTCCGATTGCCCAGATTGGTTCGTAAGCAATGGCCAATTTCGAGAAATCTTCAGGGCTGAGGTTGAAAACTGTTTCTTCAAGTTGTGTTTTAACGTAGGCATTTTGTTCGTTAGCCTCACGGATAGCTAAAGCTTCGCCACAGCAATAAATTGGAGTTAGGTTATTTGACAGTGCCAGTGCAACTTTTTTATTGAGTGTTTCGCTTGTTTCGCCATAATATTCGCGACGTTCAGAATGACCTAGAATCACATATTCCGCTCCGGTTGATTTAACCATTGAAGCCGAAACTTCTCCGGTGAAAGCGCCTTTGGCCTCAGCTGCACAATTTTGTGCGGCAACACCAACGAGTTTGATATCAACAACAGCAACAATACTGGTAAGATGGGTAAATGGAGTTCCAAGAACGACGACTACATTTTTAACACCTGATTTAGCTACTAATTCATTTACTGATTTTGCGAGTTCAACACCTTCCTGTACGGTTGTATTGCATTTCCAGTTACCGGCAACAATTTTCTTTCTCATTATCAATTGGTTTTAATAGTTTTTTGAAATTTCTCCCAAAAATAAGAAAAGGCTTTTGAACAACCTAACAAGCAATTAGGTCTGAGCTCCTTGTTAACCTTAGTTTAATGAGTCTCCTGAAGGATAATTTCATTTTCAGGTAACCGTATTATAAGTTCGCGCTGCCAGCCAAGTTGCCTTTCGATTGAAGTAATCATCAAGGCGGCAATATCTTTCCCTGTGGCTTTTTCAATGCCTTCCAACCCGGGTGAAGAGTTCACTTCAAGAACGAGTGGTCCTCTGTTGGAACGTATAATATCTACACCGGCGATATGCAGGCCAAGTACTTTGGCGGCTTTCACTGCCAGTTTTTTCTCTTCAGCCGTTATCTTTATTACCGAAGCCTTGCCCCCCTGATGCAGATTGGCCCTGAATTCTCCTTTTACTGCTTCACGTTGAATGGACGCCACCACTTTGCCATCAATCACAAAACAGCGAATGTCTTTACCTGCGGCTTCCTTAATGAACTCCTGAACCAATATATTGGCATGAAGGCTCTTAAAAGCGTTTATTACACTCTCTGCTGCCTTTGTGTTTTCAGCCAGTACCACTCCTTTTCCTTGCGTTCCTTCGAGTAACTTAATAACCAGTGGTGCTCCTTTAACCATGTTGATCAGATCGGAGGTGTCGAGTGGCGATTTTGCAAAGCCAGTTATGGGTATCTGAATCCCATTCTGTGAAAATAACTGTGATGAATATAGTTTGTCACGCGATTTGCTGATTGATTCCCAGGAGTTGGCACAAAAGATACCAAGAGAATCAAATTGCCTGATTAAAGCACAACTGTAAAAAGTAAGGTTGGGTTTTATTCGGGGGATGATGGCATCAAGGTTATTTAGACTACTGCCTCCCCGGTATCTGACTTCAGGATTAGTCGAATCAAGCTTCATGTAACATTGATCAACATTCAGGAAGATCATTTCGTGACCACGCTCTTTCCCGGCTTCCATGATGCGTTGGTTGCTGTATAGTTTAGGATTACTTGCCAATACGCCGATTCTCAACCCACTTCGGATATCCTTGATGTGTTGATACAATTCATCAATCTTTTCTTCGGAATAATTACCAAGCAGGAAGCTATTGGCCGGATCAACAAATACACGGTTTTCCATGGCTTCACGTCCAAGCAGCATGCAAAACCCCATCGAATCACGGTTGGCAAGTGTTAATTCTATACTCCATTGGTAATTGCCTATTTTCATCAATGATTGGATGACGTACCTCTTTTCTGATATTCCGCTCGAGCTTTTGACAATTCTTTGCGCAATGACTTTGGCTTCACACCGCAGAGTAATTCGTCGGGTATCCTGGATGGGATGTACTTCAAAGCTAACCCATTTCTCGCCCTTTTTATTTATCTTTTGGATGTTACTGGCATGAATTGAAGACGTTTTGGCTCCTGAATCTACCCGCGCTTTAATAGCGGGAATATTCAAATTCGGGAAAGCACACCATTCAGCCCCTCCTATAATTATATGTTCTTTTAATTCCATTATTCTAATTTTTTAATATTTCTTGACCAACTCTTCAGTAATGCTAAATACTACAGGGCAAATCTCACAGTTTTTATGCGTCAGGTTTAATATCTGATACATTCGTTTACGGTCTGTATGCGGATATTCACGACAAGCCCTTGGGCGGTCTTCGTAAACCATGCAATAATTGTCGGGCATCAGGAAAGGACAAGGTGTTTGTTTAAAAACGTAATCATGGTCTTCATCGATGTATAAATACTGTGCCACAAAATCAACGGTTTTCATCTTCACGCTTTTAGCAAGCCGCTCAAGGTCTTTTTCGGTAATAACCGGGCTGATGCTTGAGCAGCAATTGGCACATGTCAGGCAATCAAACTGATCAAAGGCTTCATTGTGTAACTCATGAAACACATCGTCCAGGTTCTTCGGCTTTTTTGCTTTCAGCTTTTTGAAGAGCAACGTGAAATCCTGCTTTCGGTTGTTGCTGAATTCCTTCAATTTTTCAGGCCTGTTGTATGGGATGAAATCCATTTGTGTTATTTCTGTTTTGATTGGTTCTGTCCGGACAATAGTAAATGTGATCAGGCTTATAGAACCATTTAATTACTCTGGCAAATTTAGGTGTTAATTGTTATCAAAAACTGATTACCTCATAAATTAACACAGAGAAGTTTTAAACAGGTCAGTGTTTCTACTTAGTTCTCATTACCCTTATAACTGGCAATATCTATCGGAATTAATAGCTTGAAACTTATATTCCGACCCTGGTTGTAGATACCTGTTCTTCCTGTGGCATAATCCATGCCGGTATATTTAAGGCGACTGAGATGGCTTTGGTAGGCGACATCAGTAAGATTGTTGACTGAAATATACAATGAAAATGCAGTTTTCTTTCTGTAAACAAAATCTGTCCCGGCACCCATATCCAATAAAGTATAACCAGGGGTTGATGTTTCAGTATTGAAAGCAGCATAAATATGGTTTTGCTCCCATGTTTTGTCAATTCCGAATTTCACGTATGCATTTGATAAATATTGTTTCAGTGTGTTGATTTCAATTTTAAGGTCTGACATCCAATGGGGAGCTGGTATAAATGGTAAATAATGTGCATTTGCAGGCTGATTATCAAGTGTTCCCATCACATAGGAAAATGTGTTTTCAAAATGAATCCAGTCCAAAGGATGCGGATGTATATCAAGTTGAAATTCGCCACCATAGAAATGAGCATTGTCATCACCAAACTTAAATACCGGAAGGTTATCAAATTGAGGATTAGTATTTGAAGATATATCAATCTTTTTGCTGAAAATGAAATGATTAACCGTATTGGTAAATAAATCCATTTCGGCCGAAACATGAGTGGTATTTAAACCAAGCGCATAATCCAGTTGCAGGCTGTTTTCCGATTTCAATGCAGGATTGCCAATTTCATATCGCTGAGTGCCTTCATGTACCCCGTTCGATCCTAATTCTGCAATGTTTGGTGCGCGAAAACCACGAGAAATATTCAACTTGGTGAAGATGGATTCGGTAATCTGGTAGGTTACTCCTACACTTCCTGAGATTCCATTAAAGGATTTGTCAAATGAATCGAAACGCTTGATTGCACCCGGTTCGATAGCAGAAACAGGTATATTGTTTGCATTCAGATAAAGTGCATCACCTGTTTCTGATCTTCTGTCATAACGAATGCCACCACTGAAATCAAGTTTACCGACTTTTTTTGATGCAATAACAAATGCACCCACATCAAACAAATGATAGGAAGGTACCAGGAATTCAGTGCCTTTGTTTTGTGATTGTTGCCACATGCCATTTACTCCGGTTATAAGTTTCCAATTATTTATCTCAGGAAAATTGTATTTGAAGTCATAATTAATGGTATTCATCAAAAAGAAAAGTCCATATTGGTTAGGTGTTGGGAATTCCTTGCGGCGATTTTGCTGAAATCCGATAGTCCCTTCGAGGTTGCCCTTACCAATGAATAAATTGTTATTCCAAACCGCTTTGTAATGATTGATTTTCTGAAACGGAGCGTTTGGCTGATAAGAAAGAAAGTCGGATGAAGTAGCAAGTTGACTGATGGGAGACCCATTGTTATTGAATGTTGTCTTTAGAAATTTTCCTGTAAGCGAATCACGAACTCCTTCCACAATTCCCGGTTCAAGAGAATATGAGCTAATGTGGAGGTGTGAAAATCCCCAACTTCGGTTAATTCCAAGTGTTGTGTTGATTGCATTCTCCCGAAAACCTGAATTATAAACATATCCATCATACCTGTTTTGATAGTCATGTGCCATTTTGTTACTGAATCGTGCATCCCAGATGAATCCGTTTTTATTACCGGCCAGATCAGCCGACCAGGCAATCAATCCATTGTTGGTCTGGTAATTACTTGTGATGTTTCCCTTAACCGATCCTTCGGGCAGTGTTGGTGCTGAAATCATGTTGATTACACCGGCCATGGCATCCGAACCATATGCCAGACTGGCAGGCCCTTTTAAAATATCAACATGACTAACGGTGTTTTCATCGATTTCAATCCCATGTTCATCTCCCCATTGCTGACCTTCCTGTCTCACTCCATCATTGACGACAACAACCCGGTTATAACCCATTCCCCGAATGACGGGTTTTGAAATTCCAACACCTGAGGTCACCTGCGATATGCCCGGTACCTTCGAAAGGGCATCAATAATATTGGTAGCTGAATTTTGCAACAGTTGAGTGAGAGGAACAATTGCAATAGGAGATGGAGTCTGGTTAGGCTCCATTCCATCCGAATGACCCGTTACAACTACTTCACTAATCTCAGTGGCTGACTCTTCCAACCTAAAATCAATAATATGAGTTACTGCCAGATCAAGTTCCCTGGACAGCATTTTATACCCGATAAAGTTGACCTGAATAAGAAGCTTTGCAGCCGGGAGTTTATCGATAAAGTAAGTTCCGTCAGATTTGGTTACTGCACCTGCTTTCAATATAGGAAAGTATAATGTGACCCCAGGTAACGATTCACCTGTCTTTATATCTGTAACTTTTCCGCTTAAATGTGCGTTGGATAAAACAGCATTAGGATTTGCAAAAACGGACGATATAGTAAGAAGTAAGCTTCCTGTAAGTAATATAATTTGTACTCGCATAAGAATGTTTTTATGATATAGGAATTGATGTCAATTCAATTCATGTTGCCTGAAATTAATAGATTTGAATTGCAGATCTGTAAGTAATTCTTTTTACAGGATTGATTTATAAAAAGAAAGGAAACTGGAAATTATACTGCAGGAGGCGCCCGAAGTGAGTAATAATGTATAATCTGACGATAATGAAATTCCGGTTCGGGGGAGTTGAAAATAGGGTTGCTTTGTAGATATACGATTGCAGTGATTGGATTAGAACCAATAAAACTGTAAAATTCGAAATTGCATACTGCACAAGATTCTTCATGCTCTTCAAACGAAGTCTCGCCTGATGATACATGATGGATTTTTGCATAGTGATGTACATGACTTATCTTGCTTACAAGCGGATAAGCCAGCAACAACAGGTGAATAAAAACCAGCGGAACAAAATTATTTCGACATCTTATGGTCACAGTTCTTAAAGATATAAACAGTAAAATACTATCTTGACTTTTTATAAACAAACATGTGGATGAAAGGTTAATTTTATTCCTTTTTCTTTAATGAATTCTTTCGGAAAGCAGGAGCTATTCCATCTTTTCAACCAGAATTTCAGGCCTGATAGATAGGGAGGGGCAACTTCTTTTTCCTTTTCCAATTGATTTGAGCTAAAAACAAACCGGAAATGACCACGGCAATTCCGATCATCTGATGAAGATTCAGTTGGTCTCCCAGGATCAGGTAGGCAAAGATGGCGACAAATACCGGTATGATGTTTATAAATATATTGGATTTATTAATGCCCAGATTGCGCACACTATATGTGAAAAGGATGAATGAAAATGTTGAAGCGAAGATGGCCAGTTTAACGATTGCACCAAACGACCTTGGATTAAAGGCCACCTGGGTGAAATCCCGAAATTCAAATCCAAGCCAGAAAGGAAGAAAAAGTATTGCTCCAATAATGTTTTGATAGGTAATAATGGTGAATGTATTGTATCGGTGCGAAATACCTTTAAGTACGCTGGCATAACCAATGGCTCCGGCAACTGCAAGGAATTCAAGAGAGACACCCAGGGGTGAGGCAGTAAAATTGAACGAATTGTCGAGGACAACCAGGCTAACCCCCAGAAAGGTAATAATCAGGCCAATCAGGTTTGTTCGGCTGAGTTTTTCCTTATAAAGATACCAGGCTGCAATAGGTGAAAAGAGGGGGATGGTCGCAACAATGACAGAGGCAACAGTTGATGAAACATATTTTAATCCATAACTTTCACCCATAAAATAAAGGAAGGGTTCGAATAATGCCAGTATAATGAAAAGTTTCAGATCACCCGGAACTATCTTTTGAAGTTTCTTTGAAAGTATAGTGAAAATCAGCATTAATCCTGAAGAGATAATCAGCCTGAAGAAAATAGTCGTAAGCGGGCCATATGCTTCATACACAATTTTGACCCAGACAAATGAAAAGCTCCAGAATATCATCGACAAAATAGCAGCTCCTGTGGGAAGCCAGGATTTATTCCTCATTTTTATCTATTAATGAGCCGCAAAAGTAAGCTTATTTGGGAAGATAAAAAATTTCGGTTCGTCGTAAGCCTTTCACTTAAGCTTTAAATCACACTATGAATCAGAAAGTATATTTTACAGTGAAGGCGAAATCAAATGGTTGTAGTTGAATAAAATTTTCCCCGAAGAGGTTGAAATAGGGTTTTACCTCAATACCAACCACGAATGGCATTTGAGGAATGGTATATTCCAATGCAGCAAGACCATCAAGCCCGGCAATTGGCCCTGATTTCCGATGTCGGTATATGATTTCGGGAAAATTAACATTGCTATCATAAACATACCATGATTCGAAACCTCCATGGGCGCCAAAACCATATACAAACGACAAATCTTCGCCAATATCAAAAACATCATGAACATGATATTCCTTCAAACCGGTTAACTGTAAACCCTGTCCATTTAACCGTGTTGAAAGCAATCCTTTATATGAAATATTGTCGTCCGCAAAAACACGATATTCAAATCCGGAGGAAAGTCCTGCCCGGACTCCAATAGCCATATCTGTTCCCTGGGTATATCCTGTAAGAGCCATTAACAGTATTATTGCCAGAAAATAGATTGATTTCATAATATGAATTTAGGAGCAAATATTAATGTAAACGGTTAAAGTTGGAAATCATTGTTTAGCCACTTTTATATATAGTCGCTTAATCTGAGTCTTCATTTACACCTGATCTTAGAAATATTTCTCCACCATTTCTATTAATTTTTTTCGCTTTATAGGTTTTTGAAGATAATCATTACATCCAGCCTTCAATGCCTCTTCTTTGCTTTCGGCATACCCAAACGCTGTTTCGGCAATGATAATCACCTTTTTATTAAACAACCTGATTTGCCGGGTAGCTTCATATCCGTTCATTACCGGCATTTGAATATCCATTAGTACTAAATCAACGTCGGGATTATCCAGACAGACTTCAACGGCATCAATCCCTGTTTTTGCCTTTAAAACCTCCCCTCCAAATTTCTCCATTGCTATTGTTAGAAGTTGTTCCGAAGCATCGTCGTCATCGGCTATTAAGATATTCAGTTTTTTCGGCTGATTCTCTTCTTTTTTCCTATTTCCTACGATGTTTTGTTCTTTCGGTTCAAAATTTGAAGAAATACTAAAATAAAAGGTTGAACCTTTACCAACTTCACTCTCAACCCAGATATTGCCACCATGTTTTGCCACAAATTCCTTACATAGTAATAATCCTAATCCGGTTCCTGTTTCGTTTGCAGTCCCTTTGGTTGAATGGATTTGTGAGATTTCAAAGAGATGGCTGGCCACTTCCGGCGCCATCCCAACACCGGTGTCTGAAACCGAAATTGTTGTTTCCGATCCTATCTGCCTGGTGTTTATCTCGATTTGACCTCCCGCATTACTGTATTTTATAGCATTGGAAATCAGGTTTCGTAAGACCGTTTTTAACATATCCGTATCAGCATAGACAGCTATTTCATCCGAAACAGAATCACTGATGATGATGTTTTTTGTGTCAGCAATTAATTTCATGTCCGACAGGATGTCCTGACAAATAGCTGTGAGATTCTGTCTTTGCGGTTCATAGGGCAATTGGCCGGATTGTGATCTTGACCACAGTAAAAGGTCTTCCAATAAAGAAAAAACACGCTTTGCTGAAGTTTCAACGATACTAATCTGACTTTCTATGGTGTCCAGATCATATTCACGAATATTGGCGGATAAGATTTCCAGAAAGCCCAGAATGGAATTAAACGGACTTTTCAGATCGTGTCCAAGGATGGACATAAAGCGATCTTTGTCGGAATTGAGTTTAACCAACTCTTCGTTTTTACGTTTAAGTTCATCCTCCACTCGTTTCCGTTGGGTAATATCCTGAACTGTACCTTGAAGTCCTGTGATTTTGCCGTTGGCATCACAATCTGCTTCGCCCCGTGCTGATGTAGATTTGGTTGTGCCATCCGGAAGCACTATTTCGAGTTCCAGCTCATAAGGTTCTCCATTCTGAACTGCCTTGGCGACTGTCTCGCTCAGCCGTTTCCAACTTTCGGGCATAAAATAAGATGACATTTCGGAGAATGAAGGTGCCGCTGAATCTGGATTGCGCCCGTTGATGCGATAAAGTTCTTCCGACCATTTCACCGTGTCAGTTGCTATTGTCCAGTCCCAACTTCCCATTTGGGCCAGGTGCTGGGCCTCGCGCAGCATTTTTTCGCTCTCACTGATCCTCTTTTCTTCCCGTTTGCTCTCCGTAATGTCTTGTAATATGCAGTGCGTTCGTTTAAATTTTCCATTCAAATCATTTCCAATTTTCCCTTCGAAAGCAATATCAAGCTTTCTCCCATTCTTATGAATCATCTCAAATTCACTGTGAATCTTACCTTCTGCTTTGAAAACCTGGAATCGCTTATGGAATTCCTCACGACTGGCCGGTGAAAGAAAGTCACCAAACCATTTGCCGGTTACTTCCTCCTGAGTATATCCCAAAGTATTTATCCATGACTGATTGACTTCAATAAAATGACCATCAAAGTCCAGTGATTGATATCCAAATGGAGCTATATTAAATAAGACCTGAAATCTGTTCTCCGATTCTTCCAATAAAACCCTGGTTTTTTCCCGTTCGGCAATTTGTGCTTTCAGCAGCCAATTGTTATATGCTCTTTCAGAATGTTCGTTGGCAACCAAAAACAACATTTTCGATAACTTGCCAAGTTGCTCAACCGACATCACAGGAACTTCGTTCAGGGCATCGAGAAAAACTTCCCGGTTAACCCCGATTTCATCGGCATAGGTTATCATACGATGAATATCAAGTTCTTCATTGCGCACCTGCCCGATGATCCAGTTGGCAATATGCTTTGCGCCAACAGTTATCCGGGCACCTGAATCCCACAGCCCGCCATTCAGGCATTGGTGCATAACCGGACCTGAAGAATTTTTCAGTCCAAGCGCGGCATCGGATTTCATACAGTTTATAAATCCTTTTTCAGTACTGCGGATAATGTCACGACACAACCGGCAGAAATTACTTGGATTGGTTATCGGAGTGCCGTCAACATGAGTAATGATGGATGCTACTCCATTTGCATCGGCAAACAAATCCTGTAGGTGTTGGATATCTTCCAGATTAAAAATGTCGCTAAACTCAATGTTGTTTAAAAGATCATTGGTTGAGATTTGAATTTCAAGTGTGGATTTCATGTGATACTCTTTAATCAAAAACGAAAGCCGACTTGGTGTTCGACGTATGCGGAAGAATTAAGAATCGAAAACGTCACAGGTGTGCATTTTAAATGACGATTTCAGGGTGTCATTACTCTATAAATATACAAAATATTTTGAAGAAAATAGCGTTTTTTTTGTAAAATAATTCTTTCACAATGAATTATTTTGCCTGTTAGTTAAAGGAAAATAACAAATAATATTCGTGGATTTTTTTTCAGTAACTATCAACAAGTGCAGCAGTATATATTTTCCTCATTTTAATGTTTTTATTTTCTGCTAATTTTCAGAAGAAATATCCTTTGCCTAAATATTTGTATCTTTAAAACTCAGATGAGTTCACTCCAGGGTCAGACGATACGATATAAAAATGATCTTATTGACTCCGAAAACCAATTCTCTCTCCATTCAAATATTCTTCAGGAAACCATTAAACCTGATTTCGAACTACACGGAAAGTATCCGAAAGGGGATTGCGTCGTGTTTGCTTCGGATCAATTAATCTATGATTGATTTGCAACTGTACAAAGATCGCAATTTTAGTACAGTTATAGATCAGTCATAGTACAAATATACCGAAGGAATACCCTCTCAATCCCTATCCAAACCCGACCTTGGTTAAGACTATATTTCTCCGATCAGGCACTTTGTGGGATATCTCTTTCGCAATTTCTGAACAATTAGGACTCTTCAGGATTGTAGTTTATCTTGTAATCAGATAAATGGTTTGTGAAACAGTAATTTTGATTTCAGCTTTCTCTTTTTCCGTGTAAAAGCAGGTTTACAGCATCCTGGAGTGATCCGGCGGGAATGACTTCCCCTGAGTTGACAAAGAAGATTTCATCCGCATTTTCAATGGTATTCAACCGATGGGCAATAATGACGCGCGTAGTCGATGACGGTAATTTTTGCAGGATACTTTCAAGCAGTTGTTCGGTGATCGTGTCGATATTGGCGGTAGCTTCATCGAGAATGAGCAGTTGAGGTTTGCGAAGCACCGACCTCATAAAGGCAATCAACTGTTTCTGCCCCAGGCTGATACTGTCACCCGAAGTTTGAACCTTCGATTCAAGTCCTTCATCAAAACGAACAAGCAGGCTTTCAAGCCCTGATTCTTTTATAACCTCAGCAAGCTCATCGTTCGATAAATTCCTGTATTCGGGATTTCCATACAGAATATTGTCGCGAACGGTTCCTGAAAACAAAAACGGTTCCTGAAGGATAAAGCCGATCTTAGCGGTCCGTTCTTCAGGATGATAGGTGCGGATATCCTTCCCGTCCAGTAAAACAGTTCCTGTAGATGCATCATATAAACGGGCTATAAGAGATGCAGTTGTGGTTTTACCGCCGCCGGTTGGCCCTACAAAGGCATAGGTCTTTCCGCGTTCAAGGTCAAAACTAACATGATGCAGGACTTCTTTCCCGTTAGGATAAGTGAACGACACATCCCGAAAAGAAAGATAGGCAGACGAGGAATCTGTTTTTTGATCTTCAATAACCAACAGGTTGGTGTCAAGTGAAAGTATCTGTGAAATACGATCCCAGCCTGCCATCGCAACCTGGAAACTGGCCCAGAGCGCAGCAAGCTGTCGCAAGGGTTGATAAAAACTATAGATATAGGCTAAGAATCCGATGAGTAAACCAATGGTGAACTGTCCGGTCGTAATGAGATATATACCAAATGCCAGAACGATCAGTTGACCAATATTCGACGAAAGTCCATAGACTGGTGTAAAGATATTATTGGCCAATCCGGCGCTTACCGAAGTGGCATAGTTCTTCTGATTGGCCTCGCCAAAGCGTTTGCGGAAGTAATCACGCCGGTTGAATGCAACAATCACTTTAAAGTTGTTCAGGCTTTCCTGAATTTCAGCGCTCAATCCACCCACGCTTTTCAGATTGGCGGCATTCTTGCCTTTTACCCAGGGTGAGATGGATTTGGTAAATATCCAGATAACCAGAGCCGGCAAAAGAGCCGCAGCACCCAGTTCAGGATTAATACTCAAAAGAAAAATACCGGCGCCCAGCATGGTGAAGATGCTGCTTATAAACTGCATGAGCGATTGGGAGAAAAACTGGTTCAGCTTATCCGTGTCGTTGTTGATGCGCGAGATGAGATCGCCTGCTTTATTCTGATTGAAGAAGTCAACGGGCAGGATCTGCAGTTTATTAAAAACAGCATTGCGCAAACTATATAGCATACGTTGTCCGACACCGCCCATCAGGGTGATCTGAAGATAATTGGTGATAAAAACGGTGATGTACATACACAGCAGAATGCCTGAAAACAGGATTACTCCATGGTATTGCTTCGATTGAATATAGGTATCTATGGTATGCCCGATCAGGAAGGGACCAAGCAGGCTCAATCCGGCATTGATCAGGATAATAATCATGGCAATAATGAGTGTCCGCTTTTCTTCCTTAATCAATCCGAGCAGTTTTGTAAGCGCGGCAAGGGTTGATTTTTTCTGCTCTGTTTTGCTGGCAGTTTCGTTCAGATTATAGTTCATAGTGACTTGTACTTCGTTGTGAATTTTCGATCTGTACATACTCCGTACAGGTTTCCATTAACTCCCGGTGTGTTCCTGTCGCAATAACTTCGCCTTCCATGAGTAAAATAATCTGTTCAAAATGCTTTACCGAAGCTATATTCTGAGTAATCGACAGCAAAGTAAGGTCAGGATAATTCATTTCGAGATTGGAAAGGATCTTTTTCTCTGTTTCACGATCGACACGGGCAGTAAAGTCATCAAGCAATACTATTTTGGGATTTATAGCCAGCGCACGGGCCAGCATGATTCGTTGCTTTTGTCCTCCTGAAAGGCTTGTGCCACGTTCAGAAACAATGGTGTTCAGTTTATCGGGGAGTGAATCGACAAAGTCTCTCAGTTCGGCAGTATTGATCGCTTTTTCGAGTGATTCGTCAGTTACTTTATCGCTGAAAGCAATATTTTCGCGAAGGCTCATATTAAAGATAACGCTATCCTGAAGTACAAATCCTATTTGGCTGCGAAACGATTCCTTGTCGTAAGATTCAATGTCACGACCATCGAACAGGATGGTTCCCTGATCATGTTTTACCAGATCGGTAAGCAGGTTGAGCAACTGACTCTTTCCGGCAGCGGTGGGCCCAATAATGGCGACCTGCGTTCCACCTTTTACTGAGAAGGAAATGTCTTTTAAAATTGGCTTGTCACCATACGAAAGAGAAACATTGATGAGTTCGATGTTTCCATGAAGCGATGCTTTCACTGTCCCTGTTTCAATGATTTCAGGAGCCTCAAGCACCTCATTGATGCGGGCATAGGATGCAGAGGCCATGGCAATGATATTGCTCATAAACCCGATCATCAATATTGGGAAAATAAGTAAAGCCAGGTAACTGTTGAAGGCTGCAAAATCACCGAGCGACATGCTCCCGGTAATTACAAAATGACCACCCAGCATAAGAATCACCAGCATCCCCAGATTGGCAGTAAAGGTGACGATTGGGATAAGCGCTGCAAACAGACGCAGAATGCCTAAGCCAAGGTTTCGGGCTTCAGTGTTGGCTTCCATGAATTTATGGTATTCTGCTTGCTGTGCATTGAGTACACGGATAATGGCAGAACCCATGATGCTTTCGTTGATAACCTTGTTGAGCCAATCGATGACCTCACGGCTTCGTTTGAATAAGACGCGCACTTTCTTGAGTACAATAAAAAAGGTACCTCCAATGATGGGTATAATTGCAATAATCGGAACGGCCAGTTTGTAGTTGATCCTGATCAGCAATACAGAGGTACCGACAATCATAAATATGGACGAAAAGATGGTGACTACGGCCATGGATACAAACATCTTTATGGAATCGATATCCGAAGTAAGGTTAGTCAGCAGTTTTGACGGATTGGTCTTAAGGATGTAGGTGTAACTTTGCCGCGATATTTTGTCTGATAAGCGCGTTCTTAGGTCGCGGGCGACTTTCTCGGATGCAAAGGTCTGCACAATGCTTTGAAGATAGGTGAAGAAGAAAATGACAAAAGCGGCCACGGAAAACTCAAGCACCACGGTCCTGAATACAAAATGTCCGGCAGTAAATGCATCTATGGCTCTGGATATGATTTTCGGCAGCAATAAATTGACTCCGTTACTGAGCAGGGCAAAAATTACCAGGAATGTAATCATTCCCCGGTATGGCTTCAGTAAACTAAACACATTTGGCTTGGATTGCTTTCCCGGCTCTTTCTGATGGATTGAATTACTCATTCTTCGATTATACTTGGAATTACTAACTACAAAGAAACTGCAAAAGTGTTTAGAACCTACTCTTAAAATTATATATTTATTTTAAGGGTGCAGTTTCAGATATCCTTAATTTTGAGATTCTGATAAGTCTGTTTCTTGCCACTAAAACACAAAGACACTAAGTCTCACCAAACCTATTATCTGAATATGAAGCTTTGGTGAGACTTAATGTCTTGGTGTCTTAGTGGCAAGAAAAGAGTATTCGGACTTACCTCATTATTCTTTTACTTTTCCTTCTTCCGAATACCTATGTCCCCATGGTGGACGGTGCACATGAATATGTTCGCGAAACTTCTCACGATCCTCTGGTGTCATATTTTCCCATTTTTCGTGCATGTCTCTCCGGCAATGGTGACCATGACCACGACCATGACCTCCAAATCCTCCCAGAATGAGCCGGGAAAGAATCATCAGCCCAATGGTTTGCCAAAAGGTAATTTCAGGCAAATGGAAAAGCAATGGCATCAGCCAATTCCACAAATTCATCGTAAGGAACCCAAAAGCCACAAAGGCTACGGCTATGAGGGGTATAAATAAATACCACCTTCTTCTAAAAGTTGTTCTCATGTTTTCTATTATTTAAAAGTTTATTAATTCGTCATAAATAAGCTGAAGACGTTCGCGCAGAATCAATACTGCATAACGCTTGCGGGAAATGAGCGTATTGACGGGAACTCCTGTTTGTTCGGAAATTGTCTTGAATGAAAGACCTTCCATCTCTGTAAGCTCAAATACCTTTCGCTGTTCTTCAGGAAGCTCATTCAATGCTTTTTCGAGTTCGATCCACACCATCGAACGCAGATAATTGTCCTCGGGCGTTGTTCCATTGTCGAACATCAGATGGCTCAGTTCTGCGAAGTGGTTATTGTCTTCTGTTTCGGCCAGGTATTCGGGCATCGATTCTGCTTTATTTTTTCGGTAGAGATCGGTAATCCGGTTACGGGCCACTGTAAAAAGCCATGCAGCCATCTGGTCAATAGGTTTTAGTAAACGATCAGCATTGGCCAGTTGATAGTATACTTCCTGAAGGATATCTTCCGCATCTTCACTGTTTCGCACGCGTTTCTGTATGAACCCGCTTAAACGTGATCCGTAATTCCGGATGATCTCAGCTATATGTGGTCTTTCCTTCACTGTTGTTTTTATCAACTGAACAGACGATTCGTCAGTCAGTTCTAAAACCTCAATTCCTGTCATATTGTTTGTATTGAACGTCAAATGAATTAATTCTGAAAAGCAAGGTATGTATACCGACCTGTTTCTTTCGGATAATCCAATTGTACAGCTTATAATGGGGTAGACGAATGAGGCAGAATTATATTTTAAAAGATGCGAATATTTTAAAAGAATGTCAATTTACAACAAATCCTCCAAAGTGTTTATAACCTTGGAGGATTTCTATTTTTAATTTTAATATATGGTCCGTCGGCTAAAGCCAGACGGCAAAGGATAATGCTCCGATGGTCATTATAGCCCTATCCTTTGCCGTTCCGCTTTAGTGAACGGTCATGGGATTTTTATTTAAGCTTCTTTTTTAATCGAATAGGCCATCAGCGCCTGCCCATGCCGGACATAAAGCACCCCGTCGTGTATAACAGGATGAGTAAAGAATTCTTTGGTTCCTTTGGTAATTTTAAACGTACTGACCAACTGCATCCCTGAAGGGTTTGGTTTCACCAGGTTAACATCTCCTTTTTCGGTAAATACATACAGCATTCCATTGGCTGCAATGGTACTTCCCCTGAACATTTTCAGTGAATCGGTGACCAATCCTGATTTCATATCCAGGCATTTCAGGTACATTTGACGATGGGATGTACCGTAGATCTTATCTCCGATTTTCACAACACCACCCATAATGTTATCGAACCATGGGTTTCGCATCACTTCGGTGATAGAGCTCCCATCCTCAGCAAGTTTATTCTTTACAGTACGGTTACCATCGCCTTCGGTATAAATTAAATCATTTCCATCCACAACAGGGATATTCCCATGCAGGTTTCCGGCAGTATCCTGGGGTTGTGTCCATAAGAGTTTACCGGTCTGTCCATTAAGACCAAGGAAACAATCTTCTGAAAAGGTCAGCAACAGATCAAGCTTACCTCTTTTAACGATAATCGGTGAATTGTATGCTTCCAGCTGGCCAACTGCTTTTTGAGTCCACACTGTTTTACCTGTGAAACGGTTCAGGGCGACTACGTTGTTCTCTATTCCCCCCGGCTGACAATACACCAAATCACCATTAACGAGCAACGATTCGGCATAGCCAAACATGTTATCGATACCTTTAAGGCCCTTTACCATGTTGAGTGACCATTTTTTTGTACCGGTATTTTTATCGAAACAGGCAATGTCGCCCATTCCTGAGCATACGTATACAAGGTCTCCTACCACCGTTGGCGTTGATCGTGAACCGGGGAAGTTTTTCATCCATTCTTTCCCATAGACCGATTTCCACATGATTTTTCCCTTAAGGTTATATGCATACAGATATCCTGTACTGTCTTTTTCCCCGTTAATAAAGAGTTGATCTTCGGTCAGCACCGGAGAACCGAACCCATTACCGGTAGAGTCTAACGCCCAGAGAAGTTTTGGACCTTCGGCAGGCCACTCAGTCAGCAATCCGGTTTCATTGTAAACACCGCTGCGGTTTGGACCGCGCCATTGACTCACAGTCTCAGGTTTAGGAGCACAGGAAAAGAGAAAAAGTGCAAACAGGAGGACAGGAAAATGCTTCATTGTTGAATGATTATTTAGTTTTATATACAGACAAGTATCGGTTTTTAGTGAATAATTACAACCTGTTTTGACAGAAACATTCCTGACTATAGCTGTTTCTTTAAAAGCGTAAGCTGAGTTTGCACCCTGGTCTCATTTTCAGACTTGAAGTTTTCGGTCAAATATATAATTCCGATAATGCACATCTATAAAATATTTCGTAACTTTAGTTGTAATAAACTCACATTGAGTTGCTCCTGAAAATTAAATCATGAAGAATATAGATAAAACTTCGGAATACTCCAGCCTGCGAAACAGGGCAATGGAGTTGCTGAAAAGGAAACCATCAATGCCAGGTTCACCTCATTCTGAAGCTGACGTGTTTAAAATCATCCATGAGCTTGAAGTATATCAGATTGAACTCGAATTACAGAACCAGGAACTGGCACTGGCGAAAGAACGTGCTGCAGAACTGGCAGATGAAAAATATGCTGAGCTATACGATTTTGCACCCTCAGTTTATTTTAAACTTTCCAGAGAAGGTACTATTCTGGATTTAAACCTATATGGATCGCAGATGCTGGGAAAAGAAAGATCAGCGTTAATAAACCATCCGTTAGGATATTATATCTCCGATGATGTAAAAACGACCTTCAATCATTTTCTCAAAAACACATTCAGAAGTTCTGCAAGGGAAACCTGCGAGGTGACCCTGTCAACCAGGAGCAACCCTCCGATTTATGTTTACCTTTCTGCCATCATTACCGATAGCGGTGAAAATTGCTTAGTTATTGGTGTTGATATTACTGATCTTAAGCTGGCAGAGCTCAACCTTATTGAAAAAAACAAGGTGATTGAGGCTCAAAACAGGGAGAAAGAAATGCGTATTACTCACTTGATTGTTGCCAACAATGAACTCGTCACACAGATCAGGGAGAAAGAAAAACGTGCTGCAGAGTTAATTGCAGCAAAGGAAAAAGCAGAAGAAAGCGATCGGTTAAAGACAGCCTTTCTTTCAAATATGAGTCATGAGATCAGAACACCGATGAATGGAATACTGGGTTTTGCCGAACTGCTGAAGCCCTCTGATTTGCCAGAGGAAAAAAGACAACGATATATCTCTATTATTGAAAGGAGCGGTAATCGTCTGCTTAATATCATCAACGATATTCTTGATATTTCAAAAATTGAATCAGGCCAAATGACCGTTTCCAGTACTGAAACTAATTTGAGCAAACAGCTTAACTATATTTATTCCTTCTTCAAACCTGAAGTGGAACAAAAAGGATTGCAGATATTCCTGGTTGATCGTTTGCCTGAGAATAAAACAAAAACACATACCGATCGTGAAAAAGTGTATGCCATACTTACCAACCTGGTTAAAAATGCTATTAAATTTACGCATACAGGCTTTATTGAATTAGGGTGTAATTATGTCTATGCCGATCAGAGTAAAGGCGATGGACGGATCGTAACAGGCCAACAATCAGGCGAACCTGTCGAAGTTGAATTTTACGTAAAGGATTCAGGTGTTGGGATCCGTTCTGATCAGCTGATTTACATTTTTGATCGATTCAGGAAAGGGAGTGATTTTCTGAATAGGGTGTATGAAGGTGCAGGGTTGGGCTTATCTATTTCCAAAGCATATGTTGAACTATTGGGGGGTAAAATGCGGGTGTTAAGTGAACCTGGGAAAGGTTCGGAATTTTATTTCACCATTCCTCTTAAGGTTGATCCGCTGGATGAAATGGAAATAAAAGATTCAGGTGCAACTGAAGAAGAAGAAGATGTCCACGCCAGGAAATTGAAGATATTGGTCGCCGAGGATGATGAATTTTCTGAAATGCTGATCATTCTCTCTGTGGAGAAGTATTGCAAAGAACTTTTAAGAGTGAGAACAGGAATTGAAGCTGTTGATGTCTGTCGGAATAACCCTGATATCGACCTGGTACTGATGGACATCAGGATGCCTGAGATGGATGGTTATGAGGCTACCCGGCAAATCCGAAAATTCAATAAAGAGGTAGTCATTATTGCCCAAACCGCTTTTGCCTTAAGTACGGAACGGGAAAGGGTACTGGAGTCAGGATGTGATGATTACCTCTCAAAACCAATCCGCAGAGCCAAGTTGACTGAGGTCATTCATAAATATTTGAGGAATGAACCCACTGCGAAAAGGCTTTAGGGGCATGGAGAACGGAGCATGGAGAAGTGATCGCTGTGATTTGTGATCGGTCTTGTCCTTATTCCGTTCTCCTGTATCCTTTTTTCTTCTTCCTCTTTTCTCTTTCCCATTCATGGCGCCCATGACCAGATTATTTTATGTATTTTTGTGAGTTGTTTTCTAATGGCTATAAGTTGCAGAAAATAACGGACAGCTTAATAATTCACTTTTCATGAGTACAAATCCAACTGACAGACCGGTATTTTATTCGCAAAACCCTTCACGGTGGAAGAGGTTTAAATGGTTAGTAAAAATCATTGCCGTCATATTGGTGATTGCAATCACATCAATTTTGGTCTCGCTATTTCACCGGCAGGTTTTTCGGTTGCCCACCTTACGCGAACATCTTGTCCTTTCGCAAAAGGATAGTGAGAAGTTCAAGAGCAAAGATATCGAACTGGCTGAAATAAACAAGTTTATGGAACTGGCCAGAGAAGCCAGGACGCATACAGGGCATGACTTTTATAAAAAGAACAAGATACTTCCGGGAGAAATACGAAAGTATAAACCCGTCCGTGCTGCATTCTATGTCAACTGGGATATACAATCCAAATATTCACTGATACAGAATGCCTCAAAGATTAATATGGTGCTTCCTGAATGGTTGTTTGTTCAGGATTCAACCGGTAAAATAGCCGTCGATATTGATAATTCTGCCCTGGAAATTATGAGGAAGAATCACATGGCTGTCGTTCCCATGCTTACAAACAATTTCAACAATGTCTGGAATGGGAATAATGTACACCAGATCATTACTTCACCGGTTGGTCGTATCCGGCTGATAGATAATCTCCTCGCAATTCTTGATCAGTATAAGTTCAACGGGGTGAATATCGACTTTGAAGAAATGAATGAAACGACGGATGAGTACATGATTCTCTTTCAAAAAGAAATGTACCAAAAGCTTCACGAAAAAGGGTATCTCGTCACCCAGGATATTGTTCCTTTTAATGAAGATTACAACCCTGTAGAACTGGCTAAATACAATGATTTTCTTTTCCTGATGGGCTATGATCAGCATAATTCAACCTCCACGGCCGGTCCTGTTGCCGCGCAATACTGGGTCGAATCAGCCCTGGATCAATTGTGCAAAGAGATTCCTTCGGATAAGGTTATTCTGTGTCTTGCAGCTTTCGGTTACGATTGGACTGCCGGATTTCAGGGCGATGATGTTACTTACCAGGAAGCCATTTCAACGGCCCTGGAGAAAAATGCCAAAGTGATCTTCGACAACAACACCTATAACCTGAATTACACGTATAATGACGAAAACGATCAGCCTCACCAGGTGTATTTCGCCGATGCGGCAACGGCCTTCAATGCCATGCGTGCAGCTGCCGATTTTCAGACCTCGGGAGTGGCGGTTTGGTTTTTAGGCTCTGAAGATCATCGTATCTGGCAGTTCTTCGACCATGATCTTTCTGCGGGCGGGCTTGCTGAAAAGAATTTCGATCCCGAAAGTATTTCTAACGCCCCGTCTTCGTATGGTGTCGATTATGTTGGGGCAGGAGAGGTGCTGAATATTCTTACCACTCCGCATGGAGGAAGCCTGAAAATTGAATACGATCCGAAAGACAAGCTGATTGCCGAAGAAGAATACCTGAGCCTGCCGACCAGCTATGTCATCAATAAAGCAGGTGAAGCTACGAAAAAGATTGTACTGACTTTTGATGATGGTCCTGACGAACGGTACACCCCGAGAATCCTCGACATCCTTGCCAAATATAAAGTGCCGGCCGTATTCTTTATCACAGGTATCAATGCTGAGCAAAACCTGCCCCTGGTGCGCCGGATATACAACGAAGGGCATGAAATTGGCAATCACACCTTTTTGCATCCCAACCTGGAACTGGCTTCGGACGACCGTCTGAAGATTGAACTGCGTACGACCGGTTACATCATCGAAAGTATCACAGGCCATGCCACCATACTCTTCAGACCGCCATACAATACCGATGCTGAACCGACAGTCGCGCTGCAAATCAGGCCAATATCTATTGCGAAGAACGAAGGGTACCTGACCATCGGTTCATCCATCGACCCGAATGACTGGCAGGTTGGGGTATCCGCAGATACCATCGTTCAGCGTGCCATCCAGCAGCAGGGACTGGGAAATATTATGCTTCTGCATGATGCAGGCGGTAACCGAGAGGAGACGATCAAGGCTTTGCCGCGCATCATCGAATACTACAGGTCGAAGGGCTACGAGTTTATCAGTCTGGCCTCGCTTATCCATAAAAAGCGCGATGATGTCATGCCGCCGCCCAAAGAACCTTTCTACCGGTATCTTGAAACTGCCGATGCAACGGTCTTTAGTGTAACCTATTATTTTAACCGGATCATCTCAACGATTTTCCTTCTGGCCCTGGTACTTTCGCTGCTTAAGATTCTAAGCCTTGCTGTACTGGCTATCCGTCAATACAGGGATTCCAAAAGGCATTATGCCACGATTATTCCTCAGCCTACCAATAAAGTAAGTATTATCGTTCCTGGCTATAACGAGGAAATTACTGCTCCCAAGACGGTTGAAAATCTTCTTCTGACTGATTATCCTGATTTTGAAATCATTTTTGTGGATGACGGATCGAAGGATAACACCTATGCGAATATTCTGGCCCTTTATGGTGATCACCCCAGGGTGAAAGTTCTTACCAAACCCAATGGTGGAAAAGCTTCAGCCCTGAATTACGGAATAGCTTATGCTACGGGAGACATCCTCGTATGTATTGATGCCGATACGGTATTAAAAACAGATGCCGTTTCGCTTATGGTCGATTATTTTTCTGATCCGAAGGTGGCTGCTGTGGCCGGAAACGTCAAAGTGGGCAACCGCATGAATCTTTTGACCCGCTGGCAGTCGATTGAATACATTACCAGCCAGAATTTCGACCGGAGGGCTTATTCGTATGTGAATGCCATTATGGTTATTCCCGGCGCCATTGGAGCCTTCCGGCGCGATGCGGTTGAAAAGGTGGGACTGTTTACCACCGACACGCTGGCCGAAGATTGTGACCTTACCTTACGACTGCTGCGTGAAGGTTATAAAGTGCAATCCTGTAACCGGGCACAGGCTTTTACCGAAGCGCCCGAGACATTGAAGATGCTGTTAAAACAGCGCTTCCGCTGGACATTCGGTATTATGCAGTCCTTCTGGAAACATCATGACAGGCTGTTTGTACGCAAAACTCCCAACCTGGGATGGATCGTACTGCCCAATATGCTGGTGTTCCAGCTCATACTCCCTTTGCTGGCGCCTTTGGTTGATATTACCCTGCTGTTCTCGTTTTTCATGCCCAAAGCAGGCATACTTGTAATCCTCTATTTTGCCTATTATGCGCTTGACCTGGCGATTTCGGCCATAGCCTTCCGGCTCGACGGTGAAAAGCTTAGCCTGCGCGATGGTTTTAACCTGTTTCTGCAACGTATACTCTACCGGCAACTGTTATGGTACGTTTTGGTGAAAGGTTACCTGAGGGCCATCAAGGGCGAACTGGCTGCCTGGGGTATTTTGAAGCGGACTGGCAGTGTGGATATTCATAACTGAAAGTAAGAAAAAACAGAAAGGGGTTACCTTGTCAAAACCAACGGTAATTACCTTCTCCTCTTTTCTATTTCGTATTTTCCCAATATGTCAAAGAACGCTTTTTTTAATCCTGAAAAACTGCCCCCAATCAGAGAACGGTTTTTTAAAGAGAGGTAGTTTTCTTTTCCGACTACGATACGATTATCCCGCCTGCGAACTCGCTGTTGGAGACAACCGACTGAGTAGCCGTTCCGAAGGAAATGTAGCACTGAACTTCGTCGCCTGAGAAGTTGGAAGGAAGAGTGATGGACTGACTGCCACCGATGCGGGTATTTCCACCTACTACCGTAACCGCTCTTTTCTTAACCGGGTTATACACTACCAGCAAGACCTTGTCGTTTTCAGAGGCGTTGGTGTCGTCTGAATTATCTTCCCAGGTGTACCCGATTTCGCCTGCCGTTGAGGAGGTGACTTCAGGGTTTAAAGCCCCCGGAAGGGAACCCTGGCTGACCAGCGCTTTTGAGAAGTCGATGTCGTAAGCTGGGTAAGTACCAGTAAGGGCATTCTCCAGGTTGTACGACATAGCCGCATTAAAACCCGACATTTTTACTGCCTGGCTTCTAAACCCTATCCGCAGAAAGGGAATAAGAGGACGTAAGAACTTGCCCACTACAGAAAACCTGGCCCTTTGATTGAGCTGTGCTTCTGTATTGGGTTGTGCAATGCTGGGGGCTATTCCACGCATAACAGCGATGCCTTTTCAGCTGCTTCCGATGACTGTCCCGGTTTTACCGGAGAAGCCACCTAAGATACCCTGTTTGATAGTACTCATGATAGTAATTTTAATTGTTTGTGCTCCGACTCGGTTGGACTTTACGCGAGTTATTCCTTCTTTATCATTCGCTATACAAAGATAATAAATATACAACTAAATAATTGATAGTCAGTGTGTAATGCATCTATTTGCAGTGTTTTGCACAGACTATTTTTTAATGCCTTGGGGAAGTATTGAATGTCAGGTAATTAGGATTCGTGAAACTCTGAAGTCTTTTTAAAGTAAGATTTCTATTGGATGAATGAAAAAGGGATAACTTAATGCTATTTATTAAATTAATGCGTCAAAAGATGTTATTCAGTAGCAAATAGCAAAGCATTTAGTTCTCAATGTGCATTAATTATAAATCCGGTTGTTGAGGATTATTGTTTTCATCTTTGGCATCCTTTTTAAATTCCAACTTGCCCAATTTATAACTGAGTGTAATTCCAAATGACTGGAATGGTATCAACCTTATGTTTGACTGATAAAAATTTGATCCATACGATGCAGACCTTTGAGTAATATACATCCCGAATGGATTTGTAGCGGTTAAACCAATACTGGCATTTTTATTCAGAAATTGTTTCCGTATTGCCAGGTTATAGAAGAAAAAGGCAGGACGGGTACTTTGAATATTCTTTTGTGATGAATTGTAGTTGCCAAAAACCTCGAATGCGAGATCATGTGGCAACTCGTAGCTCGCATTTAAATTGGCACGATAGGAGAACCCGCTAACGCTGGGCATACCGGGGTTGGTATTTGTCCGCTCTCCAAGTTGTATATTCGAACGTAGGTTCAGTTTTTTGGTTACAGGCACCGACCCAAAAATGTTGGCCCCAATGCTTGTTTGTGAACCAATGTTATATCTGGTTGTTAATGCAACATCATTATAATCGGTTCCATTAACGGGAAGAGTTTTATAGAAAGTGGTTAAAGACTGCATATCATCAGTATTATAACGGTAAGATCCTGCAAAATATATATTTCCTCCTTTTTCGAACGTCTTATTATAGCCCAGTTCATAATTATGCCCAATCTCTGGCTTCACTAAGGGATTACCCGTGCTAATATTATGTGGATCACTTATATTGAAAAATGGATTAAGATCACCATAGTCAGGTCTTTCTATACGATAGCTGTAGGCAAATTTGAAAAATTGAGTCTTACCTATTTTATGCTGAACCGTAAATGAAGGAGCAAAAGTATTATAACCTGGAATCGAAGTTCCTGCAAAATCAGCAGAAGTATTGGTTCGCTCATAGCGTAAACCTGCTTTCCCAATCAGAAAATCATGAAAAAAAGAAAAGGATGTTGAAAGATAAGCGGCATATATACTGCGTTTGTAATTAAAACTATAGGTCTGGCCATTGTTTCGGGCATAAAGCCCATTCGTAAGCAAAGTATCGGTTAATACGCTGTTGCTGATATCCTGCACAATAAACTTTCCCCCTGTTTCAATTGTAAAACCTTCGATGACAGGCTGTGTATAATCAAGCGATAGTTCGGATTGATGATCCTGGCCGGGGTTATTACTGCGCAAGCCTGATGATTGACGGCCGCCACTCAGATAGGTGGTGGTTTGTGAGGCATTATTCAAATTATTTCCGTTACTTGAATTATACAACACGTCTAATTCCTGATCTTTCTTATTAAATGTTTTTTTGTAACTCAGGCTCCAGTCAGTGGAATTGGCGCTCATCCTGCTGTCAGAAGCCCTGTCGGTCAATAAATCTGCTAAAACGTTGCCCGTTGACAATAAGGTTTGCTGATCCTGATTGGTTATTCCGGTTCCATGGTTTTCAAAATGATTATAGTTAAAACCAGCAGTCAGCTCGTCTTTTTTAGTAATACTCCAGTTGAAATTTATCCCCGACCGGTAACCGCTCCTCGTATAAGGGTTTTCTCCATGCTGGTAAAGTTGGTTGATCGTATCTTTAGCAGCATTATATGACTGCCGGTTACTGGTGTTTTTAGTTATCGTATTAAACTGCCTGTTTCCATTCAGAAATACACCAACTCCAAAATTACCCTTACGGGCATTTAAAGTGTACGATCCGTTTTCACGACGAGTACCGACAGTGAGATTCACACTACTATTAATTCCCTGGACCTGATTATCTTTTAATATGATATTGATGATCCCTCCGGTTCCTGTAGCATCATACTTCGCACCAGGGCTGGTGATTACTTCAATATCTTTGATCTGGTCGGCAGGAATTGACTGTAAGGCATCAGTTATGCTTGCACCAAATAAACTCGATGGCTTACCATTAATCAGAAAGCGGATACTGCTGCTACCCATCAATTCTATGTTCCCATTAATATCTACGCTGACCATGGGTACTTTTTTTAGAATATCAATCGCAACGCCCCCCTGGGCAGTAAGGTCATTGCCCGGGTTGTAGACCATTTTATCAATATGATTTTCGATCGCAGCTTTAGTCCCCGTAACAGTCACTTCATTCATATTAATAGCAGCCGGTTGCAAAAGCAAAGTACCTATGTTAAGGTCGGTTTTATCTATCCGAATGCTATCTTTAAGGTATGGATGGTAAGAAATGAAGTCTGCCTTTATTTTATAAATACCTGGTTTTTGGACAACTAAAGCAAATGCTCCTTTTGCATTACTAATGACTCCATCGATGATTTTCCCGGTTTGCTGGTCTATTAAAGCTACACTGCAATACTCAACCGGGGTTTTCTGAAGGGCATCAATTACAATACCTGTGATCTTGATTTTGTTTTGACTATACAGATAATTACAACTCAGTAAGAATAAAACTATTGATAGAATTAAATTTTTAAACATCTTATTTTTTTTTGTGCAAAAGTAGAATGTAATTCTGAAGACATTCTGAAGATTGAAAATATATTAATTAAAGTTTTCAACAAGTGAAAGTGTTAATAATAACTCATGTTACGCATTGTTTTAGTCATTATGCTGCTTTGGGTGTTGATAACCTGAGCAGTTCGTTATGTGCGGCTTTCAAGACTGCCTGATAAATTCTTGCTTTCATTGCAAAATGGTTTTGGTTTGTCCGCTGTTACAATAGACGACATTCGTAGTAAATACTAAAGATAATGAATTAGTAGCCATTTCCCATGCCTTGTTGGGCTGAAATTAGTTCTTTGATTTCATTATTTGGATTCGGACATGCTGACAACAAACGGGACCAGTGATTTTTAATCGCTTTTTATAACTGTACACGGTTAAAAACCGCGGCTCCCAATCTCAACACATACACTCTCCGTATAGTCCAATCCATCGTTAGAGGCAAAGAACAGGTAAATATGCGTTGCATCTGCTGGCTTCACAGGCAGGGTAAATGAGCCGTTTTGGGCGCTTCTCAGCAGTCCCGTAGGAGTCAGGGCAGAGTAATGTCCATCGGCAGCGCTTACGGCCATTAATTCATCCTCCAGGCGTTTGCCCTTCATATTGGGGTCATTTTTCCAGCTAACCGCAATCAAAGTGCTTCCAATGGACTCCCTTGCTGCTTCAAAATCCATAGGCAAATGCAGTTTGCCCGTCGAAATCTTCAGCATCCTGGGGTCAATAATACTTCCGTCCAAGGCATAGGCTGGCATATTGGCTTTCATAAACAATGCATACCCATTCATACGCTCGGCTGCTAAATTCCAGATAGGGGCTACTTTTGTCTTTTTCAGCTGGCTCCATAAATAACTGGCCTTGCTAAACCGCTGGCGGTGCAACAACTGCTGCGGAGACCAGGAATCTTTTTTCCGATCAGGGGCTGCACGTACATAGTTAACTCCATTCCGTGTGTAAAATACCACGTTTCCGATCCGTCCTGAGACCAGATCACCGATGTTTCTTTTCATTCGTGCCATAATTAATTCGTGTTAAGTTAATACTACAGAGGGTATCCCTTGGGTATTCCTTGGGTATCCCTTTTCAATGATTAAACTATGATTGATCTCTATCTATACAAAGATACGAATTTTTGTACAGTTATAGATCAATCATAGTACAAATATAGAGAAGGAATACCCAAGGGATACCCTCCCGATCCCGAGGCAATCAATAAGGAAATGGACAGGATTAATTGCCAATTAAGCCAATCAGTGAGGAGGATCCTTTTAAATCATTAAGGCCAAAGTGCAACCCTGTACATCACCAAGGGAAAATTGAAGGTTGGTTGTCAAACAATAGCATGAATCAGCCGTAAGTTCACTGATATTTTGTACCTTGCGCCACAAACACCATAACGAAAAACGATGTCTGCGGTAAAAGCTCTTATGTTGTTTCTGAAAAAAACCTACTGACATGAACCGATTAAAGATTTCAATACTGCTTCTGTTTGTCTCTGTGGCTTCCTATGGCCAGGTATACATCAACGAATTTATGGCCTCGAACACGTCAACCATCCTGGACCCTGATTATAAGCAGAGCGCCGACTGGATCGAATTGTATAATAGCGGCACTTCGCCCGTCATTCTGGATGGCTATTTCCTGACGGACAACCTGAAGAAGCCTCAGAAATGGAAAATAAACAAAATGACCATTGCCGCCAAAGGATTTGCCCTGTTCTGGGCTGACGATAAAGATTCGGCCAACCATACCAGTTTTGCGCTCTCGGCCTCGGGTGAACAGGTCGGCCTTGCGAACCCATCGGGGGCGCTGATCGATTCGGTGAGGTATGGGGTTCAAACGACAGATCTCTCGAACTATGGCGCTGGTTCAATATCCGTACTCGATTCGACCTTGCTGGGGGTCCCTGATCCGAATATCTCTATGGGGCGAAAACCCGACGGTAGCAGTGACTGGGTCTTATTTACACAGCCCACACCCGGCACATCAAACATTACAACGGGGTATTCGGATATTGTAAAGAGTGATCCTGGTTTTTCATCCTCAGGGGGTGTTTACCACGGTTCAGTTTCGCTCACCATCAAATCGATCTTTGGGGGTGATGTCCGCTACACGCTCGACGGTACGGAGCCCAATGAGCAGTCGTTCCTGGCAGACGGGCCGATCATCATTGATAAAAATACGGTGGTCAGGGCAAGGATTCATAAAGCAGGCCAGATTCTGGGGCCGATAACAACGAACACTTACCTTATTGATACCGGAAATAAAATCAATAAGCTGCCGATCGTCTGTGTGACTTCAGATCCCTTGAATTTCTGGGATCCGGTGAAGGGCATTTACGCGGTACATACGGTAAAGCCCGATTGGGAAATCCCTATTAATATCGAGCTTTATGAGAATGACGGCAGGACAGGGGCTGCTTTCGATTTAAGGGGTGGGGCCAAATCAACGGGTCTATACTCCTGGCAATTACCTGAAAAAATGCTGGGCATTAACTTCAGAAAAGAATACGGGACGGCCAAGATCGACTATCCGCTCATCTTTGATAAACCCCGCAAAGTGTATAAAACCTTTTCGCTCAGGGCTTCGGGAAGCGACTGGGGCAATACCATGTTCAGGGATGGCATGATCCAGACAGCGGCAGTCTATAATACCAGTCTCGACAACATGGGTTTCAGGGCCTCTGTGGTTTATATCAACGGACAATATATGGGTGTACACAACATCCGCGAGAAAATAGACGAGGATTATATCGTTGGAAACCATGGCCTTGCCGCCGGAACATTCGATATGATTGAAGAGACCGATGCGGGGCATTACGCCGAAACGGGAGATTTCAAGGCGAATGACTTTTTTCTTTCCCTGACTGCAAAGGATTTGTCGAATCAGGCGAACTACGACGCGGTAGCTGCACAGATGGACATTAACGAATTTACCGAGATGGTTAGTACCGAAGTTTACAGCGGCAATAATTCGATTGGTCACAACCTGATGAAATGGAAAGCCAAGGATTCGGGCAAATGGAAATGGATACTCATGGATTTTGACCGTGGTTTCTTTGGAGCCAATAACCAGATGATCAGCTTCTATCTGAATGAGGATGGCTGGCCGTTCAGGGATTTGATGAAAAATACGGATTATAAAAAACTGTTTGGAAGGAAGCTTTCGGACCTGCTGTTTACAACCTTCAATCCCACGAGGATGATTGCCCAGATTGACGACCATCAGACAACCATCGAGGCCGAAATGCCCAATCACATCGCCCGCTGGGCAGGGACCAGGGGAACAGGCAACTACAGCAGTATCTATGCCATTTCGTCGATGGATTACTGGTATTCGGAAGTTGAAAAGCTAAGGACCTTTGCACAGGCCAGGCCGGGTATTATCCTAAACGATTTAACCAATTACGGCTTTCAGGCTCCTGTTGCTGTATCGGTAACAACCTTCCCTGTCCAGGCGGGGGTTTTGACCTTTAACGGGCTGAAAATACCCGTTGACGTGTGTGCAGGGGGTTATCCCAAAGGTGAATCCATCAAGTTAAGCGCAGAAGCCAAAGACGGGTATAAGTTCATGGGATGGAAGACGAACAGCGATACACTCTTTATTCCAAGACAAAGTACATGGAAATATTCGGATACGGGCGTCGATTTGGGAATCTCGTGGAGGAATGCAGATTTCACCGACACAGGCTGGAAATCGGGACCGGCAGAGCTGGGCTATGGCGACGGGGATGAAAAAACGGTGATTGGCTTTGGCAGTGATGCCAACAACAAATATATCTCATCGTATTTCAGGACAAGCTTTGTGGTGAAAAACAAACAGAAAGTAAGCGGTCTGACCCTGTTGCTTAAATGTGATGACGGGGCAGTGATTTACCTGAACGATACGGAGATCCAGCGTTACAATATGCCCGCAGGGACTATCAGTTTCGGAACACTGGCATCAACAGCCATTGCAGGGGCTGATGAGTCAGCCTTCAATACCTTCACGATAGGGGCTGAATCGCTGGCAGAGGGCAATAACACGATTGCCGTTGAAGTTCACCAGTCAGCCGCCAACAGCAGTGATGTGAGCTTTGACTTGGAATTGTCGGCCTCACTGAACGGTTCAGGTGGTTATCAATCTACAGCCAATGAACTGGTGGTTAGCACGCAATCGGCAGTGAATATTACAGCGGTCTTTGAAAGTGAAGGGAAATGTATCCTTCCAGCTGAAATAACGACTGTCATGACTCTTCACAAGAGCTGCTCGCCTTACCTGGTTCCTGAAAACGTGAATATCACTTCAGCAGGGAAACTGATTATCGAACCGGGAGTAGAACTCTGGATCTCGGACGGGGTTTCCATCTCGTCGCTCGGGCCGGTTAAGGCGATTGGAACCAAAGCTGAACCGGTGATTTTCAGGAGCAATCCCCAGAGTGTAAATCAGAAATGGGGAAATTTTAGCATTAAGAATGCCAGTGATACGGTATGGTTTAAGCATGTAATCATTGAAAATGCTTCGGAAGGGCCAAACCCGGTACGTGACATTGCCGCGATTGCAGTTTCAGGATCGACAGTCATAATCGACAGTATAACCATTGTGAACAACCATAAGAACCCGATTAACGTGTATAATTGTCAGACAACGGTTACCAACAGCCGGATACATTCTGATTATGCAGGCTGTGACGAAATCAACATCAAAAGGGGCAAGATATTAATCTCGAACTGTGAATTTATCGGTAATCCGGGAGTCGATTGTGACGCCCTCGATTTTGGTGAAATGTCGGAAGGCAGCGCCACAGTCAGGAATAGTTATTTTCACGATATGGACGGGTTTAACTCCGATGCGGTCGATCTGGGTGATCACGCCAAGAATGTGATCATCGACGGTATTGTGGTGTATAACTTCCAGGATAAAGGGGTATCGATCGGGCAGCAGTCGTCGGCTAAAATAACCAATTCAGTTTTTATCAACTGCGGAATGGGAGCAGGGATGAAAGATTCGAGCAGTGTATATATCGATCATTGCAGCTATTATGGAAACTTTTACGCACTGGCCAATTATCAAAAGCATCCGGGCGATGCAGGGTCGAATCTGGTTGTAACCAATACCATACTTTCAAACTCCTATGAACTGGGCTATTTCAGCGATGAATTTTCATCTCTGAGTATATCCAATTCATCGGACGATACGGAGCTTTTGCCTGCGGGGAAAAATAACCTGAATGTAAATCCATTGTTTATGAATGCGGCCATCTACGACTTCTCACTATTGTCGGGATCACCGCTTATTGGGGCAGCAACCAACGGAACGATAGGCGCCAATCTGAAGTTGCCTGCGCTCCCGCTTTCGGTCATGATCAGCGATATTGCCTACGTTACTGACCCCACTGCTGAAGATCTTGAATTTATTGGTTTGTATAATCCGGCGGATATGCCCATTCATCTGGATAGTTGCCAATTTGCCTCGGGTGTTGCCTATCTGTTCCCTACTGGAACAGTAATCGGGGCGAAGGAGAAAATATTTATCACTTCCAATGCCTCTTCGGTGTTCTGGAGCAGCAAGAATCTTGTTCCGTATCAATGGGAAAGCGGACATCTGGCCGATGAAGGGGAAAAAATACAACTGGTGAATAAATACGGCAAGGTCATCGATCAGGTGATCTACAACAATAAAGCGCCATGGCCGGTGCCTCAGAATGCGCAACAAGGCATCACGCTGACCCGTTACGATGTTGATAACCATTTTGGCGAATACTGGAAGGTTATACCTGTAAATGATATGACGGGTGTTCCTGCAATTTCGAATGCTCCGAAGTTCACCGTTTACCCCAATCCTGCAAGCGATCAACTCAGGATCAGCCTAAGCGGTGAATCCAATGTATCGGGTGAAATCTATTCTTCGATAGGGCAACTGGTGAAACAAATCAGGCTCGATTTCAACGGTGACGCAATCGTCGATGTATCATCGCTGAAGAACGGCATTTACCTGGTCAGGGTAGGCAAATTGACCACTAAAGTGACTGTATCCAAATAATCAGTCATGAGTTAGTCGGTTCAGACAAAAAGAGTTGTTTTTACAAAATATACAAACAGGTAGCGAGGAAATGCGTTACCTGTTTTTTTTGCTAAAGAAGTCTTTCCTTTTACTGAAAATTGCCACAAAGACTCAAAGACACTAAGTGACACCAAGTATCGCCCCTTCTTGTTATATTCTTCGTGAACCTTTGATCCTTTGAGTCTTTGTGGCAGAAAAGAAACATTGTATTTCATCTGAATCCCTCAGCCATTGATAGTTAATTCCATCTAAATGGGAATAATATTTTCTTTGCTTCATATGGGCATAAAAGACAACTTTCGATACAATAAAACGTACTATACAATGTAAAAAGATAAGCTAAAATCAATCACCAAAAACTTAAGTTATGAAACTATCACTACTTGCAGGACTGATTATTTCAATCATCTTTTTGAGTTGTAACCCCAATGAAAAGCAGCATCGGAAAATTGCCGGGGCGTGGAGCCTGGTTTATTACAAATCATTTGCAAAAGATACGGTTATAGGCCGGTATATGGGTAAAAATGTCAACGGATCTCAGATTAAAGTATGGTCCGATGAGCATTTTGTCTTCGCTGGCCGGTTTAAAGTCAATGACAGACAGATCGATAATTTTGGCGGCGGAACTTATACTTTGGAAGGATCACAATACATCGAAACGATCGATTATCATACCAATAAACAATGGTTAGGGACACATCCAAAAATGTTAATCGAAATCAAGGGCGATACGCTGATGCAAACCTGGCCTGTAAATGATATGTGGCATGTGGACAAAAGTAATTACACCATTGAAAAATATGTGAGGTTAAAATGACCGATGCATCACTTCATTTGTTCATTCCATTTGGAACGGTCGGGTGGAGCAGGGGCATTTACTTTTTTAACAGGATTATCCTGTAGTTGTTTCAGCAATACTTCCACAGCTTTTTCAATGCAGGGATCAATTCCTTTGGCCAGTTGTTCGGGACGGTCAACCACTTCGATATCGGGAGAAACGCCGACCCCTTCAATGATCCATTGTTCGTTTTCGTCATAGATTCCAAACTGCGGAACAGAAATGTATCCTCCGTCCACTAAACCGGCATTGCCAGACATACCCACCAATCCGCCCCAGGTGCGTGTTCCGATTATTGTTCCAAGACCTTTCTTTCGGAAATAATAGGGGAATGCATCACCACCTGAGGAAGAATAACCATTTGTAAGCATGACTTTGGGACCGTTATGCGCAATCCCGGGGGTTTTCATGGCCGACAATCCGTTACGCTGCCAATAGCTGAGTGTTTTGCGTTCGAGCAGGTTGGTCATCACATCGGGGATAAAACCACCTCCATTGTACCTGTCGTCAATGATCAGGGCGTCTTTTTCGTTATACTCGTACATACCTCGGTAGAGCTCACGGTTCCCGTCGGTAGAAGTGTTTGGTACGTAAATATAGCCGATTTTTCCTCCTGAGAGCTTGTCAACCATCTTGCGTCGTTCCATCACCCAGTTCAGGTTCAATAATTCCAGTTCACTGGCTATGGGTCTGATCGTATAGGTTTTTGCACCAGACGTTTCTGGCTTCGAATTGACTGTCAGTTCGGCTGTCTTCCCAACCGTGTTTTCGAGCAGCTCGTAAGGATTCATGGAACCATTCAGTTCTGTTCCGTTGATTGCGATCAGATAATCACCTTCCTTAACATTTACCCCCTGCTCTGTGAGTGGCGAGCGACGGGATTCGTTCCAGTTCTCACCGGCATATATTTTAGAAATCTTATATTTGCCTGAGGCTTGGTCTGTCGTTAACTCTGCACCCAGTAAGCCGGTATCTACCCGTTTTACGTGTTCAAAATCGCCCCAGTCGTCGTAACAGTGACCAGTGTTGGTTTCAGCAATGATTTCACCCAGGATATAATCCAGGTCAGCGCGGTGACTGACATACTGAACCAACGGATTGTATCGTTCCCTGATGCCTTTCCAGTCGACTCCATGCATATTACTTTCATAGAAATAGTCACGGAAGATGCGCCATCCGTCAGTGTAGATCTGAGCCCATTCTTTCTTCGGATCAATCTTCATGACCATATCCTCAAGATTCAGTTTTCCTGCGCCTGATTTCTGTCCTGCAGTAAGTTTGGTAATCCCAAAATCTTTGCCTGAGCGATAAATCATCATTTTTCCATCAGCACTCAATACAGCCTGTCCTGCTTTGTCAATCACTTCTTCATCCTTCTTGTCTTCGATCGTATATTTGTGGAGAGAACCTTCACTGATGTACATGATGCCACCATCAACAGCCATCAGATTGTTATAAATGCCAGCATTTAATGGAAAAGCGGTGATCCTGGAATTGATTCCTTCAAAGTCTATCTGTACGTTAATTGAGTCTTTAGTTGCCGCTTTTTCTTCCTTCTTTCCTTTTTTATCCTTCTTCGGTTCTTCCCTGGTCTTTTCGGCTTCCCTTATTGGTTCTATATCGTTTTTATCCCTGAATAATTTAGGGCAATCGGCTTTCAACGCCATTGCATAAATCCTGGCCGATTTGTTGTACACGTAATTAAATTCGAAACTTGAAAAGTCGAGGTTGAAGTCCCGGTCAGAAACGAAATAGATGTATTTACCATCTTTTGAGAACACAGCCGAGCCATCATTAAATGAAGCATCGGTCAACTGAGTGTTCTGCGCGGTTTCAAGGTTATAGACCCATATCGCGCCCAATCCATTCCCGCCTTCTTTGTCATAGGCAATCCATTTCGAATCAGGAGAGAATACATAGGAATGAATCTCACTGCGGTCGGCATGAGCGACTATGGTTGTCTTTCCTGTTTCAATATCCACCAGTTTAAGTTGCAGTGTACGGTCGAAATAAAGCAGTTTTTTACTGTTGGGCGACCATTCTGCATCATATTTCCAGGCAGACGATCCAGTGGTAAGTTGACGAGGTGTTGCGCCTTTCTTGTTTTCGAGCAGGTAGATTTCATATTCGCCCGAAGCATCAGAATAGTAAGAAATGTATTTACCATCAGGCGACCAGCGGGGGTAGATTTCCCGAACGCCTTGCGTATTGGTCAGATTATAGGTTGGTCCGTTTTCGGCAGGGATAGAGAAGATATCTCCCCTGGCCGATATCAGCGCTCGTTTGCCTGTAGGTGAAATTTCAAAGCTCTGTATAAAATCCTTTACGTTTTTATAATAGGGAACGATATTGGGGTTATCAAAATGAATACTGACATTCAGTTTTTCTTCTTTACCTGTTAGCAGATTCAGTTTATAAAGGTATCCGCCATTCTCATAAACCATTTGCCCGTTTTCGCCTGAAGGCCACATGCAATCAAAATCAGCATGTGTGGTCATTTGTTTCAAGGCTTTAGTTTTGGTATTGTATTGATAAATGTTTAGCTTCAGGTCACGGTCGGAGGCAAAATAGATGTTCTCGCCAAACCAGGTTGGAAGTTGATCCGTGCCCTTGAAGTCAGTAATCTGTTCTGAGGTTTGGTTTTCGAGATCATAGACCCATAAATCGGATGCACGTCCACCCTTGTAACGTTTCCAGGTTCGAAATTCACGATCGATTGGTGTGAAACAGATTTTTTTATTGTCAGGTGAGAATTTGGCAAACCCTCCGTTGACGATAGGCAGTGGTTTCTCCAGTCCGCCATCCAGGCTTACCAGGTAATATTTACCGTTTCGGTCACCAAAAGGAGTGCGGTTCGCACGGATCAGTATGTTTTTACTGTCCGAGGTCCAGTCGAGCGGCACATCGTCGAACCCTCCACGTGGTGGCATCATTCCTACAGAATTGTAGAACGTCAATTGTCTGGGAGTCCCACCAGTTGAAGGTATTACAAAAATCTGCCTGCTTCCTGAATATTCGCCCGAAAAGGCAATCCATTTGCTGTCAGGTGATATCTTTGGAAAAAGTTCCAGCCCTGAATGAGAGGTCAGACGTCTTGCTTCACCTCCGTTGGAGTCAACGGTCCAGATGTCGCCCGCATACACGAAAGCAACCATGTTTTTATTGATATCAGGGAAACGCATCAGCCGGGCTTCGTCCTGAGCGGCCACTCGTTGACAGAAAGTAAATCCCATAATGATCAGAGCCAGCAGTTTGAAAGATAATTTTTGCATCGTTTACGAATTTTGTAGCGTTGTAATAATCCTATTGGTTGCTGCAAATTTGTGTAAATTACACGGGAAAGCATAATTACTTTATCTTTGTCACAAACAAATGAAAAGAATGATTGATCACCAGATAATTATTGCCATCGACGGGCATTCGTCATGTGGAAAGAGTACGATTGCAAAAGCTGTAGCTGTCCGTTTCGGATATATATTTATTGATAGTGGTGCAATGTACCGCGCTGTCACGTTGTATGCCTTACGTCACAACCTGATTATTGACGGTGAAGTGAAGCGGGAAGAATTAATCGGGGCGCTGCCTGAAATAAGAATTGATTTCAGGTACAACCCTGAACGGCAAAGGAGTGATACGTTTCTGAACGGTGAAAATGTGGAAGAAGAAATCAGGCAGTTAACCGTATCACAAAACGTGAGCCCAGTGGCTACTATTGCTGAAGTTCGTAAGGCTATGGTTCGCTTTCAGCAGGAAATGGGTCGAAATAAAGGCATCGTTATGGATGGCCGCGATATTGGGACCGTAGTCTTTCCTGACGCTGAGTTTAAACTGTTTGTAACAGCATCTACTGAAATACGCGCCAAACGACGTTTTGATGAGCTTAAGTCAAAGGGCGAAAATGTTTCATTTGATGAGATTCTTCAAAATATTATGGAGCGTGATCGTATTGATTCGACCCGTAAAGCCAGTCCTCTTCGGAAAGCCGATGATGCATTGGTGTTGGATAACAGTGATATGACCCGTGAAGAACAAATGGAATGGGTGATCAGAAATGTGGAGGAGAAATTGGAGGGAACAAGTTCCAAATTCCAGGTTCCAGGTTCCAGGTAGCTGCTTGCTGATATGAGGGTAGTGTATTTTATGTTCGTTTATTTGATGGTACAAATAACAGGAATTGACAAGTGATTATAGAAATTGACCAGAAATCGGGGTTTTGCTTTGGGGTAGTGAATGCCATTGGTAAAGCTGAAAAGATGCTTGAAACAGAAGATATGCTCTATTCTCTGGGTCATATTGTGCACAACGAACTGGAGGTTAAGCGACTTCAGGATATGGGATTAAAAACGATAGGGCATAAGGAATACTTCCAGCTAAAAGATTGTAAGGTATTGATACGGGCTCACGGTGAACCACCTTCGACTTATGAATATGCACAAAAAAACAACATCACCCTAGTTGATGCCACATGCCCTGTGGTTTTGAAATTACAGCAACGGGTAAAGAAAGCAGCTGAAACTATGCAAAATGAAAATGGTCAGCTTGTGATCTTTGGTCACCTCGGACATGCCGAAGTGGATGGTCTGGCAGGTCAGACAGACGATTCGGTCTTGATTATTGAACAGCCTGAGGATTATAAAAAGATAGATCCTTCGCGACCGGTGATTGTTTTTTCACAAACCACCAAATCGGTAGATGATTTCAAAGAATTAACAAAGAATATACAGAATCAGGCACAAGGCGGTCGGGTAGAGGCTCACGATACCATTTGCCGTCAGGTTTCGAACCGTGTTTCCCATTTGCAACGGTTCGCCGTTCGTTTTGAACGGATCATTTTCGTAGGGGGCCATAACAGTTCCAATGCACAGGTTTTATTCGATGTATGCAAGAAACAGAATGAGCACAGCTATTTTGTTTCCTCTCCCGAAGATGTTCAGGCAGATTGGTTTAAAGGGGTTGAAACCGTAGGGATTTGCGGGGCAACCTCCACTCCGCAATGGCTGATGGATCAGGTGGGCGAAAAGATCAAAGAGTTTTAAGTCAACATTAATCTTCAGCTTGTATTTAACAGACAATTGTTTTTGTTCGAAATACTTTGACTTACTTTGAACGGATTCTCAAAAGTAAAAGGATATGACTATGGTTATAGATAATATAAGTTCAGAGCATTCACCAAAGCGAAAGAAATTACAGAAGATAGGTGTATTTACCTCAGGGGGTGACGCACCAGGCATGAATGCAGCCATTCGGGCAGTAACCCGCGCTGCTATTGCGAATAAGTTAAAAGTGGTAGGTATCCGTCGTGGATACCAGGGAATGATTGAAGGCGACTTTATTAATCTAAAATCGACGGATGTAAGCGGTATCCTTCAGCTTGGCGGGACTGTGCTGAAAACAGCACGAAGCAGCGAGTTCAGAACCTCTGAAGGTCGTGAAAAGGCTTACCAGCATTTGAGAAAAGCTGAAATTGATGCTGTGGTGGCAATCGGAGGTGATGGCACCTTTACGGGCGCACTGGTGTTCTCACAGGAATATGATTTTCCGTTTATCGGAATACCCGGTACCATTGATAATGATATTTACGGAACTGACTATACCATCGGTTATGATACTGCCCTGAATACTGTAGTTGAAGCCGTGGATAAGATCAAGGATACAGCCCGCTCGCACGGAAGGATTTTCTTTGTCGAAGTGATGGGTCGTGAGGCAGGATTATTGGCCCTGAATAGTGGTATTGCCTGTGGTGCTGAGGTTATCCTGATTCCTGAAGCAAAAGGGGACTTTAATCAATTAAAGAAATTCCTGGATAAGGGTTATAAGAATAAGGAAACCAGTGGAATCATTATGGTTGCCGAAGGTGATGAAGCCGGTGGTGCTATTAAGATTGCCGAGGAAGTAAGAAAAGAACATCCTGATCTGGATGTTCGTGTCTCAATATTGGGACATATTCAGAGGGGAGGAAGCCCAACGGCCAAAGACCGGGTGAACGCAACCAAAATGGGTGTTGCCGCAGTTGATGCCTTGCTTGATGACCAAAAGAGTATTATGATAGGGCTGGATAATGAAAAGATTGTACACGTCCCCTTCAATAAAGCTGTTAAACTGAATCATTCCATTGATACCAATTTATTAGATATCCAAAAGCTACTTAATATTTGAGTGTCACAAAACATCGTTGCGGTTATGAATGAAGAATTGCTCTTCGCCGATGTAATACTGCCTTTGCCACTGGATTATCACTTTACCTATAGGGTACCTGTAGCTTTCCAGATGAAGATCAGAACCGGCATTCGTGTGATCGTTCAATTTGGCAAACGGAAGTTCTTTTCGGCATTGGTATATAAGTTGCACCAAAACCAGCCCACCGGCGATTTTGAGATCAAGGATATTGAAGCAATTCTGGATGAAGAACCTATCCTGGGAGAGAAACAACTCCAACTTTGGGAGTGGATAGCCAATTACTATTGCTGCTCCATGGGTGAAGTATTTAAAGCGGCTTTGCCTTCAGGTCTGAAACTGGAGAGTCAGACTAAAATAAGCCTTAATACTGAAACTAATCTACCTGATAATTTAAGCGAAAAGGAAAATCTTGTCATTCTGTTGCTCGAGAGTCGTAAAACGGCCAGTGTGCAGGATTTAAACCGGTTTTTGGGACAACAATCCTCTTTTGCCATCCTTAAATTGCTTCTCGAGAAAAATGCCGTAATCATTGAGGAGCAGCTTCGCGAAAGCTATAAACCCAGAGTTGTCAGCTATGTGAGGCTCAATCAGGAATACAATTCAGAAGAAAAGCTGAATACGGTACTCAATTCGCTCAGCAAGGCAAAAAAACAGGAACAACTCCTGAAGATATTCCTGGCTGAAACGATGTTTGGGGATTCAAGTCAGACTGAAATGAGTAAGAAAGATTTACTCGAACTTGCTGATGCTACAGATACTGCGTTGAAAGGTCTTGAAGAAAAGCATATCCTGGAATTGTTTCAGAAAGAAACCGGGAGAATTGAAAGGTTACAAAATGATGATTTGCTGATCAAAGAGCTAACACTGCCTCAGCAAACTGCATATGACGATATATTGAAACAGTTTGAAATTCATCAAACCGTGTTGCTGAATGGAGTAACTTCGAGTGGCAAAACAGAAATCTACATAAGGCTGATTGAAGAGCAGTTAAAACTTGGGAAGCAGGTCTTATATCTTGTACCTGAAATTGGGCTGACCACTCAGATCATCACCCGACTGAAAACAGCTTTTGGTGATTTAGCGGGAATATATCATTCTAAATTTAATGATGCTGAAAGGGTGGAAATCTGGTTTAACGTTCTGAATGAAGCAACTGGTAAAACGGGACAGCAATACAAGGTTATTCTCGGCGCGCGTTCGGCAATCTTTCTACCGTTCAAAGATCTGGGTCTGATCATAGTAGATGAAGAACACGAGAATTCTTACAAGCAGATGGATCCTGCTCCCCGGTACAATGCCCGTGATATGGCTATCCTGATGGGAAATATACATGGGGCGAAGGTTTTGCTGGGTTCTGCAACGCCATCCTATGAAACGTATTTCAACGCCCGCAGCAATAAATACGGACTGGTTAATCTGAATGAGCGGTTTCTGGGGATTGAAATGCCTGAACTTATTACAGGGAATACCCAGGAGGCATACAAGCGCAAGCTGATGAGATCGGTTTTTACTCCTGAACTTTATGATGAAATCACATCGGCATTGGCAAATAAGGAGCAGGTCATCCTTTTCCAAAATCGCCGCGGATTCGCCCCATTTGTTCAGTGTACAACCTGTGGCTGGATTCCCAAATGCAAATATTGCGATGTGAGTCTTACCTACCACAAAAATAAATCAAGCCTGATCTGTCATTATTGTGGAAACACCACTTCTATGGTTACCAAATGTGGTGAATGTGGATCGACTGAGATAAAAACACGTGGCTTTGGCACCGAAAAGATAGAAGAAGAGATTCAGCTTCTTTTCCCTGAGGCGCGGATTGCACGGATGGATCTGGATACCACACGGGCAAAAAGAGCCTATGAACAATTGATATGGAAGTTTGAAACCGGCAAAATTGATATCCTTGTTGGTACTCAAATGGTAACCAAAGGCCTTGATTTTGACCATGTCAGAGTAGTGGGGGTTTTGAATGCGGACAATCTATTGAATTATCCTGACTTCCGTTCCTACGAGCGAAGTTTCCAACTCATTATGCAGGTGAGCGGTAGGGCAGGGCGTAAGAATAATCGTGGAAAAGTGGTTGTTCAGACCAGTCAACCCAATCATCCAGTCATTCAGGATGTGATAGCAAACGATTACTACCGCCTCTTTAGCAGGCAAATGGCTGAAAGGAAGATGTTCCGTTATCCGCCGTACTACAGGCTAATTAAGATTGTTGTGAAAAACAAGAATAAAGACCGGCTTGATCTGGCAGCACAGCACCTTGCTACTGCTTTTAAAGTTCACTTTAACCGTAATGTCCTTGGCCCTGAATATCCAGTGGTAGGGAGAATCCAAATGTGGTTTCAGAAAGAAATACTGATTAAAATTCCCCGTGATGGCAAGATTCAAGAGGCAAAATCGAAGATCATGGAGATCATCAATCATACCAAATCACAGCCAAACAACAGCAATTTGATTGTTTATGCGGATGTAGACCCCATGTAAAGGAGTTGTAATTACTGAAGTGGAATATGTTCTGGCCTCTTATGTTTCCAGCGACGATGCGACCATAACCAATATTCGGGTTCAGCCCTGATTATCTCTTCCAGTTTTCGGACGTAAGCCATCAGGATTTCTTCAGGTTTTACCTCGGCGGGGTTTTCAACCAGTTTATAATGGAATACTTCATAGCGTCCTCGACCGATTTTGCGGGTATGGTGCATAATGACTGGCTGATTGGTCTTTATGGCGATTTTCATTGGTCCAGGGAAGAAAGCTGTCTCCTGATTCAGGAAAATCGTCCAGAATTGTGAATTGGCTATTGGAGTCTGATCAGCAGCAAGCATCAGGCTTCCCGGTCTTTCAGCATGATTAAACTCCAGCGCTGTTCGCACAGAATGATTTACAGGAATAGAAAGGGCTCCAAAACGTTCACGTGTATCGAGAAGAAATCTTTCAAAGGCTTTATTTTTTCGTGTGGGATTGTAAACAACCAAAAACTGCGCTTTAATAAACCTTTGCAACGATCCGCTCCATTCCCAATTGTTGTGGTGCATGCCAAGCACGATAATGCTTTTCCCCTGTTGGTAATATTCCTCATAGAGGTCAAGATTATGAACTTTCAATCGGTCATCGATTTGCTTCTCGGTCATACGACTATATTTGATCGTCTCCAGACCAATATCGCTTAAATGATGGTAAAACTTCTTCTCTATTTTCCTGATTTCTTCCTTACTTTTCTCAGGGAACGACCGTGTCAGATTCTCATGAACGATATCCCGACGATACCTGATCACATAAAAGATTACAAAATAGAAAATGTCTGCCAGTCCGAAGATCACCCAAAAAGGTAGTCGTGCAGTCAATTTGCATAAGACAACAATAAAACGATCAACCAATGATTCCATGCCGTATTTGATGTTGGAAAGCTGCAAAATTAACAAAAACGACCTCTTTCAAGGAAATAGCTTATAAAAAAGGAGAATAAATTGCGGATTAAATATGCAGGGGTCGCATTATCCCCTGAAGAGCTGCTCCCCTGGATTCTTTTTCAATAGGTCTTTTTACGATTAGTCCATCCATTAAAGTAACTGATCGAAGGAATCCCAGAGTATTCAGGGAGGGGTTTGAGAGGGTATTCCTTCGGTATATCTGTACTATGACTGATCTGCAACAGTACTAAAATCGCGATCTTTGTACAGTTGCAAATCAATCATAGATTAATTCATCCGAAGGAAACACGACGCAATCCCTACCCAGAACCCTTCCGTGTAGCTCGAAAGCCTGTTTATGGTTTTCCTGAAGTAGATTTTGAGGAATATAAAATTGGTGTCCGAAGTCAGGGAGTTCATTTCTGAATCGTATCGTCAGACTTTGGCTTGAACTCATTTGAAACCTAAAGATACAAATTATTTGGCAAATCCAAAGGTGAGGATTAGAAAATCGGTCGTGCAATCATAATTCCGCTATTCTTTGATTCAGGTCGTATAAAATCAGTAATGGGACCATCCGATAAGACTACTTTTTCACCGCTCAGTGAAGCATGCAACAGATGAAACCCGTTGCCTTTACGGATAACGATGCCGACGTGATTGATATCGATTCCTTCAATGCCAGAAGTCAAGCCGATAATGTCCCCGTGGTGCAATGATTTAAGCAGATTGCCGGGATTGTTTTTGGGGAAGTAATAAATTTCCCTGGACGAAAGTTTCTTTTCCTGAATAGCTATTGATGGTATCAATTCAGGATGAGCTTTCAGCACAGGATAATCTCCGGGATGTTCACTCATGAAATTTATAGGTTTAATAAGCTTTACGCCAGTGAGATTTGGCTCTTCACTGATGATTTTCTTTTCGGCATTATTGTGAATCCATTCGCTGAAATAGTGCAGGCGTGAAGGATATTGATTTCGAATCCCATCCCGGTACCTTATTTGTTCAAGTTGAGCGGCAAACGATTCAAAATCAGTCTTCCCTGATTTAACCGTTCGTGCCAGGGCCAGGCAAGTTTCGGCAAATGTGGTACAGTCCAGTTCACGAAGGTTAATTACAAGTTTTTCTTCAAGCCCGTTTTCAAGAGTTGCTGCAACGTAAGGAGTTCCAAGAAATGAAAAACCGATGTCGGCTACGAGGTCAGCAATAGGCTTATTAATTTCCTGAGAAAAACTGTTTAATTTTTTTTCTACCAGATGTTTGTCTTCATCTTGAAAAATACAGTTTTTCAGTATAACCTGTGACCGAACGACAGGGGTGTTCCAGATTGTCGTAAGGATCAGTAATAGTATCACTGAATTAAATTTCATACGGTGCAATTAAATCTAAACGATAAAGTTAGAAAAGTTTCATCATTTCGGCAGTTTACAAGGAAGATTTGAGTATTTGTATTTGAAATTTAGTTGTTCCAATTTCAGTAAATAACTTGTTTTATAACATGTTTTTGTGAACTTCATCTTAATTCAGTATGAATTAATTAATGGAAGGTATTAGATTTCAGATTATAAGAAGTTTTATAGTTTCATGCGTACAACAGTCTGAAATGTAAGTATCTGGCTGAATTATTGTGCATCTGATGAGTCTTGCTTATTAATATTTGTATCTTTGGCCACGTTAATGAAATGTTTAATGTTAAGAAATTTGTATGTATAAATTAAGAAATCTTTTCCTGGCAGTAGTGGTGATGGCCTCTTTTGTTGTTTCTGCTCAGGAAAAAAAGGAAGCTGAGAAGGAAAAAGCTTATCAATTCACTGCAATAAAGGATATTCCCTGTACATCAGTTAAAGATCAGTATCGTTCAGGCACCTGTTGGTCGTTTTCAGGTTTGGGTTTTCTGGAAGCCGAAATGCTTCGGTTGGGAAAACCTTCAGTCGATTTATCTGAAATGTTTGTTGTTCATCATGCCTATTCTGATAAAGCGTATAAATATGTCAGGATGCATGGCAGTTTAAATTTTGGCGGAGGCGGCGCTTTTCATGATGTCACCAATGCAATCCGGAATTACGGTATTGTGCCCGATGAAGTATATAACGGATTAAATTACGGTGAAGAGAAACATGTCCATGGAGAGATGGACCGGATTCTTTTGGATGAAGTAAAAGCAGTAGTCGATAATCCGAACAAGAAGCTTACAACAGCCTGGCATGATGTGATAGAAGGAACTCTGGATACCTATCTTGGAAAACTTCCTGAAACCTTTAAATATCAGGATAAAGAATATACACCGAAGAGTTTTGCCAAAGAGTATGTAGGACTGAATATGGACGATTATGTTGAAATTTCTTCTTATACACATCATCCGTTCTACGAGAAATTTATCATCGAAGTTCCTGACAACTGGGCGTGGGATGAGGTGTATAATGTTCCGTTGAACGAGATGGAAGAGATCATTGATAATTCGGTCAATACTGGTTATACCGTTGCATGGGCTGCCGATGTGAGTGAAAAAGGATTCTCTACTTCACAAAAAGGTGTTGCAGTAGTTCCTGTGGTTGATAAGGCAAATATGACTGACGCTGAAATCACCAAATGGGAAAAAATGAGTGAGAAGGAAAAAAATGAGGATTTGTACAAACTTAGCAAACCTGGCCCTGAAAAGGTAATTACACAGGAGCTTCGGCAAATTGATTTTGATGATTACCAAACTACTGACGACCATGGAATGGTGATCTGTGGAACAGCTAAAGATCAGATTGGTAATATCTATTACAAAGTAAAGAACTCCTGGGGCAAGTATAACGATTATGATGGTTTCTTTTATGCTTCAAAACCCTACGTGGAATTCAAAACAACTTCGATCATGGTGAATAAAGATGCCATACCGAAGAACATACGAAAGAAGTTGAATCTGTAAAATATAGACCTCGTCAACCGGCGAGGTTTTTTATTGGTATTAATCCTGTTCTTGTTTTTCCTTAAATCCCAGTGTATTGCGGACACCACTGAATATTGATTTCCACCAATAGTTCAACATGGAGTGTTTTTGATCCCGTTGGAAACTGATGGCTTCAGGAAGCAACTCTTTTCCTCGTGGATTTTTATTCCGAACCAACAAACTGTTTGCAAGGAAACTGGCAAATTTGGCTTCCCTGGTATTCCCGTTTTTTGTTTCAAGAACAGAAATCCGAAGTTCTTTGTATCCAAACAATAAGTCGCCAGTGGCGCTGGTTTTATTGGCTGTAAAGGAAAAATCGAAACTGTCCACATGGCCCGAACGTATGGAGACCATGGATAGCGGTTCCAATACCGGATTCAGGATATGCATGTTGAACGGGCTTAGACTTCCGTTTACCGTGAACCGATTGTCGGGATTATTCATTTCGTAATTCATATTGACCTTTAAATGGCATGAATCCAGAATTGTTGCCCTGCCATTTAAGCTAAAATCGGGGATTATGCCACTGGCCGTTTTCATGTTGGTAAAAGGCATTAATCGGGCGCCAATATTTGTGAATCCGATTTTGCCCTCATCATCGCCTGATGCGGGTTGTTCGGTATATGTTATTTTTGAGTTCTCAATTTTGAAAGAATCAAGAGCAAATTTGTATTTCGATGATTTAATCATGTCCTGAATCATTTTAGGCTTTCTGCTTTCATCGAATGGCAGTTGTTTGTCACGGTAAATGTTTAAATCCAAGCCATTAATTGTGAGATATTTACCCGTTAGTTCATTCATGTCAAACCATCGTTTAATGTTTGGCTTCTCAATACAGATGGAGTCAATATTCCCTGAATAATAGTCAGACTGAAATCCAACCTGTTTCTGAAAGATTTCTTTACTAAAATTGGGAATTACCCGAATATCTTTAGCCGAAAAGCGATTGTTTTTTGATGAATATGAAGTTTCAGCGATACTATAATGGTAGAGCTTTTCCTGACGTTTAATGTTTGGAATTTTGAAGGAAAAATCATCGGAATGCAAGAAACCCTGAGAAGGATTCTTATCTATCCGAACATTCGTCAGATTAAATGTCACAATTTCCTGGAATTTCTTTTGTCCGCTTTTGAAGACAGCAATATCAGCATCCCGAACGTTAAGTATTTTGGTAGAAAAAACATCGGCAAAACTTTCAAAGTGAGCATATAGATTTATCTTGAACGGATTGAATTTTGACGAGTCTTTTTCATTATTATATAATTTGAAAGAAGGTTTTTCGGTTACAATCGATTCAAAGGTAAACTGGTCCTTCTGATAGGCTTTATCCATGTCAAAACCATTCATGGCAAGTGATGGAATATGTAGCTCGAACTGATCTTTACCCGCATTCTTCGTGATAGGTTTTACGACAAGATTACTGGCCAGGATTCTTCTCTCGAGGGTTGAAAAAGACAACTCATCGATACTGAATAGCTGGTTCTTATCCTTGGGGGTAAAAGTAAACTGGAGCAGTTTACCTGTATAATCGCCACTTTTAAATTCGGGTCTTGCTTCTTCCGTATTTTTTAAAATGAGGATATTCTGAGCGTCCATTTTAAGGTCAGACTGGACCAACAGGAAAGGTTTTATCCCCAATTCGGAAAAGATTTTCAACGAACCATCAGTCAGACTGAACTTTCGAATCGCAATAGATTCAATCTCTTTTGGCAAAGGAAACGTGACTTCTTTTAAATCCTTCATATCGGTTCCTTTTTGCTTTTGATAGATCTTGATCTCAGGAGAGCTTATCAGCAGATTATCGGCATCAATTTTATGGTCGAAGTAAAATTCTTCAATATTTATGCCTTTGATTCTCAACTCAGGAACCGTCAGCTGAATATTCCATTTAATATTGGAAAAATCCAGACTGTTTGTTTCAGGATACATTCGGGCATTGATGACAAATACCTCTTTGCGGCGGGTTGAAAAGCCGACTTCACCTGCCCTTATTACATGAACATTATCCGAAAGGCGGATCAGGTGGTCGCGGACAGAAAAGTCAACAAATTCAGAAAAAAGCAGCCTTTTTTGATCAAATTGTTCTTTGTTAATCAATGTATTTTCCAGAGCAAGGCTAAATTTATTGTCGAGAGAGATCGTTTTGCCTTTTCGGCTATGATTAATCAGCTTGATCGTGCCATCCGGGATTACCACATTCCCAATTTTTATTTCATCCAGGTAATTTGATAAAAGTTCAAAAAGATCGTCAAATTCAACCTTAGGCTTTGATTGTTTCAGCAGGGCGAAATTCTCATAATATATTTGAGGTGATTTTATACTTAAGGTATCCATAGCTAGTTTTTTGTTGAAAAATGCCTGATGAAAATCTGCATTTAACAAAGATAGTTCTGGAATTGTAAACTCATATAATTCATTACGATTATACTGTTTAAGCAAACTTTCTATGTTTTCTTTAGCAACAGGGAAAAGATGCAGATTTTGAAGCAGAGCCTCTCTCTTTCTGGTTGAAATAGACAAATTGCCAATGGTTAGTTTATGTAGCTGATCAACAAGCTGCATCTGATAATCACTGAAATTCAGTTCTATCTGGTTTGCATAAAACAAACGGTCAGTTCTCTTTACACTGATTTCATCCAATGCAAATTCGCCCAGCTGCAATCTTATGGCTGACTCAATGTTGCCAGTCTGTATAACACCGGTTTTGTTCAGTAATTGAATTTTTCCCTTCTGAATAGTTACCTGTTTTGAATATACACCTTTTACATATTTAGAGATCAGATTATAAATGAAACTTGGATTTTCAGATGTGGTATCTTTTTTATCAATTTGATTTTGGGTAAGTTTGACTTGAGGATTAAATAAGTTAATGTGTTGAAATACAAACCTTTTATCATGAAAGGCTTTTTTGAAATTAAACTGATCGAGTCTTATACTATCACAATTGGCCTCGATGGTATTTTTAGGGAGGCTGGTGTTTTTTTTGGTTTGTAAAGGGAATATCTGAATGTTTTTAACAAGGACCGAGTTTTTTTGAGTCGATAGTTTAAGGAATCCGGCTTTGATCCGGTGAATGTTATCGCCAAGAATCAGTTCATAATCTGAAGCAGAAAAATCGATGTGTTTTGAATAAAAGATTCTGCTTGTATCCAGTAACGAAACAGAGTCGAGAAGAAAATCTTCCAACTTGATATTTATTTTCTTTAATTCCTGTTGGTTTGTCAGATCAGTCTGAGATTTGAAAAGCAATAATTCGGCATTTTGTAATTTAAAATTCCGAATGCTGATATTCGATAACTCATTCTTGATTAAATCATACAGATTGAATTGATCAACAGGTTCCATTTTTACGTTTACAAGTTTTTCGCCAGGCCAGTAACTGATCTTCGCATCTTTTAAGATGACAGAATCAATTGGGATCGAATTGTTGCGGTAGAATTCTTTGATATGGCTACTGGTTATTTTTGCAGTTGGAACAAAGATCTGATATCGGGCTTTTTCTGTTATCCGTTGGTTAATTGGCTTTAATTCGACGTTTTTTGCTTCAATCTGTGAATGTTTCAGCGAATAGGTAACAAACTCTGCACTTAGCGAGTGAATGCTGTCAGCAAGCTTATTTTGATAGTTTTGCATTCGCAGATAAATGTCATCTGTGTTAAACAAACGATTGGGATCAGGTAACAGCAAAGAATCTGTATAAAAATTCAGTATTCCGAAGGTAATATTTTCGGCATTGGCTAATTTTCGGGTGTCACCCAATAGTTTATAAAAGTCAAAGCTCGCGTTCGATAATTCAATCTTATCAATTTTTATTGATTTGAACGATTTGGTCACAAGTGGTTTTAATTCCTGGATAAGGGTTATGAGATTGTCTTTCTGATCATCAGAACCGTTTTGTTTGCCGTGAATGATCAGTTCAGGCTGACTAATGAGGATTTCTCCGAGTTCCAATTTTTTCTCCAAAATCAACTGAAGCAGTTTGATTCCGCTTATGCGAATGCTTGGTGAGGAAAATGAATAAAATTGTTTATTTGATTTGGTATTGTCAAACGTTTTTGTGATGGAGTCAGACGGATGAAATGAAACCTGGTTGATTTCAATTCCCCATTGTTTAATATTAAATGCGAGATTCTCAAAAGTCAGTTCATACTTTCCCTTTGATTTTTTATCAACTAATTCCGAGAGATTTTTATTTAAATAACTCTGAGCTTCGAAATATAGTAAAGCGAATCCTGCCAAAGCGATCAGTATCACTACTAAAAGTACAGCTGCCACCGTCTTCACAATTTTTTCCCGAATAGCTGCCATGGATAATTATAGTTTTAAAATCCTCACAAACAGGTTAAGTTTGAATACGATCAGATCTATTTATATAAACCTTAATATTATGAAAAAGTTACTCTTTATTGATAAAAAATCAGTAATGTTTTCAATATGTTTTCAAAATAAATAAAAGAAAGCAATAAATGGCATATTTTAATGTAAAATTGCCGTCTATTGCTTTCATGTCATGTGCTGACTATTGGATCAGCTTAGGATTAAAATATCTATTTGCCTAATTCAGCAAAAGTCTTTTCGATGATATCAAGCGCAATACTGATTTGTTCTTCATTGATAATGAGTGGGGGTGTAAAACGGATGATATGTTCATGAGTAGGTTTAGCCAGTAATCCATTGTTTTTTAATGCTAAACAAACATCCCAGGCTGTAATGCCATTGACTGAATTAATTACAACAGCATTCAGTAATCCTTTTCCCCGAACAATTTCAATCAGATCAGAATCGATTGATTCTAATCGTTTCCTGAATATTTTTCCCATATTCTCCGCATTCTCTGCCAGATTCTCATCCTTGATAACGTCAAGTGCAGCAATGGCCACTTTTGCAGCGATGGGGTTTCCTCCGTAAGTCGATCCATGTTCTCCTGGTTTAATGGTCAGCATTATTTCATTGTCGGCCAGAACGCATGAAACGGGCAACATTCCTCCTGAAATGGCCTTTCCAAGTACCAAAATATCCGGTCTGACGTTTTCATGATCACAGGCGAGCATTTTACCTGTTCGGGCAAGTCCGGTCTGAACTTCATCGGCAACGAAAAGAACATTGTGTTTTTTGCACAGATCAAATGCTTTGCGCAAATACCCATCTTCAGGAACATAAACACCTGCCTCGGCCTGAATCGGTTCAACCAGTAATCCTGCCGCATTCGGATCTTCGAGTGCTTTTTCAAGAGCTTTCACATCGTTATATGGAATATTGATAAACCCCGGGGTGTATGGTCCGTAATCATTGTACGATTCAGGATCAGACGACATTGATATAATGGTAATGGTACGGCCGTGAAAGTTGCCGTTACAGACAATGATCTTAGCCTCGCCTTTTGGAATCCCCTTTACCTTGTATGCCCATTTTCGGATCAGTTTTAAAGCAGTTTCATCCGCTTCTGCTCCTGAATTCATTGGTAACATTTTATCGTAACCAAACAATTTGGTCATGTATTCTTCCCATTCGCCCAAAACATCATTGTAAAAAGCCCTGGAGGTCAGCGCCAGTTTTTGTGCCTGATCTATCATCGCCTGAACAATCTTTGGATGACAATGTCCTTGATTTACAGCAGAATATGCTGACAGAAAATCAAAATATTTTTTACCTTCGACATCCCATACATAAACACCTTCACCACGTTCGAGAACGACTGGAAGTGGATGGTAATTGTGTGCACCATAACGGGCTTCACGATCCATATAATCTTTAGGACTTAATGCATTCATTGGTATACTGTTTTTAGTTATTGAGCTACAGAATTAGGTATATTCTAATTACCATCAAATGATTTTTGTCTGCTATTCGTGTTTGTCTGATTACTTATCGAATAATGAGTTTAGTAAAGCATAGAGTGAATCTCTCAGATAAATCTGATTCACATCCATGTGCTTATCTGATTTGAAGTGATTTATCTGCTGTTTTTTCCTATTTCCAAAACCGGATAACTGCTATCTCACAAAAAAGAAACAGGATTGCCAGAATAATGAAATATTTCCATAATTGTCGGCCATTGTTAAGTTCTTTTATTGTTTCGCTAAAAGTGATCTCTGAAGATTTTATAAGCTGAAATTGTTTGAATTTACTGGATTGAATTTTATTCTGAAGATCTTCTTCAGAATAAAATTCAGGTACAGACTCTCTTCGGGAGAAATTATACGAAATGGATTGAATTGTTTGGCTTCCGTCCTTTACCAGATAATGTCCCGCTTGCTTAGGTAATTCATCCAGGATGAGTTGTTTTTTACCAGATCCTATCCTACGGATGTTGGTCAGAAATTCGTCTTTTGTCTTTAAATTAACGACCTTTAATTCGCCTGGATTTTGGTTTTGATTTAGATAAATTGGTTCTTCGTTATCGATCGAATAAGCATATTTCTGTTTGTCCCCGCTGTTTAAAACCATGTTGTAGATCGTAGGTACAAAAATGACATGCCTGATGAAATTGAAATTCTTTTTGTCAAGTGGAAAAGCAAAGGTATAAACAGTTCCGTCTCCGAAGGAATGTGTATTTAAAGCACTTTTACCATTGCGAAACTTTAAGAGAGTGATTTCTGATCTCTGCATTTGATCGGTAAAATTCACCGACCCTTTAATTACTGGCAGATCGGCTTCATCTTCCTTCTTTTTGAATACTTCCCGGTACAATTCATTGTCGTAATTAATCTCCGAGATACTAAGCGATAAAGTATCATATCCGGCATAAGTTTTCCCGTTAAGTGCATTAAGCAAAGCATTGTAGTCCTCATAGTTCGCCAATCGGTCAGGAAAAATGACTAATGAACCTCCCTGTTCAACAAAGGAAGTCAATTCACTTTTTAATCCTGAGCTAATCTTTTGATTATTAATCAGAAATATACACTGAAAGTTTTTAAGCTGTGAAATCTGTATGTTATTTTCGGGATACTCGTTGTAACTTACCAATTCATCATTGGCGAACAAGGATTTCAGGTAAGTTGAACCGTCGTTCAATGGGTTTGAAATTCCAAGAGCATTTAGTTTTCCCCGAACGTGGTAGCTCAAATAATATGAATTGTCATAGATTATCGGATAATCATCGAGTTCAACTTTGCAAAGCTGTATACCTTCCGAATTATTGGTGTAATTCAGTTCCTGTGTCGATACCTCCTGCCCGCTAATGTTGATGTTTGTAATGGCCTTTAGAGAATCGTTAATTGTTAAACGGATCGGAATATTCTGGTAGGCCTGGTTCGATAAGTTCTTAATCCTGACAAAAAGCTTTTCAGGCTGTCCTATTTTCCGTATGGGTACTTCAAACCAACAGGAGTCAATCAGTAAATTGTTTGTCTTTGCGGCTTTAAAAGGAAATAAATAGGTCCATACGGATGAGTCGGGTTTTATCGATTCAATATCTGTACTGTTTTTCTGAAAATCAGATAATATATAGATCGTTTTATCAGCCCTTTTTACTGAAGCTGAAATTGTCCGTATTGCCTGAGAATAAACATTTGATAATTTTGGAGAAAGAGGACTCTCTTTTATCGCGGCTATTTGTTGAATAAACTGTTCCTTATTGAGTAAAAACTCATGTTCGGGTAAGAAATCACTTGTAATTATCAGAAACTGGGTTCCGACCCTATACGAATTGGCAATTTCAATAGCCTTTAATTTTGCCTGTTCCAACAGCGGGCCTTTTTCACTTTCAGCTTTCATGCTGAAGGTGTTATCAATATAGATCGCCACAACTTGCTGTGCTGCACTGGATGTTTTCTTTGTAAGGGGTATATATGGACGGCTGAATGCAATAACCAGGGAAGTAATCGCCAATAATCGGGCAATTAATATTAATAGTTGTTTAAGCTGAGATTTCTTTTTCGATTCCTGTTTGATACGTTTTAATAGCGAAACATTACTGAAATAGAGAGTCTTATACCGTTTGAAATTAAATAGATGAATAATTACCGGTATTGACAGTGAAAATAGTGCAAAAAGAAAAGCTGGAAAAAGAAAACTCATTGTTTAAAGCAGTGTTTGTTAATTTTTCCCTGAAAAAACAATCAGGTTATCAGTATTTGCCTATAATCTGGAAATATATCTCCAGATCACATTTATGTAGCAAAAATAAGAAAACAAGGGTTGGTCTGATCAAAAGACTGATTTAGTTTTAATAATATTGGACTTTCTCCATTAAAAAAGCCGCCCCAATTGCTTGAGGCGGCTTTGAAAGCAGGAACTTCGGATGTTTTAATTTTTGCTTGAAACGATGATTTGTTTCACACCAACTCTTGAACCACCAATTTCTGAAACACGCAACAGGTAATTACCTGATTTCAGATTAGCTTGTTTAAAGTCGATTTTTGCATTTCCAGCTGCGAAGGTCACACTTGGAATGGAATAAACCGATTGTCCGGTTAGGCTGGTCAGATCCACTTTAGCCTTTGTGTTGCCAAAATTTTCGATGGATATGTTTACTGTACCATCAACAACCGGGTTTGGATAGACAGTCATTTCGATCTGAACAGGGACCAGGGCGACGCTTACGCTTCCGCTCTTGGTGCCATCTCCGGATGATACATCGGCTGCTTTATCCACGACTTCTTCCTCATAATCGTAACAATTTCCCTTTTTGGACTTATGAATCACAATTTGTCCTTCATAAATTGGATTGGAAGCTCTTGCATTATCCAAATTACCGCTTTGGTTGTCATACAGTACATTTCCTGCATTATCCCAAACAATCAGTCTCAGGTAATCGGTTCCGTTTTTAACCACGATATTGCCGTCAATCATGGAGGCGATAAAGCGATAACCGCTTTGTCCGTTTACGGTAGCCGAACCTTTCAGTATTGCCTGGTCATTGTTGACCATCAACCAATCTAATGAAGATGATTCTACTTTAAAGCTGGAAGTTTTCAATTGGAATTGAAATTCTCCGGAAGGAACGACATCTCCTTTTTTGTATTGGGCTTCGAATTCATATTCTGATCTATCCGTCAGCGTTGGCTGTCCAGCATAAGATCCACTGGTAGTTGAGATTAAACCGCCTCCGGTAATGAACCCGTCGCAAGGATTGTAAATGACCACGTAACTATATACTTCAGTGTCGGTTTTACCACAAGCATCCATAATGGTCAGGGTCACATCGTAAAGACCGGTCTGGCTGTAGAAATGATTTCCTGATAAGTGTGTTCCGGCAATGACTCCGGTAGTTGACGAACCATCGCCCCAGCTCCAGGTTGCAGAAACCAGGTTGTTGTCGGCATGATTTGCAGCAGCAACGGTGGCATCTCCAAGTTTCACGAGTGGCGAAACAGTGAGTCCGCTAATAACAGGAGCATTGTTTGTGATTTCCACGGTCTGTGTTCCGGTTGTTGAATTTCCGTTCACATCAACGGCAGTCCAGGTAATGGTAGTGATGCCAACAGGGAAGAAGGCAGGAGCGTTACTGGTTACAGAAGCCACACTGCAATTATCGGTAGCGACTGCCAAGCCAATGTTCAACACGGCACCGCAAACACCGGCATCGTTGAGTCGAACAATGTTTGCAGGAACAGTCAGTTTAGGAGCGATATTATCCTGAACGGTTACTGTTGCTGAAACTGTCGAAACGTTGTTGTGATTATCGGTTACTGTCAGGATAACGGTGTTGGCACCCACATTTGAACAATCGAATGTAGTTTTATCCAATACCAGTGAAGCAATACCACAAGCATCGGTCGAGCCATTGTTAATCTGAACAGCGGTAATCGAAGCTGCACCGGAAGCATTTAGCTGGATCGTGACATTCTGTGCAATTGCAACAGGGGCAACATGATCTTCAACGGTTACAACGGCAGTTGCAGTTGAAACATTTCCATGCACATCGGTCACGGTTAATATTACGGTGTTGGCACCAACATTTGAGCAGTCGAATGCTGTCTGTGAAACCGCCAGAGACTGAATTCCGCAAGCATCGCTTGAGCCATTGTCAATATCTGCAGCCACAATCGAAGCAACACCGGTTGCATCCAACTGAATGGTGATATTTTTGGCAAGTGCGACAGGCGCAACATGATCTTCAACGGTTACAACGGCAGTTGTAGTCGAAACATTTCC
>DIZL01000048.1:0-365 GCA_002429385.1 Prolixibacteraceae bacterium UBA6029 | reverse complement strand
TTTGAACAATCGAATGTAGTTTTGTCCAATGTCATTGAAGCAATTCCACAGGCATCGTTTGAACCATTGTTCACATCGGCAGCCACAATCGAAGCAACACCGGTTGCATCCAACTGGATGGTGATGTTTTGAGCGATTGCAACAGGAGCTACATGGTCTTCAACAGTTACAGTCGCAGTTGCTGTCGAAATATTGCCATGATTATCTGTAACGGTTAAAGTCACTGTATTAATACCAAAATTAGAACAACTGAATGCTGTTTGTGAAATCGCCAGAGACTGAATTCCGCAAGCATCGGTAGAACCATTGTTAACATCAGCGGGCACAATCGAAGCAACACCAGTTGCATCCAACTGAATGGTGAT
>DIZL01000046.1:145258-154097 GCA_002429385.1 Prolixibacteraceae bacterium UBA6029 | reverse complement strand
GCACTTATTTTAAGTTTAATGCGGTCATTTTATTGAAGCACTGAATATTATGAGTTTTTCAGCAGATTCTACCTAAAGTGACTGACCAGAGAAATGGTGGTGCATGCCAAACTGCATTCAGATAGGGATTGTGCAAGGATTGAGTAGGGATTTCCTCTTATCATCTAACTTCTATCTGTATTCTATCTGTTTATTATTCATGACTTAAATACAGATAGCAATTAATTACAAATTAAATCATAAAGCCCAAATACGACACAATCTTAACCCGGATACATGTCGTGCAGGTCGAAAGCCGGTTCATTGCTTACTTGAAGAAGATTTGAAGGAATAGAAAATTGGAATCCGAAGTCAGGGAGTTCATTTCTAAATCATATGGCCAGATTTTAGCATAAGCTCATTTGAAACTTAAAGATACAAACTATTTGGTAAAAAATACATTACCTGAAGTGGAATCGTTAATTAAAACATCAGAAAAGGGGAAAAGTACTAAGGCTGCACCAGATAATTCTTACTGAGAAAAAAATCCCGAAATATTGGAGGCGATTTTCCTGGGGAGGGCATTCCTAAATCAAATCGTTTTATAGTAAAATTCCATAAAAAATAAAGCAGCTTATTCTCCGCCTTAAAGCTGAAAAAGCCCTGCCTAAATAATTAGACAGGGCCGGTTGTGTTTCTTTATTCTGCTATTATTTCATTTTGAAGATTTCAAATTCGACACGGCGATTTTGTAGTCGTCCTTCCAGTGTATTGTTACTTGCAATAGGTTTTGCTTTTCCTAATGCTTTTTGGTGAATAATCCTGTCTCTGGAAATCCCCTTTGAGGTTAAGTATTTCACCACTGAATCAATGCGGTCCTGTGAAAGTTTTATATTGTGATCGTCAGATCCCTGACTGTCAGTATAACCATACATATTCACATCAAAATCTTTATCAGATTTTAATGTTTTTATTAGTTTTTCGAGAACACCTTTTGAATAGTCAGTCAAATAGCTCTTGTCGGACACGAAATGTACCGGTATCACTTTGATTTTTTGAATAATAACCTGTTCTGGAGTCAATTCTTTTTTTGTTTCAACTGTAGCTTCTTTTACAGGGCAGCCATTATTTTCTTTTGGTCCGGCTACGGTTGGGCATTTGTCCAGGTAATCTGGAACACCGTCACCATCAATATCAATAGGGCATCCGTTTTTGTCGACAGCTACTTTGGCTGGAGTATCTGCACATTTGTCAAGGTAATCAGGAACTCCATCATTATCCTGATCTAATGGACATCCTTTTGCGTCTACTTTAACTCCTTTGGGAGTGTCAGGGCATTTGTCGTCAATATCGGCAACACCGTCACCATCTGCATCGGGACAACCTTTTAATGAGACAAGGCCCTTGACGGTAGGACATTTGTCAAGATAATCAGGAACACCATCTCCATCCGTATCAACCGGGCATCCGTTTTTGTCTACAACAACTCCTGCAGGAGTATCCGGACATTTGTCCTTTTTGTCCGATACGCCATCCATATCTGTATCTTTCGCCTTTCCGAAGTCAAATTCCATACCAATAGTAGCTTTCCATAGATTGTCTTGTATAGATTTAGAAGCAAGGGTTGATTTAATTCCATTCAGATAACCTGCATCAAAATAGAAAGCAGTCGCCTGACTTATATAATATTTTGCCCCTAGCCCCAGATCAAAGTTCAGACCCGAAGTATTGTTATCAGCCAGAAAGCCCGATCCGGCAAAAAGATATGGCCGAAATTTCTTGCTTTCGTCGCCGAGTTTATACCTTAAGTTTAGAAATACATTTGCTAAATCAAGATCGCTTTTCAATCCTGATCGGTAAACGCCCAGGTCTCCTTTGAGCATCAAATCCAGTTTCGGACTAAGGTATCTGCTTAAATACAATTCGGGCATTAAGCCCAGACCACCATCATTCAAGGTCCCATATGCCCCTAATCCTATGCCTGCACCCCATTTTCTATCCGAAGTTTGGGCATTAATGCTTGCTGCAAATGCCAGAATCATTGAAAGTAGAAGTAACTTTTTCATATGTATTTGTTTTTGGTGATTATGTGCTTTTCTATAGATCTTAATTTGCTTTGTTTTTATAAATGAACAAAATTATGATGCTAATATAAGTAAAATACACATAAAAAAATCCCTGTCAGTACTGACAGGGATTTTTCTTAACAAATACGAGTAATTATTTTGTTTTGATTACTTCAAATTCAACCCTGCGGTTTAATGCACGACCTTCTTCTGTTTCATTAGTTGCTGCAGGTTTTGTCTCTCCAAGTGGTTTTTCCTTGTAAATACGATTCTGTTTTACTCCGCTGGTGGTAATTGCTTTGGCAACCGAATCAATTCTTCTTTTGGATAGTGCCATATTATATTCCTCTGTACCCTTACTGTCAGTATTTCCGGTCATGTTTACTTCGTAATCTTTGTTTGCTTTCAATAAACTGACCAGTTTGTCAATTTTTGCCTTTTCGACATTAAGAATATTCGACTTGTCATAGTCAAAATATACCGGTTCTATTTTCATGTCGGGAGCGACCATTTCTTCAACAGTTTTTTCAACTACAGGGCAACCATTATTTTCTTTTGGTCCCGCTACGGTAGGACATTTATCCAGATAATCAGGAACACCGTCTCCATCAGTATCAACCGGGCATCCGTTTTTATCAACAGTAACACCAACGGGAGTGTCCGGACATTTGTCCAATGCATCGACAACTCCGTCATGATCCTGATCAAGCGGGCATCCGGTGGCATCTACTTTCCAGCCTTTGGGAGTATCCGGACATTTGTCATCAATATCGGCAACACCGTCACCATCAGCATCCGGACAGCCATTTAATGAGACAAGGCCCTTAACGGTAGGACATTTGTCAAGATAATCAGGAACACCATCTCCATCCGTATCAACAGGGCAACCATTTTTGTCTACAACAACTCCTGCCGGAGTATCCGGACATTTGTCTTTGTTATCCGAGACACCGTCCATGTCAGTATCTTTAGCTTTCCCAAAATCAAATTCCATGCCTATGGTTGCTTTCCAGATATTGTCAGTTACATGCCTTGCACCTACTACTGTGACTGATTTAATACCATTGAGATAACCGGCATCAAAATAGAATGCAGTTGCCGGACTAATATAGTATTTAGCGCCTAAACCCAAATCAAAGTTCATACCTGTAGTTCTGTTGTCGGCCAGAAAACCTGGTCCTGCAAAAAGATATGGTCGAAAATTTTTACTTTCATTGCCGAGCTTAAACCTTAAGTTCAAAAACGCATTGGCCAAATCAACATCGCTCATCAATTTTGACCGGAATACGCCCAGGTCTCCTTTAAGCATTAAATCCAATTTTGGACTTAGGTATCTGCTTAAATACAATTCGGGCATTAAGCCCACTCCTTCGTCATTCAGCGGCCCATATGCACCTAATCCGATGCCTGCGCCCCATTTTTTATCCAAAGTCTGGGCATTTATGCTTGCTACAAATGCCAGAATTAATGAAAGTAGAATTAATTTTTTCATAGTAATTTAATTTTGATTGAATAAATATTAAAAATTATTTTTAATTTTTTGTTATGATATGAGAGCAATATTTATATCATATTACTCAATTAGTATGATGATATTAAGTGTTTTTAAAAAGCACTTCAATATTTGTAAGGCAAATTTTTGTCTTCGATGATATTATACTCCGGGGTGATCATTTCACATCGGCTGCATCAACGAATTTTTATAATACAAATTTGGTTATCTCTGCGGAGTTAAGAGTTACATAATTTTGGAAAATAGTTACATTATTCACACATCATCATATTGATGTGCACTTTATATTTTTATTTCTGCCTGTAGTTCTCAGAAATGACTGTAACTTATCAGAACGCATCAGAAAAATGTGGAGTGATTTGTTTTACGAGTATTCAATAATTGTAATTTTACATCAAAATATCAGACTTTGTACGCAATAATTGACATTGAAACTACAGGACAGGCTGTCGCAACTGGCAAAATCACCGAGATTGCCATCTTTATTCACAATGGATTTGAGATCACAGATTCATACACAAGCCTGGTTAATCCTGAAGTTTATATTCCCGGATTCATAACCAGGCTTACCGGTATTGATAATGAAATGGTAAAAACTGCCCCGAAATTTTATGAGATTGCAAGGAAAATTGTTGAGATCACTCAGGATAAGTTATTTGTTGCACACAATGTAAGTTTTGACTATCGGTTCATCCAGGAGGAATTCAAACGACTGGGTTACGATTATCAGCGAAAAACGATGTGTACTGTGCGGATGGGACGCAAGTTCCTGCCGGGTTATAAATCCTATTCACTGGGAAGAATATGCAATGAGCTGGGAATCGACATTAATGGAAGACACCGGGCCGCAGGAGATGCACTTGCAACAGTGAGTCTTTTGGAAATGATACTTGCCCGCAAGGCTCAAAAGGAATCCAAACTGCCTCCCAGCCAGCTCCGGTTGTTTTGATTTTTGTGCATATAAAAAAAACCGCATGTTCGATGCGGTTCTCTTTGTTATGATTCAGAATCTTTTTCCTCAGGTTCTTCTTTCTCTTCCGGTTTTACCTCTTCATCGTCGACAAGTAAATTGAGATCACTTAGAAGTTGATACCATTGAAAAATCTTTTTCATATCGGAGACATATACCCGATCTTTGTCGTATTCAGGCAAAATTTCTTCGAAGAATGATTTTATCTCATTGGCTGTAGCTTTTGGATTAACCATTTTTCCACTCTCCCGGATATGTTTAAATAACTCCTTCAACTGAACCTCTCCTGTTGCAGTAAACACAGAAATGTCAGCAAGTGCGCTGATTTTGGATGTTGAATAAGCCGGCATTCGCTTGCCTGTCAGCAAGGATTCCACAATGATGCTGTTTTTTGCTTCGGTCACCATCTTAAATAATCCAGGCTGACCACTGATAGCTAATATTCCTTTTAACATACGTTCTGTTTTTTTCAGTGCACGAAGATAATACTTTCTCCGAAGTAAAAAAAACTCCCGGAAAATCGGGAGTCTGATCTTTATTTGAAATTTATCTTATGACTGATTCCAATACTGATCCAGCGCCCGGGCTGACTGATTGTGCCAAAATCGTAATACCTGGTATCAAACAGGTTTGCTGCCATGACATAGATCTCAGTGGATGGCGTTTTCCACATTATACGTGTATTGACCAGCCAGAAAGGTTCATAGGAGTTCGTGGCCGTCCGCATGCCGTTACGGTCCTGGTAACTGGCACGCCAGGAAGCTTTTATTTTATTCCAGATCTTATGCTCTATTTCAATGTCCAGTTTTTGCTTCAGGTTATCCAGTACATAGTTCGAAAACAGGGCATTATAACCTTTTTCTAGCTGATTGTATGAATAGTTGATGCCTAATTTGGTGAGAAAAACAGATTTATTCCATATCTTCTCCGGGAAAAAGGTTCCACTGAGTTCAATGCCACTTGAATTGATCAGGGTTAGATTTTGGGCCTTCCATTTATCGGTTTCCTTTTCGCGGACCCAGTCAATCAGGTTTTTCCCCTCACGGCGATAAACATCCGCTCGTCCTGAAAATCCGGTATAGCTTAGCTTTAATCCACCTTCATAAGTGACGGATTTCTCAGGTTTCAGGTTTGGATTCCCAATGTTGGTTGGCCCGCTGTAAAATAAATCTGTAAACGTAGGCATCCGCATACTGGAGTTGGCCGATGCGTAAAATTTGATCAAGTCGGAGAGGGCATAAGAGGCATCCATTCCTGGATATATACTCCAGCCAAAACCGAGATCCGAGATCCTGTTGGTCATTGCTCCTGCCGAAACAGTCAGCTTTTTCAGATAAACTGAGTGCTCTATAAAATATGATATGGTTGTGCGCGAATACGATTTGGTAAATATCTGGCCCGACTCCCCCGGAACTGCAATCGGTGTGTCCATTGCAAGTCCTAAAACATTGCTCCACACACTTTCTGAACGGATTTCAGAGCCAAAGGCCGTTTTACCCAGGGACGAAGAAAACCATGCATTCAGATTACTTCCGAAAACATCCGTAAGATGGTAATTGTGTCCTGCGTACCACGATGCCGGATCGCTTCTGAATAGCTCGAACTTATCCTGATTACGCCGCCAGTAGATAGAAGGGGTCAGGTGGATTTTGGTTCCTGATTCAAATTTCATGGAAGCAAAGGTGGTTTTGGTTTCTTCATACTGATTTGGATAATCTGCAGTATAAAAACTGTTCGCCCCAAATGCTTTATTTGTTCTTCCAAACTGGAAATCAAGAGCTCCTGGTTTGGTATCCAGCCTGGTCTGATAAAACGCATTCCAGTTTTTGAAATCGGTATTATCGATATATCCGTCCGAAGACATGCGGTCAAATGCCAAAAAATGTTTCCATGCTTCGGAGTTCAGATTTCCGGAGATATTTACATCCGATAACTTATGCTGACCTGCTGAAATATCAACTTTTAAGTTGGTTGCTCCCTCCGGGGTGGTGATGATGTTAATGGCGCCCGAGAAGGCATTGGGTCCGAATACCCTGGCTGCAGGGCCTTCAAGAATTTCGATACGCTGGATGTTTTTTAAGCTGACCGGTAGATTGAGTGAATGATGTCCGGTCTGGGGATCTGAGATGCTGATGCCGTTTAAAAGGATGAGGGTTTGATCGAATGATCCGCCCCGGACGGAGATGTCGGCCTGTACTCCGTTGGGTCCGCGTTGCCTGACATCGACGCTTAACGCGTATTCAAGCAGGTCCTGGATACTTTGGACGGGGGCCGCCTCAATTTCTTCTCTGCTGATCACGGATACAATCCGTGCCACCTGCGAGAAAGCAACAGGTGTTCTTTGGGCGCTAACCTCGACTTCGTCAAGATTGTACTCTTTGTTTACTTTTGTTGTGTCGGTCTGTGCAAAAACGAATTCCGGATGAGCTACCGTAGTATAAACAGCTAACAGCACACCGATGCGCACCTGCCGATTGATAGCATTAAACAAGGAATACGATTTTCCACCCCAGCGCTTGAAAGTAATCAATTCAGCCCGGTTAATGGATCTGATAATTCTTTTCATAGATACTTTTATTGAAAAATATGAGGCGGCTAAAGTAATATTTATTTGACTGGGGACAAATCCAATCGGATTCTCAGATCGAATTGTAAGGACTAAAACATATATCTCCAAAATGTGTGAATTATGTAAGTTTTTGAAAAAATTATATAAGGAAATGTCAGAAGAATGATGTTGCTTTATATTTAATAAACAGTAAGACATTGATATTTTAATAAATCGATACTTTTTTTAACAAATAATCAATGAAATACGATCTGGTATAGGTGTAAATAAATTTGAAACTCATATACCGGACATATTCATATAAATAATCTTTATCAGCCATAAAAATTATCGAATAATAAAAGACCTAATAATCCTTTATTTGATGATCTGAATATTTATATTTGTATCAACAATTAACAATTTAAAAACGAACGCCATGACACAGCTTCAATTTAACACAGCTCTATTGGGATTACAGGACAAATTGTTATATTATGCCCTAAGTCTGACATCAGATAGTGAGAAAGCCCAGGATCTTCTTCAGGAAACATTTTTGAAGGCTCTTACCTACCGTGATAAATTTACTCAAAATACAAATTTCAAGGCATGGATTTACACCATCATGAAAAACACATTTATTAATAACTACCGCCGAAATGTAAAAACAAAAAACACATTCGATGGTTCAAATAACGATTTTCATTTGAAGATGCAAAAGGATAAAAGCTATCCCTCGCCTGAATCTATTTACAGTTCGAAAGAGATTATCAAATGCATCAACGCTCTTGAGGACGAATATAAGGTTCCGTTCAATATGTTTCTCGACGGATTTAAATACAAGGAAATTGCTGAAGACCTTCATTTACCGCTGGGAACGGTTAAGAGTCGCATTTTCTTTACCAGGAAAAAATTGGAAAAGTCCCTTAAAGATTACGCATACTAGTAAATTTTCTCTTTAATAAAAAATCGTTGGTATCCGGTTTAAAATGATTCACTTTTTGTGGATCATTTTTTTTTGGCCTGACAAAGGCTTATCTTTGATAGAAATAAAACAGTGGATTATGAAAAGGAAAATTGCAGTTCATTTGGCTAATGGCTTCGAAGAAATTGAAGCGGTCAGCATCATCGATGTTTTGCGCCGGGCTGACATTGAAGTCAGCGTGGTTTCTGTGGCTGGTAAATTAGAGGTTACCGGAGCTCATCAGCTGAAAATAATGGCCGATATTCTTTTTGAGCTGGTAGATTATGATGATATTTATATGATCGTATTACCGGGAGGAATGCCTGGTGCATCCAACCTTGATGCACACAAAGGCTTAAGGGAAATGATCCTGAAATTCAACGACGCGAACAAGCAACTGGCTGCTATATGTGCTGCCCCGATGGTTTACGGTAATCTGGGTATTCTAAAGGGAAAGCAAGCCGTTTGTTTCCCTGGATTCGAGCATTACCTGACAGGAGCCGAACTGCTTTCCAAACCTGTAGTTGAATCAGGGAATGTTCTTACTGCTAACGGACCGGCTTCAGCCATTCAATTTGCTCTGAAGATTGTTGAAAAAACGGTTTCGAAAGAAAAGTCTGAATCAATTGCCCGGCAAATGCTGGTTGAAAAAACACCTGCACCAGTATCTTAAGCAATGATCTGATCCGAAGATAGTCTTTTCTTGATTGCCTGATATGAAAGATGACACTGCATTCAGAAATATATTTAAATCATGTTTATTCATTACCCTCCTGATACCCTCGCCTTATAATTTGAC
>DIZL01000046.1:0-145063 GCA_002429385.1 Prolixibacteraceae bacterium UBA6029 | reverse complement strand
GTCAAATTATAAGGCGAGGGTATAGGCAGGGTAGTATGGAGGTAATGAATTTGCAATACTTACTGGAAAAAAATAAAAATCGATTGCACAGCTAATCAAACCATAAAACCATTGTAATTTAGGTGTGTAATCCGAAAATATTATACTATTATTGGATTACGATCTGAAATTGTTATATATTTGTAGTAAAAGCAATAAAAGCAATATGGTTATCAACAGAGAACTAGAGCAGATTGTTATTAATAAGCTTTACCAAAAAAAAGCGATCGTGATAGTGGGGCCGCGACAAGTTGGTAAAACTACTTTGCTGAATTTGATAGCTAAAAGAAGCGATAAGAAGATATTGTTCCTTAACTGCGATGAGCCTGATGTGCGTAAAAAATTGGATTTGCCCTCTTCTACGCAACTAAAAGCATACCTTGGTAACGCGGAATTAATTCTGATTGACGAAGCGCAACGTGTTAAAAATATTGGTATCACGCTCAAATTGTTGATTGATAATTTTCCTGAAAAGCAAGTTGTAGTAACAGGATCCTCGGCATTGGAACTATCAAACTCTATTAACGAACCACTAACAGGAAGAAAATTCGAGTATAAAATGTTCCCTTTCTCTTTTCAGGAATTAGTAAATGTAAATGGGTTGATCGTAGAAAACCGATTGTTGGAACACCGTATGATTTATGGTATGTATCCGGATGTAGTGAACAATCAGGGAAACGAGCGGGAAATCCTGACGAATATCGTGTCAAGTTATTTGTATAAAGACATTTTTGAATTTCAGGATATTCGTAAACCCGAAATTATTGAGAAGCTACTACAGGCTTTGGCACTGCAAATTGGGAGTGAGGTTTCCTTCCATGAGTTGTCGAAACTGCTTGGAATTGATTCAATTACCGTACAGCGCTACATTAACCTTTTGGAAAAATCATACATACTGTTTCATTTACGATCGTTTAGCAGAAATGTTCGGAATGAACTCAAAAAGAGCACTAAGATTTATTTCTACGACAATGGGGTGCGAAATGCCTTGATTTCTAATTACAATCCATTGGCTATTCGGAATGACATTGGGGCATTATGGGAAAATTTCATGATCAGTGAGCGCTGCAAACGGAACAACTATTCTTTAAATTACGCTAATTTTTATTTCTGGAGAACCACCCAGCAACAAGAAATAGATTACATTGAAGAACGCGATGGTCAGCTTTTCTGTTACGAATTTAAGTGGAATGTAAATAAAAAAGCGTCTTTATCCACCACCTTTTCTTCCAACTACCCTAATACTTCGTTCAAAGTTATCAATCCTGAAAATTATATGGATTTTATAGGATTTGAGAATAAACAATAATTGTTCTTCTTATTTTCTTCCTTCATGTAATGAATATCACTCCGGTTCGTCTTAACTTTGAAACAAACAGAAAAGGGTTCGAATGTTAGCCAGAGATTTCAAAACCGAAGTACTTCCGATGAGCAACAAGTTGTTGCGATTTGCCCTGCAAATTCTTCAGAATGAGGAAGAGGCCAAAGATGTACTGCAGGATGTGTTTCTGAAACTATGGCAAAAACGTGATGAGTTGGAGAAGGTGGAAAATATGGATGCCTTTGCCATGCGAATGGTTCGAAACCGCTGTCTGGATGTTATTCGGTCGAGAAGGACTGTTTCGATGGATGTGGTCAAAAAGATCAAATTAACAGAGGAGGAAAGTTCAGATATAGATTATCTCGAAAATACGGATTCTGTCGCTCTGGTCAAGCGTATCATAGCCGAATTGCCCGAATTACAGCGTATGGTGATTCAATTGCGTGACATCGAACAACTCGAATACGATGAAATTGCCGAAGCTACTGATATGAATGTAAACGCCATCAGGGTAAATTTATCGCGTGCCCGGAAAAAAGTGAGGGATGAAATCTTAAAAATTCAAAACTATGGAATCACAGAAAATAATCATACTACTTCAAAAGTACTTTGATGCCGAAACCACCCTTGACGAGGAAAATGAACTGATCACTTATTTTAACTCGTATGAAGTGGATGAAGAACTGAAATCATACATTCCTATGTTTTCCGGGTTGAAAAACATTTCGGTAAATGAAGATCAGGAACTAGGAGATGATCTGATGAACTTTATCCTCGAATCGGAACACAAGGAAAAACTGAGGTATCGTTGGATGTGGCAAATAGTTACCGGAATAGCGGCTTCTGTGATTCTGGCCTTGCTGGCTGTCAATTTCTACAGCAATCAAAACCAATGGAAAGATACGTTCTCTGATCCTCAGCAGGCCTATGCCGAAGCCAGTAAAACACTTGATTTTGTTGCCGGCAAATACAACAAAGCTTTGGCACAGTTAAAGCCAATCGGGAAATTGGGAGATGCAGTAAGTCCTTTGAATTCAGGAATGATTAAATTGAATCTGGGTTTCCAGCAACTGAAAGACGTTAAAACATTAAACAAAAAACTTAAAAAAGAATAACCATGAAACGAATTTTTATTACCCTGGTTTTGCTTATCCCATTGATGGTGATGGCTCAGGATGGCAGTCCGATTGACAAGCTTTTTAACAAGTATGCCAATAAAGAAGGATTTACAACAGTAAACATTAGTGGCAAACTACTGAGTTTTGCCAGTAAACTGGATGAATCGAAAAGCGATGAAGCTTCAATGCTTGAAAAAATAAGTGGAATACGCATCCTTTCGGTTGAGGACAAGGAACTGAATAAAGGACTTAACTTTTACAAGGAACTGGATGCCGATGGGTTCTTTAAGAACAACAAATACGAGTCGCTCATGGAAGTGACCGACAAGGATCAGGTCGTAAGGTTTTACGGACGAAGTGGCGAGAAAGGGAAACTTTCAGAACTGCTGCTCATAGTTGGAGGTAACGACAATACCCTGATCAGCATACGTGGAGTGATAAATCCTGACGACATTAGTAAACTTACCGGATCGCTCGATTTGGGTGTTAAAACGAAGTAACTGTTGAGATATAGTTTAGAGAATTATTTTTCATTTCTGAAATCCTGTAACGATCCTGTTGCAGGATTTCTCTATTCAGGGTACAATCAATACACTGCTTACTGGTGTGATCCTGATCTGTGAGGCACTCATCATTAGTGAAGCTACCCATAAATGGGTTAAAGGGAGAACTGAAGCGTTATAAGGACATAAGAGGAAGTGATTTGAAATATTGTAGTTTGATAGACTACAAATTTGTTTGATGCCATCAAACAAATAATGAAATACTTGGAATCCTAACCATCCAAATGAATAAATCACGTTATAAACGAAGGCAGCCATTGATTTGACTTTGCAATCTAAACTCTTATACCCTAGATTTGCAATTATATAATCTCTATTGAGGAATATTAGTAATTTCATACGGGCATAGATTGGAATGGATTACAATGTACGGTTATGAGGTGCAGAATGCACATGCAGAGCCCCACAAGGTTGTATTCAAAATTTCCCTTTCCATTCAAATGAAATATCTGCTTAACAAGTAGGTTCTCATATATAATTAACTTAATTTCGGGCAAACATTTGATACAACGCTAAGACGTTAGTGGCAAACATAAGTGCGACACATATGAAGAATATATTACTTGGATTTATAGTTTTATTGACGATTGCATGTAATGAGAAACCTAAAGTTAAATTTTCATTGAGCGGTAATACGACTGGCATTGAAAATGGAACAATTCTTTATTTTGAGGATAATTTGACAGGTGAACTTATTGATTCATGTATAGTTAATAATAATTCGTTTAAATTTCAGACTGTTTTATCTAATTCGCCATTATTAGTTGTGTTACGATTAAAAGATCACACTCAGTACCGGTTTTTATGGCTGGAAAATAATCAAATGACTTTTGATGGGACGAAAACGAATTTTAAAAATGCAAATGTTACTGGATCGAATTCAGAGAATTTGAGTCAAGCTTTAGACAAACAAGAAGCCAACCTTTCACGAAAAGATATACGGAAATTGGATATTGAATTTGTGGAAAACAATCCAAATAGCATTGTTAGTGCATATATACTTTCAGTTTATTCAAAAACTTGGGGAAAAGAGAAAACTATAAATCTCTTTGAGCAATTTTCAAAAGAAAATAGAAATTCAGAATATGGAAAGGAAATTGCCAAATACATTGAACTAAATAAAAATCCAAAAATTGGTGAGCAATTTGTTGATTTTGAAATGTCAGACCCAAATGGAAATTTCAAAAGACTTTCGAACTATAAAGGTCAAATCATTTTGTTAGAGTTTTGGTCTTCCTGGTGTGTCCCTTGTAGACGAGAAAATCCCAATCTTGTAAAAACGTATGAGAAATTTAAACAAAATGGATTTGAAATTTTTGCAGTTTCACTCGATGAAAAAAAAGATAGTTGGCTTGATGCAATCGAGAAAGACCATTTGAAATGGGAACACGTGAGTGACTTAGGTGGACATAATAATAAAGCAGCACTTATTTATGGAATTAATAATATACCAGATAATTTTCTAATAGATAGAAACGGAACAATAATAGCGCGAGATTTAAAAGGAGACGAATTGAATGAAAAGCTTGCTAAATTAATGTCTGCCACACATAGCAAGCTACCCGGCAAGTCGGGTTTCGGGGCTTCGTTGACAGAAAATTAGCCAAGATAGCTATCAAGGTGAAAAGCAACTATAAGGAGGAAGTGTATTAGTAAAATCTCGACTAGCATATATCTATCAAACGTTTCAAAGCTTCATCAGCAGGCACTGAAAAAATAAATAGAATACGGAGAAAGTGGGGATTACGGAGCGGTTGAATGCAACACTTGGTCTTTCAATATTTTCCTCTCTCTTCATATGATATATCTGCTTAATAGGTTGGTTTTCTGTTTGAATTAACGTAATTTCGGAGAAAGATTGAATACAATGCTAATACATTATAATATGCATGTTAAGCGTTTTAATAAAAAAAACCAATCAAACTAATGCCGATATATACACAACTCTGTGGATATACAGGTGTTGGGCGGTATTAAAAAAAACTGCAAAATGATATAGAAATGTGAAAATTTATTTTGACTTTAATCATTTGATAGATTTGACTACATGAATTATGATATTTTTATAATTAATGAAAATGGATAGATTGATTTTTTATTCTTTGTTTGATTATTTTAACAAAAAAAATCCAAGTGATACTCCAGCTTTTAATGCATATCTATTGATTTCAATAATTCAGTGTGTTAATATCTTAACATTGTTTGGATTGATAAATTATTTCATTAAGTTAGACATACCAAAAAACACAGCTGTTTTTATGGGGATAATTTTATATGTTACAATTACAGTGATTAATTTCTTCAGATTGTTTATGAAAAGGCATTCTATTATTTCTCATTATAAGGACTATGCAACTACCAAGATTAATAAATGGAAAAATGGATATGGGATTTATTTGATTTTGTCAATTTCGATTTTTTTGATTGTAATTTTTAATTTAGTTACACCAAAATATTAATAAAGATAACACCGCCCAACACGCGCTAATAAGCAATGGCGTGGTTTCAATGGTTATTTAACTTTTAATCCTGCATCAAGTTTTGGTGTAGTTTGATAGAGAATCGCTCCGAAACCCGCCATATGCTCATAGCGCAAGACGTTATGTCGCATTATAAAAAGACAGCAGAAATATGAAGCTAATTCAGATTACAATTATTAGTTTGATTTTTATTATCCCAATTTTAAATTGCGGTTCTCAAAATGTATTCAGTGAAAAGGATAACATTATTGAGTTAAATGCCACTAAATTGAAAGACGATATCCAATCAAATAAAATTGAAATGCCATTATTCAGAAAGAATGGTTGGGTTTTAGATAACATTTTTCCTGATATCATTGGAATACCTGACACACTAAGTGATATTAACACCTACTACTTTTATTTTAACTTCGACCAAGCACTGTTGCAAGCATATAATTCCAAACTTATAGGAAAGGATGCCTTTGAAAGCAATTTCAAAAAGTTCAATTTAGGAACAAACGAATGTATAAATGAATATGTAAAGACGTTTGTCGTAGTTGTGACAGGGAAATCAGCAAGCAATGAGAAGTATTATATAATTGATTCGAATAATGATTTAGACATGAGTAATGATATTCCAATTCGAATTAATTCTGAGCAACAAATAAAACATACACATAAGATTGAGTTTGAAAGAGTAATCAATAATAAAATCAAGAAGGGTTTCACTTGGATAACATTGTCATTTTCAGGTAATGAAATCATGTTCAGCTTTGATGAATATACACTATGTAAATTTCAATTTGACACGATTAAATATGAAATTAGAACGTTCCCGTCTAGAGGTCCAGTAGTAAATTACGGTTCTCCTTGTTTTTTTAAAGTAATTAATAAAATAAATTCAGATATTCAATCGACAAATTTTAACGAGTACATTAAATTAAATAAATCAAGTTATAGGATAACCTGTAGTGAGGATGGGCTTAAAATTAAACTTTCAAAGGAATTTAATGACAAAAATAAAGGCAGCACTCAACTTGGCATTTCACCCATCTCATTTAAAACTGTAAGCTTAAAAGGTGAAAGTATTAGCTTTCCAGGTGATTTTAAAAACAAAATTATTTTACTCGATTTTTGGGCAACATCCTGTGGTCCCTGCGTTCATGATATAAAAGCAAAGTATCCAATTCTTTACAATAAATATGGAAATGACAAATTTGAGATTATTGGTGTTGCAAATAATACCAAAAGCGAGTTGAAAAGATTTGTTGAAAGCGATAATATTGAATGGATTATAATTCCTGATGGAGAAAATAGAAAAATCCAAAAATTGTATAATATTTATCAGTTTCCAACACTATTTTTAATAAATGCAGATGGGATAATTATTGCTAAAGACGATGAGTTAAGAGGAAATAAATTAGAATCTTTATTAAACAAATTAATTGAAATTAAATAACGCAACATAACTTCAGCTACCCGTCAAGTTCGGCAGCAGTGGTTTTCGGTGGGCATCTTTCCGCTCAGGCATTTTATCGGCTTGATAGGAATTCGCACGCAATCCGCCTCTACTGGTAGTTGAGGGACGTCGGTGCTTACTCTTAATTATCCCGCTTAAAATCAACCCTGTTTACAGCCGAAGCCCTGAAGAATCCTAATGCCCCATTATCCATATTGGTGGGTGGAGAAGCCGGACTTGGAGAATACCCACCTCCATCGGTTCTGAACTGTTGGATTAAAGCTTTATAATATTCATAGGCTTCTTCGGTCAGGGAGTGCATCTCAATGAAATAATCCATTGACAGTTTTCCATCATATACGTAAGGATAAGCATTCATCCAGTAATCAGGAGCTATGCCTTTACACACATCCAGGCCATTCACATAATCTTTCAGGTATTCATCGCTTAAAATGGAGTAAGGCCAGACTCTATCGTTCCCTGGAGTAATGAATAAATAATAATTTCGTTCATTCTGAGGTTCTTTGAAAAAAAGGAGAGGAATGTTAAAATCTTCCTTACCGATTGCTCCTTTTGTGAAATTAAACTGTACCGAATCAATTGGCGGAACTGGCGGCATATAACTTACCGCATGGTATTCTTTTTTTTGCCATTTAATGGTTAAAGCATACGTGTGACCGGCAATTCCCTTTATTTTTGTAGTTTGATAATATCCTTCGTAAGCGAGTGAATCATGAGCGTTTTGTTTATTTCTGAATAATGTCCAGGATTTGACTAATGTGTCCGTAATTGATTCTTTATTGTCAGTAATGTAAACTTCAGCATCATTAATTGATTCAACTCCGTCAAGCCAGCTCCGAATGCCAATATTATTATACATATTTGGATTCGGATTATAGGTAAGTTGAAGACGGCTTTTTGTCAGGCTTATTATATAAGGGCCATTTTGATTGGTTATTACCCCCTCGAACACAAGTTTGGGTTCATTGGATTTCAGTTTAAGCTCGTAGTCATCAATACATGAAGAGATGAGCACCAGTATGAGAAGGATTAAGGTATTTCTCATGGCTTAAAATTTTAGGTTATAAGTGATGGATGGTACAATTCCAAACAGGTACATTTTATTGACCATCGTTGATACCAGGTTATTTCCTTCCTGGCGGGAGAACAAGGTATAAATGTTTTTTCGGTCGTAAATATTGTAAATCCCATACACCCATTCTGATTTCCATTTGCGGTTATTGTTCTTCGGTGATTTGTATGTGAATGAAACATCTAACCGGTGGTAAGGCTCTATTTGATACCCGTTTCTTTGCGAATAGAAGCTAAAAGCTGCACCATTATAAATAAAAGCGCCTTCAGGAACGGTTACAAAACCGCCCGAAGTAAACTTGAAGGTACTGGAGACACTCCATCTCGAATTGATCAGGTAGCTTCCGGTAATGGAGAGGTTATGCCTGATATCCCAGCGGGGTGAATAATAATGGTTGTTGTTAATGCCGTCAATCAGATACTGTGTTTTCGAAAAAGTATAGGCAATCCAACCTGTTAGTTTGCCGGTTTTCTTTTCCAGCATATATTCATTCCCATAAGCATAACCATCTCCGCTTAGAATTTGTGTGTCGATGTGCTTGTTTAGAAACAGGTTAGCATTGTCTTTAAAATCAATGATATTCTGAAGTGTTTTATAATAGACTTCTGTAGTAAACTCATACTGGTTGTCTTTGAATGCCTGGTAATAACCCAACACAAATTGCTGGGACGATTGCGGACGGATATCCTTGTCAGGTGGCATCCACACATCGGTAGGCAATCCCAAAGCCGAGTTGCTCAGCAAATGTAAAAATTGAGTGGTGCGTCCGTAAGCCAGTTTCACCGAATTCCTATTCCCCAACAGGTAACGTGCCGAAATACGTGGTTCAAGGCTCTGGTAAAACTGGACGATCTCACCGCTTCCATAAGCTTTAAAGCTTGTTACCGCTGTCTTTTCTTCGTTGTACTGAAAAACGGTATCCCTGCCGATGTTGATAAACCCGGCATAACGCAATCCATAATCCAGGCTGAGCCTTTCCGATATTTTTTGTTCGTTGCTGAGGTATGCCGAAACTTCAATTGCATTCTTATTGCTTAAGGCAAACGGTTTTACGCTTGAATTGGATGATCTCGGTTCAATCTCACCCGGGGCGAAATAGTGGTACAGGACTGCTGCTCCAAACTTAACATGATTCGAGGTGTTCAGGTAGGCGCTGAAATCAGCCTTCAAGCCTGCTTCCTGAATGTTTGATTTCCACGTGAAGTTTTTCAGGTCATCATTGATTGAATACGAATAATTGTAATTGCTGTAGTAGCTTGTGAAATTAGAGAACAAACTGCTATTGAAGATATGGTTCCATCGAAGGGTAGAGGTTGTATTTCCCCATTCTAGCGTATTGTCGTTATTTAATGAAAAACTGTAAAACCGGTCGCCTCCGGTGTAGGTGGAGAAATAAATGTGGTTCTTATCGTTAATCTTGTAGTTTATCTTGGCATTCAGATCGTAAAAGTTGATTTTATTTTTGTCACTAAAGTTACGTAATCCGTAAATGCCAAGGACATCCTTTCCCAGTTTTCCGGCCAGAAGATTCAGAGTTTGTCCTGCATAACTGTACCGTCCCGAAATGATGAATGAAGCTTTGTCTTTTATAATCGGGCCTTCCAGCGTTAGCCTGCTTGCCAGTAACCCAATACCTGCACTGGCTGCAAATTTTTTATAATTGCCTTCCTTCATGGTAATGTCAACGATGGATGATAAACGTCCGCCGTACTGAGCCGGAAATGCTCCTTTATAGAAAGATACATTGTTCAGTGCATCGGTGTTGAAAGTAGAGAAAAACCCCAGGGCATGGGAGGGGTTATAAACAGGCGCTTCATCCAGGATAATCAGGTTCTGATCGAACGAACCTCCCCGGACAGACAAATTGGCCGATCCTTCTCCTGCTGTTTGTACCCCGGGCAATAATTGAAGACTTTTCAACACATCGGGTTCACCTGTCATTGAAGGAATAGACTTGATCCGGCTAATCCCGATTACGTTTTTACTTACCGAAGTGGAGTTTACCGTTGAATGGTTTCCCTTGACTAGAACTTCGTCCAGGGATTTAATCTGTGGAGTAAGTTCAATATCCAATCGAATGTTTTTTCCAATCTCCAATTGTTTGATAAAAACGGTATACCCCAGATAATTACATTCGATTGTACATTTTCCTGAATGGAGAGAAATAGAATAGAACCCGTAATTATTGGTCGTCACAACCTGATTGGTTTCTTTAATGATAACAACTGCTCCAATCAGGTTTTCCCCTGTTAAAGCATCTTTTGCTGAGCCATATATTGTTGACTTCTGTGCGAAAAGAGAGGTTGAAAAGAGTAGTCCTGCGAACAGTAAGATGATACATTTCTGGTTTATTTGATTCATGCAGTTGGGATAGATAAGATTTGGTTTTGTTTTATAGAACGAGATATTGTATCAATTATTATGCCAATCATAATTTATTTGATCTATAAGTGAAAGGCAAGGGATTCCATCCCTTCAAACACAAATTGTCAGAATACGATTAATGGATTATGCGTTGGACACGATTAAAAAATGTAACAGGAGTTAATGGATTATTGAATGGACACAATTGAAAATGTCTGAACACGATTAATAGATTACTCGATGGCCAGGATAAAAGGAAATGTCTGAACACGATTAATGGATTACTGGATAGACAGGATTAAAGCGTGTAAAATATTCATGTAAATCATGTAATCATTTAATCATGTTCAAGAATATTTTTTCTCCTGTTCTGCTAAACTATCGGGCAAGAATTGCATATCTATTTATTTATACCACTGTCGTACCACTGTCGTACCACTATCATACCACTGTCATACCTCTTTCAGTACAAATTCGTAACAAATTCGAATCGAATTTGTATCGAATTTGATTCGAATTTGTTACGAATTTGTACTGAAAGAGGTATGACAGTGGTATGACAGTGGTATGATAGTGGTATGACAGTGTATAGAATCCTTCCCGACGGAATGGTTTGGTAATTACGGATTTGTGTAAATAAAAGGCATTATACGGTTTGTTTAAATAGGAGCTTACCTGTAAATTTTATGACCCCGGATATCGAGGCTACCTTCTTTTTCGAGGGTCTTCACCGAACGGATTACGGTTTCTACACGCAGGCCGGTCAGGTCGGCAATGTGCTGACGGGTCAGGCTGACTTCAAACTTCTGGTCGACTGGGATGCCTTCCTCCTTTTTCATATAGTCCAACAGGCTAAGAATACGGTGCTCGGGTTTGAAGCTCGATATTTCCTTCAGTAACATGGATTTATAGAGTAATCGGGTAGCCATCATCCGCGTGATTCCAAGGTGTATTTCAGGATTTTCCTTCAGAAGCTTGAGGAATTTGGCTTTCGATAGCTTATACAAACATGTATTTTCTTCGGCAACGGTGCAGGCCGGATAGTTGGAATCGGTAAACAGGGGAGGCTCACCAAAACTTTCACCGGCTTCAAACATGCCCTGGGTAAAGAGTTTTCCTTCCGTATTCAGATTAAACATCTTGATTTTTCCGCTTTTCACCTGGAAATAGCTGGAAGCCCGCTCTTTTTCATGAAAAAGGAATGCCCCTTTTTCGAGTTTCACTTCTACGGCGCCGTATTGTTGGAGAATACTTTCGTCAATCATTTTCGATCAGTTTAGGCATTACTGTTGCCTTGATTTAATAAATAAAGAGGCTTTAATCTTCTATGCCAGTTTGCTTTTTATCCTGAAACAGGTTTAAAATGAATACAACGATCATAAATATAGATAATTAACTGATTTTTGCCTGTATGATCTCGCTCATAAAAGTAGGCAAATTAACCCAACTATATTTGTTCTGCATCATGAAATTTCAAAATAACCTATTTATAAATATTAAAATCTAAGAGTAATGAACATTCGAAAATTGTGGTTTGGGTTCATAGCGGTCATGGTTCTCAGTTTTGGAGTACTGGGGTACTTCGGAATAGAGATTTACCATCAGGCTCCTCCAATTCCTGACCAGGTAGTAACCAGTGATGGAACGGTTCTGTTTACCGGTCAGGACATTCGCGACGGACAAAACGTCTGGCAATCAATAGGCGGCCAGGAACTGGGAACGATTTGGGGGCATGGAGCCTATCAGGCGCCCGACTGGACTGCTGATTGGCTTCACAAGGAGGCAATTGCTATACTGGATGCCCTATCTACAGAGAAATTTGGCAAGAAATTCGCTGAAATTGATCCGGCAGATCAGGCTTTCCTGAAAATCAAACTTCAGGAAGATATCCGGAAAAACACGTTCAGCGAAACGGCGAAAACGATTACAGTAAGCGCCACACGGGCTCAGGCTATTCAGAAAACCAGCGCTTTTTACGCCGGTCTGTTTACCAACGATCCGGCCATGGCTAAGTTGCGTGAAGCCTATTCCATTCCTGAAAATTCGATCAAAACCAAGGAGCGGATGGACAAGATGACGGCTTTCTTTTTCTGGGCTTCCTGGGCTTGCGTGACCGAACGGCCACAAAGCGAACTGACTTATACGCACAACTGGCCGCATGAAGAACTGGTTGGCAATGTGGCCACAGGCGATTTGCAGATATGGACAGGGTTTAGCGTGATCATTTTGCTGTTGGGTATTGCCCTGATGGCCTATCAGTATGCCCGAACCCGCGACAAGGAAGAGCATTTGGTTATGCCCTTGGTAAATCCACTGCTGACGATGACCTCGACTCCTTCGATGAAGGCCACGTTGAAATATTTCGTAATCGTTACTGCGCTGATACTGGTTCAGGTTATTATGGGGGTTATTACCGCTCATTTTGGGGTCGAAGGACATTCGTTTTACGGGCTTAACCTCGACACGATCTTACCTTATTCCATCTCACGAACCTGGCATGTTCAGCTGGCTATATTCTGGATTGCAACCTCATGGCTGGCTACCGGATTATATATCGCCCCGGCTGTTTCGGGTTATGAACCTAAATTTCAGCGACTCGGAGTCAATGTGCTCTTTGGCGCACTGCTTGTTATTGTTGTTGGTTCATTGGCAGGTCAATGGATGGGTGTTATGCAGAAACTGGGCTATACCCAAAACTTTTGGTTCGGACACCAGGGATACGAATATGTCGACCTGGGCCGCTTCTGGCAGATTTTCCTGTTTGCAGGCTTGTTTATCTGGCTGGCTTTAATGGTTCGTCCGCTGATTCCAATCCTGAAAACACCTTCCGAAAGCCGCAATTTGATCGTTCTTTTCGTGGTTGCATCGGCTGCCATTGGTTCTTTCTACGGTGCCGGTCTGATGTGGGGACAACAAACCAATCTGGCTATTGCCGAATACTGGCGCTGGTGGGTGGTTCACCTCTGGGTTGAAGGCTTCTTCGAAGTATTTGCTGCTGTTGTTTCGGCCTTTATTTTCGTACAACTGGGGCTTTTGCGTATCAAGACGGCTACTACGGCAGTACTGCTTTCGACCATTATCTTTTTAGGAGGTGGTATCATCGGCACTTTCCATCATCTTTATTTTACGGGAACGCCAACCGCTATCCTGGCACTGGGAGCTACATTCAGCGCACTGGAAGTTGTTCCGCTGGTTCTGATGGGCTTCGAAGTTTGGCATAACTATAAACTGAGCCGTCACACCAACTGGCTGACAGCTTACCGCTGGCCTATCTACGGATTAATTTCCGTTGCATTCTGGAATTTAGTGGGGGCAGGAATATTTGGCTTCCTGATTAATCCGCCAACCGCATTGTATTATATGCAGGGTCTAAATACAACAGCAGTGCACGGTCATACCGCATTGTTTGGCGTGTACGGAATGCTGGGTATTTCGCTCATGTTATTTGTTCTGCGGAACATGTGGGTGAAGAGTGTATGGAACGATAAGCCCTTGTTCATTGCTTTTTGGGGCATCAATATCGGACTTGCCCTGATGGTTTTGATCAGCGTATTGCCGATTGGACTGCTGCAAACTTTTGCCAGTGTGAAATACGGTATGTGGTATGCCCGTTCGGCTGAATTTCTACAACAACCATTCATGCAGACACTTCGCTGGATGCGCGTCATAGGAGATACCATATTTGCAGTGGGAGTAATGGCGTTGGTTTATTTTGTGGCCGGTCTGCTTTTTGGCTGGTCGATACATAAAGAAGAAAAATAGAAAAAAGTTCTTTTAACCACAGAGAATACGGAGAAAATAAAAAGTTTGGATTAACAATTAGTGTCTCTGTTTACTCAGTATAAACTCTGTGTTCTCTGTGGTTTATATTAATGAAAATAATTTAATAAGTATCAAAATGGAAAATATTAGAAATAAATCAGTAGGGGAGATTGTAAAATTGGATTTCAGGGCTGCCGACATATTCAGCAGTTACGGAATAGACTTTTGCTGCGGAGGTAAGATTTCGGTTGCCGAGGCTTGCGCCAACAGCAAATGTGACGAAACGACGGTGATTAATTCATTAGAGGCTTTGCAGAATGAAAAGGGATCGGCAGTGCATGATTTTGACAGCTGGGACCTTGGTTTCCTGGCCGATTATATTATTCATACCCATCATCAGTATGTGACTAAAGCCATTCCGCAGATATTGCCGCTGGCACAAAAGGTTTTCGACGTACATGGCGCCAATCATAAGGAAGTGATCCGAATCAATGAGCTGTTTCAGGATTTGGCTGAAGAATTGCTGGCTCACATGCAGAAAGAGGAAGGCGTGCTTTTCCCTTATATTAAGAAGCTGGCTGCTGATGATTCAGCCGGAAAATGTACCGATCCTTCGTGCTTCGGAACCGTTATGGGCCCCATTTCTGTAATGGAAAGGGAGCATGAAAGTGCTGGAGTAATCCTGAAGGAATTATTTCGCCTGAGCGATGGATATACTCCTCCGGAAGATGCCTGCAATACTTTTCGGGTTCTTTACGGTAAGCTGAAGGAGTTTGAAGATGATCTGCACCGTCACATTCATCTGGAAAACAATATCCTGTTTCCAAAAGCTATTGCAATGGAACACGCCTTGCAGCTAAATTAACAGGTTAGCAGCAGAGGGATAACTAATAGATCCGGGATCCGGGTACCGGATTTATTAGTTGTTATAGGATTGCAGTAAATGTAAGGTAATTAAACAAAGCGCTTATAGTTCCGTCATTTAGTAAGGAAAGTCAATACCGTTTGATTAAACAGATCTGGATGCTGCTGGCAGACACCATGGTTGGAATCCGGGAATATACACAATGATGCTGATGGTATGGACTGAAAGATTTTTAGGGTATGCTCTGGTTTAATCATATCGTGATCGCCGGCCATGACCAGTACCGGACAATGGATCTGGCTCAGATTGGCATAGGGAATGTTGGGCTGGTCGATCATCATATGAACCAGGGCGATGGCGGTTTTGGAATTCGTAAGAGTATGGGTCACAAAATCCTTCATGCCCAGAATATCGGCATTTGTCACTGCGGAAGAATCGGGTACAGTGTTGGCTCCTGAAATGGCTAGTTTCTTTACCTTATCCGGACAATTCAGGGCCATAATGATTCCGTCTATTCCCCCATCACTCCATCCAAGGACATTGGCAGATTTGATATTCAACTGATCAAGCAATGCACAGAAGTCGGAAGCCATCAGATCATAGGAGATTTTATCGGGTGAACCTCCTGATTTACCCTGCAAACGGCTGTCAATGGCGATGACCTGATAGTACTTTTCAAAAAAAGGAATTTGATTGCTGAATGCATTGATGGAACCACCATTGCCATGCAACATGATCAGGGGCTCGCCGGTTCCGTAGGTTTCGTAATACAACTGAATGCCATTCACCTGGGCATAATGACCTGCCTGGGGATTATTCCCATAAGGAATCGTATTTGTTTGTGCACAGCCAATCAGGAAACAAGGCAGAAGGCCAATCAGGAAGCAATATAGTCTTTTCATTCTTCTTTGAATTTCATATAGTCAGAAATAGAAATTAATGAACAGGTTTTCTTTGTATTAGTTTAGCCATTCGTCAGCTTCTTTATTCGCCTGTTCGTTAGTTAAATCATTTACCTATTGCCGTAAAAAGACGGGTGTTTATGAATGAGGCTTGTTCAACCGCATTCTTGTCGTGCGAACAAACAAATAGCCCAACCAGGAGATCTTCCGGGAAATCAAAATCAGGAACTTCAACGGTCCAGAAAGGGTTACCCAGTTTAGCAACCGATACGATATAACTACGGCCACGGCGTTCGAGTTGTAAGATGTCGGCATTTACAATGGGTAATTTGATCTCTTCAATATTGCCGCCGTTCTGTTTGCGGTATTGAAAACAGGTTAAGCCGTCTCCATGAACAGTCAGGCAGACCATTGCCGCACTGGTATCGATACTTGTACGGAACATCAATCCTGATTTCCGGTGAGCATTGCCACCTTTGCCTTCCAGACTGGGTTGCGTGGTCATAAGAAAATCACCCTTCAGTTTTCTCCATAGAAAGTGTAATTCGTCCTTTTTAAACCAGATGTTTTCTCCTGATCCCGAAAGTTTATAGGTCTGTAAGGAATTATCAAAAGTTGCGGTGCCTTTATGCAATACCTTGCCGATATCGGCATGGTTTTCAAATATTCCGACAGGATTCTGGGCATGGGTAAATGTAGCTCCAAGGAGAAAGGCGATTATCAGTACAAGGTTTTTCATCGATTATTGGTTTATATTTGAGACAAATAAATTCACAAGATAATGATATTTTAATCCAATCTAAGCCTTGCAGATCAAACGATTATTGCCTGCTTTTCGAATCGTTCCTCTACAATCTGAAATCCAGCCTTCAGATACATCGGCAAAGCTTTCGGGTCGTCTATTTCGCAGGTATTCAATAGTAATTTCCGTGGTTTTGATTTCCAGGCTTCAGTAATTGCCCAATACAGGAAAGCCTTACCCAATCCTTTGCCCCGGGCCTTGGGCGTCAGACCAAAATATTCCATATGCACCTCGTCTTCGGTGCGGGAGTCCAGTTCAGCAAATCCGGCCTGTTCATCAGCTGTATACAAAACATGGATTTTTACTTTTGGATGACTAATGATTAGAGATAAGTCTTCATCACACATCAATTGCCGGTCGACCCAGCCTAAATCGCCACCAACAAGCTTATTAAGTATCCGGTATTCTTTGCAATCTCCCTTGAACAGCCTGATCTGAGTATGGTCAGGAAGGACCGGTTTCAGGTCAACAGGTTCTCTGGTCATTTCAAGATACCAGCGTTTAACCTCCTTATAGTTGATTTTCGGTAATGATGTAGTCATTATGGGCAAATGTGTTCAAATTAATGTTTAGTTGCCTACAGGGACTTCAAATATACCATTTTGCGGCTATTCAGACAATACATTCATGTCCTTTATCGGGGAATGTCTTATATGTAAATTGTGATTTAACGTATATTGTTAAATATGGAAAGATTTGGCTTGAATAAAAAGGGCTGTTTCAAAAGTTATAATTATCACAGAATCGATGTCTGATCCCGATAGTTCAGGATTCTGGTCTGACCTGTGCAATAACTTTTGAAACAGCCTCTATATTTGATTCAAACTACAGTTCGCGGATCTTGATGTTGCGGAACCATACAGGGTATCCATGATCCTGAAGACCAATAAATCCTTCTTTTGCAATTCCTTCGGTAAAGCCGGGGAAGGACTTGAATTTACTCTTGGCAACCATGGCATCCCATTCAGGAGTCCACATTGTGAATGAAACCACTTTAACCCCATTTTGAGTAAAGGTCACGTGTCCATCTTTTACGCGGATTACAATTGTATTCCATGAACCGGCAGGATGAACGGTTTTAGGGTCAGCTGGAAGCATGTCGTATAATGAACCTGCAAGGTGACTATCCACTTTATTATCGCTGGCATCCACATTGTCGAGTATCTGAATTTCAGGGGCAGCATAATAGATAGGTTGGCCGGGAACTTCACGAACATCGTAGAAGATTCCTGAATTGGCCATTTTGCTGGCTTTCCAATCAACGGTAAGTTCGAAGTTCTTAAACTTTTTGGTTGAGTAAAGAATGTCGCCACCGGAAGGCTGACCTGGTTGTTTGTCCTTCGCAGTGAAAACTTTCATGGTGCTTTGATCAATCACCCAGTTTGCGGGCATTGCCTTTCCGTTACATTGACGCCAGCCATCGAAATTCTTACCGTTGAATAGGAGTACCCATCCTTCTTTTTTCTCTTTGTCCGTAAGTTTATTCACTGTTTGTGAAATTACCGGAAGTGCGATTAATATCGCTGCAACCAATGATAAGGTAAAAATAATGTTTCTCTTCATGATTTTAATTTTTAATATAAACGATTTATTGGAGTTAGTATTATCTGTCACCAAAAATAGGGAATAAAAGAAACAAATTACTCAATTACCAGTTTGGAATTTGATCGTCCGTTTTCATGACGCAGGCTGATAAAATAAATTCCTTTACTCCATCCTTTTACATCCAATGTTAAGCTTTCTGAATCAGGTTTAAGGTTTTTGTGAAATGCAAGTTTACCAATTGCATCAAATATAGATACATCCTGATAATGTTGATTCTGTATCCGAATAGTAATCAGGTCGGTTGCGGGATTTGGGTAAATTATATCATTGCTTCCCTGTTTCAGATTGTTAACGGCAGTACCCCCCTGGTACTTTAAACTTTCATCCGCTTTTGCCCAGTTGGATGGATTGGGTCCCATCACAAATTTGATGGTCGCCCCGTCCTTAATATCTGAATGGCTGAACCATGATTTGGTCCACTCAACACCATTGATGGTACATGATTGGATGTACAGATTAATAGATGACGCATTTTGTGCTTCGATTGAAATGGTTTTATTATCACCCAACGAAATAGATGACTTTGTATATAACGGGCCTACCAAATAGTAAATATCCTGTCCTGCATTAGGGAAGAACCCCAGGGAAGAAAAGATATACCAGGAACTCATGGCACCACTGTCATCATTGCCCGGATACCCTTTCAGCGAATATTTGGTAGTCATCAGTTTCCTGACCCAATAGCTTGCAAGGTCAGGCCGCCCTGCATAATGAAAGGCCTGAACAGCAAGGAAGGCAGGTTCGTTGTCATACTCAATCAGGCTGTTTTTGAATCCGTAATCCAGTTTTGCTGCAAATTTATCATTACCTCCTGAAAGATAAACCAGTTTATCAAGTTGATGAGGTACAAAATAAGAGTAAGTCCATGAACTTCCTTCATAAAAATAATTCTGCCATGAACCCCAATTCTTTTTCATGTCAATATCTACCCATGTGCCATCAGCATTTTTAGGAACGATGAATCCTTTATACTGATCGCTCACTGCATCCGGATTCCACAAGTTTTCCCACTTGTAACTTCTATCCAGGTAGGTGGTGTAATCGGTTGTTTTCCCCAATCCTTTGGCTACCAATGCTGCACAATAATCATTGTAAGAATATTCCAGTGATTTGGAACAAGACATCACACCTGCAGGTATCCAGCCTTTTGTTTTATAACTGGCCATCAGGTTGTCAGTAATGGCAAATGTGCCCCATCCCTGCCATCCTGCACGTTCTTTATCCGCATTATTTTTTAATACAGAATATGCAGCTTCCCAATCCACACCCGTAATTCCTTTTGCATAGCCATCAGCTATGATATTGTCGATATTATTGCCCCCCTGTTCCTCGGCCATGTCAATCCCGGCAATGAAAGCATCCCTAACCCTTTTGTTCTTTTTAAACCGTTCGATGAATGAGTTGATGTTCCCTTTCACCATGGGCTTATTGATGAGCGACATCAGCGGAAACAGTGTTCTCCAGGTATCCCATACGGCATAATGGTCATCCCATACAGAAACATTATCGGCAAACCCTGTCATATCATTGGTGCGGTCCCGGGGCATAAGCATGGCATGATACATTGCCGAATAGAAGATTTTTTTATGGTCTGCACTGCTGTCCTCAATCAGGATTTTACTTAATTCAGCATTCCAGGCTGCTTTGGCTTTCTCCTTTACGGCATCATAATTCCAGTCCTGGATTTCGGTATCCAGCCATTTTTGCGCTTGCGCAATGCTCTTAAATGATACTGCGATCTTCATACTGACGACTTCATTGGCCTGTGTAGAGAATTTAAGGTATGCTCCAACGCGGTCATTCATGACTGCTATACTTTCGACTGTGTCCCTGGGCTGCACCACAGCGTTTTTCCATGTTCCGCATAGGATAGGTTTCTTGTCCAGGCGTGCAAAAAAGTAAACGATATAGTCACCGCCACCAAAGCCACCGGTATACTTCCCATATCCTTTGATCGTATTGTTGATAGAGTCAATGCTGATTTTTCCTGATGAGATTTTGCCATTCATTGATGGAATTATATCCAGCGGAATATTATGCGTAAGGTCAATCAGCAAATGCCCGTCAGTCGTCTGAGGAAAGGTGAATTTATAAATCGCCGAATGATAGGAAGGAGTGAACTCTGTGCGGATGTTGTACTTAGTCAATGTAACTCCATATTCGTATGGAAAGGCAATTTCATTGCTTTTGGGTGAATCATGTGCTGTTTCTCCTGTCGCTAATCCTATCTGGGGTGAAAGGAAGATCTGGCCATACTTTCCATAGCCGGTTCCACTGACATGAAGCTGCCCAAAACCACGGATTGGCTGACCAGGATCGTACCCATCATTCTCTCCATTTGGCGTTTGAGGACTTGGATTAATGGATCCAAAAGGCAATTGTGGGCCAATTACGCAACTGCTGCCATCGTTTGTTGTGCCTATCCTTGAATCAACGAAATCAACAGGATTGGTAGTTAATTGTGCAGAAAGATTGAATGTAAGTATGGAAAGCAGGAGAAGCAATCCGCATTGGAGTTTGTATTTCAAAATCATGTGTCAGGTATAAATGGTTTGGTCGCTGCTAAATTAATCATTTACACCTTAAATATGCTATTTGTAGTTCATATGTTTTGGATGTTATATTTGATATTCCAAATTGGAATTTCAAGATTTCAAATTCATGATGGTTAAGTTGAAACATAAAGTCATCAGGGAACCGTTTAGGACTTAAATCCAATTCGTTTGCGTGGAGCAGGAACTTCCTGTTTGGTAATTAGCTCATCCAGATAACTGAATACTAGCTCAATGTTTTTATCCTGATTGCAAAGCTTTTTCTTTATTTCTTCAATCTCCAGTCTGATGTTCTGAGTATCTGATAGCACTTGTCGTATCCGGGTAAAAATCCGCATGATCTGGATATTGACGCTGACTGCTTGTTTGCTGTTCAGCACACTTGAAAGCATCAAAACTCCATGCTCTGTAAATACCATAGGACGATAACGGACGCCTCCCCAACTTGAGGTCGCAATTTGCGACCTCAAGTTGGCAAATTCGTCATCTGTCAGTTCAAACATAAAATCTTCAGGAAACCTGAATAAATTACGTTTTACCGCCTCTTTTAACCTTTTTGTTTCAACACCATACAATTCTGCCAAATCGCTGTCGAACATTACTTTTTGCTCCCTGATCAGATAGATCTTATCCACTATCCGCTCATCGGGAATAAATGAATTTAAATTTTCGGTTGCCATGGAGTATATATTTTGTGCGACGTATACCGTTCAAACTTGAGGTCACAAATTGTGACCTCAAGTTTGAATATTATTCCCCGGTCAATAGTACTAAGTTAAGCATTTAATGTCATTTAAAATAAAAATGGAGGTCGCAATTTGCGACCTCCATTTTCAGGATTGATCTTCCTATTGGAAATTCAGGATTTTGATCTGCTGACTATTTTCAAGGCCATGTCTTCCTGTTTATCGGATAAGTTATCCACATTTCTTCCTTATTCAGTCACCGTGAACTTTACCTTCTGGCCATTAACCATCACAAAAAAATCACCTGCTTCCAGAAAGTGTTTCCCTGCTGCATCGATATAGCTCAAATCCCTTCTGGGATTGATTTCAAACTTGAACGTAGTCTTTGCACCCGCGGCTATTTCCTTCTTTTCGAAGTATTTCAACTCTTTCATCGGACGTGAAATGGTGCATGCAGGATCGTTGATATACCAAAGTACGGTTTCAGTTCCGGTTACCTTACCGGTATTACTGACTTCAACTTCAACAGTCAGTTTGTCTGTCTTCTTAATGCTAGTGGATGAAAGTTTCACATCACCATAGGCAAAAGTGGTATAGCTCAGGCCATGACCCAGCCAGTACAAAGGTTCTGTAGGGATATCCTGGTATTTCCCTGAATAGGGCCTTGCACTCTGACGCATATTGTAATAGGTAGGTATCTGACCGGTAGTCAGAGGGAAGGTAATAGACAGCTTACCTGAAGGGTTGATTCTTCCTGATAATATTCCTGAAAGGGCTGATCCGCCTGCAACACCTGGTTGCCAGATTTCAACCATGGCATCTGCTAAAGGTTCCAATCTGACCAATTCAAGCGGTCTTCCGTTGGATAGAATCAGTACGATTGGCTTACCGGCTTTCTTCAATTCCTGAACCAGTTTCTCCTGGATGGCAGGCAAAGCAATGGTTGATCGTGATGCATTTTCTCCGCTCCATTCTCTTTTCTCACCCAGGCAAACCAGGATGACATCTGATTTTTGTGCTACTGCCAGTGCTTCTGCAAAACCCGATTCATCATTACCGTCAAAGTCACAACCCTTGGCGGTAGTAATCTTTGCAGTGCCGCCAAGTTCTTTTTCCAGACCTTCCGCAATTGACTCCACATCTTTCTCACTTCCATGGGCAGCCCATGCTCCAAGAAGGTTGGCCTTATTGGAAGCCATTGGACCAATCAGAGCAATCTGTTTAACTGATGCGGTTAACGGAAGGGTATTGGAGTTGTTTTTTAAGAGCACCATCGATTCAGTAGCCAGCTTTTGTGCCACTGCTTTACTTTCCGGTTGAAGGTAACGGGCTGATTCATCCATAACTGTGCTGTATGGTTGATCAAACAAGCCCAGACGGAATTTCACCCGAAGGATACGACTAACTGCATCATCAATTTTAGCCATCGGAATCTTCTTTTCATCAATGAGTTGCTTAAGATTCTGAAAATAAATATTATCGGTCATATCCATTTCAACCCCAGCCATAAAGGCCTTGTAACAGGCTTCCTTACGATCGGCAGCCACGCCCTGCGCAATCAATTGGTTGACAGCATCCCAGTCGGACACTACAAACCCATCGTGCTTCCATTCCTTTTTCAATACTTCTGTCAGTGTATAAGGATTGGCCGATCCAGGCGTACCGCTGATATCATTAAACGAACTCATCAGGGTGGCAGCACCTGCTTTAACGCAGGCTTCGTAAGGAGGCAAATAGGTTTCCCACAGTGATTGCATCGAAATATCCGAATAATGATAATCACGTCCACCTTCCGATTCGCCGTAACCAACGTAATGTTTCAGGCAGGCTGCGATGGAATAGGTATCTGATAAATTCTTACCTTGGTAACCATGCACTGTGGCAACTCCAAAAACTGCATTGGTATAGGGATCTTCTCCATATCCTTCGGCAACCCTTCCCCAGCGGGGATCATGAGCCACATCAATCATGGGCGAGAAGGTCCAGTCTACGCCTGACAGTTTAGCTTCCTTTGCGGCCACACCGGCAGCTTCAGTAACCAGTTCAGGATCCCATGAGCAGGCCTGTGCCAGCGAGATAGGATAAACCGTGCGGAATCCGTGAATCACATCATATCCAAACAGGATTGGGATACCCAGACGTGATTCTTCCATCGCCTTTTTCTGGATGGCATTCCGGTAAGCCGGATCGGCACCAAAATAGATCAGCGAGCCAATGCCCGATGGGATTGACTTCATGGCTTCCCCAATATTGTTGATATTGGTATTCTGTCCGGCGGTATATTGGTTGAGCTGAAGGATTTTCTCCTCCAGGTTCATCTTCGAAACCAAATCCTTTATACGGTTTTCAACCGGTGCATTCTTATCTTTGTAAACGGGATTTCCAACCTGTGCAACAAGGGAAATCTGAATCAAGGCAATGAATGTCAATAGTGCAATAAATCGTTTCATGGTCATTTGATGGTTAAATTAATTTTCCCGAAAAATAAGATTAATAATTCAATGTCGATTCGTTACTGATAATAATAATCTGTACATATTTTTAATCGAATTACCCTCTTTCTATATATTACAAGATAAGAATTAATTCCTGAAATGCAAGCATTTTGAAGAGTTATTTCAGGTAAAAAGGAAAGAGGAATTAGGAAAAGAAACAGGTTCTTGTGTTGGTTCCCATTTTCCTTTTCCTCATTCCTCATTCCTCTTTCCTTTTCCCAAATGACTATTTCAGCCCTCTTCGTTTAAGCAAAGGTTCAATAGATGGTTCCTGTCCGCGGAAGTTTTTATAAACAACCATTCCTTCATCAGATCCTGATTTAGTCAGCAAAGTACGGAACCTGGCAGCAATTTCAGGATTAAAAATATTACCGCTTTGTTTGAAGGCATCAAAGGCATCTGCATCAAGTACAGCGGCCCAGATGTAGACATAGTATCCTGCAGAATAACCTCCCCCTCCGGAAAAGATGTGTGAGAAATAGGTACTGCGGTATCTGGGTGCGATTTCACTGATCAGGCCAATTTTATCCATCGAAGCTTTCTCGAAGGCTTCAACATCCCCTGTAAACGCCTTGGTGTGCCAATCCATATCAAGGAACGAAGCGGCAAGGTATTCCACGGTCTCGAATCCCTGGTTGAACTGTGCGCTTTTTCTTATTTTGGCGATTAATGCTTCAGGAATGACTTCACCGGTCTGGTAATGTTTGGCATACGCCCGAAGCACTTCAGGCTCTGAAGCCCAGTTTTCCATGACTTGAGAAGGTAGTTCTACAAAGTCGTTTGGTACATTCCCTGCTGTACGGTGATATGGTCCATCGGTAAACAACCCATGGAGGGCATGACCTGATTCATGGAAGAGCGTCGTTACTTCGTCGAAGCTTAAAAGGGCAGGAACATCACCGGAGGGACGGGTAAAATTACAAACGATAGAAACAATCGGATTAATCTTCTTTCCGTCTTTATACGTTTGATCGCGAAAACTGGTACACCAGGCGCCAAAGCTCTTTCCCGGTCTCGGATGAAAATCCATGTAGAAGATTCCAAGGTGTCTGCCATCGGCCTCCTGGACTTCATAAGCAATGACTTCAGGATCATAAACTGGCAGATCAGTATGTTTAATGAACTTGATGCCGTAGAGTTTATTGGCCACGTACATCATTCCTTCAACCACATTGTCGAGTTTGAAATATGGCTTCAGCTGGGCTTCGTCGAGGTCGTATTTGGCTTTACGAACTTTTTCGGCATAATACCACCAATCCCACATTTCCAGTTTGAATTTTCCACCTTCCTTATCAATCATGGCTTGCATGTCGGCACGTTCCACTTTAGCCCTTTCGAGAGCAGGAGTCCATAGTTTCATCAGTAAGTTGTCAACATTTTCGGGCGTTTTAGCCATATTCACATCGATCACATAAGCAGCATGGTTGGCATAGCCCAGCAGTTTGGCACGCTGATCGCGCAGAACGACCAGCTTCCCGAGAGTCTCTTTGTTGTCGTTGGCATTGCTATTATTTCCGCGATTAAGGTATCCGCGATACAGTTTTTCGCGGAGCGACCTGTTTTCAGCATATTGCAGAAAGGGTATCCAGCTTGGTTTCTGTAACGTAAAGACCCATTTCCCTTCCATTTTGTCATTCTTAGCCACATCAGCGGCTGCTGAAATTACATCCGAGGGCAGACCTTTCAGATCGGCCTGGTTGTCGATCACCAGTTTGAAATTCTTATTGGTTTCAGCCAGAACATTCTCACCGAATTTGAGTTCCAGCATTGAAATTTCATCGTTTACTTTGCGCAATTCAGCCTGTTTGTCATCGGGAAGGTTCGCGCCGCTGCGTTCAAAATCACGGTAAAATTTCTCAACTAAACGCATCTTTTCTGCATCCAGGTTTAGCTCTTTACGTTTATCGTACACTGCTTTTACACGCATGAAAAGGTTCTTGTTCAGCATGATGTTATCATGGTGAGCCGACAGTTTAGGCGTAATCTCCCGGGCTAATGCCTGCATCTGATCGTTGGTATTGGCCGAATTCAGATTAGAAAACACCAGGGATACTTTGTAGAGCAATTCGCCCGATTGGTCAAACGCCAGAATCGTATTGTCGAAAGTGGCATCCTTCTTGTTTTCCGTAATCGCTTTTATTTCATTAAGTTGTCCGGTGATTCCGGCATCAATGGCCGGAAGATAGTGTTCCAGTTTGATCTCATTGAAAGGCGGAACCTGGAATGGAGTCTTGTATTCGTTAAAAAATGGATTACTCATGTCTTTTTTTTGCTCTTTGGTTGTGTTACATGAACTTACAATCAATGCGATGGCAATAAGGGTTATCCCGGTTTTTTTCATTCTGATAGGGTTATGGGTTTTTAATTGGCTGGAAATATAGAGATTATCCCTTAAATCAACGATGATAAAAGTCCTCATTTTTACTGTGACATGTTTTTTTTATTTTCATTTTGGAGATTGGCAATTGCCACAACCGGGATCGGTTGTAGATCGCGATATGAACGCTCTTTGGTTTGTGTATGTTTTGAGTATGGTTTCTGTAAGGTTTCTGTATGTAAACTTACAAAATACTTATTAAGACTGAACAATAACCATGCAAATATACAAAGGAAAATAGCAGGGGTTTATAGCGGGGAGGTTAACCCGGATACACGTATTCCAGAAGAAATGTGATACGCATTCAATCATTTTATGGTCATCTGACCTTTCGCGTGTATTATCCTTTGATCAGGTATTTATTTTACAGGCATATTTTGCACCCACGCCTTAAATTTTATTTATTTTTGCCGATCATTGAATTTCAGAAGTAAAACATTTAGTATGAATATATCTTACCGCTGGTTAAAAGAATACATCAATTTGGATTACACTCCGGATGAAGTATCCGCTTTTCTCACCCAAATCGGGTTGGAAATAGGAAACATGGAAGAAGTGGAAACCATTAAAGGCGGTTTGCGCGGCCTGGTGATTGGTGAAGTTCTGACCTGTGAACAACATCCCGACTCGGATCACTTAAGTAAAACAACTGTAAATGTTGGCAAGAACGAAATATTGCCCATTATTTGTGGCGCTCCGAATGTGGCTGCAGGACAAAAAGTAGTCGTTGCAACAGTGGGAACAACCTTATATGACGGGGACAATGAGTTTAAGATCAAAAAATCAAAGATAAGGGGCGAAGCCTCGGAAGGAATGATCTGTGCCGAGGATGAAATAGGCCTGGGCACCAGTCATGAGGGCATCATGATACTCGATGCTTCGGCTGTTCCGGGAATGCCGGCCAGTCAGTATTTTAAGATCGAATCAGATTTTGTGCTTGAGGTGGACCTGACACCCAACCGTATAGACAGTGCATCGCACATCGGCATTGCCCGCGATCTGGCTGCCTACATTCAGCTCAAACACCCGATCAGCTATCACAGGCCTTCGGTTGAGGCCTTTAAGGTTGACAATCATTCGCTCGAAATACCGGTTGAAGTTGTAAATACCGAAGCATGTCCACGTTATTCCGGAGTGACTGTTTCTGGCGTGACTGTAAAGGAATCTCCTGAATGGCTAAAAAATAAACTCAAACTCATTGGACTGAAGCCAATCAACAATATTGTGGATGTGACCAATTTCGTGCTTTTCGAAACCGGTCAGCCACTCCATGCATTCGATGCTGCTGAGATTAAGGAAAACAAAGTGGTGGTTCGTACTTCGGATGCAGGGTCAAAATTCGTCACCCTGGATGGCATTGAACGCGAAATGCATCCCGATGATTTAATGATTTGCAATACAACATCGGCCATGTGTATAGCCGGTGTTTTTGGTGGATTAAATTCAGGAGTAAAAGCAACGACAACCGATATTTTCCTCGAAAGTGCCTGGTTCGACTCTGTTTATATCCGTAAAACTGCCCGTCGGCATACTTTGAGTACCGATGCATCGTTTCGCTTTGAACGCGGAACCGATCCGAACGGGACTATTTATGCACTGAAACGTGCGGCCTTGCTGATTAAAGAAGTTGCCGGGGGACTGATTTCTTCTGAAATTGTTGATGTTTATCCAAACCCTGTTGCCGATTTTAAAGTAGACGTTACCTATTCCAACATAAAACGATTGATTGGCGTCGATTTGGGAAAGGAGAAGATTAAACAAATTATGGGGGCCCTTGAGATCAGGATTGAGGCAGAAACAGAAACAGGTCTTTCATTGCTTGTTCCCCCTTATCGGGTTGATGTAAAACGGGAAGTGGATGTGATAGAAGAGATCTTGCGCATTTATGGTTACAACAACATCGAATTGCCTACCCAGCTTAATTCATCTTTACAATATTCGGTGAAGCCGAATCCTACCAAACTGAGGAATCTTGTTGCAGAAATGCTTACAGCCCAAGGGTTCAATGAAATATGGTCAAATTCGCTTACCAAAACAGCCTATTACGAAAACAATACGGTTCACCCTATCGAAAGTACGGTAAAGCTCTTTAACCCTTTGAGTAATGACCTGGGAAGTATGCGCCAGACCTTACTGTATGGTGGTCTGGAGTCAGTTGCCCACAATGCCAACCGTAAGAATCCTGATCTTCGGTTGTACGAATTTGGAAATTGCTATTTCTTTAACGGTAGCCATCTAAAGGAAAATCCGCTAAAGAATTACCGCGAAGAAGAACATTTGTCCTTATTCGTAACTGGCGATAAGGAAGCTGCGAACTGGTCAAATCCTTCAGCTAAAACTACATTCTTCCTCTTGAAATCCTATGTTGATAATGTATTGAAACGCCTGGGATTTTCAGTGTTAAACCTAAAGACGGAAGGTTTTTCGAACGATATAATCAGTGAAGGAATTCAGTATTTTATAAACGGAAAGAAGCTGGTTGAATTTGGCACTGTTTCAGGTAAGACGCTGAAGTTATTTGATATTGACAATCCTGTTTATTTTGCCGATTTCAGTATGGATACCTTGTTTGTTGAACTTAAAAACAACAAGGTAGTATTTGCCGAACTCCCCAAATATCCTGAGGTAAGGCGGGATCTGGCATTATTACTTGATAAAACGGTGCAGTTTAATCAACTGCGAGACCTGGCTTTCCGATCGGAACGTAAGCTTCTTCAATCGGTTGATTTGTTTGATGTTTACGAAGGCAAGGGCATACCTGAAGGTAAAAAATCGTATGCCATCAGTTACATTTTACGTGATGATGAGAAGACACTCAACGACAAACAGATTGAGAAAATCATGCAGAAACTGGTCTCCACTTACGAACGTGAACTAGGTGCTAAGTTGAGGTAGAAAAGTTGACAATTAGTCTAAGGAATTTTGTTTTATCTTTGAAAGAAAAAACAATGATAGTCGCCAGTCGAAATGATGCTGTCAAAATTATAAGAGATTCGGTAAACGAGCTTTTGCCTGATTGCTCAATAGTATTGTTTGGCTCCAGGGCAAGACTTGACTATACCGAAGATAGTGATTACGACTTAATGATTGTTACTGAAAATGCCTACGAAAGCAAGGAACTTAGATTGTTAAAAGCAATGATTAGAAGGAAATTGGCTCGAAATAGAATTCCAGCAGATATCATCATTCAGAGTAAAGCTGAACTTGAAATCAATAAAAAAATAACGGGCCATATCGTTCGGCAAGTTCTTAAGGAAGGTATTCCATTATGAACGAAGAAACCAAAGACTATATCCGTCAATGGATTGCAAAAGCAGGTGATGATCTGATTGTAATCAACAAGTTAACTCAATTTGAGGTTGTCGCAACTTCAGCAGTCTGTTTTCACTGTCAACAGGTAGTTGAGAAATACCTGAAAGCATTTTTGATTGCCAATGGAGTTGATATCAAAAAGACGCATAATATTGAGTTTCTTCTTGCTGAATGCGAAGAATTTGATGCTGATTTCAGATCGATTGATCCCAAAGATTTAAATGATTTTGGTGTCGATATCCGATATCCAGGTGACATCTATTCTCCTTCAATAAAGGAAACTTTGGAGCACAAACAAATAGCTTTGGACGTTAAAGAATTAGTCGAACAAAAGCTTAAGCATTTGATTTAACTGCCAGCCCATTTATTCAATAAAACTAATATCTTGAACCCCCTTCGATGAGCAATCAGGCAAAAGGAATAATTTATACGTTGATTACGATACTGATGTGGGGCGTTCTGGCCATTGCACTGAAAATTGCCAACAAAGTAATCGACTCCCCCACAATAGTGTGGTTTCGCTTTTCACTGGCCTTTCTTGGTATGCTGATCTGGATGGCAATCATGAACCCAAGAGGTCTTAAGATACTGTATAAGCCCTCCTGGCTGATGGTAATTTCATCACTGGCCTTATCCTGGAATTACATTGGATTTATGCTTGGAGTTCAATACACCAGCCCGAGTAACGCTCAGGTTGCTATCCAGGCGGGACCTGTCTTATTGGCTGTCTTTGGAATAATTTTCTTTAGGGAAAAGATTTCAAGGGTGCAAGCTTTCGGGTTTCTATTGGCTGTTCTTGGGTTCTGGATCTTTTACAAACAACATATTAGTTTTGTAGCAGGGCAGGAGGGGCAATATACCAAAGGCATGATCATCACCCTTTCAGGTGCTGTGGCCTGGGCCATATATGCTGCACTGCAGAAAAAACTGATTTTGGATTATTCCGTTGGAACGCTCAATGTATTTATTTTCGGCCTTCCGGTGTTGCTCTATTTGCCATTTGTCAATTTTGCCAGTTTGACCCACCTTAGTTTCGGCTATTGGGCCCTGCTGGTTTTTCTGGGTGCAAACACCTTGATTTCGTATGGCTGTTTGTCCCTTGCACTCAAATATCTTGAGGCCGGAAAGGTCAGCATACTACTTGTCTTAAATCCCATCATTACCATATTTTTAATGGGCGCTTTAACTGCAATGCAGGTTACCTGGATTGACGGAGAACACTTCTCGGCGCTATCGGTCGCCGGAGCCTTGATTGCATTGACGGGCGCCATTTTAGTGGTTAGGAAAAAGCGGAAGAAAGATAAAGATTATACGGATAGATTTTAATTATCGGTTAATCATGAACTTTTTTGATGCTGATTGTCCTGTTTCTGAAGTAAACCGGAGAAAATAGATTCCATTACGGAATCCTTTGGCAACATCGGTTGATGCATTGCAGCTTCCCTGTTCAAGTACTGAGCCGGAAATGGAGTAGATTTCATACTTTCCCCGAATTGCAGGGATGATTTGGATGCTTTGGTTGTCCAGCCCCTGTTGAAGCGTGAAAAGCTGTTTTTTGTCTGTTTGAAGGGCATTAACTGCCGAAGGCAGGTATTCAGAATCGATGATAACATTAGCGTCGGGTCCGTCAATCAGGTCGCCATACACTATGCCACGTCCTGCAGTCGACATATAAACACGACCGTAAATGCGTGGGTCTCCCAATACTTCGTTGGCATTCCCGGTTCCTCCAAACTCATGGGCGGCATCGTTTATACGAACCCAACTGACCCCTTCATTATCCGATCGGTATACCCCTTCGGCAGAACCCACTGTTCCCCACATATAAATTGCAGGGAAAGTTTGTCCGGGAGCAGCTTTCCCAAACCCTACCGCTTCGCAGGCCGCAACAGAAGATATCTTTTTAAATGAAGCGACTCCATTGGTCCATATCGTGCGATACAAACCACCTGAACCATTGGGAACCCAGATGTCACCTTCGTTGTCTGGCGTGGCCCTGTACTTTTTAGTCTGGGTTAACATCGCATTTGTAGCGCCAACTGCAAAGGTTTTCCCTCCATCGGTGCTGATATATAATTTCTGGGTCGCTATAGCATAAAACTTCTGAGAGTTCACCTTGTCGGCTATGATACGCTGTCCGACAGGTGCTCCGGTGGCCTTGATCCAAGTCGTTTTGTCCGTGGTGGTATAAACTGTCTGCGCATTCGGACTCCATGCGATGATGCTTCCATCGGCAGAAACAGCCATTGAACCATCTTTTGCTCCGGTCACCGGAACGGGCAGCAATTTCCAAGTCTTCGCATTGTCAGCTGAATAATAGGCTGTAGCTCCGGCACGAACAACCACTCCAGGGTTTTTCTCTCCAAAGTCGAGCGTGGAGGTACTTCCGATGGAAGGATTGTGTCTGCCCAATGCCGGTGAAACATCCAGGTTATTGTGCCTGAAACCGTCATAGTCGCCAATCACCGAAATCAACGGCGCTCCATAGGGAGGACTGACCAAATCCAATGGCACCGTTTCGTCCAGACCTTTCACCTGAAATATCCAGCTTGATGTTGTTGCCGATAAATTTTGAGTCATAAATAAACCATTTCCGGAGTTGACATAGGCACGGTCAGGATCAAAAGGATCAATTACAATACAGGTAGCCCAATGTAATGATAAGGGTCCTTGTCCTGCTATTTTTGGGTCGGCCCAGACAAATTCGCCACGGTTTAACGTAATTTTCCGGCTACTGAAAAGCGCCGTCCAGCTTGCGCCTCCATTGGTGCTTTTATAAATCTCATCGCCCCAAACGGTACCCGAAGTTGACCAGTTTTGTGCCCAGTAGGTATTGGTTGTTGAAGCTACCAAAATATCTGGATTGGTTTGTGAAAATGAAATACCGCTCATGGCGCGTCCTGAAGTTTTGTTTGGGGTCACGTCAGCCCATGTTTGGGTGCTGATCTGGTATTTCAGAAGCGATCCTTTATCCAAAGCTTCCGTTGATGTTCCGTATGGACCTGATCCATTCGAAAAAGTCACATAAAGATATCCGGTTGGCGTGAGGACCATGTGTTGAGGCATTTTGTCGGTTGGTATTCCTGAGACCGGATTCCATGTATCTCCGCCATCTTCACTTACATACAAGCTTGGGCCAGTTGTTCTGGAAACTCCGACAAAAATCCGTTTCGACGAAGTTCCGGGTGTACCGCTTGCCGGATCGAAAGCTAAAGCGATAACGCCTACATTATTTGGCGTCGTACTTACCGGAAAGGAAGTAACCTTGGTCCAGGTTTTGGCCATATCCTTGCTTTTCCATAAACCGGCCTTCCGCGAACCACAAAAAAGAATGGTTGAGTCATTCGGATCGACTACCAAACGTTCGCCTGTTCCGCGGCCATCGCCATTTCCATGGATCATGAACGGTACGATTGATTTTTTGAATGTATCTCCGTAATCATCTGAACATAGAATAGCAGGCGGCGTTGAAAAATATTCAAGTCCGGCCGACATATAAACCCGGTTCGGGTGCTGGGGATCGATGGCAATACTTTCGATACCAAGATAACCCATTTCATCACGACTGATCCAGTCGTTCAGTGCCTTCCAGCTTTGAGTTTCTTCCACCCATCGGTAGGCGCCGCCCACATCAGTCCGGGCAAAAATCAAATTTTGTTTGGTGGGGCAGGTCACAATGCCGGATACAAATCCACCGCCACCGATAATGACATTTTTCCATGTATATTGATCTGCAGCAAATGTTAGTTGAGGAAGCATCAGTAAAAAGAAACAAAGGCGTATGAAAGGTCTCATAAATTTAGTATCTTGGGGCTTGGTTTGTTAAATGGCATAGCCGATAAACGATAAGGCCAAAAGTATTGTTAATTGATGATTATTTACCGACAGTTATTTCTCAATTGTATAACAAATCAACCAATTTCATTCCAGAACAGGATTTTTCTTAACTTCGTTGGATATGTATTTTAAGTACGGCATTAGGCAACCAAACATGCGTGCGAATTCTACTCTAAAACTTGCGGCAATGAAAAATGTATTTACCTTAACCTGGATATTTATTTTTCTGTTTTCCTGTTCTGAAAAGAAACATGTGGCTGATCCAAGAGTGTTGATGGATGCAGATCTCGCGTTTTCAGATTATTCAGTGAAGCATGGTTTTCAGAAAGCCTTTGTCGAATTTGCCCATGATAGCGTGGTGATTCTGAAGGACAAACACATGCCTCAGGTCGGAAAGCAAAACCTGATCCGGAGTTATGAGGGGAAAAGCGACAGTGCGGTGAGTCTGACCTGGAAACCTGCAAAAGCCATTATTGCCGAAAGCGGGGACTTAGGATATACCTTTGGATTCTGGACTTTTGTGGCCAAAGGTGATACTTCGCATGGCACCTACCTGACTATCTGGAAGATGGATGCCAGCCGCCAATGGAAATATATCGCTGACACTGGAAATGAAGGACTCGGCAACCAGAAATAAGGGAAAAGTCATTAGATTAGGAAAGAGAAAAGTGGAAAAGTGGAAAGAAATAAGAAAATCTCGATTCGCATCTTCAGTCTAAGGTCTCCTGTTTCCTGTTTCCTTTTTTCTGACTTTCTATTCCTGGAACAATTCGTTCAACCCGTTGTAGTAGTCTTCTTCCCAACCTTCGGCGATGTTTTTATAGGCATCGTCAGGAATATTGGTTTGTACGACTTCCATGATGGTCCCCTTTTTATCCGGGTGTAGCTTGATGGTCACGATCGACTTTTTATCTTCGTCTTCTTCTCCAAAAAACCATTCCTGGACAATCTTACGGTCTTTCTCAAATTCGAGATTAATACCGCTGATGCTTTCTTCCCAAAGCGAAAATTCAGATCCGGTGACCTCTTCCATCACGGCATCTTCTCCGGTCCATATTTCGAGCATAGCCTTGTTGGTCAGTGCATTGTATACGTCGGCAGGAGTAGCAGTTATCTTGAAGTATTTTTTAAATATTTTCATATCTTTGTTTTTTTAATTATCCGTTTATTCGTTGTTCCTGGTTTTGGGTATATTACGATCCAAATATAAGTTATTTCACACACGGATCACAAAATCATTCACTTTGTAACCAAATTGCTTACCATTACTTGTTATTGATCCGAACAGGAAATAGCCGTTACCTGCCTGACGCAGGCGGGGTCATTCAGATATTGGTTACAAAATGACTTTCCTAATGACAATTTCCAATTTCTTTTTTTTATTAGTTAAGAGAATGAAATACAGATCGATGTTTTGATCCTTATCCTTACTTTTCGATCTTTCTGCGCTTATAAACGTGACGGTTTATTTTATAGGAGAATCCAACGGTAATCAGTTCCTTGGTTTGTAATTTTGGTCTGAATATTTCAACCCCATTGGTATCGAATCTGCCGGTGGGGAATGTTATATTGTCATCATACAAGAGGTTCAGCATAAAGGTCATGTTGATCCGGTCGTTCAGTTGCGCCACAAAGGTGTTTTCCCAATCGACATCCAGCTTTTTGAAAGGGTCTTTATAATTCATAAACATCTTGTATTTTGTCTCATAACTCATTTGCGGAGTGATTTCAATCCGGTATTTGACTTCAGCATTAAGACCGGGTTCCCAGAAGCTTTTACTGTGGCGCGAAATTCCATAGGTGGTCTGATCAATTCGTGCAGTGTCTCTGACGTAAACTGTCTTTAAAGTGAAAGGCGATAGAAACAGCGAGAATCTCTTGTTTGGTTTATAGTCAAGCCCTAGCTTGAACATTGTTTTTGCCGGTGACATATAGGCCGAGATGAGTTTTGATTTGTCCGGATAGTTGTATCCATTGAAGAACTGTGTTTGAAAATCAACTTCGGTGCTGTAGAACCACTTTTTAAATGCACTGACCCCAAGTCTTGATATTAATTCCAGCTTATCATCATTCTTCTGGAGCTGATTAAGGTTTCCGCCTTGCCTGATCCAGCCATTCCTGAATTCACCGCTGTTTTCCCACCGGATGACAGCATTTGAGTAATTCGCATAACTTTTTAATACCGTCAGGAAAGCAAGGGCGCTATTACCTCCGGCTTTCCAATTGTTCAGGTAGGTTTGAGAAAACCCAAAGGTACCAAAACCGCCCAGGTCCCAGGGAGTAATGACCTCAAACCTATTTTTCATTTTAGATAATTTCTTCTCGGGAGTAAATTTATCGAACACAAAATCACGGCGTTGTTTTTGTGCTAACCGGCTAAAGGTGACATCATCATCAATAGCCACTCCAATACTGTGTTTATCGAGAGTCATCATCCGGATCGCCAATGAATCGTTTTGAACGTTTTTAATGTAAAACCTGGTGATTGACCGCTTATTATTCCTCAACCATAGCTGAGCAGGTTTCCCTGATAAACTGCGCATAGAAACCTCAACCGAGTCGCTTTGAGTATACCGCTGTAAGGTTTTTACAAACCGGTTAATCGAATCATTGACCAGACGTACAATTGAATCGTTGTAATGAGTCAGGATTTGATCGTTTTGGCGCTTTAACGAAATGTACAGTTGATTTTGCAGTGAGTCGGAGTATATTCTTACTGCATTGTGTCTGTAAACGGTTATAACGGAGTCGGGATTTAAAAGTTGAATTTTTAAATTGTATTGAACACGCGCTTCCTCCATGATTTGCTTTCGTTCCAGTTCCCGGTTCTTGATGCGGTTAAAGTCGTTTGCCTTATGTTTGGTGGAATCGGTCAGTGCGCTCGTGTTTTTAAGACTGTCGGGCAACACAATTTCTGTTCGTTCCAGAATAGCCCGTTCGTCTCCTTCCGTAATGGGTTGGAATTTATGATCCGGTCCCACAATTAATGCTTCCGGCAGGTGAATGGCATTCATATCCACGCCATTCCAGATAGCGCGGTCGAGCTGTTTCATTTTCTCCAGGATGGAAGTGTAAGGCTGGTATCCGGGCAGGAGGAGAGAATCGCTTACATGGACCGACGAGCGGTTGATGTACCTGAAATTATCCATTTTACTGAACTTATCCAGCCGGGTCTGGATGCTGTCGATGGATCCGTCTTCGGTAAAATGGATCAGCCCGATAATTGCCTTCACGATTTCCGGATTGTCCGACTGCCAGACATCGGTAGCCTGGATGTATTTTTTCAGGTAGTTGATGCTTAACTGAATGGAGTCCTTTGATGAGGTATTTTTTTCTGTTTTCCTGCCATCTGGATGATCTTCGGCGAACAGGAGAAAACTGAACAGGATTAAAACTCCTGTGAAAATGTTTTTAAGCTGCATGATTAATTGGTTACTTGGCTATATAAAACGACAATATTAGGTTCTTGTTGTATGACCTTTCAAAAATCAGGCCATCCGTGTTCACCATTCGGTAAAAGGGCACCCTGAAAGATAAGAATTATAGTACCTGCCATCGTCCGAAACCTCTTCCAGGAGCCATTCCGGTCTGGGAAATTCCTGATTTTCAGATTTGAGCTCAATCTCTGCCATAATCAGTCCTTCATTTTTTCCTGAAAATACATCCACTTCCCAAAGAAATCCCTGGTACATTATTTCATACCGTTTTTTTTCTACCGGGTTTGAAATGGCCATTTTCTGCAATTCCCTGGCATCTGTAACCGGAATCTCATATTCAAATTCAGGTCTTGAAATGCTTTCAGACATGCCTTTGATGGTTACATAAGCCTTTTCACCGGCAATACGGATTCTCACTGTCGGATGAGGGTCGAGGCTTAGATAGGCCTGTAACAGGACGATACCCTGGCCCGTTGGAGTCCATTTGGAGTGATCGACTAAAAATTTACGTTCAATTTCAAGACCCATGGCTTTTTACCTTGATTTTATTAATTTGCGGCAGTAAAAATAAAACTACTGCGATGATTTCACATGAAAATGCCCTTAAACTTTTGCATCAGCATATTCAAAGTGCTCAAATGATCAAACACACCCTGGCCAGCGAAGCCGTTCTGCGATCCATTGCACTGAAACTGAATGAGAATCAGGAGGAGTGGGGGATAGCCGGATTACTTCATGACATCGATGTTGAACTGACCCATGCCGATCCCCTGAAACACGGCCCCTATGCAGCGGTCATGCTTGAGGGTTTGCTTACTGCCGAAGCGATTGATGCTATCGTAATGCATAATGAGATGGCCACGGGGAAGGAACGAACCACCGTTTTTCAGCATGCCCTGGCTGCCGGTGAAACCATTACGGGTCTCATTATGGCAACGGCTATGGTGTATCCCGACAAAAAGCTGTCTTCGGTGAAGACCAAATCCATCACCAAACGAATGAAGGAAAAGGCCTTTGCCGCCTCGGTGAAACGTGAAAATATTCTGGAGTGCGAATTAATCGGTATTCCGATTCATGATTTTGCTGAACTGTCACTGATTGCCATGCAGCAGATCAGTGATGAGCTGGGATTCTGAATGTGGTCTGAATGCCTGATCTGGTGGCTATTACAAATAAGAATAATCACCTGCATAATGATGTTTCCGACAACTCTGACAATTCCGACAATTCCAACAATTCCGCCATTTCCGCCATTTACGCTAAATTCTATCGTTTCCTTAACTTCCGCAACTTCCGCATGTTCCGCACATTTGCATTTTCGCCCTTTCTCGTCATCCTGTCCCGATGGCCATCAGGATTGTTTCAAGACCCCCCGCTGGAGCGATTTGTAATCTGTGCCAAAACATAAAATAAAAACTTATTTGGCACAGGTCGCAGACCTGCGCCAGCGGGGTTATTATTCTAAATCTTTTTTTTGACAGTAATCGTGAACTGTGAAATACAGTTAATATGAAAACAGAAGTTTCATTCCGAATTTGATAAATAACTCTTTAGCTACCTTTTATTATCTCTCTAATTGTTTTATCACTTGATTCAGGCACAAATCTACCAACGAAAGGGTTTATCTCAATTAATAAAGCAGTATAAACTAAATTCTCTAACGTCAGTTTTGCATACTTGTTAGAATCTTTAGATATGTAATCTCCGATGTCTTCCAAATCATTTAAAGCTCGTTGAGTCCAAACTACTTTAACCATTTATTTAATTTATCTTTGACTTCATCAGTAGTAAAAACTCTTCCATCATCGGCATCATTAATTCCTTGTTCAATTTTATCCAACAATATCATTTCATCTATTAACTGATCAATTGTCAAATTATCAGGTAATCTGTCAATTGTAAAATGAATTTTTTCTTTTGTAAGCATATTCTTTTTTCAAATTTACTCAAATTTAATAATCTTGTCACGAAATGATTGCAAATTATTGTTGTTATGCCACTCATCGGGGAGCTCACTCCCCCCATGAACCGTATCCCGAAATAAACCGGTAGGGGAGTTGCGGTTTTTCACCGCATGCTGTCTCAAACACTTTTAAGGCTCTCCCGGCAGCCAAGCTCACCCAACATGCTTCTGAATCACTACTGACCCAACCGTATATAATAAGCCCGCATAATTAAAGCCCGCCACTATCTCTCCCTGTTTAACGGCCTGTCCCGATCTATCGGGAAACCGCACAGTATGGGAACCGCATCTGCCAATTAGCTGATAGTTCGAGAGGCTCTCCCCTTCAGAAAACTACTGGCGGAGCATTCTATTCGATTAGGCAGCGTAATTTCCTAGCTTCTTAATCTTGTTTAATTCAGTTTCTTTATTCTTTAATGCCTCTTCTAAATCAAAATCATCTTGTAGTCCTAACCAAAATTTCGGGGAAGTCCCAAAATAATCCTGTGCATACTCATGAAACCCTTATTGGCTATATCGCGTGTTGGGTGTATGTGCCTTTTTTTGAGGGTCCTTTAATTTGTCTTTTCTCTTTGTCAGCCTTTATGAAATCACTAATCATTTTTTTCTCTTTCTCGGTTAACGGTCTTGGGTCAACAAAGAAGTCTACTTCTAAAGGTTCTCTAATCAATCCCATAATATCTAATTTTTAAAATATTTATCAATCAACTTTAATGCTGCATCCGTATTAATTACCATCAGATGTCCGCTGACATTAATCGCTCCAAGTGTCTTTTTGTAATGCTCAATCAATTGTGTTTTTGAGGTAAATGAAACGTATCCATCAAATCCACGATGAAATGAAATCCTACAAACAAATGCAACAAGGTTTCCTGGAACTCCTAAATATACTTTATTTTGTCCAAGATTGAATGGAGCGCTCTCAATCAGATGCATGTAAACGTGGTCTTCTCGCTCTGTAATACTAACCAATCCTTGAATTATATCCAGATTACCTGCAATTGTCAGTTTGTATACGTCTCGATCAGGTTGTTTGTATTCATTTTTCCAATTGAATAACCATCCATTATTTTTTGTTATTGCCTTTAAATCAATTTTATCAATTAACGAAACATCAGTTTGAAAACTATCACCTGTGATGACATTCTCAATCGAATTTGTTAATTTATCAATCTCTATATCAATATTTTGAGAGTTTTGTCTCATATTGCAAATATACTAAAAATCGCCGGGAATCTATTATGCTTGCAGGGTTTTCTGGCATGACGCTACCAGATAGCTTATACCCCCCATGAACCGTAGCCCGAAACAAATCGGTAAAGGCCGTTCTACTTTCACTGCATACTGTCTCAGGCACTTTTAAGTCTCTTTGGTAGCCAAACTTACCCAACGAACTTCTAAATCACTGCTGACCCAACCGTACAAAGTAAGCCCGCATGATCAAATCACGCCACTTTCTCTCCTTGTTTAACGGCCTGTCCCGATCTATCGGGAAACCATGTAGTAAGAGAACCATCTCCACCAATTAGCTGATGGTCTGAAAGACTCTCTTCGTCAGCTAATTACTAACGGGACAGTCTACCCGAATAGCTGCAGGTATTTTATTCTTTTATCCCAATCTTTTCGATCGCCCAAATTCTAAATTCTTGAGCAATACTAATCGCTTCTTCTAATTCTTCTTTTGTCATATGATCGATCTTGTTTGGATAACGAATTTGAACACTAAATCCATTTAGTAAGACAGCTTTCTTATATTTGTCATACGAAACATCAAAATCCTCCGGCAATAACTCAAGTAAATATATCAAATCATGTGAACGTTCAAATTCGATCTCTCTTTGAACCAGAATCGCTTTAATATACTTCTCTGTAGCTTGTTGGCAATGAAAAGCAATTGTATCAAAGTAATCAGGTAAATAAAGATAAATTATTTTCGCTGACCCTAAATCGTGGTCAGCTTTGCTTATCCATGCTTTTATATGCTCAATTTGGCCGCTCATAAAGTATCTTGGAAAATTTTATAGCTGAATATAAAAATGAGTATTTATCATCCTTTTCCTTTTCAAACTCATTTCTTGTATAAACTAATATGTCAATTGGCATTTTTGTGCCAATTAAAGACATCCTAATGTCTAATCCTCTTTTATAATTTGGCAAATCAGTATCTTGTATAATCAACAAATCAATATCGCTTCCTTTATTTTGGGTACCTTTCGCATACGATCCAAAAAGAATTATCTGCTCAGGATTGAACTTATTTGCAATCCTTAATACAATATCATTTATTTTTATCGAATCAATCATAAATTAATTTTTCTGCAAGTTAATACAATTTTTAGAAATTAAGCTGTTTCTAAGCGACTCATACTGACAGCTAAATGTTCCGCAAATATGCAATGCGGGAGTGCCCCGATGAATCCGCCAGTCGGCGGAAGTTGCATTTTCTCCCGATAGATATCCAGATGAACACTAACCTAACGATAGCCCAGCTCACCCAACCAGCATCTGAATCACTGCTGACCCAACCGTACAAAGTAAGCCCGCATCATCAAATCACGCCACTTTCTCTCCTTGTTTAACGGCCTGTCCCGATTTATCGGGAACCCATGTAGTAAGAGAACCATCTCCACCAATTAGCTGATGGTCTGAAAGACTCTCTTCGTCAGCTAATTACCAGCTGGGCATTCTTATTGATCAGGCGGCGTAATCTCCTGGCTTATTAATTTTGTTTAATTCAGTTTGTTTATTCTTTAATGCCTCTTCTAAATCAAAATCATCCTGTAGTCCTAACCAAAATTTCGGAGAAGTCCCAAAATACAAACTTAATCTAAGTGCTGTATCCGCAGTTATGCCTCGTACCCCTTTTAAAATGGCAGAAGTCCTTGTTTGAGGTATTCCAATGTCCTTCGATAATTTATATGCAGTTATTTTCATTGGTTTAAGAAACTCTTCTAATAGAATCTCTCCAGGATGCACATTTGCTAAAGTTTCCATAATAAGTTCTTTTTAATGATAATCAACAATTTTAACTTGTTCCGATTGTCCCTCGATCCACTGAAAAATTATTCGCCACTGATTATTAATCCTAATGCTGTAAAATCCATCAAGATTTCCGCTTAATTTTTCAAGCCTATTGGATGGTGGAATCTTTAAATCAATAATCGTTTGGGAGTTATTCAACATCCTTAACTTACGACGACCAACATTTTGTATCTCAAGTGGCATGTTTTTCACTCGAATCCCATTCCAAATTGATTCAGTATCCTTATCTCCAAAAGTTAAAATCATAATTACGACAATCGTTACTTACGACAAAGATAAGTATATTTTCAATTGCAACTAATAAATACAAAATAAACCTATGCCAATAATATATTTAAACCTGAGCGGTTTTTTATTATGACGTCACAGGGTAATTAACCCCTCTTTGAAACTGGTCCGGTCATAAAGCTGATTGAAACTGTTTGACCAGAACCTTTTGACTGTAAACTCATGTTATCTGAGTTTGCACTAATAACTGTCCACCCATTATTCGTCATCTGATCAATCCCAATACCGGTAGAGTTATGCCCCGAAGAAGGTTTGATGATAACCTTTACAGAGGTGCCTTTTGGCAAATTAGCCGCAACACAATATTTTACTCCTGCGGTTATTTGTGTTAATGAATCGGATAAGACATTTAATAACGAATTTTCAGCTTTGGGATATACTATTTTTAAGGGCACAACAACAGGCGCTTTGTCCTTTTTACAACCCGCGAAAATCGTGCAAATAATTATTAAAACAATTGAGTATCTTTTCATTATTGAGTAATTTGTCTGTTATACTGTTTTTTCTTACTGTCAAAGTACAGTAAAATAGTGAGTGTTATCAGCGAAACGCTCATGAATAACGGAATAAAATATATATGTTCTCCTGTTGTGACCAACCCAATTACTAACGCTCCAAAAGATATTATACCTGCAAAAATAGCATATACACTTGTTTTATAATACCAGGAATATGGGAATAAATGTGCCCCGGTTATTATTATATAGACCATGACAAAATATTCTGGCATCTTTATTAGGGTAAAGAATAAAAACGGAAAATAAAACAGTTGAGCAAGATTTAACCAAAGTCCTAATTGTTGTAAGGGGTTGTCTTTATTTGTCCAGTTTATTTTAAAGAGTTTTGAAAATAGAAATGCTAATGGGAACATTAATGCTCCAACCATAAATGTAATTATTGATTTGTCATAGGCCTTAATATCTAAAGTCCACACATAAGCAATTATAATCCAAATTATACTTGCCGATAAAGTAAAATCAATTCCATTTTTTAGATTAACTGATAAGTTCAGTCGTAACTTATCGAAAGATTCATTTGTCATACTATTCAGTTTTATAGGTTAATTCGTCTATTTAAATTGCTTAACCGGGTTGCTTACACTTCCCCGGGAAACGTATCCCGAATTAAATTTGGACAGGCTGTGCGACTTATACAGAATACTGTCTCAGGTACTTTTATGGCTCTTCCGATAGTCCAGCTCACCCAACGAGCTTCTGAATCACTGCTGACCCAACCGTACAAAGTAAGCCCGCATTGCCAAAGCCCGCAACTATCTCTCCCTGTTTAACGGATCGCGAAGCACGAGAACCATATATGCCAATTGGTAGAGGGAGCGAGAGGCACTCCTGTCAGCTAATTACTGGCGAGGCAGACTACCTGACTAGTGGCTGACGTTATGTTCTCTGAAAAAATAACTATCGGTACTATGCAATACTCTTACTTATCTGAGTTATCTTATTACTTCGGATTTGTTTCTTAGCCCTGAGCAATTTCTGAGCTTTAATAAATTCGCTGATAGCTTTTTCTTCTTCCTTTGTCATAGGATTTTCGCCACCAATAAAATCCACATCCAGTTCTGTCGATTTATGTTTCATTTTGGAAAATATTTATTGATGAGTTTTAATGCTGCATTAGTATCAATGATCATGGTACGTCCTCCTATATGTATGGCTCCCAAAGAGTCAATATAGTGTTGAACAAGTTGTGTCTTAGAGAAAAAGGAAACATTGCCTTCGTGTCCACGTTGAAAAGCAAGTTTACATGCGAAAGCTACTAAATTACCAGGAACACCAGCATATACTTTGATTTTTCCTTTGTTAAATGGTGCACTCTCAAGCAGGTGCATATAAACATGATCGGACTTTACCTCCAGACTTATAAGTCCTTGAATAACTGATTGATTATTTACTATTGTCAACTTGTAAACATCTCTTTCAGGTTGTTTCAATTCTAATTTCCAGTCAAATTGCCAACCGTTTTTCTTGATTACAGTCTTTAAGTCAGAAATTGAAATAAGTATGATATCTGTTACAAAACTGTCACCAGTAACAATATTTTCGATAGAGTTGGTCAGTTTGTCAACCTCAAAATCAAGTCCTATGTTCTCTGGCTTTTTCATTAAACAAAGATACAAAATAAGCGCTTATGAAGTTGTTTTCAGCAGTAAGTTTCAAGTTGATTCTCTAATGGTATGATTACCGCACCGGGTAGTTTACACCTCAAGAACCGTATCCCGAAATAAACCGGTACAGGCCATGCGACTTTCACCGCATACTGTCTCAAGTACTTTTAAGGTTCTCCCCGTCTGCTAATTACAGATGGGCAGTCTACCCGATTGCTTGCAGTTTTTACTTTAATAATTCTTTAATGTCCTGATTTTTATTGGCGCTACACTGTCGTTCTCATAAACAAAAAAATCTACACTTGTAGGAGGACCGGTCATAAAGTTAATTGAAACTGTTTGACCAGAACCTTTTGCCTGTAAAATGGTGTTATCTGAGTCTGCACTAATAACTGTCCACCCATTATTCGTCATCTGATCAATCCCAATACCGGTAGAGTTATGCCCCGAAGAAGGTTTGATGACAATCTTGAGAGAGGTACCTTTTGGCAAATTAGCCGCAACACAATAATTTACTCCTGCAGTTATTTGTGTCAAGGTATCGGATAAAACATTTAATAACGAATTTTCAACGTTGGGGTATACTATTTTTAAGATTTCAACAACAGGTGCTTTGTCCTTTTTACAACCCGCGAAAATCGTGCAAATAATTATTAAAACAATTGAGAATCTTTTCATTATTGAGTAATTTGTCTGTTATACTTCTATTATTCCTGACCTTGGAATCTGGTTCATAAACTAATACTATCTCAAGCTTCATTAAAATGGCTGTTACGCTCTTAAATTACACAGGGCAGCTACGGGTGAAATTTTTCGATGAATTCCCGACTAAGAGCTGCTTTTCAATTACTAATTTCCTGTCAACGAAGCACCGAAACCCGACTTGTGAGTATTTTGTTATTATATGCTGTAATTATTTCATTAGTGGTTTTCCTGAATCACTTAATTTTTTATTTAAAGCATCTTTTTTTATTTTAAGAATTGCAGGTTGTACAAAGTAGAAATCAAATAAAGTTTCTAAAACATCTAATATCCATTCTGCTTCGCCAAATTCAACCTCAACAATTTCTCCTGTCGATGTACTCTTAATTGGATGAGCAGCAAAATTTCCTATATTACGAATAGCATCGATACTTTCAGCTAAATGAGAAGGCAATGATCTTTCATCAATTACCTGTTGGATCTCCTTAGATAAATCGCCTTTTTTAACACCTGCTTTTCCTCTAAGAACATTTTGCAAACATCTTCTACTTAATGCAGAACTAGCCTTTGGACTAAAAGATAATATCAAACATGCTTCTCTATAGTCAGATGCATATTCTTCGTCAACTTCGATAGGGACAGGTGGTCTTGAAGATGATATCGGCTTTACCGATATTCTAGATTTTATATTCTGAATACCAGTAATTTGGCCTGCATTGTTTCTACTTATATCTCCTCCACCAGCAAGATCTATAATCAATTTCTTACACTTTGGATTTGGACAAAGCATCGTGAATATAGACCAATAGCCATCAGCATCGGAACCTATATATCTTTGTTGGAAATCTGGATTAACTTCAATAATACAATGAGGACATTTCATAAGATGTGGTTTATAATATTATGACATATAACTTTCTGCAGATACTTGTTGAGTGGGATTTATCCGATGACCCTCATACGAGGAGTTGATTTTCATGTTGATAAACATAAAGACTAAATTCCTATTAATGAAGCGACCAAACCTGACTTGCCGAGTATTTTGCTATTATACCTAGAGATATTTTCCAGTCTTTTAGTTTAAAAATGGAATTTTTGTTCCACTAGGTAGCTCTTCTGCATTTGATTGCGTTCTCCAAACAATTTCTGCAATTTCTTTAATTCTATCTACAAATGGTTTTGCATCATTTCCAAATTTGCCAACAGCAACACCGGCATCACCAATTAATCCCCAGAATTTATCCAAATTAGATACTCTTTTATGTAGCTCAGATTGTATTTTTTCTAATCTTTTTAATAAACGTTGCTTGTGTTCTGAAGCAAATAGTTCACTATTAGAAATATTTGATCTCAATTCGTTAATTAATTCCTGAATTCGATTTAAATCACCACTTGTGAACTCATATGAAAAATTATTGCCTAAAAGCCTATTGTATTTGTCTCTTACTTCTGTGATTGTATTAACAGTCAAAGCCTTTTCAAATGATTCTCGTGTTGTTGATATGAAATTGACTATTAACTCAATATTTTCTTGCATATTATCGTTAAGATCTAACATTTCAAAATTCTGTCCCTTACTATTTAAGTAAGCTTCTAATAGAGAATAATAATCAATGAAATGATCATGGTAATCTCTTAACGATATTTCTTCATTAGTAGATGCATATTCCTTGTAGTTATTAAAATCTTGAATAATGTAGTTTACTCCTAAAATATAATCGTCAGGGATGTCTTTGATAAAATCGTCAGTCATAATTTGTCAAGTTATTAGTTGTAATTATTTAAAGATATTAGAACACAGAATGTCTTATAATTAGGCACAATGAATGTATCCCCTAATCAATTTCGGATATTCCGTTTTAGTTTTAAAACTTAATTAATTGATATTTATTTGTTTGTGTAATCAACACGATAGGGAGGATGAAAACTAATCTCATAGCTTTTGGTTTATTGTAGGTTATGTTCTCCAAACTTACGGAATCCAATTCTATTACACAATATTTTTATTAACTATTTTACCTGTCCAACCTGTTTATTTTTTGATCAAAGAATTTGGTCGGTTGGAGTGTGTAATCGCTGGTGGTCCTGCTGCTTTTGTGTCTCGGCAAATCAGTATACAAATTCGGGTTCTTGTATCCCTCGAGTCGGTATCCCTCAAGGATCTCTTCTCACCTTGTGTATACCTTGTGTGTAGCTTGTGTGTACCTTGTGTATAGCTTGTGTGTTCACGAACACATAAAGTACACGTATTGTACTCTCAATGTACACACAAGGTACACTCAAAACTAAGGCCTGGTACGGCCCGAATATGGCCCGAACAAAAGGTGTTCCACAGCTTGCATAGGAATTCAAACTAAATAATGTCGTATTTTCTAAGGATAGGATAAAGAAAAATAGAACGCGGATTTGCACGGGTTTAGCGGATTAAAAGCGGATCTACTCCCAACAAGTCGGGATGGATTCAAAAGAACTACAAAGGCATAGGGAAGATCCATTACTTTCAAAAACCTGTCTTAAAGATCCGAATACGAAGTATTATAAATCCGTCTTTAATCCGCTAAACCCGTGTAAATCCGCGTTCTATAATTTACATGAATTATTCAGCATTCATCCTTAGTGAAATACTACAACAAAGGGTAAGTGCATTTCAAACAGAATTTGAGGCTTGATTAAAGTGAATTACGGCGGATAAAGCGGAAGGGGCTTTTGATGCGTTCGAACTTTCGGGTAAGGATCATTTGTGCGGCCAGGTGGCCGATTTCTTCGTGGTTGGTGGAGATGGTGGTAATTCCGTCGCAAAGGATTTCCTTGACCTGGTTCTCGTTGTAGGCCACCACACCGCAATCTGTCCCGAGGGCCCAGTTGTTTTGTTTGATCTTTCGGATGAAAGCATATAAATCGTCATCCGAAACGATGATGTAGGCTTCGCCATGTTGTATTTCAGTCTCTTCGATACGGTCGATGATGGTGTGTTCAAATCCGTTGACCTTACAGAAGATGCGGAACCCGCGTACGATGTATGGGGGGTAAAACTCGGACTGGGGAAAGACCAGGTTCAGACGGCTGTATTTACGCAGCAGATCGAGACCGCAGGTCAGGGCCGACTGAATGTCCTTGTCGTATTCCTGGTAGACAACAGGGTAATCTTTCAGTTCTTCCAGGAAACGATCTACAATCAGTACCTTTTCACGGGGTATTTTTTTGATCACTTCACTGATGCCCACATTTTCGTTTCGGAAGTGGGGCAGGATGACAAAGTAGTCGTAATGGTTGAGGTTGTTGTTTACAATGACCTCAAATTCAGTGGGATCGTAATTGTAGATAAAAACGTCAACGCTGGCCTTGATGCCCATAGTTTTGACGAAGGAATAATAAATGCTTCGTTTGTAGTTGCTTAGTTTGTTGAAGATAAGGCAGATCTTTAGTTTCTTGCTCACATCCGCCTGGCTGATGTAATAGCCCTTTCCGCGAACAGCTACGACAATCCCTTTTTTCTTCATGTACACATAGGCCTTTTCAACCGTATCGCGCGAGAGCAGCAGTTCCTCGCTCGTTTCGTTGATGGAAGGAATGCGCTGTCCCTGCTTGAAAATGCCGGCCTCAATATCCGAAATAAACAGGTCGACTACCTGCCTGTATTTGGGGATTTCAGATTCCGAATCTATTTTAAGGTTGTGAAGCATAGGATTGCAGTTGAATGCGTGAAATTACAAAAAAAAGGCAACGTTGAGGTTTACCTTTTTTGATTGTATGCCAGAGGATCATTAGTCATTAGTCATTAGGAAAGGGGAAAAAGTAATCCCGAAGGGATTGAATGTTAGTCACCCCCAATGAAATTGGGGGATGAAGAGACAATCATTGCTCAAGGAACCCTGAAAGGGTTCAACTATAATACTATAGATATTGAACCCCTTCGGGGTTCCGGGTTATCACTGTTCTTTTTCCCCCAATTTCATTGGGGGTGACTAACATTCAATCCCTTCGGGATTGCTTTTCCCCCTTTCCTTTTTCCTTTTTTCCTCTTCCCCCTAAATCACCCCGTCCAGCTTTTGCCTTAGCAACACGGGTATTTCAGCGGGTTCTTTGGCGACAGGGACTCCGGCCTTGTTGAAGGCGGCAATCTTTTCTGCTGCTGTTCCGGCACCGCTTGAGATGATGGCTCCTGCATGGCCCATACGTTTTCCCGGAGGAGCTGTCTGTCCTGCAATGAAGGCCACGACAGGTTTGGTCATCTTTTCAGCGATAAAGCGGGCAGCCTGTTCTTCGGCATCACCACCAATTTCGCCAATCAGTACTACAGCAATAGTGGCAGGATCGTTCTCGAACATCTCAAGCAGATCGATGAAATACAATCCGGCAACAGGGTCTCCGCCTATACCCACGACAGTGGTTTGTCCAAAATCGCTCAGTGTAAGCAGGTTTACCACCTCGTAGGTCAGGGTACCGCTGCGCGAGATGAATCCGATGTTTCCTTCCTTGAAAATCATGGTTGGCAGGATTCCGATAAGCGCTTCACCGGGAGTGATGAGTCCGGGGCAATTGGGCCCGATCAGCAGTGTGCCGTTTTGCTTCAGGATAGGTGTTACGCGGATCATATCCTGAACGGGAACCCCTTCGCTGATGGCTACAACCAGTTTAATACCGGCTTCAGAAGCTTCGAGTATGGCATCGGCTGCAAAGGGCGCAGGCACGAAAATGATGGATGTATTTGCGCCAGTGGCTTTAACAGCATGTTCGACGGAGTTGAAAACAGGAATTCCTTCCACAGTTTCGCCCTCTTTTCCAGGAGAAACACCTGCAACCACATTGGTTCCGTATTCGACCATGCGACCGGTATGAAACTTACCATCACGACCGGTTATGCCCTGCACAACCAGTTTTGTATCTTTATTGACTAATATGCTCATTTTTGTATGTTATTGATGATTGGTTTATTTTTTTTAAAAGCATGGAGCATGGAGCAAGGAGCATGGAGCATGGGCCATGGAAACGGGAATTTGGGTATGCCATTTTTCCTTTTTCCTGTCTCCCTTTTCCGTTCTCCGTTCTCCGTTCTCCCTTTTCCGTTCTATCTTTTGCTTAACTCAATGGCCTTCTTGGCAGCTTCGCTCATGGAACTTACCGTTGGGAGTCCTGTTTCCTTCAGGATGGCCAGGCCTTCTTCGGCATTGGTACCTGACAGCCGAACCACAATAGGGACGTCGGTAATGATGATTTCGAGCGCTTTGAGCAGTCCACGGGCCACATCGTCGCAACGGGTAATACCTCCAAAGATGTTGATCATGACTGATTTTACATTTTTATCGCTCAGCAGGATGTTCATGGCATCAATCACTTTCTGGGGATTGGAGCTTCCGCCGATATCCAGAAAGTTGGCAGGCGAACCGCCATAGAGCTTGATCATATCCATGGTTGCCATGGCCAGACCGGCGCCATTGACCATACACCCGATGTTGCCATCGAGTTTGATGTAGGACAGTCCTTTTTCGTGGGCGGCAATTTCCTGTATTTCCTCTTCATCGGGTTCGCGCATAGCCAGTATTGCAGGTTGGCGGTATAGGGCATTGTCATCGAAATTCATCTTCCCGTCAATGGCCTGAACATCACCATCGGTTGTCAGGATGAGAGGATTTATTTCGGCCAGGGTAGCATCCGTTTCAATAAACAGCTTGTATAATTTGGTCAGGATAGAGGCGGCTTTCTGGGCCTGGTTGATGTTGCCAAAGAGCTGAAGTGCAATGTTACGGGCCTGGTAATTCAACAGACCTGTAAGTGGGTTTACGGGATACTTAATGATCTTCTCGGGATTGTTTTTAGCCACTTCTTCAATTTCAACGCCCCCTTCGGCGCTTGCCATCAGGGTAACGGTCTTGGTGTTGCGGTCGTTGACAAAACCGATGTAGAATTCCTTTTCAATGTCTGCGGCTCTGGTAACGATAACTTTCTCGACCGTAAGGCCTTTTATGGTCATTCCGAGGATCTGTTTCCCGGCATTAATGGCCTCTTCAACGTTGCGGGCAAGCTTTACACCACCGGCTTTGCCACGTCCTCCAGTCAATACCTGTGCCTTTACAACGACCATGCCGCCGATTTCGACAGCCGCCTTTTCTACCTCCCTCACGGTATAGCATAATACATCAGAGGGGACAGGAATGCCATAATTCCTGAAAATTTGTCTGGCTTGATATTCGTGAATCTTCATTTCAAAATTGATTATTGATTAGTATGATTGATTTTTGGTACTCTAGCAGTTCAAACGTTCAAAGATAGAGGTTTCGTGTAAATCATTTGGAGTTATTTCAATAATATTCTGTCGGTATCACCTGATTTATATCAACATCCAAATAGCTGTATAATTAGATCAATCAGAACGGAGATGTTTGTATTTTAAAAACATATAAACAGTTTAAAGGGAATTTGGTTTTGCCAAATGATAGAAATGGGTAGAAATCAGGTTCCGTTAGGAACAAAATATGGGTAGAAATGCCGAATAACACAATTTGTATTGTCCCGTACGGGACAAAAGACAGGCATACATTCATTAATTCTACCCATATTTTGTTCCTAACGGAACCTGAAGACTAAAATTAATAAGCTTATTAGTGTTTTCGAGTTTTGGGTGCAGGAAAAGTGGTTTAAAAGGTGGATTCACGATTCAATGGTTTAAAAAGGCGGGGGTATTTACGTCGGGTTAAACATTTTGCCTATTTTTGCAGGTATAAAAACAAATTCCATGCTTGAAGAAATCAGACAGGTACTTCGTCAGGAGGCAGAAGCCATTCAGAATATTCCAGTGAACGATTCGTTCGAAAAGGCCATCAACATTATTGAAGAACGTGTGCACCGAATGAAGGGAAAACTGGTTGCTTCAGGAATGGGTAAGGCAGGACAGATTGCCCTTAACATTGCCACAACCTTCAGTTCGACCGGTACACCTGCCGTTTTTCTGCATCCCAGCGATGCCCAGCATGGTGACCTGGGGGTGATTCAGCCAAACGATGTGCTATTGCTGATTTCGAACTCAGGCAAGACCCGTGAGATCCTGGAACTGGTAGACCTGGCCGAGAATCTGCATAAAAATTTGCCACTAATAGTCATTACCAGCAACAGGGATTCGCAATTGGCCCAGGTGGCCGATGTTTGTCTTGAAACGGGCAATCCGAAGGAAGTTTGTATTCTTGGCCTGACCCCAAGTACCTCGACGACTGTAATGACGGTTATCGGTGATGTTTTGGTGGTGATGCTGATGAAACGCATCGGGTTTAACAATGAAGAATACGCCAAACGGCATCATGGCGGCTATCTGGGAGATAAATCGAGGATGCAGGCGGGGATGGGGAAGTAGACAAAATAGAAAGTTTCAGGTTCCAAGTTTCAGGTTCCAGGTTGCGGGTTACGAGTTGTTGTGCAACATGAACAAGCGCCTAACCCATAACCCATAACCTGAAACTTTTAACTTTGAACGTTGAAATTGAAACCCGCAACCCGCAACCTGGAACTTTGAACTTTGAACTTGAAACTGTTGAGACTATGCGCATTTTAAGAGAACACACGATAGGATTGGTGATTGATATGCAGGAACGGTTGGTCCCGGTGATGGAGGAACAGGAACAGCTGATTGAAAATTGCTCTAGGCTGATCAGGGGATTGCAGATACTGGGACTCCCATTATTTGTCACTCAGCAGTATACCAAAGGTTTGGGTGAGACCATTGAGGAGATAAAGTCGGTCATTCAGGATTTTAATCCTATTGAGAAGAAAGATTTCAGTTGTTATGAGGAAGCTGTTTTTGCTGAGAAGCTGGCACTTTCGGGTGCGGAGAATGTGATCATCTGTGGCATTGAATCACATGTGTGTGTGCTTCAGACTGCTGTCGATCTGAAAGAAGCGGGATACCATCCGATCGTGGTTATGGATTGCGTTTCGTCGCGCTCGTTCGATTCCATTGATCTGGCCTCGGAACGTTTCCGCCACGAAGGGATCATGATGACGTCGATGGAGTCGGTTCTATTCGAACTGACCAGAAGTGCTGCTGCCAACGAATTTAAAGAGATATCGAAACTTGTGAAATAGGACAGGGTTTAACTTGATTGTAATTATAAGAACAAAGATTGTTGTTTCCATTTCAAATGAAAACAAGTTTCAGGATACTTTCCCATTAGCAATCCGAGAACCAATTTTCTCTGGAATAATCGTCTGCTCTAAGAAATCCTATTATATAAGGGGTTGAATGACATAAAGAACCAAAGTGAATTTTGTTAAAATAAATCAGAATGTGTACCCATACGAACAAAATCAATTGACAGTTCTGTTTTATTGATTTTATAAATAAGCACCCAGTCGGGTTGAATATGGGCATCAATATAACCTTCCCAATTACCTGTGAGCGCATGTGTTTTGTAGTTAAGTGGAAGTACTCCTTTTTCCGCCAATAAGTCATAAACGTTTTCAAAAAGGTTCATATCCCAGCCTCTTTTTATGGCCCGTTTATAATCTTTTTTGAACTTATTGGTGAAATTGCAGGTAAACATCAACTGTTTAGTTTTGAAAAGAAATCTTCTTTGATATTCGTTTTTACAACCCTTCCTGCTTTTGAAGCTTTTAAAGCTTTTAAAGTCTCAGCATTTGGGGTATAATCAATGGTAATGTATTCTTTTTCTGTTTCCGCCATTTCTTTTATCAGCCCCAAAAGATATTTTCCTTTGTCGTTCCTGGTATCTATTTTAATGGTAATTGTTTCCATTTCGTATTAATTTGATTCAAAGTTACAAAAATTAAAGAATCTACTCTATGTGAAGGTAGATTCTTTAATCTAGCTCGTGTTATCACTATAATCCTCCACGAAACTGCCCTGCATGCAAGCTTACCAATTCACCGGTAATGGCAACGTAGTCGGTATAAGTTTAAGTGTTTGGGACAACATTATGGTTGTGGCAAAAAAAAGTAATCTGGTTAGTGTTTGTTTCATTGCTTTATTTTTTCAAGTAGTTGGATTGAAAAACCCACCGTTAAAAAAGTGAAAATTGACACCAAGACTCCAATATACCTGGTTTCACAAAGACTTGATATACAGGTAATATTTTTAAATAAACTTTGTATTTTTGTGTTCTGGTAGCAATGATAATTATTATCGGAGCAGACTCAGTATTGCTTTCGAACTTATTAAAAGTGCAGATTAAACGATTATCTAAAATTGAAGTCATACGGAGTATTGATAAATGATTAATTTTGGAAAACCATAAAATCAACTTAAATGAAAAAACAAATTCTTCAAACTTCTTTCTTTTGTTTATCCCTATTACTATTATTTGCAGTCGGTCAGGTACAGGCTCAGATCAAAGCGACAGATTACATTGCAAACTGGCCTGAGTGGCGTGGTTTTAATCAAACAGGAGCTTCTGTGACGAGTAATCCACCAATTGAATTCAGTGAAACCAGCAATGTCAAATGGAAGATTGAGATTCCCGGGAAAGGCCATGCAACGCCAATCGTATGGGGAAACCAGATTATTGTACAGACGGCAGTACCTACCGACATAAAGGTGGCAAAAGATGCCTCAGCACCAAGTCCGATGTCGCCTACCCAGACCGATCTTGTACATAAATTTACAGTGATTTCGATCGATAAGATCACTGGAAAAACAAACTGGCAGACCATAGTTGACGAAGAAGTTCCTGCCGAGCGGACCCATGAACTCGGAAGCTGGGCGTCGAATTCACCCTGTACCGACGGAGAAAACATCTATGCTTTCTTTGGTTCGAGGGGACTTTTCTGCCTCGATATGAAAGGAAACGTGAAGTGGAAACGCAATTTCGGAGTCATGGACATCGTGGCCAGCTTTGGCGAAGGCAGTTCACCGTCTGTATATAAAGATAAAATATTCATCCAGTGGGATCACCAGGGGAAATCATTCATGTATGCCCTGAACAAGAAGACCGGGGAAGATGTCTGGAAAGTTGAACGCGATGAAAAGACCTCCTGGACAACTCCCCTTGTTATAGAAGTGAACGGGAAGCCGCAGGTCATTACCAGCGCTACCAATAAAGTCAGGAGTTATGATTTTGAAACTGGTGCAATCATTTGGGAATATAAGGGTTTGAGCAGAAATGTGATTCCAAATCCGACATATGCGGACGGCATATTGTACGTGATGAGTGGTTATCAAGGAAATGCCCTTAAAGCAATTGATCTGGCTAAGGCCAATGGAGATATAACCGGTACTGCAGCCGTTCTTTGGGAATACAACCAGGATACGCCTTATACACCCAGCCCTTTACTGATGGGCGGAAGACTTTATTTTCTGAAAGGAAATAAAGGTATTCTTACTTGCCTGAATGCCAAAGACGGAAAGGTTATCTACAGTAACCAGAAGCTGGACGGGATCAGTGATATTTTTTCTTCACCGACAGGCAGTAAAGATCAGATTTATATAGCCGCTGTGGGTGTGGTTGATGTGGTTAAAGCCGGCAGCGAATTTGCACTGCTTGCAAAAAACACTCTGGATGATACTTTTGAGGCATCGCCTGTGGTTGTTGGCAATGACTTGTTTTTAAGAGGCTATAAATATCTGTATTGCATCTCGAAAAAATAAAGTACAGATTCAAAACTATAAATTACAAATAATGAGGCTGTCCGATATATTCCGGGCAGCCTCAGTGTTTTTGGTTAGGTGGAAATGAAAACAAAATAAGTGAACAGATTATAGAATTTTAATCCATCCTGATAAGGTAAATAAGGTCAGGGACAATGGTTTGGCCTCAGTTACTAAGGTTGACCAGGAAAATGCAAGGTTCCCTAAATACTATGCGATATTGAATTTTTAAAATCCTTCACATAAAAACAGCAAGTGATTCAACGAAGATAACTTGACGTTTTTATGGGATTCCGATTAAACAGATCAAAAATGAGTACTGAAAAACCATAGTTTCCCGTTCTGTTAACCCTCTTCAGTAATGCAATGATTTGGAGGATATAATGTTCTGACGTAAAGATGGAATGCTTTTATATATAGATGTTTCAACGTTTGTTTGTCTCAGGAATTAATTAGCGATAAGCTTAAACCATTTAAATTGAAGAATTGGTTTTTTATATAAAGTATATGACAAAAAGCACCTTAGACCGATTACAATTAGATAGTTTTGCATAAAATATAAAGTGGATTAAATCCGGCATTATGAAATTTACATGTATTTTCGTTGTTCTATTCTTCCTAATCGTAAATTCTTATGGCCAATGGAAGGCTATTCAAGGGCCAGATATGAGCTCAGCAAATCTTGGTCAGGATTTTAGTGAACTTACCGTAAATGGGGATATACTCTGTGCGATAATTAATGGTTCAGTCCATATATCCTATAACAACGGGCAAAGTTGGATGTATGCATCCGGAGTCACCCCAATTTATGCCTTTGTAATGTCATGTTCAGGATCAAATATTTATATCGGGAACGGAGGGGGAGTTTATATGTCAAAAAACTATGGCTCCACATATGAGGCCATAAACAGTAATCTACCTAATGAATCCACGGTTGAAGCTATTTTAGTTAGCAATGGTGTAATAATTGCTGCTATTCAATCGTATGGTACAAACCCGACCAATGAAGTATGCATTTCCGACAATAACGGTCAGACCTGGTCGATAGCGGAGGGATTGTCCAACAAGTTTACCAAATGTCTGAAGTCAGACGGAATTAACATCTATGCCGCAACCCAGTTTGGGGTATACAGATCAACGGATAACGGAAAGAATTGGAGCAATATAGGGTTGGCAGATAAGCCTATTTTCAGGATTGCCGTTAAAAACAACATGATCTTTGCTGCTGAAGGTAATTCAAACGGCAGCATGTATTTATCATCTGATAGTGGAAAAGATTGGAGCGCTTTAACTAATAATGGATTAACGACAAACAGTTTTTCTTCTATCGAAATAACTGACAATTCTATTTTTGTGGCATCCGGCTGGGATGGTGCATTTCGATCTGATAATAATGGCTTGAATTGGACAAAATTGGACACTGGTACAAGTTTCCAGTTTGTCAATGTAATGGCATCAAAAGGCGATAAACTAATTACCGGATTCAATAATGGCATCTCTATTTCTGACCTAAACAGTACAAGCCTGATTAAAAATAATGTCTCTTTTAATCTTGACATTCGATCAATTGCAATCAGTGGCTCAAATTTATTAGCTACCACAAATCAGGGAATCAACATAAGTTCGAATGAGGGGTTAACCTGGGATAGAAATTATATTGACATGAGCATTTTTGAAACGATTGATTCGATCGTATATATTGGTGGTGAAAATGGATTTTACCGTTCGGATAACTTTGGTAATAATTTGATTTGGCAAGATGTAAGAGGATTACCCTTCCCGCCGAAATTTACAGATATTGTAGCCAGCGGATCAGCAGCTTTTGCAAGTCTTTATGGTCATGGCGTTTATTTCTCAAATGATTTTGGCTGGAATTGGTCGGCTGTGAACAGTGGTTTGACCAGTAATAAACTTCTGGGACTGACTTTAGTTGATTCAACTGTCTTTGCAGCCTCCGATAATAAAGGGGTATTCAGATCCATTGATTTCGGAAAAAACTGGAGTGCTGCAAATAATGGTTTAGGCGATTCAATTATCACTTGTCTTTCGGGTTTCAGGAATACTATTTATGCAGGAACCAGCAGATTGGGAATATTCAAATCTGCTGACAATGGTGACAATTGGGTTCAGATTCAAAATGTGTTTTCAAATTCGAAGATATTATGCCTGTATTCATACGGTTCAAACATTTTTGTCGGTGTTGAAGGGAAGGGTCTTTATTTGTCGACCAATAATGGAAGTGATTGGATTCCCTGCAATACAGGTTTATTGAATTATAATATTAATTCAGTTGCAGTAAATGACACAAAAATATACCTGGGAACCAATGGAGGAGCAATTTGGGAAAGACCATTAGCTGATCTGCCACTCTCACTATCAGTCTATAGTATTAAAACAAGTGAAAAGATTGTTTGTGAAGGCTCTCCTGTTGTCTTAACCGCTTATGCGATTGGCGGCAAAACTCCCTATACTTATAAATGGAGCGAAGGACGCCAATCTTCTGTAATTAGTGTTAACCCTGTAAAAACTACTACTTATGAAGTAAAGGTTACTGATGCCGGTTCAATTACTGTAAGCTATGATGTCACAATATGGGTTAAGCCCAAACCAAAAGCACCAGTGATTTCTATGAATGGTGATACATTGATTTCAAACTATTTATCAGGAAATATATGGATGATTGACGGAAGTGTAATTTATGCTGAAACATCAAATAAAATTTTACCCAAACAAAAGGGGAAATACACTGCGTATGTAAATATTGACGGCTGTAAATCTGATGTTTCAGAATCTATCCTTGTGGCTGTGAATAAATTGACTTTTACTGAAGAGGCTAAAATCTTCCCTAATCCTGCTAATGACATTATTAATGTTGAAATGAATCAGGTTTTGGGTAATTCTTCTTTTTCAATACTAAATATCCAAGGTCAAGTTGTTTTAAGTCAAAAGATACTAAAGAATAAAACAATTGTTCAGATTGGAAATTTACCACCTGGAATATATTTTATGCGATTAGTAAATAATGATTTTATAACTAACAAAAAAATCCTTATAGAATAATGCCGGTTTTTATGGCATACTTTTAATAATTAATGGTATTCCCATAAAAACATCAAGTAATTCTAAGAAAATCAAGGAAAATGTAAGGTTTCCTGAAAACTATGCATAATTGAATATGGAAAGTACTTTCCACAAAAACATCAAGTGATCCAACGAATGAGGAGATAGCAAATCTGTAAAGACAGATTTACAAATATGCGCGTATTTGTAAAAATAAATTTACAGATCTACAATTTATATGTTTCGTTTGCGATATTCGGCAGGCGACATGCCCATTACGTTGCGGAAAACCCGTGAGAAGTAAAACTGTTCGGTGAAGCCTATCTCGCGTGAGACCTCAGCAATGAGCCATCCGGAGTTGTCGAGCAGATGGCAAGCCCGCTGGATCTTCAACTGAATGAAATAATCGATGGGCGAATGTCTTGTGCGGAACAGGAAAAGGCGTGAATAATGTGAAGCCGACAGACCTGTTTGGGCGGCAATTTCTTCCAGTTTCAGTTTCCGGTTCAGATGTTCGAGCATAAAGCTGATACTTTGGGTGACAGGATCATTTTCTCCGGATTGTTTTGACTGACTATATAGATTCTGATGGGTGAACGATGCCAGCAGATGGGTCAGGCATAAATTGGTATACTCCAGAGTTTCCATGTTGAATCCTCGGCCGAGGTTGCGGAATATCTCTGAAAAAAAATCGATCCGTTCGGTGTAGCGGGGAGTCATGCTCTTTCCGATGGACAAATTCCGACAGGCATACTGTGAAAACACTCCGGCTTTCGATCCCGAAAAATGTATCCAGTAAATCGACCATGGGTTTTGAAAGTCGGAATGATACGTATGTGCCAAATGCGGGGGAATAATGAAACACTGATCGGAGCTAATGGAATAAGTCATGTCTCCCAGACGGATTTCTCCTTTTCCGCCGATACAATAAATCAGTATAAATTGATCGCTTCCAGAAGATCGCTCCCTGAAATGTTGACTGGCCTGCGGATAATAGCCAATATCAGTCAGATATAAATCAGCAATCAAAGGATTATCCTTGATCAGACTGATTATTTTTTCGGGAACCACAAAGCTGATCTGTCCCGGAAATCCGTCTTCTTCCTTCATGACTGTACTTATTTGCAAATTAGCAATATTGTCAATAAATTGTTTCAATATACAAAGAAACAAATTTATAAGATGAAACAAAAAACCTTCATTTTCAATTCTCATAAAGGTATTGTACAACATATCAAATAATTTTCAAAATAGTGATATAATCCATACATTCATGTAATAGTTCATTTAAAAGAAGCTTTTTAAAATGTATATTTGTCTTGACTAAATCTACCAAACGTGAAAAAAACCACATTCAATAATCAATTTATTCTTGGCATCACCCTGGTGTCGGCTATGGGAGGACTCTTGTTCGGCTACGACTGGGTAGTAATCGGCGGGGCCAAACCTTTCTACGAACGTTTTTTCGACATTACCAACTCTCCGTATATGCAGGGATGGGCCATGAGCAGTGCATTAATCGGCTGTTTGTTTGGCGCTTTGTCCTCGGGCTATTTTTCGGATAAGTATGGCCGCAAATTGCCACTGATCACCGCTGCGGCGCTATTTACTATTGCAGCCATCGGAACTGGTTCTGTGAATCAGTTTACTCCTTTTATCCTATTCCGGTTAATCGGAGGACTGGGTATTGGTCTGGCATCAGCCATTTCGCCCATGTATATTGCTGAAATTTCGCCTGCTGAAATGCGCGGCAGGTTAGTTTCTATCAACCAGCTTACCATTGTCATCGGCATTTTGGCCGCACAGGTAGTTAATTACCTGATTGCAGATAAGGTACAGGCGGGCGCCACCAACGAGTTCATCCTTAATTCATGGAACGGGCAGAATGGCTGGCGATGGATGTTCTGGGCTGGAACCGTTCCAGCGGTAGTATTTTTTGTGCTTTCATTTTTCATTCCTGAAAGTCCGCGGTTCCTGGCCAAGGCGGGAAAATGGAAGGAGGCAAGTGCAACCCTGCAACGGATTGGCGGGGCAGCATATGCCATTCAGGAACAAAAAGATATAGCAGAAACGCTGAAGGGAACGGACTCGAATATTGATTGGAAAGTATTAAAGTCTAAGAAAGTGAGACCTTTATTGATCCTTGGGATTGTGCTGGCTGTTTTTCAGCAGTGGTGCGGCATCAATGTTATTTTCAATTATGCGGAAGAAGTATTTACCTCGGCAGGATATTCGGTTGGCGACATCCTTTTTAATATTGTTATTACCGGCACGGTAAACCTTGTATTCTGTTTGCTTGCCATGCGCATGGTCGATAGCTGGGGACGGCGCAAACTCATGCTGCTGGGTTCTGTTGGCCTGGCCGTTATTTACTTTCTTTTGGGTGGAAGTTATTACTTCGAATTAAAAGGTTTGGTTATCCTGTTACTGGTCATGTTTGCAATCGCCACTTACAGCATGACCCTTGCCCCGATAACCTGGGTGGTTCTGTCCGAAATATTCCCGAACAGCATCCGTGGCACCGCCATGGCTATAGCAACAACTGCTCTTTGGATTGCCTGTTTTGTCTTAACCTATACCTTTCCGATCCTCAATAAGATGTTGCATGCAAGCGGAACATTCTGGTTGTATGGACTGATTTGTTTTTCGGGCTTCCTGTTTATCCTGAAAAAGCTTCCTGAAACGAAAGGTAAGTCACTCGAAGAAATAGAGCAGATGTAAAAAGTAAAACTAAACAATCCCTGGATATGAAGTACTATATATTAATCATCAGCATACTTTCGCTTCTGACATTCTCGTGCCAGAATCCTTCGGCACGGAAAAAGATTGATCTTTCGGGTACCTGGAAATTTGCAATGGATCCGTACGACAAAGGCATCCCGGAAGCATGGTTTAACCGGGTTCTGACTGACAGTTTGAAACTACCCGGCTCAATGACCTCCAACGGCAAAGGTGATGATATTACGGTAAAAACACCCTGGACGGGAGAAATTGTGGACAGTTCCTTCTTTAAAAAACCGGAATACGCAAGGTATCGTCAGCCAGGCAACATTAAAATACCGTTTTGGCTTCAACCCTTGAAATATTACAAAGGGGCTGCATGGTATCAGAAGGAAGTAACTATCCCACAGGACTGGCAGGGAAAGTCGGTAGACTTGTTTTTGGAACGATGTCACTGGGAAAGTCATCTATGGGTGGACGGTAAAGAGGTTGGCCTGCAAAATTCACTTGGAACACCGCACCGGTTTGATCTGAGTAAACTGATCACACCGGGGAAACACCGGTTGACCATTTGTATTGATAATCGGGTTAAAGATATTGATCCGGGACTGAATTCGCACAGCATAACCGATCATACCCAAACCAACTGGAATGGAATCGTTGGTCAGATGTACCTTGAAGTTCACTCATTGGTGTACATCCGCAACATGCAGGTTTATCCAAATATTCAGAATAATACAGTCACTATAAAGGTGAAGGTTCAGAATACAACGGGGAAAACAAAATCGGTTAGACTAGATCTGAAAATTAAGGAAAAAGGAAAAAGGAAAGAGGAAAATTTCGAGTTGAAGACAGGAGAAAATATTCTTTCAATGAATCTTGAATTGGGTGAAGACATGAAACTCTGGAATGAATTTCATCCAAATATTTATACTCTTGATGCTAGTCTTAAGGATCAAACTTCAGGAGAAACTGATCTTTGTACTACCACATTTGGGATGCGTGAATTTAAAGCAGTTGGAAATCAACTGACGATAAACGGTCAGCCGACATTTCTACGGGGAACACTGGAATGTGCCATCTTCCCTAAAACAGGGTATCCTGCAACCGACATTAAGGATTGGCTTCGCATTTTCAGCATTTGCAGGGCTCACGGACTGAATCATATGCGTTTTCATTCGTGGTGCCCACCACAGGCGGCTTTCGATGCAGCTGACCAGTCGGGATTCTACCTTCAGGTTGAATGTTCTTCGTGGGCAAATACTTCATCGGCCATCGGTGACGGAAAGCCCATCGATCAGTACCTTTATGACGAAAGTCAGCGAATGGTTGAGGAATATGGTAATCATCCGTCGTTTTGCATGATGCTTTACGGCAATGAGCCTGCGGGTAAAAACCAGGTATCGTATCTGACGGAGTTTGTTAAATTCTGGAAGAACAAAGACTCCCGAAGAATTTATACTTCAGGAGCAGGCTGGCCAATACTTCCTGAAAACGATTACCTGAGTTCGGCAGATCCACGCATCGAGGGATGGGGCCAGGAGCTAAAAAGTATTATTAACAGTGAGTTGCCACGGACTGATTATGATTGGTCTGCGTTTAATTCGAAGTATCCGCAACCGGTTGTCAGTCATGAGATCGGCCAGTGGTGTGTATATCCTGATTTCAAGGAAGTTATTCAGTATGATGGTGTTCTGCGTGCCCGTAACTTCGAGATCTTTCAGGAGACACTGAAGGATCACGGTATGGCTCAACTGGCCGACAGCTTTTTACTGGCATCAGGGAAATTACAGGCACTTTGCTACAAGGCGGATATTGAAGCTGCACTGCGAACCCCCCATTTTGGCGGATTTCAGTTACTTGATCTGCATGATTTCCCGGGGCAGGGGACAGCATTGGTAGGCGTCCTAAATGCTTTCTGGGGAGAAAAGGGATACATTACACCGGCTGAATACAGACATTTCTGCAATTCGACAGTTCCATTGGCACGTTTGAAGAAATGCGTTTTCACTACTGACGAAACCTTCCAGTCGGATGTTGAAGTAGCACATTATGGTGATGGGCCAATCAAAGCATGTATACCTGAATGGAAAATTTCCGACAAGACGGGTAAGATTGTTCAATCGGGTAAATTTGCGAAAACAGATATTCCGCTTGGAAATGCCTTTAAACTGGGGCATGTATCCTTTCCGCTGGTTGCCATTATTATTCCTGAAAAGCTAAAACTGGAAGTGAGCGTAGACAGCCTTAGCAACAGCTGGGATTTCTGGGTTTATCCGATAAGTAAAGAGGTGATTACAGGAGAAGAAAAAATAAGGGTGATTCAGAAGATGGATGCACAGTCGATTCAGTTTCTGAAGGATGGGGGTTCGGTTTTACTAAACTTTAAAAAAGGAACTCTATCAAAAGAAATGGGAGGGGAGGTGAAGATCGGATTTTCAAGCATCTTTTGGAATACAGCCTGGACCAAAGGTCAGGCACCCAATACCCTTGGTATATTATGCAATCCGAATCATCCTGCCCTGACTGAATTCCCCACTGAATACCACAGCAATTACCAGTGGTGGGATGCCATGAGTCACTCCAATGCCATCAACCTGACTGGTTTTCCTAAAGATTTAAAACCCATTGTACGGGTCATTGATGACTGGTTCACCAACCGTCCATTGGCACTGATCTTTGAGGGCAAAGTTGGAAAAGGGAAGATCCTGATTTCAGGAATCGATCTGACTCAGGATGCGGATAAGCGTCCCGAAGCACAGCAATTATTATTCAGTCTGAAAAAATATATGTCCGGGGTAAAGTTTAATCCGAAGGTTCAACTTAGCACTGAAAGTATACTAAACCTTACTAAGTGAAACTAATACTAAAGATCATGATTCTTAAAAGTAAATTATCTGTTTGTCTGTTTTTATTACTCTTTGTTTTGTTGGGATTAGCATCAACTAAATCCTATTGCACCGGAAAGGAAAAAGAAATAAGGGAAAGTGTCCCCGAATTGTTAACTCCTGCACCAATGTCACAACCTCGTATCAATGGACCTCTGGTTTATGGATGTCGTCCCGGTCACCCTTTCCTTTACAGAATTCCTTGCCAGGGAAGCCGTCCGCTTAGCTTTTCTGCAAAAGGGCTGCCTTTCGGGTTAAAACTTGATCCGTCAACCGGTATTGTGTCGGGTACTGTTCCAGGAAAAGGAGAATACGAAATTACGATTCAGGCAACCAATTCAAAAGGGAAAGATAGCAGGACATTTAAAATCGTGGCTGGAGATCAGCTTGCCCTTACACCACCGATGGGATGGAATCACTGGTATGCCCATTATGATCGCATTACTGATCAAATGATGCGGGAAGCTGCCGATGTGATGATCAGCAGCGGAATGGCTGATGTGGGTTACCAGTATGTGAACATTGATGATTGCTGGATGAATGCTCCCAAAAATAACGATCCCAAACGGGTTGGTCCGTTAAGGGATGATCAGGGAAATGTTATTCCGAATAGTTATTTTCCTGACATGAAAGGCCTTACCAATTATATCCATGCCAAAGGGCTGAAAGCGGGAATTTATACTTCACCCGGCACTTTAACCTGTGGGGGTTTTACCGGAGCCTATAAGCATGAAGAACAGGATGCCCGGCAGTTTGCTGCCTGGGGCTTTGATTTTTTAAAATATGACTGGTGTTCCTATGGTGATATTGCAGGAAAAGACAATAGCATTGAGGCTTTTCAGAAGCCATACCGCCAAATGGGAACAATTCTGAAATCTCTGGATCGTGACATTGTTTTTAATCTGTGTCAATATGGTATGGGCGATGTCTGGAAGTGGGGTGGTGAAGTTGGTGGACATTGCTGGCGTACTTCAGGAGATCTGGGATTTGAACTCGACCGCATATTCGATGTGTCATTGAGAAACTGTGAGCACCGCGAATACTCTAAACCAGGTGAATGGAACGATCCTGATTATATTCAGATCGGGTATATAGGCAATGCCGGCAAAATGGGTATTCCTGAATTGACCGCAATGCCGGCAGCGATGCAATACGCCTATATGTCGATGTGGAGCCTGATGGCCGCCCCTTTGATTTATAGTGGCGACATGTCAAAACTTGATGCATTTACCCTCAATGTGCTTTGTAATCCTGAAATTATTAGAGTGAATCAGGATCCATTGGGTGAATGTGCGTTGGTAATCAAAAGAACTGATGAATGCTTTTTGATGGTCAAAAATCTGCTTGACGGATCCAAAGCTGTAGGTTTATTTAACCGGGGAAAAAGTGCAATGGAAGTAAAGGTTGACTGGTCTGAATTGCACATTACGGGTAAACATACTGTTCGTGATTTGTGGCGAGAGAAGAATTTGGGCCATTTTACTCAACAGTTTAGCACAAGTATTCCGGCACAGGGGGTTGTGATGGTGAATATAGATAATAAATAACATAGATAGTATAGCCACAGGGAAAGGCATATAACAAATCAGGACTTTTTCTCAATAATGATCATCCGGGTTTGTTTTTTTATCGCAAAGGTTTTATCTTTGAGCTTCGACTGAGTTCATGCCAAAGTCTGACGAATGGGTTCAGCAATAAACTCCATGATTTCGGACGCCAATTCTCTCTCTATTCAGATGTTTTTCAGGAAAACAAAGAACCTGCTTTCGACCTGAACGGAATGTATCCGGGAAGGGATTGCTTCGTGTTTGTTTCGGATCAATTAATCTATGATTGATTTGTAAAAGTACTAAGATCCAGATTTTAGTATAGATGCAGATCAGTCATAGTACAGATATAGAAAAGGAATACCCTTGGGTTCCCCTTGGGTTCCCCTCGCGTTCCCTTCCCGATCCCTTGCCAATCCCGGCCCGGTATATGGCTGCTTTCCTACGTTCAGTCACTTTAAAGAATGTAGTCGAAATAGAATATCCGCTTGAAATTAAAGGAAAAGAATGCTGGTTTTCAGCAAGAATCAATTACAGATCGGGTGAGACTGCAATTTTTAATGCCTTTGATATCACTTTGAAAACCTGAAAGTTATGACTGATTTGATACTGGATGAATACGAATCGATGACTGACAATCAGCGGAAAGAACTTCATGGCAGCATACAATCTTCATCCTCAAATTTGCATTTGCTTCTTGAAGATCTATTGAAGTGGTCGCGTGCCCATTCGGGTAATATTGTTGTGAATAAGCAAATCATTGGACAGAAAGAGCTATGCGATAATTTGTTTGCACAGCTAAAGCCTGAAGCTCAGATGAACGATATTCATCTGGTAAATGAAACTGATCCAAAAGTTCAGATTGTGGTTGATCCTGATTTGACTGGAACTGTCCTGCGAAACCTGGTTTCCAATGCTATAAAGTTTACCCAAAGAGGTGACGAAATCTGGATTTGTTCAGAAGAACTAATCGTGGATCAAAAGCCTTTTTTGAAAATCAGTGTCATTGATCAAGGTGTAGGCATCAAATCGGAAATATTGGAAACAATCTTTCGTATCGACAAAACCATTTCTTCTCCGGGAACTTATGGAAAAAGAAGTACGTTTTTGGTTACATTGCCTTTGAGCAACTAGTCGACTAATTTATCCGATTGTGTAAAAGTAGTGAATAGAAAATCGTATAAGCCTGTATCCCAATTCTTATCTTGAATTCGGATTTGTGGTCATTTTAATATTCTCCGGTTACATCGGTCAATACCTCAAATCCGGTTTCAGTGACCAGAATTGTATGTTCAAATTGTGCTGATAGCTTTTTGTCGACCGTGCGGGCAGTCCATTTATCGGCTTTATCGACAATGGTTCCGGGTCGGCCTTCATTGATCATTGGTTCGATGGTGAAAGTCATGCCTGGTTTCATAAATGGTCCTGTATTCCGGCGTGAGGAATGATCGATTTGGGGCTCTTCATGAAATTTAATACCAACACCATGCCCGCAGTACTCATAAACCACACTAAATCCTTTAGACTTGATGTATTTGCTGATTGCAAAACCAATGTTTCCGAACTGATTGCCTGATTTTACCTGTTGTATCCCCAAATCCAGGGAATGTTTTGTGGCCTCGATCAATTCGAGCGCAACGGGTGAGATATCACCTATCGTGTACATTTTGCTGGTGTCACCAAAATAGCCATTCAGAATGGTCGTTACATCAATATTCAAAATATCACCATTCTTCAATACTATCTTTTCGGAAGGAATACCATGGCAAACAACTTCATTCACCGAAATGCAGGAAGATTTAGGATACCCGCTATACCCAAGCGTAGCTGGTATTGCACCGTTTTCGCGGATATAGGTTTCAATTTTCTGATCTAAAAATTCGGTTGATACACCTTCTTTTACAAATTCGGCAATATACTCTAAAGTTTGTCCTGCAAGTTTGCTGCTCTTTCTTATCCCATCAATCTGTTCGGGCGTTTTTATGATAATCTTTTCCATGAAATAGCTAAATTTTGTGCAAAAGTCGTTAAATCGATTGGTAATTCAAAACTGAACAATAGATTTGTATAAAGGTTTACAATAACCTATACAAATGGAAAAATATCAGGAACAACTAGCCGTGAAATCTTATCACACCAATCAGTATGGTAAAGCATCGATTGGTTCACTATTTAATATTCTGATCGAAGCGGCCTGGGCACATGCTCAGGTTATGGACTGGGGATACGATAGTTTGAAGAGCAATAATCTGTTTTGGGTACTGTCGCGTATGTACTTTCAGGTTGAAAAATATCCGGCATGGCAGGATAAGCTTATCCTGAACACTTGGTCAGCCGGTACGGACGGAATGTATGCCTACCGCGAATATATAGTTGAGAATGACAGGAGAGAGGTGCTTCTTCGGGCCAGTTCGGCCTGGCTGATCCTGGATATGGAGACCCACAGGATATTCAGGTTAAGCGATTTCAGAGCTACTTTTCCAAAATATACCGAATCGAATGCCTGCAGGAATCCAAAACGTATCAAACCTGATGCTCATCCTGAAGCCATGAATTATTCTCCGGTTCTCTTTAGTGAACTCGATATTAATAAACACTTTAACAGTGTGAAATATCTGGAACGGGTACTGGATGACTATGGAATATTATTTCTCAACGCTTTTGAGCCGGCAGAGTTGGAAGTGAATTATCTGAAAGAAGGGCAGGCTGGTGATCAGATAGCAGTTACCCGCACGCAAAATACGGATAATGAGTATCTGAATTGTCTTGTACGGCAATCGGATGACGCCGATCTATGCGTGATGCGGATTGTTTGGAGGCCAAGAAAATAGTAAACAGGAAAGAAATTACCTTTTCATTGAATACCATTCCATGATTTGTGCAACTTTTTCGTCCAAAGGCATATAACCATCGAGCCAGTGAATTTCAGTTCCCTGTTTTTCCATTCTGCGAAACCAGGTCATTTGTCGTTTGGCAAACTGGTGAATAGCGACGTTTAAACCTTCAAACATCTCCTGATACGAAAGCTGGCCGGTCAGGTGAAGGGTCATGTATTTGTATTCCAAACCATAGTAGGTAAGCTGTTCGGGAGTTAATCCATTGTCAAGCAAACGTTGGACTTCATCGAGCATGCCATCATTCAGACGATGTTTCAAGCGGTTGGTGATACGTTTCCGGCGTGACAGGCGATCGAATTTTACCCCAACGACCAGACTACGGATGTCGGGCATTGAGGTGTCAATTTCAGGATGAGATAGGTAATACTCTTCGATTTCGATGGCTCGAATGGCTCTTTTTTCATTTACTATGTCCGTTAGGTTATGCAGGTAATTTTTATAGATTTTAAGAATAGCTGTCAGTTCTCCGAGCGTTTTATTAGCCAGACTATCGCGTAATGGTTCATTTAACGGAACCTGGATCAGTTTATAGTTTTTAAGAACGGCCTCCAGATATAAACCACTGCCGCCACACATCACAGGAAGCTTTCCCTTTTCTGAGATTTCATTAAAGACACGAAGAAAATCTTTCTGAAATTCATAGACATTGTATTCGTATCCCGCGTCAACAATATCAATAAGGTGATAAGGGACAGCTTTCCCGTCAAGGATATAATCAGCATAATCCTTTCCGGTTCCAAGATCCATTCCACGGTAGACCTGTCTCGAATCGGCCGAGATAACTTCCCCATCCAGCAATGAAGCCACTTTGGCTGCAACACTTGTTTTTCCGGAAGCTGTGGGTCCAAGAATGGTAATTAGATTATATTTTTCGTTATGCATGTTTACAGAAGTTTTCGAAGTACAAAATAATGTATTTTTGCAATATATAATGCGAACTGGTGAATGATATTCAAGCCGAAAGACAATCATCATTCATCAATAAAAAATCATCAATGAGTTAATGGAACACAAACAACAAAAAATAAGTATTAAAAACAAAAAGGCTTTCTTTGATTACGAGATCATTGAAACCTTTTATGCCGGTATCCAATTGGCAGGAACGGAGATTAAATCGATCCGAAGTGCAAAGGCCAGCCTTGTAGATTCTTATTGTACATTCTTTTCCAATCAGTTGTATGTAAAGAATATGCATATTTCTGAATACGAACTGGGCACTTGCAATAACCACATTGCCAAGCGGGACCGCAAATTATTGCTGAACCGTAAAGAACTCGACAAATTGCAGAAGAAAACCAAGGAGGGCGGTATAACCATTGTTCCTTTGAAGCTTTTCATAAATGATCGGGGATTGGCTAAACTGGAAATTTCATTGGCCAAGGGAAAAAAGACTTTCGATAAACGCGAAACCCTGAAACTAAAAGACGACACTCGCGAAATGGATCGGGCGAGGAAAGTATAGTTGGCAATAATAAGTCTCAGTTTCCAATAATAAGGCATTTCTTTTCTAAAGGTGATTCGTTCGTAATCAATCTACAACAAAAAAGCCTGACAGAAATGCTTCCACCAGGCTTAATATCTGAAGTTTAAATAGATAATATTCTTATTTCAAGGTTGCCAATGCGTCTTTGATGCGTGTAAGTGATTTGGTCAGGTCGGCTTCCGAAGCAGCATACGAAATACGGATACATTCAGGAGCGCCAAATGCTTCACCCGAAACAACACCTGTGAAAGCATTTGACAAGATGAATAATCCCATATCGTCTGCATTGTTGATGGTTATTGTACCATCCGATTTTCCGAAGAATGACGAAATATCAGGGAATACATAAAATGCGCCATCAGGCTTGCTGGTTTTTACACCCGGGATTTCAGCCAGCATAGAAAGAACAAGATTACGTCGTTTTTCGAATTGCTTCACCATGGCATATACCGTATCAAGCGGTGCGTTCAATGCAGCAACCGAAGCAATTTGTGAAACGGAACATGGTCCTGAAGTGTATTGTCCCTGCAATTTATTACATGCTTTAGCCAGCCAATGCGGTGCAGCGATATAGCCGATGCGGTAGCCTGTCATCGCAAAGGCTTTCGATACGCCATTCACAACAACTACCTGTGCTTTAATTTCGGGGAATTGAGCAATGCTTTCGTGTTTGATTCCATATACGATGTGTTCGTAAATTTCATCAGAGATCACGATGATATTTGGGTTTTTTGCAAATATGTCGGCAAAAGCTTTCAACTCGGCTTTGGTATAAACGCTACCGGTTGGATTGCTCGGACTGCTGAACAGAAATGCTCTGGTTTTAGGGGTAATGACTGCTTCCAGTTGTGCCGGTGTAATTTTGAAATCACTGTCAACAGTAGTTGGGATGATCACGTTTTTACCTTCATTCAATTTTACCAACTCGATGTAGGTTACCCAATACGGTGCGGGAATAATTACCTCGTCGTCTTTATTGATCAAAGCCTGAAGCAGATTGGCAATGGAATGTTTTGCACCATTCGATACGATAATCTGATCCGTGGTATAATCCAGATTGTTGTCACGTTTAAGCTTATCAACAATGGCTTTAAGCAGTAAAGCATAACCTGGAACCGGCGAATAAGTGGAATAATTATCGTCTATGGCCTTTTTTGCTGCCTCTTTGATGAAGTCGGGGGTATTAAAATCCGGTTCACCAACTCCAAGGCTGATTACGTCAATACCCTTCTCTTTTAACTCGCGGCTTTTTTGGGCCACAGCCAGGGTGGCGGATGCCGATAAACATGCGACTCTGTCTGAAACTCTCTCCATAACTGATATTTAGATGTGTTTAATGTTTAATTTGTTTTCGTGTGCAAGATACTTAAAAAACTGTTTGAGTATTTGTACTGTTTCAATTTGTAATAATAAGGACTTAAATATTATCTGTTTGTAATATTTATTCCAGCGCCTTAATAAAATCACAGACCTTAATCTGTAATTTTTGATAGCTGTCATAATCTGTAACAATAACCAGTTCTGAACCTTTTATCAGATTATTCAGCTCTTGTGCCATTTTAATCGGATGGTTTTCATCACCGGGCTGTGAAACAATCAAGCATGGAACATTTATATTGGAAATTTGTTCGCGGTTTGGCAAGTCAGAGACTACTCCTCCCCGATAAATGGAGGAGTAATAGTGTGGTTCAAAGCCCAGTCTGTATTCCAGTAGAAGTTGGCGTGTCCCGGGATGCATTTGTTCAAAGAATTCAGGAGGATCCTGGTTCAACTGTATTATTCTTTTCAGAATATCTGGAATAGTATTCTGTCCGGCCTTCGCTGCAATTTTTTCATAGATCGATTTTACTCCTGAACGCATTTCCCAGGCCGGGGGAGGAGTAACCAGGATCAATGCCTTAACTCTCTTCGGAAATTTGACTGCACAATGAATAGCCGTTCCTGAACCCATTGATGATCCGCCAAGAATCATTGTATTGTATTTTTGTGCATCAGCCACACATATCAGTTCATTGGACATTGCATCCCAGGTATACTTGCCGGTAACTGATTTATTGCAGGCATCATACCTGATAACTGAAACGAAAGTTGAAAGTTGTTGAAAATCAATGAGCGAAAAGACCGAATCCGATTCCACCGAATTCAGCATACCATGCAACCATACAAATGGCTGACCTTTGCCTTGTATATGTATTGATGGTATTTTCAATGGGTAGTTTTATTTGTCGGATTTGTTGTAGCTATTGTCATTGTTGTAAGGATGGTTGTCGCATGATTTTTTTGAACAATGATAACCCAAGAACAATAATAACTTTTTTCAACCTTCTTATTATTCAAATAATCCTTCATCGCGAATGAGCATCAGTATGGAGGAATGAGGAAGTATCATATACTTTTCCTTGTTGAATTCGATCTCCCATCCATTATTGCTGAGATATACTGCAAGGTCACCTACTTTAGCCTGAAGCGGAACATATTTTACTTCATCCTTCTTTTCTTTCCAGGGTTCATCGGCATCTGTCATAGCCGGAATTGGGTATCCCGGACCAACTTTAACCACATAGCCACTATGCGTTTTTTCATTCTCCTGAACTGTCGGAGGCAGGTATAAACCAGACGCGGTGAGGGACTGTTGATTTTTAGGCCGGATTAATACCCGGTCGCCGATCAGGATAAATTTCTCTAAATCTTTTTCTTCAATGATTAATGACATGCATGGTGTGTTTTGCTCTATACAAAGATAAAACAATCGGGTTGAATCATCTGACTTTACTAAAAATTGACCTTTTTAATATCTAAAAAATATTTTTCACCCTTTAAAAATATTCTTTTCGAAAGACTTTTCCACTTTTTGTAATTGAAAAAACAGGCCTATTTTAAAAATAAATGGGTTTAACACAAATTTAACATTGTGTAATAAATTACAAATCAGCACTATATGAAATTAGTAAAAAATAAATTAAAAATATATGGTACTATGTGTTGCAAGATACCATATAAAAGATATATATTTGCAGTACAAATAACAATGCAACGAAAGGTAGAGTTTTAAAAAAAGATCTATACAGATTGTAACGAAAACAAAAACCGATCGTCATAGGGTTAGAAACAAAGATTTAAAAACTGAAAAAACAATTTTAAAGTATAGGAGCACAGAATCATGAAAACAAAAAGCAACATTCAGAAAACAGTAAAGAGTCAGATTAATATGATGGTTTTACGTGGTAGCGCAGTTGTTATTAGTTTAATATTAATCAACTGGTCCGTTACAGCCCAGAATTTCTGGAATCAATTTTTGACCAATCCTTCCTATGAGCAGACTTCCGTATCTCAGACCGAACAGCCGTCAGAATCTGGAAACAGGAATGCAACTTTTGAGGTAACCAAAACAGATGTTTCTGCAAAAACAACTTCTTCAACTTTAAATTCAGTGACTGAACCTGAAGTCGAAGCAGGATTTGTATTTGAGAATGAAGTTTCGAAGAACCTCATAGAGTATAATGCAAACAGATTTGTTGAAGACGAAATGTCAAATGAAATCGAAAATTGGAAGAATGGCAATGCAGAAACGAATGACGAAGCTGTTGACGCTGAATCTAATCTTCAGATTGAAAACGAGATGAAAGACATTGAATACAATGCACAAAAAATTGTTGTTTCTGAAGTGAATAATGAAATTGAAAGCTGGACGAATAACAATGTCGAAACTGACAATGTAGCTTCAGAGAATGTCATCGAATACAAAGCAAATAAATTTGTAGAAGACGAAATGTCAGGTGAAATCGAAAACTGGAAGAATGGCAATGCCGAAACGAATAATGAAGCTGTGAAATCAGAATCTGCTGTTTCGATTGAAGCCGCAATGAAAGACATTGAATACAATGCACAGAAATTTGTTGATACTGAAATGGCATCTGAAATGGAAAACTGGAAGAACAACAAGGCAGTAACTGACCAAGAAGCCCTTGATACAGAATCTTCACCAGAAATCGATGCCCTGATGAGAAACGCAGAATATAAAACTGAGAGATTTGTGAATGCTGAATTGTCATCCGAAACCGAAAACATAATGAGCAATGAAAACTTCTTCATCTCAGCTGAAGCTCAAACTGCAAAAGAAGCTGAATTGGAAGTGGTAAAATATGCCGAAAAACAATTACTTCTGATGGGAAAAGGGAATAAGGAGGAAGTCACAGCGAACAATGAAGAATTCATCGAAACTGCAGAAGCACAAACTGCAATGGAAGCTAAGATGGAAATTGACAAATACGCAGAGAAACAAATAGAGGTACTAAAGAAAACTACAAATAATGAACCTTTAATATCGGGCGATAATTTCTTGAGATCAGTTGTGAAAGGAACCTACACGGGTGGTAATCAACAAACCGAGAAATACGCATCCAAAAGATTATCTCGTCATCATATCAAATCCGCCAGGTTTATTGCTGAAGCTGATCCTCAGGAAAACTAGAATCCTCGTGGAAATTGCACAATCAAAATAAACCAAACAACTAAATCAAATCTGGGAGGCAATATCATGAAACTGGAAAACACAAAAGCACAGATGCGGAAAGGGGTACTCGAATATTGCATTATGTTGGTACTGGAAAATAAACCTCTTTACGTTAGCGATATCATTCAAAGCCTGGAAAAGTCGAAAATGATTGTAGTGGAAGGAACGCTCTACCCCATGTTGAATAGACTGAAAAACGAAGGTTACCTGGGATACCGCTGGGAAGAATCTCTACAGGGACCGCCCCGCAAATACTATGAACTTACTGAAACCGGTAAAAATTTCCTCAATGAACTCGCAAATGTGTGGAATGAATTAGTCGATGCTGTTTTTCATATCAATAAACGCAAATGAAAATGGAGAACGGAGAAAGGAAAACGGAGAACGAAGAAAGGAAATAACAGCAACCATCAGAACATTTAAAACCACCACAACATTTCAAACTACAGAACCCACAGCAACATTTCAAATCTTAGTAACAACAGTACCCATGAAAAAGACATTCACCATAAACGTAAGCGGTAGTATTTTTTACATCGAGGAAGATGCTTTTGAAAAACTACAGAATTACCTTCAACTGTTAAATAGTTACTTCAGTTGCCAGGAAGGCGGTAAAGAAATAGTACAGGACATCGAATCCCGCATTGCCGAATTACTTCAGGAAAAAATCAGCGAAGGAAAACAAGCTATTATCAGCGAATGGGTTGACGAAGTGATGCTGCGAATGGGGAAGCCCAAAGATTTTATGGATACCGAAGAGGATGAAAATGCAGCTTATGTATGTGCTGATGATAAAATGGAAAAGACAAAAAAGCGGCTTTACCGCGATAGAGAGAATCGTGTTTTTGGTGGGGTTTGTTCGGGCTTGGGCGCCTATCTTAATGTTGACCCGGTTTTTATAAGGATAATATTCATCGTATTGGCTTTTCCGGGAGTAGGAATTTCGGCTATCGTTTATCTGATTTTGTGGATAGTAGTTCCGGAAGCAAATACAACATCACAACGTCTGGAAATGAGAGGTGAAGAGGCCACGATTACAAACATCCGGAAAACAATTCAGGAAGAAGTAAAAGAGGTAAAAAAGAGTTTCTCGAATTTCAATCAGTCCGAATTGTTTCAGAAAGGTAAGGAAGTAGCTAATAAAGCCAGTCAGGCATTTGTACAGGTGATCAGAGGACTCGGAAAGGCAACTGCTATTGCATTTGGTAGCTTATTGATTTTGATCGGATTCCTTGGGTTTATTGCCTTCCTTGTTTCAGTAGCTGTTGGTAATTCAGTCATTCAGGCTCACACAGTAGGATTAAATCCAGATGTAGATTTTTCAGGACTCTTAGGCTTTATGGTAAGTCCAGGTATTGTAAGTCTTTCTATTTTGTTGTTTGTTTTGTTGATTGGGATTCCCCTGCTGGCTATTTTGTTTGTTGGCACTAAGTTGGTGTTCAGGTATAAAACAAACAATAGACTCATTGGTACAGGCGCTTTTGGAATATGGTTGGTAGCGCTCATTTCAATGATTCTGCTAACTGCCGGTCAGTTTAGTAATTTCAGTCAGAAGAACACTATTTCCTCCGGAAAACCTATCAACTGCCTAACCTGTAAAACCCTTTATCTTGAATTGGGGAATGCTCCTGAAATGATGGAATCCGACAATAACATCCGGTTTGACGATTTTACAATGATTACAATTGGTGGCGAAAAAGTACTGGCCGGAAATCCTCACCTTCAGATTGAGTCTACTGACTCCAAAGACTTTTCTGTTAGTATCAGAAAAACTGCCCGTGGGAAAAATACAGGCGAAGTTCAAAAAAACCTCGATAATATCCTCTACAATACTGCAAGCAAAGATTCGACACTGACACTTGATCCGAATTTCACCATTGGCAATCAATCCAAATGGCGTAGTCAGGAAGTTTTTGTTACTGTAAAGGTGCCTACAGGGAAAATGATTCATCTCAGTTCGAATCTTGACCGGCTTCATTTTGATTTCGAAAACATAAACAACATGTGGAATAAAGAAATGACCGGAAAAACCTGGACGATGACTCCTGAAGGACTCTCATTGAAAAAGTAAAAAGCCAATGGTAAATTGAAAGAGCACAAATCAACAGGCGGCAGCCTGACACCTATAATCTTGGAAACCTTTTAAACAATCACAACAATCACAACAATCACAACAATAGGAACAACTCTAACAACAGAAACAATTAAAACTCAAAGTCATGAAACGGTTAACACGCTCAAACGAAAAATTAGTTGCTGGTGTAATTAGTGGCATTTCAAACTATGTAAATCCAGAGCTCGATCCTGTATTTTTCAGACTGGCATTTGCCTGGATTACCTTCTTCAATCCTTACCTGATTTTAATCTACCTGGGGATGGTGCTCATATTACCTATCGAAGAGGTGAGTTATTCGAAACAATAAGCACAGTAAATATCGATATTCAAGGGTCCGATCTTTCCACAAGATCGGACCCTTGTGTTTAATACCTTATGAATGCCTTATACCCGCGCTTTATGATTTGACTGTGATTTGTTTTCTATCTGTATATAAATCCAGAAATAAACACAGATAGAACACAGATAGAAGACAGATGATAAAGCGCAGGTAACAGGCATCTATGGACTTTGGATAAACTTTATACCGATTTGATTGAATCCGTATGAACAGGATAAAGCTAAATTGTTTATTGATTTGAAGATTTTAGTTGAGTTTCTATCACTTTGTTTATTAATTGGGCTAAAACTTAAAACAAAACGTACAGTTGCTTGTTTTAAACCCTGAATTTAATGTCAGGATTAAGATTTATGGCAGGTAAAATGAAATAATAATGCATTACTCAATCAAAGACCTGGAACATCTGTCAGGTATTAAAGCACATACCATTCGTATCTGGGAAAAACGATACAGTCTTCTGGAACCCAACAGGACGGATACCAATATCAGAACTTATTCGGATGATGATGTGCGCAGGATATTGAATGTGGTCATGCTGGTAAAAAACGGCTACAAGATATCAAATGTGGCCACCTTTGATGAAATAAAGCTTCAGTCTGAAGTGCTTCGTATTAATGGAAATTTGAGTGAACCGGAACAAAATATTGACCAGTTGCTCTACCAAACCGTAAATCTGGATTCCATTGCTTTTGACAAGTTACTCGACAAAATAATCCTTGAAAATGGAATGTCGAAGACCATTCAGAACGTGATCTTCCCTTTTTTCGAACGAATAGGTATTTTATGGCAGGCTGGATCAATCTATGCGGCTCACGAGCATTTTGTATCCAACCTGATCAGGAGCAGGCTAATCAGGGAAACTGCCAAATTTGAAATTCACGAAGGTGCCAAGACTGTTTTGTTCTTTTTACGTGAAAATGAATGGCACGAATTAGGATTACTTTATTTTAATTATCTGGCGGCTCAATCCGGGCTGCACGGTGTTTATCTGGGACAGAACTTACCTTTTGGAGATCTGACTAATCTATTGATACACAATGGATTTGATTTCATCTGTACTTCCTTTATTCAAGCCATTGAAAAGCCAGAATTGGAAAGATACCTGTCCGATTTATCATTGGTATTTAGCAAGAATAAAATCCTGATTTCAGGTCGTCAAATTGCTATTCATAAGCCAAAGATTCCATCCAATACGATAGTTATAAAGAACAGCAACGACTTCCGCAGAAGAATTTTAATATAACTTTTGGTTATAGCGAATATATGGCGAAGAAATGCAACACACTTCCAGCTAAAACAAATAAGTGCCAGATCCCATGACCATAAGGAAGAGTGCGCCAGAGATAGAAAATGACTCCCACTGAATAAGCTACTCCGCCCAACACAAGGAAAGTCAGACTGATTGAGGGCAGGCTGTGGTAAATTTGATTACCAGCAAGGATGAACATCCAACCCATCAGTAAATATATTGCTACCATTAATTTACGGAACCGGTAAACCCAAATGGAGCGAATTACAGCTCCGGCCAGTGCAATACTCCAGATAATTCCAAACAAAGTCCATCCCCAGACACCACGAAGAGAAGTGAGCAGGATAGGAGTGTAGGTTCCGGCTATGAGCAGAAAAATGGAAATATGGTCGAAGCGTGCAAAGAGATTTTTTATTCGGGGACTGCTAAAGCTGTGATAGAGCGTTGAGGACAGATACAATAATACCAAAGTACACCCGTAAATTGAAAAGCTAACCATATGCCAGATATCATCATGCCTGCCGGCCACGATGATTAGAATAACCAAGGCAACAATACTCAGCAGGGCTCCGATCCCGTGGGTAATGCTATTTGCAATTTCTTCTCCTTTACTGAGTTGACGGAAAGTATTTACTGATTGTGAATTCATTTTGAAAATAGTTTACTATCGGAACGATTTTCAAGCTGATTTGTTTACAAAATGTTGTTGCCAAATTCAGATATTGGTCTTTTTATCAATCAGATAATAATTGCGATCAGTAGAGTTGCGACCATTTAATTCAGCCAGAAAGCCTGCCAGGAAGAGTTGAGTTCCAATAATCATGGCTGTAAGTGCCAGATAGAAATAAGGGCTTTCGGTGATGCGTGGGGCACGTTGATTTTGAAGGCTAAGCATCAGTTTCTGGGCACCTTCCCATACCGCAGCAGCCAATCCCAATAAAAACATAAGGGTGCCTAAAACGCCAAATAAATGCATAGGCCGTTTGCTGAATTTCGAAATAAAAATAACGGAAAGTAAATCGAGTGGCCCGCGAATAAAGCGTTCCATTCCAAATTTGGTAGTTCCAAATTTACGTTCCTGGTGCTGAACTACTTTCTCCCCAATTCGTTTAAACCCTGCCCATTTGGCCAGAACAGGGATATAACGGTGCATGTCGCCGTATACTTCTATGCTTTTAATCACCTGCTTCCTGTAGGCTTTTAGCCCGCAGTTAAAATCATGGATTTTAATTCCAGTCATTCGGCGGGCAGTCCAGTTATAAAATTTACTTGGAAGGTTCTTGGAAAGGAACGGATCGTATCGTTTTTTCTTCCAGCCCGAAACAAGGTCATACTTCTCGACACTGATCATGTTGTAAAGCTCGGGAATTTCCTCCGGGCTGTCCTGCAGATCTGCATCCATAGTTATGACCACATCCCCTTCGGCAGCAGCAAAGCCACAATACAATCCGGCTGATTTTCCGTAGTTACGCCTGAATTTAATACCTTTAATGCACGGGTTTTGATGACTAAGCTTCTCAATCAGTTCCCATGAACCATCAGTACTGCCATCATCAATCAGAATGACTTCATACGAATAATTGTTGACGTTCATTACCCGCTCAATCCATGACGTCAGTTCAGAGAGTGATTCTACTTCATTAAATAAAGGTACAACTACGGAAATATCCATGTTTCTATTCTTCAGTTTTTACTTCTTCCATTGCTTCATCAAAAGCATCTTCACCAGGCAGCTTTTTTACGAAGATTGAAGAGACCAAAGATACAATTGTTCCGATAAAAACGGAACCAAATAATCCCATGATTGACATGTATCCCGGGGTCATCATCTTGGACATAATGCTCATTGCGGCATCAACCTGTTCTTCGGTCATGCCTTTTTGCATTAAAGCTTCCTCCTGGATTGTTTTCATTTGTTGTACGAGTCCCGGATCGATAAATGAATATAAAATCATTGTGTAAAGTGCTGAGATAATTCCACTGAAAAGCATTGCCGCCACAGCAAAACCTACAGCTTGGCCATAACTAATTACTCCGTTCAGTTCACTGTTCCGGTAATGAATCTGAGCAAGCACAATGGCTAAGGCATACAATGGAAATGAGATATATCCCAAGGCCTTATTTGTAGTTTGTCCAGTCACATAAAGTAGCACTGAAAATAATGTAAAGAAAATACCGATGTAAAGACCATAAATCATTGCTGATTTCCAAAAAGTAGATTTTTGTTCCATAGTGAGAGTTTGATTTGTGATTAACAAATATATTTGATTTTATTGACAGCACACTCATTCCTGCACAATTAAAAAGACAAAAGGCCTATTTTATTTCAGGATACAGCTAAATTTTCGCTTATTGTTTTGAGAATTTAGGTTTCCATCCGAATTCTTTCAGGAATTATCAGGCTTTTGATTCGTTCAAAGATGATTGAAAAAGGTGTAAATGCAATAAAGTCAATTTAAATTCAGTCTGATTCATGTTTTTTTAATTCAATACCTGTTTGAGTGCTAAAGGATTAGTTTGACAGCAGGAAAAATAATTCATGCATCCCTTGAATTCGTTTGCGGGGTAGTCATTTTTTTCTACTTTTGTGGGCGGGTAAGTCCTGTACGACTAGCTCCTATTGAATTCCCCCAGGGTCGGAAGGCAGCAAGGGTAGATGGTTGAGCGGTGCGATGCAGGTAGCTTACCCGCTTTTTTTTTGCCGAATTAGCTCAGTTGGCCAGAGCACGTGATTTGTAATCTCGGGGTCCTCAGTTCGAATCTGAGATTCGGCTCTTTATTGAATAAGTTCAGAAAATGTTGATCAGGGAGATATTAAAGTAACCAGCCTGGTTACTGAATAGCCGGAATAACTTTTATGGCACAGAGGGTTCGACCTCTGGAATACGTTCACACAATTTTAATTAATTCCCGGGGAGATACCAAAGTGGCCAACTGGGGCAGACTGTAACTCTGCTGGCGTACGCCTTCGTAGGTTCGAATCCTGCTCTCCCCACAACAAAGAAGTTCAAAGTTCCAAGTTTCAAGTTCCAGGTTAGGGGCGCAAACATGAAACCTGGAACCTGGAACTTAAAACTGCATTGCGGGAGTAGCTCAGCTGATAGAGCATTAGCCTTCCAAGCTAAGGGTCGCGAGTTTGAATCTCGTCTCCCGCTCATTTGAAACCAGCACATTACATCTTTTTGTAAGTGCTGGTTTTTTGTAATAATAACCCACTTTCTCATTCCGAAATTGTACTCCAAATCCTTGGTTTTTCCGTTAAAAAGTGATAAATTAGATAACCGTATTCCTCTTCTTAGAATCTAATTTATCATACGATGCAAGCCTATCTCAGTCAACTCATCGAAGATATGCACTTGTCAGCGACAAGAGTTCCGCAGTCAAAAATCCCTGAAGGCACATTCGATGAGGATTATATGATGGAACTGGAAGAAATGGAAGATCAACCCATGAGTGTATTGTTTGGACTGACAATCGAACAGTTTCCTTCTTCAGACAAACTTACATCGGAACAACTTACACTGATGGCAGATGAATTTGAGGAATTGTGGGCGGCTTATAACTTCTTCCCGGATTTTCCTGATGGATTGCCTGATAGGCGCCGCTATGAACTTATGCGCGAATACATTGACCACGAATGTTCACACTGGCCTGGTGGCTGGAATCACCATTTTGAGTTTTGTGACTACGATCCACATAACTGCCCTTTTGGAGAAGATTTCTGCAAATGTAAAGATTTTGAAGTCGATGAATTTATGGGTGAGGGAATTTCTAAGACTTCAGATGAAGATTTACCCTTTTAATGCCTTATTCGCAAAAGATACTTAAAATATTAACATAGCATTTAGCTAATGTTCGCGATGTCGAAACATGATTGGAAAATGATTGAATCTTATGGAATTACAAGTTATTCAAAATAAAATATACGAAATACGTGGTCAGCGGGTAATGCTTGATTTTGATTTGGCAGAACTCTACGGCACTGAAACAAAAAGGCTCAAAGAGGCTGTGCGTCGTAATATGGAACGATTTGAGGGAGACGATTTTATGTTTCAATTGACAAAGGATGAAATTGAAATACTTTCAAGGACGCAATTTGCGACCTTGAACAAAACCAGAGGTTACAATATTAAATATCCCCCATTTGCTTTCACAGAGCTTGGCTTAGCAATGCTTAGCAGCGTGTTGAATTCAAAAACTGCAATCGAAATCAACAGAGGTATTATGCGCATTTTTGTTATAATACGTCAATCGTTGGTTGCAATTCCCAATACTGGTTTGGCTGAACTTCAATCTGAGATAAAACAACTAAAAGACTATATCGAAGAAGTTTTTACTGATTATAATGATATTAACGAAGATACCCGTTTGCAAATTGAACTTATCAATCAATCCCTGGCTGAACTGCATATCGACAAAAAACAGAATTCAAAACCAAAGAATAAAATAGGATATTTGGCTAATAAAAATGATGATGAATAAATTTATATAAATAACTGTATTCTAAAATATTAACATAGCATTAGCTATTATTCTTACTCCTTGGATAATCCCGACTAAGCTGACCCCTCCCTTGAGTCCGCGATTCATTAGTTTTTTCTTGGGTTTTTCGTACGTGTTTTGTGTGATAGTCCGTCAGATGCTGACCCCCTCTGAAGTTGCAAAATGGGTGCAATAGGTCGGCAAGCTTGTGCTTTTGAATATAAAATCCTGTACTCCCGCTCATTGAAAACCAGCACATTACATTTATTTGTAAGTGCTGGTTTTTGTGTGTTAATAACATACTATCCCAGTCCAAAAATCTTTCGATAGTTCATTGGATTTTTCATAAAATAGGGCACTATGACGATTTGTATGGGTAATAAATGACCTACATCCGTAATTTTCATGGAATTGTATATTATTTCCTAAATGAAATGAACTTATTTTTATTTTGAGGAAATAAATACGAGGTAAAGGAATGAATTCTATTTCTTAAATCTATATTTTTAACGATAATAATATTACCTGATACCTAAAGGATCATGTCCTACCAAGCTAAAATCAAAAGATACCTGCAAATATTACAGTTGCTCGAAAAATCTAAATTCCCTACTATTGTTGAAATGCTCGGGAAGATAATTGATTCAGGAATTAAAGTTTCTGACCGACAACTGAAGCGTGACATTGAAAGTTTACGGGCTGAATTTGGTCTCAATATCATGTATTCTGCTTCCAGAAGAGGATACTATATTGAGAATGAAGAGTTCACATTTCCCTATTTCCTGAATTTGCTGGAGTTCTCACAAAACTTGGATTTGTTGACAAGTTATTTGAAGGAAGGTTCGAATATATCTGAAATCATAGAATTTGAAGATTACAACTCTTTTAAAGGCTTACAATACATCCGGGATATTGCCTTTTACATCAAACATAGCTCGGAAATCATTCTGAAATACAAACGTTTTGATGGCGAGACGGAAAAGGAATATTGCTTTCAACCCTACCTCCTGCGCGAATACCTGAACCGATGGTATGTAATTGGTCTTTTATCTGATACCAGTGAAATCAGAACATTTGGACTTGACCGGATTGTTGGATTAACGGGTTCGGGTAAGAGATTCAAGAAGGACAAGAATAATGATATTTCTTTACTGTTCCAAAATGTCATCGGTATTAATGCTTCTGTGCTGGACAAGCCAGAAGATATTGAACTTGTTTGCAATTCATTTCAGGGAAACTTGCTCAAAACGTTACCATTGCATTCATCACAAAAAGTCATCAGTGAAACCACCGACGAAATTATCCTGACTTACAAAATGGTAGTCAACTTCGAATTGAAACAACGATTGCTGATGATTTCAACTCAGGCGAAGGTTATAAAACCGATCAGTTTGAAGAACGAGATAGAAGAAATGCTGGCAGAAGCAATTAATTTTTACAAGAGTTGAAAGAATGACACGTTTTGGCATAGCGGTGAAATAGCTTTGTGGAATTAGAAAGAGAAATCTATTAAAAATATTTTTAGTTAGGCTAATTTAAATCATACTCATTATGTCAGACGATGAAAAAAGAGAACCCGGCGAACTCAATGAATACCATAAAATGAGGAGCAAAGCCGCAATGAAAGAAGTTCAGGAAATGATGAAACATCCTGTTACACTTGAACAGGCAAAGGCTCAGGCGGATAGGGTAAAGGAAGGTATGAGAAGATCAGGAAGACCGATGAAAACGATGAGAATATCGAATTACAAAAGATTGATCCAGGTGCTTCCTTTTATGGAGCAGGCATTTGATGTTAAAAGAAGTCACTGGGAAAATTTAGTCTCAAGCGATATCCTTGATATTATTTTTGTTGAAGATGCTGACCAAAATCAAATGACTTCATCTGGCAGTGAAAAATCTCATTCAAAACCCAATGATGCGACAGTTACCATGTCAAGATTTGAACTATTTAATGACCAAGCCATTGATTTATTGCTTATTAAAGTGCTAATGTGGGGTTATCCAACGAAAGGAAGAGGGAAAAACATTGAAAACATTTTAAAAAACACAAACTTCACTAAATTAAAAGAGGAACTCACCAAGTACGGGAAAAAGGGAACCATCGCGATTGACGAAATAAGGGAATTGCTAAAAATGGAAGGACTTGGTCTCTCCACTTTATCTAAATTTTTATATTTCATGCGGCTAAAGATAGATTCTTATCGTACCCTTATTTTAGATCAAAGAGTCATTAGTGCTTTGACCTCAGGTAAATATAGTGATATTGGAATAGAGGAATTTCAAAACCTTAAATACGAAAATGCCATTGATTACTACCTTAAATATTTGACTTTTTCTCATCAGATTGCAAATCAATTACAGGCCGAACCCGATCAGGTGGAGATGTTTTTTTTCGAGTATGGCAGGAACCTAAAAGGAATGGTTCCAATGAACTAAAGCATAGTGAATAAAAATGCATCATGAAGTTTGAAAAAAAATATATCATAGAGAAATGGATTGAATGGAATACCATTCTGTCTAACGCCATTGGTGATTTTAATACTGTGTATTCTTTAGCTCCTAATATTTTAGAGGCCAATAACCATACCTATTCACAAATTGATTTTTTAACGAACGTAGTGCCGGGAGAAAAAGATAAATTGTACCGTACAGATGAATTGACCGAAAGGATATTAAAACCACAACCAAATGAAAATGTTGGAGTTTCTGGATTTAACTCTGCTGCTTGTTCGTTAGGTTTTGCTATTGACAACAATTTGAATGATCGGAAATTTCGTTTGGTTTATGACTCTGACCCGGAATGGAATGATGAAACGGGATGTCCAAATCCGATTGAAACAGATGAGAAAAAACAAAAATGCTCGATTTTTTAATTTGGCAAGCTGAGAAACTTAGGTATTTGCAGAACAATAAATAAGCACCTTTATAAGAAAAATTAGGTGTCATTTAATTTTTAACTTGAAATGGAAAAAACAATTCAAAAATTTATTGTGCCAACAGTAAATGACTTAAACCATAGGTATAAGTCATGGGAACATTGTTATAGTGCCTTCGGGAATAAAAAAGAGTTGCCCGATGTGTTAGCATTACATTTGGGCTTTTATCTGGCAAGTTGGGGAATGTATCGAGGGTCAAGCGGTCTACTATGGAAAGACTATAAAGTTCATATTGGAGCAATTGAAATAATTAAAGATCATTATAATCTTAGAAATAAATACGTTACTGATCTCCCTGAGGCAAATGGTGTATTACTTCTAGCAGATGAGCTTAAACAGTTCTACAGCCATATAGAATACTTCAATGGAAGAAATGAAAAAAAAGTTGTATCTGCAACTAATACTTTAATATCCAAGATTATTCTTGGCACATTAGGATGTTTGCCTGCATTTGATAGATATTTTAATTTGGGTTTATTTCAAAAGGAGTATGCACTATTAAATATGAAGAGTATTGAAGAAATATGGAGGATTGCCGAAGAAAGGAAGTCTGAAATTGAACTAATTCAAAATAGTATTTATACAGTTTCAAACTTTTGGTATCCACCAATGAAGATAATTGACATGTACTATTGGCAACTGGGTTTTGATAAAGAAGCAATTACAAAATAACGACAAAATGGAAAAAGTAAAATTCGAAAACGCCTACTACATTAAACTTGGAGCAAAAGGCGGATGGGCTGAAAAGTCAATTAATAATGGGATTGTCCGCATTGGATGGAAAGATGTTTCATTAGATGATATTATCAATGGTAATTGGGATAATATCAAAAAAGTAATTAAAAAGGATTATGATGATCGAGGTAAAAAGAGTGGAACAACAAATGATTATAACGCACTAAAACTTTTTTGTGATGCGACCGAACATGATGTCTTTATCACATTCCATAAAGGGATGATGTACTGGTGTAATCTGGCTGATAGCCCTGTTGAAAAGGATGACACCTCGAAATTCAGAAAAACAAAAAATGGTTGGTCATGCAAACCGTTAAATGGTTCATCCAAATCACTTAATTCTAACGATATTTCTGGAAGGATTTCTAAAACTCAAGCATTTCAAGGCACCCTATGTCGCTACAAAGACACTCAGCAAGACAATGAGGTTGAAATAATTAACAGAATTATTAATGGATCTCAAAATCCCAATGTTGAAGAAATCAAAAAATTCAAGTATGAAATTTGTAAATTGACAATCGAACTGTTACAGCATTTACACTGGAAAGATTGCGAAATACTATCTGATTTAATTTTTATTCAAAGTGGTTGGCGAAGGGTTAGTATGCAAGGAGGCAGTATGGAGTTTACGGATATGGAATATTTTGATCCGATTAACAATGAAAAATATGCTGTACAGATAAAATCAGGGGCAAGTAAAAAGGATTTTGAAAAATATGAAAGGGATTTTAGTAATCGTGGTTTCAGAAAGTTATTCTTTGTTGTATTTAACCCAGAAAATTCACTTGACAAAGTAAAAAACGAAAGACGCGATATCGAAATACTTTCAGGAGACAAACTTGCAGCATTGATATTTGACTTAGGTCTTCTGGAATGGGTTTTAAATAAATCGTTCTAAAATGCCTGACATAAAAGACGATAAACGCAATCGTTTCACTTATGATTCTGACGAAGGATTAGTGCTTTTACCGCCTGAAAAAATTGAGGATAGTTGTGAAAAGACCGTTATTGAGCTACATTCTGCCCCAATACGTTCCGAAGATGTTCGCGAATTTGTGCGTGAAAGGATTGATTTTCCAATGACTAACCAACAATGGCTGGTGATTGATGTGGCTATGGGTAATTACTGGAACAACCGTAAGATCGGCTCCTGGATTGGTAGCGAAGATATGGCTGGGTTCATATTCAGGCATTGTGAACAGGAAAGAATGTTGATTTCATGGGAACGAGTGTTGAAAATAACCGATCAAATCTGGGCTTATCTGGAAATGAAAGGAAGATTAATAGAGGAATAATAGAATATAAAAAGTATTGCTTACCTACAAAAAAACATATTTAAACCGTTAAAGGTCGTTTTTGACGGGTAGTCCCCTATCCTTCAGTTATCATCGAAGGTGATTAATCTTTCTATTGAAAAGGCAGAACGTGCAGAACGTGCAGAAAAGTACATTGGTCAAGTTAAAGACGAATGATCTAAAACACGGGCACAATTCTCCGCTAATGTGGATTGCAAATTCATACCAGTTGGATCGTTTACGCCAAAAAGCCAAAAGGATAAAGCTGGCTTTATGGCTTTTTGGCGTAACCTGAGAAGTTATAGCAAGGGCTGGCAAATCCATATCAACTTAGGTAAATACTCATATTACAGAACCTTAATTGAAAAATTAACACATTCAAGAGGTTAAAATATTTGGAATTGTGGTACAAAATTGCGTATATTTGCAACAACATGCTTACCCCGCTTCCCATCAGAACAGCGCGCTCAGGGTAAGTGTTTTATTTTTATACCCATGAGAAAAGTGGCATACACCAAGGCTGCACTCACTTACTCACAGCAGCTTCAACAATTAAAAGACCGAGGACTAATCATTTCGGATGAAGAACATTTCCTTCACCTGCTCGAAGTAAAAAGCTACTTCCGCTTAAGTGGTTATTGGTATCCCTTATTGAAAGACAAAGAAAAGCATCTGTTGAAAGATGGTGCTACCTTCGAAATAGCCTACAAAATTTATTGTTTTGACCGTGATTTACGTCACCTGATTGTGAATGAACTGGAGAAAATTGAAGTGGCTATCCGTGCAAAAATGATTTACATTCTATCGCATAAGCATGGACCTTTTTGGTATCAGAATGTCCAATTATTCCGGAACAAAGATACCCACAACCGATTAATTGAGAAGTATGGCACTGCTTATACCCATCGTCTCGGCGCAGAATATCGGTAATACGATCTATTTTTTGTTGAAGTTCCATTCGGAAATTTATGTGTTGATTAATTGTGACTTGGTATTTTTATCGGTTATTATACCAATAAAAGGTATTTATGGGTACTAGAGCCGATAATTACAACGGACTCACTAAAACTCCGATTAATACTGCAATAGAAAAACTCAACAGAGTGCCTACCAGAACATATTCGTTTTTACCACTGGAAGTAAAACGAAGTATTGATTTTGCTGCAATAATAAATCCAACGGCAGTAAATTGGCCTGAAAGAACCAACACTAAAACCAAGTACCGTTCAACTATGCCTATCAACTTACCAGCATTTGGCAAGCTTTTATCTGGATTATCACCTGATGGATCCTCAGGAGTTGAAATTGAATAAAACGAGAGAATTTCCTTAATAATAATATTAGCCGGTTTTGCGCATAAAATAAAACCGGCAATAACTGCTATATTTTTCAGTTAAATCATTTATAAGCAACTTTATCTGCAATTCAATTTTTCTTTTATCCTCATCACTTAATGAGGTAAATGAAACAATATCTGCTGAAATGGTTGAACTATTCATCTTGTATTTATTTTATCGGTAAAAACACCGATAAAATACATTTATCAGTGTTTTTACCGATATTTTATGAAGCATAAAGGTTTTCCTGCAATTTATAAAAGGCGTCAATCAGGTTCCGGGCACTTCCAAATACCTTTGTGGCATCTTTGGTGGTTCCCAGGTTATTGAGTTCGATGAGCGATGAGTATAAGACAACCAAGTAATTCCTGAGAAAAACCGTCCCGATTAATCGGAAAAAAATTCATTACAGGAATCGTCAAAAATAACTCATCAAAACTCTATGCCATTTATGCCAACCCCGAACATGTACACTTGTCTGATTTTAGCCATAAAGATTAAATAAAGATAGGTTAACGCCTTAGTTTAAGTACTGTTTGAGTACTGTATAAATACTAAGTCATGAGGTTTTGTATTTAAAACAAGGGTAAACTGTATTTAATCTATGGAATTGGTAATGCTTTATTTAATAGTTCACTTCTACATCAATCAGGCAACTTACGCAACTTATGCAACTTACGCAGTTTACTCAAAAAAATGAAAGATAATATAAGTAACATAATTATTAGATTAGTATTTTCTATAAATTTGAAATACCTAAATAATAAAAACTACGTTATGAGCGCACATAATACAATGTCGTTTAGTTAACGCCGTCATTGCGAACGAAGTGAAGCAATCTGTTGATTTATAGATTGCTTTCCCGATCGCCATCGGGACAGGCAGTTCCTCGCAATGACGATTTTAACTAAGATTAATTCTTAACAAAACGACATTCGCACATAATCGCTTAATTGCAATAATAAAAGACAGGATAATTGATCTAAGATATGGATATTTTGCCGTGTATCAGCATATGCCAAAAGTAAATATGAAAGGTTTAAGATTAACTTTTCATGAAAAATTGCCTAATAAATTCGATAGAAAAGAATATCTAAAAACAGCCAAAGAGCTTGGTATTAATAGCAGAACAGCAGAAAGATATATTACACTTTTTAAAACAAAACTGCTGGATTATAACTACAACAAGTTTAAGAAAATAATTGGCTCTATAACGTTTGGGGTGGGTAGCTTTCTTTAATATTAGAATTTTCATATAACTAAGTTTGACTTGAGGTCTGGTTACGCATGGTGTAACAAAAATCAACCTATCTTCTTAAACCTCTTAGTAACTTTTCAATCCCGAATACTCGGGACCATACCTCAACCTTTTTTTGAAAGAATCTTACTTTTTTATCAAATCTTAGTAACAATGATCAACCCCTACAACCTAAATCTTATCTATCTTATGAAAATAGAGGCCAATTGTAAGATAAATAAGATTTGGCTCTGGGGGTCATTGCAGGGTTACTAAGGTTGAATTTAAAAAAGTAAGATTTTTAATCCCGAATACTCGGGACTATTTATTTCTATGTTTATTACCTCTACCCACCCAAAACGTTATAGAGCCAAATAATTGCATAAAGAAATTTGCGTATACTGCGTAAGTTGCGTAAGTTGTCTTTGCAAGTTAAATTTGCGTATACTGCGTAAGTTGCGTAAGTTGTCTTTTTATAGCAGTTAGGCCAATATGCGCCAGACCGCGCCAAATCACTCCAAAATAACTCAAGATAAATTAGTTATAAAAATATTTTATAAATTTGATTAAGCAATTCAAAAACGGCTGCTCAATTGGAGCAAAGAGCAAGATTCAAAACTATGATCGAATTCATGAAGCCACTCGCTGATTTCGTGCGGACTACTTTTAAGCATTTCGCAATTAAGCAAACTGCATTTAATGCAGCTGTGAGTTAGCGCAGCTAAGCAAAACATACCATCTGAACGCAAAATTCACCGATATCTTGTATGGTAGCACTTTTGTATTTACATTTATGAAATAAATGTCGAATGAGGATTTTCACAGGCAAAGTCAAGAGAGAATGATTATAGATGATTGAATAGTATCATATATTACTCAAAAAGTATTAATCAATCTTCTCAATTTAAATTTATTTTGTAGGTTAGTTGTCTGAATACAGAAATTACCCCATACACATAAATCAAAATACTAAAATACATAAAAACCATGAGTACAAATTATAAAAAGAAAGTAAAGAAGCTGTTCGCAAAACACGAGGAATTGTTGACTGCTAAAAACAAGAAGGTTAAGAATGGTAACGGAATATTCGACCGCTATAAAAACCCTATCCTTACCAATGCGCACACACCAATAATCTGGCGTTACGATTTGGATGAACAAACCAATCCTTTCCTGATGGAACGTATTGGTATGAATGCCACTATGAATTCAGGAGCAATGAAATGGAACGGGAAATATATCCTGGTGGTCCGTGTTGAAGGGGTCGACCGTAAATCGTTCTTTGGGATTGCCGAAAGCCCTAATGGAATCGATAATTTCCGTTTTTGGGATTTCCCGGTTACCATTCCTGAAACGGAAGAACCGGATACCAATGTGTATGATATGCGTTTAACGGCTCATGAAGATGGATGGATTTATGGTGTCTTCTGTTCTGAACGCAAAGATCCGAATGCTGCTCCCGGCGATTTATCTTCAGCCGTTGCTGCTGCAGGTATTGTACGCACGAAGGATTTACAGACCTGGGAGCGTCTCCCTGACCTTAAGACCAAAAGTCAGCAACGAAATGTGGTTCTTCACAATGAATTTGTGGATGGGAAATATGCTTTGTACACCCGCCCCCAGGATGGCTTCATTGATACCGGAAGCGGTGGTGGTATTGGCTGGGCGCTGATTGACGACATGACCTGTGCCGAGGTGAAGGAAGAAAAAATTATCAATTTCCGCTACTATCATACCATTAAAGAAGTTAAAAATGGCGAAGGCCCACATCCGATCAAGACGGATAAAGGCTGGTTACATCTGGCTCATGGTGTGCGTGGTTGTGCTGCCGGTCTCCGTTATGTCATCTATTTGTATATGACCCATTTGAAGGATCCTTCAAAACTGATTGCCGAACCTGCAGGTCATCTGATGGGACCAATTGGAGAAGAACGCATCGGGGATGTATCGAACGTGCTTTTCACCAACGGCTGGATTGCCGATGAAGATGGAAAGGTATTTATCTATTATGCTTCATCAGATACACGTATGCACGTGGCCACTTCAACGGTAGACAAACTGGTGGATTATTGTCTGCATTCGCCTGCAGATGGCTACCGCTCTGCTGCTTCAGTAGAAACTCTGAAAGAGCAGATTGCAAAAAATTTGGCTATACTAAAAAAATAGTTCCATGTTTCAGGTTCCAAGTTTCAGGTTCCAGGTTGTGCGCTGGAACCTGGAACCTGGAACTTGAAACTTGAAACTTCTTCATTTAAACTTAACTAAAATTAAACTTATACTATGGCTTCTGAAAAAATCACCCTGAAAGAGAAAATCGGTTACGGATTTGGCGACGCAGCTTCATCCATGTTCTGGAAGATTTTCGGAATGTATTCCTTGTTTTTTTATACCGATGTTCTTGGAATCACGGCCGCTGCAGCCGGAACCATGTTTCTGGTTGCCCGTTTGTGGGATTCGTTCTTCGATGTCTTTGTAGGAATTATCAGCGACCGTACAAAAAGCCGCTATGGAAAATACCGCCCGTATTTGTTATGGTTTGCCATACCATTTGCTGTAATGGGTGCCATCACATTTTTTGCTCCTGATTTCGGACAAACCGGAAAATTAGTTTATGCATACATTACATACTCATTGATGATGATCGTATATTCGATGATCAATGTACCCTATGCATCTTTGCTTGGAGCTATTTCTTCCGATCCTACTGAACGAAATTCGCTTTCTTCATACCGCATGTCATTTGCGTTCATTGGTAGTTTTGTAACCTTCATGTTGCTGCAACCATTGATTGACTTTTTTTCCAAGACATTTGGCACGGTAGACCTTGCTAAAACCACACATGCTGCGGCATCTTCAATAAGTACCTCACCGGCTGGATGGGTTATGGGTGTCGGCGCGATAGGAATGATTTGCATTGTTCTGTTTTTGTTGTGTTTCAGCTGGACCAAAGAACGGGTCACTCAAATTGAGAGTGAAGAAAATGTTTCGGTCAAGAAAGATTTGAAAGATCTGTTTCACAATGCTCCCTGGTGGATTTTGGTTGCAACCGGTCTTGCTGCTTTGCTTTTCAATGCCGTTCGCGATAGCGTGGCCATCTACTTTTTCAGGGATTACGTGAAAGCAAACTACCGGATGGGAGGAACAGGTTGGGATATGACTACTATTTATTTCCTGGTTGGTCAGGCTGCCAATTTAATAGGAGTAATGGCTGCACCGGCCATTTCCAGAAAATACGGTAAGAAAAGAACGTATATGATTGCCATGTTAATTGCCGGGGTATTAAGCACAGGCTTCTATTTCATTCCTAACAGCATCACATGGATACTGATTTTCCAGTTCATGATTTCCATTTTCGCAGGATATGTTCTACCATTACTATGGTCGATGTTTGCCGATATTGTGGACCATCAGGAATTACTTACGGGACGTCGTGCGACAGGTCTGATTTTCTCTTCCTCATCCATGTCTCAAAAACTAGGTTGGGCTTTAGGCTCTGCGATGAGCGGATGGATTCTGGCTGTGTTCCATTATATGCCTGAGGCGATTCAGCAAAGTTCGGAAACCATTTTTGGCGAACACATCATGATCAGCCTAATGCCTGCTGTATGCTGTGTGCTGGCTTTTGTAGGGATGATGTTCTATCCGCTTTCTGATAAAAAAGTAAAGGAAAATTCGGAACTACTTAATCAAAAAAGAAATTTAAGTGTACGCTAAGATCCGAATTACTGATTGTCTACTATGATTTAACCATTAAAGGAATATAAACTTATGAGAATCCTGAAGCAATTGTTGTTTGCCCTTGTTTTTACGGTTAGCTCCGTTCTGTCGGCTCAGAATAGTATACATGTCTGGGAAAAGCAGGAACTTACATTTACCGCGGCGAATTCATACAAGAACGCTTATACAGATGTTACAGTCTGGGTCGATCTTGTCGGGCCGGGTTTTAACAAGCGCGTGTATGGATTCTGGGATGGCGGGCAGACCTTTCATCTGCGTCTGGTTGCAACTCAGCCCGGTACCTGGACCTGGAAAAGCGGATCTACTCCAAACGATCCAGGTCTTGCCGGAAAGTCAGGCTCCTTTAAAGCCGTCGAATGGACCGAGGCTGAAAAGACGGATAATTCATTACGGCATGGCTTTGTGCGGGCAACAACCAACCAACATGCCCTGGAACATGCTGACGGCACTCCGTTTTTTATCATCGGCGATACCTGGTACTCCGTTGGGGCCAACCGCTTTCGCTGGTATGACGACAACACGGAACGACCCATGGGGCCAACAGCCGGATTCAAAGATTACGTTCGTTACCGTAAGTCACAAGGGTACAACTGGGTGAATGTCATTGCTGCTTTTCCGAATTGGATGACTGATGATAAATCCTGGCACTTGGTTATGAACGATTCTGCGAAGACAACCATACGCTCTGCCTGGCTCGAATTCGGTACAGGCAGCGCTAAGAACATGGACAATGAAGGTGGAAGGCCTTTTTTCTTTCCCGGCAAAATACCCGGATACGAGAATCAGTTCCCTGACATGGATCGGATTAACCCCGAATACTTTAAGTATGTGGACCGGAAGATTGACTACCTCAATGCCAACGGATTCGTCCCCTTTATCGAAGTCTCGCGGCGGGATGCAGGCCTGTGCTGGTTTAAATATTATGGCTGGCCCGATTCCTATGTCAGATTCATTCAGTATATCTTCTCACGGTATCAGGCCAATAATACGGTGTTGAGCCCCATACACCTGGATATTATCGATGAAACCGTCAGTCCTGACGATTATACCAATGCCATACATACCATGCAGAAAAAGTATGGTCCACCGCCATTCGGAACACTGCTTTCGGCCAATGCGAACCCTTCAACACTCGAAAACTGGGGTGATGACTCATGGGTCACGCTGCACCAGATTGGAAATATGCGCGAGCACAACAACTATTGGTATCTCACCGAAATTTTCAATTTGAAGAATCCGAAACCTGCTCTCAACGGCGAGCCATACTATGCGGGCTACAAGGATAACCGGGGTCCCGGATCAGCCAACTATACCCGAGGCGCTGAAGGTGGCACCGATCAAGACAATGCGTTTGTCCGTTCAGGCATGTACGGCAGTTTCCTTTCGGGAGGACTTGCTGGGCACGTCTATGGCGCCGAAGGAATATGGGGTGCCGATATCGAACCCTCTGCACCGATACATATGTGGGAAGCTTTTCAATGGCGTTCCGGTGCCGAAATGCAATATTTAAGAACTTTTGCCTTTTCAATTGGCAAGCGATATCAGGAACTCGTGCCTCTGGCAGACCTGATTTCACCTAATAAAACGAATGAACCGCTTAGTTATGAGGGCTGGGCATATTGCGCCCGCACACCGGATAAGCAAATTTTTCTTGCCTTCTTCGAAGTTGGATGCCTGAAGTCCCAAATCCGTGGAGCCCGGCTAAATAGTGTGTATCATGCGCAATGGTTTAATCCGCGCAATGGTACCTGGTCGGATGTCGGGAATGGCAAATTGGTTGCCAACAAGATCGGTATCATCCGGTTGCCCGATTTTCCTGACAAAACCGACTGGGGTCTTCGGTTAATCTATGAAAGCACTGTAACTGGAAAGGTTGTAAATTAGTTGAAAAGAAGCTATTGATAAATTAATAAAAGAATGATGAGAAAAAGGGAATTTCTTAAAAAAGCCGGCCTGTTATCTGCTTCGGCACTGGCTGCACCTTTTCTGGGACACGGAAGTAAGGCAACAAATGTTAAATCTTTGGTCACCGAAAAAACCGAATCAGGTGTTCCTATGAAACTTGTTATAGGAAGTGATCATGCCGGATTCCCATTGAAAGTTCCATTGGTAAAGCTATTGCAATCATGGAATTACAGTGTAAAAGACGTTGGATCATTTAATCCTGAACCAGTTGATTTCCCTGACATAGCCGTGCTTTTGGCTGATGAGATTATAAGTGGCCGTGCTGAACTGGGAATTATGGTTTGCGGTACCGGTGTAGGAGCAGCTATAGCCTGCAATAAAATTCAGGGCATCAGGGCAGCTTTGTGTCATGATACTTACTCTGCTCACCAATGCGTTGAACACGACAATGTTAATGTGCTTTGCCTTGGTGCCCAGATCATTGGGCAAAGTGTCGCGCAGGAGATTTTAAACAATTTCCTGAACGCGAAGTTTAGTACTGAAGAGCAGTTTCGAAGACGTGTTAACAAATTAGACCAGTTCGATCTGGTACCTCCCAGAAAATGAAAGCTGAATTACAAAAAATAAAGACTGAGGTCAGAGAAGTACTTCTCCGGAATATCATGCCCTTCTGGTCAGGTAAAATGATCGATCATGAACACGGTGGCTTTTATGGACAGATAGATGGAAATAATCAGGTGCATCCAACGGCAGATAAAGGCGGAATCCTGAATGCACGCATTCTATGGACATTTTCATCGGCTTATCTTCAAGAGAAGAATCCACTATACCTTGAAATGGCTAACCGGGCAAAAGCCTACATCTTAGCCCATTTCTTTGATACCGAATTTGGTGGAACCTATTGGAAACTTTCCTTTGATGGTAAACCTGTAGATACAAAAAAACAGATATATTCACAGGCATTTTTCATCTATGCCTTCACAGAGCATTTCCGTGCGTCAGGGGATGAGTCAAGCCTTCAGACGGCTATCGAATTGTTCCGTATGATCGAAAAACACAGTTTTGACACAGAACTGAACGGTTACTTCGAAGCTTACAGCCGTGACTGGGTTTTACTTGAAGATTTGCGTTTAAGCGATAAGGATGAGAACGAGAAAAAGACTATGAATACCCATCTTCACATTCTGGAAGCTTATACAAATCTTTACCGCGTATGGAAAGATGACAGGCTTGCCACTCAATTACGTAACCTGATCCTGATTTTTATTAAAAAGATTGTGAACCCCGCGACCAACCATCTCGATTTGTTTTTCGACGAATGCTGGACATCAAAATCGACCATCATATCTTATGGTCACGACATTGAAGCTTCGTGGCTGATTGACGAGGCTGCCCGTGTGCTGGGTGATGAAGCATTGCTGGTCAAGGTACAGAAGATTTGCATCGCCATTGCTGAAGCTGCCTGCGAGGGCTTGCAGCCCGACGGAAGTCTGTATTATGAAATGAATGTAGCCATTGGTCATCTCGACAAAGACCGGCATTGGTGGGTTCAGGCCGAAGGGGTATTAGGCTTTCTGAACGCATGGGAACTGACTGGTGATGAAGCATGGCTTGTGAAAGTACAGCATTGTTGGAACTATATTTCTGATTATATCGTTGACCGCGCGGGAGGTGAGTGGTTCTGGAGTATTTCAGATGCAGGTGTTCCAATCCTGAGTGGTGATAAAGCCGGGTTCTGGAAATGCCCTTACCATAATAGCAGGATGTGTTTGGAGATCATGATGCGGGTGGAAGAATAATTTCAAGTTCCAGGTTCCAGCTAAGATGCCAAACCTGGAACCTGGAATTTGAAACTTCTTCAATCAATCCCATAATCATGGAAAAACAAATCTATATCATTACCGGAGGCCCCGGATTTGGCAAGACTGAACTTATTCTGGAATTAAGGAATTTGGGGTATTTATGTTCAGATGAGTTTGCCCGGGCATTGATAGATACACAAACTAAATCAGGTGGTGAGATTCTCCCCTGGGAAAACCCAAAGCTTTTTCAACAGGAAGTATTAAAACAGCGGATTGACTTTTTTGAATCTGTTCCTGATGGAACGATTGTCTTTGCTGACCGCGGAATCCCGGATCAATTGGCATTTGCACGGTATAAGGGATTTGGTTCTTCTGAAATTCTAACCCAAAGTGTTCTAAAATACCGTTATGCTCCTCAGGTTTTTGTGACTCCACCCTGGCCTGAGATATTTGTCAATGACCCCATTCGGAGTGAAACTTATGAAGAGGCCGTCCGTATTCATCAGGCAATTATTAATACCTATTGTGGCCTTAAATATCAGCTCATTGAATTACCTCTATTATCAGTTGGTGAACGAATTGGAGTTATACTTAAAGTCATCGGTGAAAATCGTACCAATGAACACAAACCGACGTAACTTATCCTCTGTTCTTTTTTCTCTTTCCCTTTTCCGTTTTCTTGATTCCTGAAAAATAAACAAGGGCAGATAAATCTGCCCTTGAAAGGTTCTACCGGAATTGATTGATTATATCTTTTTTTACCGATAGGTTTTTTTATGAATTATCAAAATCCAATCAGATATAAAACTTCTTTGTGGATGACTTTAGTATGTGCACACCTGTTTTTATTTATAAATCCGCTTGATTTTCTTGTGAATGAGCACTTTATTTTTCATATAAAAGGCGAAGCTTAACTAAAAGAAATTGCCAACCTTATCAATACAGTCTTTCTCCGATTGCTGATTTAAGTTTATAAACATTCACCGTAAAGTCAATTTTAGATTTAAGTACCATCAGCCGGCTTTCTGATACTGCGGTTGAACCATCCAGCAATTCAAGGTTAGTGATCACTCCCGAATCGAAACTTACTTTTGCCAGCGCATAGGCCTGCGTGGCCTGACGCAATTGTAATTCAGACTGATCCACCTTTTTCTGAGAGGCCTGCAAGTTTGATTGTGATTCAACTACTTCTTCAACTATATTCCTGCGGACGATCTCAGTTTCCTGGTCATTGACCTGGATGGCCGATTTGGCCTGAAGCTGATTGTACACTTTTCTATGGCCGTCGAAAATAGGGACTTTTACCCCAATTCCAGCCACGAAGTTGGCTTTCGGATCATTCATGTAAGGAATATATCCATTCTTCACCCCACCCGATAGAAAACCGCTTAAAACCGGCTTGTTCTGATAGTCGGTGATGCTATATCGTATTTCCGCAAGTTTCGCCTTTTCGCTGGCCAGTTTCATCTCATCGCGATTTTGCAGTGCAGCAGTAATCATTGCTTCGCTTTGCAAACCCGGAAGGGCAATGTTTAATTCATTTTTCACCCGTTCAGCGCTGGAGACAGGCTTTCCCAACAGCGAGTTGAGCTGATAAATCTGAATTTGTTTTGCAGTCTCAAGATCAGTCTTCTGGTTTTCAATAGCCGATATCCTTACCTGGGTGGACAATATTTCGTACTGGGTAGCCGAACCTGTTTCCAGTTTCTTTTGGATGAAATGAAGATGTTCATTTAAGGTATTTATTTGTTCATCCTTTATTTTTATCGCTTCCTGAAGGTAAACGAGCGCATAATAGTTGCTGATGACTGCCTTTGAAAGCTTTTGCCTTACGTCTTCAACTGTTTGGATATTGAGTTCTTTGCTTTGCTTTTCGAGAGAAATATTCTTCTCTGTCTTGCCAAAATCAGATAAAGTCTGATTCACATCAAACCCAGCCGTATAATTATCATGAGGCATTAAACTGAAAGATCCCAGGTTAGGGATTGATATATTTTCGATGGGACCAATCCGTGAATAAGAAGATGCAAATGAAACATTGGGCAAGGTAGCTGATTTGGCATAACCAATTTTTGCATCCGAATTATTGAGGTCTTCCAAAGCTTTCTTTACCATGGGATGATTTTGAACAACCTCACTGATGATCGATTTTAACGATAATGAATCGGTACCAGACGTCTGGCTTTTTACTGTTTCGACCGATAATAATCCTGCAACCGAAAGCAGGGTTAAAATGAATCTCTTGAATTTATGTGTCATATAATTAAGCATTTACTGGTGATTTTTTATTTCCGACGCGCATAATAATTACCGGGACAATCCCTAACAGGGTGATCATAGCTGCAATCCAGAAATCGTCGTCGATACCTGCAATATAAGCCTGCTTGCTAACATGCGACATAAGCATGTATTTCCCCTGCTGGATTGCTGTTGCCATATTGGCTCCCACGTGCTGCTGAGCAAAATAAGCAAGATTTGCAGCCGTATTTTTGAATTCCTGTGATCCGGCCTGAATAGCTGCTCCATACATTTGTGCATGGAAATTTATCCGGGTAGCCAGAATCGTGGTGAACATAGCCACGCCCAAACTACCTCCGATCTGCCGGATGGTATTTGTAATTCCTGAAGCCTGGGCCATTTTGTCCCTGGGCATGGTGAGCAGCGAAAGCGCGCTTAACGGCGTATAGATGATTCCCATGCCAAATCCCCGCAAATAAAGCGAAGTCATGACAAAACTGTGTTCCGAAAGATAGGACAGCCGGGAGTTGAGAATGAAACTTAGGGTTAAGGCAATCACCCCAATGATCATAGGCGCTTTGGGATTGAATTTATCCGATATTCTTCCTGCGATGGGAGACATCATTCCCTGGATGATTCCAACGGGCAAAAAGACCGATCCTGCCTGCAGGGCCGTGTATCCCATCGAGTTTTGCAGATAGAGCGGAAGTAAAAATGTACTTCCAAACATTCCCATACTGAAGATCACCATGACCAGATTTCCCATCCCGAAATTGTAATTCTTCAGTAATCGTAAATCAATGAGAGGATTGTCTGTCGTAAGTTCCTGAGTGATAAAAATGGCTCCCGAGACTATCGAAATGGCGAAACAAATCAGGATATAGGGTGCATGCCATCCGGCTGAATTCGTGGCTGCGTTTCCTTCCGACAAGGCATAAAGCAGAACGGGCAGGAAAATTACCACCGATATAAACCCAATCAGGTCGAATCTTCCCGCACGGGGATTTATAAATTCCCTTTGGATGAGAACAGTAAATACCATGGCTGCAATTCCAAATGGTATGTTCACATCAAAAATGAGTTGCCAGCTGAAGTTATCAACCAGGTATCCGCCAATAAGAGGTCCAAATGAAACTGAGGCAGCTGCAGAGATGGCCCAAAAACCAAGCGCTATTCCTCTTTGATGAGGTGGAAATTCCCTGGTGATGATGGCCATACCCAGTGGTTGTATCATCCCGGCCCCCAGTCCCTGAAAGATACGTGAGAGTATTAGTGTATTTTCGTCGTTCGACATGCCACAGAACATCGAGCCAACGGTAAACAATAAAAGACCAATAAAATAAAGCCGCTTATAGCCAAACTTGTCGGCCAGCCATCCTGAAGTAGGAAGCATTACGGCCATTGAAAGCATATAAGCTGTGACAACCCAGGCAATTTTATCGATTCCTACCCCAAATGAAGCCATGATTTTTGGCAGGCCTACATTCACAATGGTGGCGTCGAGCACAGCCATGAATGTGCCTAACATGATGTTGGCCAGCAGAAACCATTTATAGTTTACATTTCGGGGATGATAGACCGAATCGCGGTTTCGTAACCTGGCACGTAATCGGTGCGTTGGAGTAAGTTTCCGCATTACTACCTGATAATTTTAACTATTGCCGACATTCCTGATATAAGATGATAGTCTGAAAGTTTTTTGCCATCCCTCATCCCATCGATCGAAATTTTAAGCTGTACACGCTGAGTAACCTTGGTAAAGTTCCCAGAGGCATTGCTTGCCGGGATCAGCGAGAACTGCGAAGCGGTATTGGTTCCGATAATGAATATTTTACCTGTAAAGGTAGCATCCGAATAGGTATCAACGGTAAATAAAACCGGTTGGCCGATTTTCAGCTTCTCCAGGTTTGTTTCTTCCAGAAATATACTGACCCACAGTTTGCCCCCGTTCACAAGACTAAAAATGGATTGCCCGGGCTGTGCGATGTCGCCTGCCATTAACCATCGTTTGCCAACCACACCGGTGCATGGTGAAAGAAGCCGGGTGTTATTCAACTGAGTGCTGATCGTATTGATTTGTGCCTGTGCACTTTCAACTGAAGCTAGTGCACTCTGAATTTGCGATTTCGATACATTGGCCTGAGAATGGGCAGCCTCAAGCTGGGCCTGGGCTGTTTCCAAGGCTTTCCTGGCATGATCGTACTGTTCTTTTGTAATGACCGAACCCTCGAACTGACTTTTTGCCCGGTCGAAATCTTCTTTCATCCGGCTGAGTGTTATTTCCAACACTTTATTGTTTTGAAGGTCGGATTGATATTTCGCCTGGGCCTGAAGGACTGATGCTTCTGCAAGCTGTTTACCTGCAATAGCCTGATTTCGTTGTGCTACCAGATCGGTACTGTCAAGAACAGCGATGAGTTCGCCTGGTTTGACAGAATCGCCTTCATCGACAAACAACTGCTTCACCCTGCCCAGAATTTTTGGGCTAACGCCTACAATATCGGCATCAAGATGGGCGTCATCGGTTTTTATGTACTTCGAATAGTCTATATACCAATAGATTATACCACCAAGTACTAGTGCAATGATCAGAATCAGCGGAATATAAACTTTATTGCTCCGTTCTTTTTTTACGTGTTTATTCTCCATGAAAGTTATATTTATTTAATTTTAAAAGTTTAATTTTAAAAACTTTTCCAGAGTTCTATAATCCAGTATAAACTCTGGAAAAGTTAGTTTACTTTTATTCTTTCGATAAGATCGATATGAGTATCTCTTTCACCTGTTGTGATGCGGTGGCAAGAATATCCTGTTCCTTCTTATCCAGCGTTGAAAGTTTAATCTTCAGGTTTTCGCTGACCGCCTGTTTGATGTCTTCGAAATCTTTCAATCCTTTTTTGGTAATCAATATGTTTACAATCCGTCGGTCCTTTGGATCGTTCAGCCGCTCTACATAGCCTTCTTCAATCAGTTTATCCACGATCACCGTAATGTGTGGTTTTGGCATTGACAGGCATTTCCCTATGTCCGACATCGAAAGAATGCCATATCTCTTAAGACTTCCCATCACGAACATTCCTCCCGGAGTAATCGACGATTTGGTGCGTAAAGGCTTCGAAATACTTTTATATAACAAGGGATGGATGGAGATTAAGTTTTCTGCAATCAGATCAATTTTTTGATTCATTATATGATATATTCATTAATTGTAATGGTTACAAAAGTATAACTATTACAGTAATTTAATGTTAACGTCTTGTTAAATCATTTGTTTAGTTTCTGATCAGGTTAATCCCGATTTCCAAATTGACCTAAACTTATAATATTGGAAATAAATATCCATTTTCGAATTTACATTGCTGCTCTTTAGCCTGTTCCGCTGGTGAACTGAGAAAGTATTGAACTATGATTGTGTCATACCTCTTTCATATCTCTTTCATACCTCTTTCAGTACAAATTCGAATATAATACGTAACAAATTCGATACAAATTCGAATGGCTACGAATTTGTTTCGAATTTGTTTCGAATTTGTACTGAAAGAGGTATGAAAGAGGTATGAAAGAAGTATAACAGGGAATAGAACCAATCCTTTCGGGAAGGCATGGGGATAAGGTCGAAATACTGATGCAAGGCAGGACGCGCTTGTTCTGAGCTTCTTGAGCTAACCATTCCTGCCACGCTTATTGAACGGTTCTTTGGTGCTATAGTTACAACAAAATGTAAAATTCACGGCAATTGCGATCTTTTTAACATTTTTCCGGTTTGTCTCATTGTGAGTCGGATAAAACCTTTAATTTTATAGTCATAATTATTGAATAAAAAACCATTTCTTTATGACAGTTTCTGAACAACCTTTTTATGTCCAGGCAACGGTAAAACTTTTACTTCTTGCACTGGTAATCGCTTTTCTTATTCTGGCTGAAAATATCCTGATCCCATTCACTATTGCTGTTTTCTTTACTTTTTTGCTGATGCCAGTTTCTCAGAAACTTGAAAACTGGCATTTCCCAAAGGCGCTTGCAATCGTGGTCAGTATAATCCTGGCTTTATCAATTTTTATAGCCATGATCTATTTTTTGTATGCTCAAGTCATAAGTTTTGTGAACGAATGGCCGGTACTTGAAAAGACATTACTGGTCAAATGGGAGAATTTTCAGCAATTTATCAGCGAAACCTTTCACATCAGCAGGATTGAACAAAAAGCCTGGATAACTACAAAGATCAAAGAAAATGCCAGTACCGGAGGTGTTTTGGTCCTTGGCTTATTCTCGGCAACCACTTCATTTCTTGCCAGTTTTGCGCTTATTCCGATTTATATTTTCTTTTTGACCTTTTATAAAGATAAATTAAAAAAGTTTGTCATCCTGATTGCCAAAGAAGATAATAATGATCAGGCGATTGTGGTGGTAAAAAAGGTTTCACTCGTATCGCAAAGATATATTATGGGAATATCTTTGGATATCCTTATTCTTTCGGTCATAAATTGCACCGGGTTTCTTGTTATGGGCTTGCCACATGCTATTTTGTTTGGTGTGCTTGCCTCAATGTTAAATATCATACCCTATATTGGAGTCTTGATTGGGAGTATATTGCCTATCACCATGGCTTTCCTGACATACGATTCGTTTAGTTATACCCTGGGTATTGCTGCGGTATGTGTGGTCACCCAATTCATTGACGGTAATTTTATCACTCCCAATGTAGTGGGCGGAAGTGTCAGTATCAATCCTTTGGCAGCAACCCTTGCACTGATTGCCAGCTCACTGATCTGGGGAATCCCCGGAATGATACTCTGCTTACCCTTAACCGGTATGGCAAAAGTTGTTTGTGACCATGTTGACTCGCTGAAGCCTTATGGTTATTTGCTGGGAGAGGAGGTCAATTATAATGAGCAGGGGCTTATTCAGGATAAAGTTGTCCGAAAGTTTTGGAAGAAAAAACTTCCTGGAACACCGGTTTAGAATACAATGTTCAGGAGGGATAATCAGTAACTGAACATAGCGTTTATAATATTGATTTACATTCATAACTATTTATTCAAAAGAACGTAAATTAATCAGTAAACTCTTAACTTTTCAGGGTAATATTTGTTATATTGCATGATATCAACGAACGTAATTAGTATACGTTGAATGGTATACTCAGTCATAAACAATTAAAATCAAACATCATGAGTTCAGGAAAATTAGTAGTTGGTTTACTGGCAGGCTTGGCCGCCGGTGCCGTATTGGGAATCTTGTTTGCCCCTGATAAAGGGACTGAAACACGTAAAAAAATTGCTGAAAAGGGTGAAGATTATGTCGATGAGATCAAAGGAAAGTTTGATGACCTGCTCGATGATTTAAGTAAAAAAATGGATGGGGTTAAGTCCAAGGCAAAAGAAATGGTTTCTGACTCCAAACTAAAAGTAGAAGAAACCAAAGCATCAACCAATTAATCCTGAGCATAGGTTTATATGAAATTTTTCCTTTATTTCACGAAAAATTGAAACATGGACGAACAATCTGGTTTAATTGAATCACTCATTGCAAAAGGGGAACAATACGGCAAAACAACGCTGGAATTACTGAAACTAAAGACCCTCGACAAATCGGCCGATGTGGTTTCCAATCTGGTTTCGTGGCTGATCGTTGTTGTTTTTGCCGTATTGTTTTTCCTGATTTTGAACATAGGGATTGCTTTGTGGATTGGCGAACTGTTAGGTAAATCCTATTATGGGTTTTTTGTCGTTTCCGGATTTTATGCACTTATTGCCCTTGTCTTTGCTGTGTTCCGTAAGCAATTGATAAAGAATCCAGTCAATGAATCCATTATCAACCAGGTACTCGAATAAGCATCATGACAAAACCAAACCCAATCACTTCGCTGAAAGAATCCATCCGTTTGCTCGAAATCAGGCAGGCCGAAGAAGGAGTAATTCTGAAAGAACAGTTTAAAGAAACTTTCGAAAGCTTAAAGCCGTTTAACCTGATCAAGAGTTCACTGAAAGAGCTTACTGGTTCCTCAGAAATAAAGAACAACCTTTTCGAGTCCGTTGTTTCCATACTTACCGGCTATCTGACTAAAAAGATCATGATTAATACAAAAGGCGGTCCACTGATGAAAATCGTTGGAGCAGTACTCCAATTTGGAGTAACCAGCCTGGTTTCAAAAAATGCTGAAAAGATCAGGATTCTTCTTGCTGATCTTATTGAACGATTTTTCAATCCAATTGAGGAAGAAATTCCTGAGACTGAAGTATAAATCCAAATCTGCGTATTCTCCCATTCAGACTTCTATAATTAAACGATTCATCTTGTCAATTCTGAAGGCTTAATTACCTGAAGCATAAACTTGTTTATGCCCTGATACAGTGTCAGGTAATATTTTTTTAGCCCCTTTCTATTCTTTCCAATATACATTCGTCGCCCTATTTTACGATTCGTCCATCTCAAACTACGATTGGGTAATTTTTAATTTTTCTCCGATGATTTCTGCCTTTACTTTGGATAAAAATAAAGATTGCCATGAAAACCTTTTACCTATTACTCAGTTTGCAGTTGATCATTTCCGGCGCTATTGCACAGGTAAAGTTCACCGGGAGAGTGACTGATCAGAAGAAAATAACGCTTAGCGGAGCCAATATATTTTTTCAGAATAGTTATGACGGAGCTACTGCTGACAGCCTGGGGAATTTCAGGTTTAAAACCAACCTGAAAGGAAAGCAGACGTTGAAAGCTACCTTTATCGGCTACAAGCCTTTGCTAAAACAAGTGAATATGGACAGCGCCAAAACGATCACATTGGATCTTGTTTTACAGGAATCGAATGACCAGATTGATGAGGTAGTGATCAATGCAGGTTCATTCGAAGCCAGTGATGAAAAGAAAGCGGTTATCTTACGCATGATGGATGTTGCAACCACTCCAAGCGCCCAGGGTGATATCTTTGGCGCTCTTTGTACCTTGCCGGGCGTTGAGAAAGTGGGAGAGGATGGCCGTGTATTTGTTCGGGGCGGTGAAAGCTATGAGACCAAGGCCTTTTTGGATGGCATGAATGTTTCAAGCCCCTATTTATCCAAAATGCCAGACCTGCCTACCCGTGGAAGGTTTTCTCCCCTGTTGTTCAGCGGAACACTTTTCAGTACAGGGGCTTATTCAGCTGAATATGGACAGGCCTTGTCAGGGATTGTAGATATGAAGACCAATTCGATTGAGACCGAAGATAAGTCAAGTGTTTCGATCATGACTGTTGGGGTGATGGGATCAACCACCAAATGCTGGAAAAGAGCTTCCTTGTCGCTCATGGGCGATTATGTCACAACCGGCTTGTCAAATCTGATCAACAAGCAACAGGTTGAATGGATTAAGAATCCTTCAGGGATTGACGGAACCCTTATGTACCGTCAGAAAGCAGGTAAGACGGGTATGTTTAAGGTCTTTGGAACATTTAACAACAGCGGCAGCGGGTTAAACTATATGAATACACAATCAGGTGTTTTTCAGAATATTATCCTGAATAGCAGTGATGTATACCTGAATAACACTTACAACAGTATGCTGGGCGAAAAGTGGATGATCAAATCCGGTTTAGCCATCAATTATGACCTTCAAAAGTTTGACCTGGATAAAGATCAGATTGCTACAACCAACCAAACAGTACAGGCTAAAGTGGGTTTGAACCGCTTCCTGAATGAACAAACTGAGTTGAAGTTTGGGGCCGATTGGGTGCATTCTTCCTATGAGCAAAAGATCAGGATGGGTGGCGATTACAGGTTGCCTTTTACCAATAACCAGCTGTCCGCCTTTGCCGAAATGGAATACAAACTTTCCAAAAAATTCGCTACCCGGTTGGGGGTTAGAGCTGAGAACAGTTCATTGCTTAACGGAACAACGCTTGTGCCGAGGTTTTCAGGAGCATACAAGACGGGTGATCACAGCCAGTTATCATTGGCCTATGGTCAGTTTTATCAGAATCCGGAGGACGATTACCTGAAATTTGCGCCACAGTTAAAACCTGAAAAGGCGAACCATACCGTGATGACCTGGCAGTATCTGACCGATCTGAAGACCTTCAGGGTGGAAGGATACCTGAAGAAATATACGGACCTTGTAAAATACATCAAGCCTCTGGCCACCGATCCTTTGGATTATTCCAATACGGGAAGCGGTCATGCAGAAGGAATTGATTTTTTCTGGCGCGACAAGGAAACTTTTAAGCAGACCGATTACTGGATTTCTTACTCATGGATCAATGCGCGCCGCAATTATAAAGATTTTCCTACAGCGGCTGTTCCAACCTTCGTTTCAGAGCATAACTTCTCGCTGGTTTATAAAAGGTTTTTCGAATCAGTCAGGACCTTTGCATCGGTAACCTTTTCCTTTGCAAGCAACAGACCGTATCATGATCCGAATTTGCAGGGATTTATGAATTCCAGGACCCAGCCTTACAACGATATTAGCCTTAGTTTGACTTACCTGATGGAAATCTTAGGTAAACCTTCGGTTTTACATCTGATGGTTAATAACCTGGCCGGGTTTGATAATATATACGGGTATAATTTCTCGAATACTCCCAACGCAGCCGGACATTATGATTCAACGCCTATCAAGTCGCCATATGTGCGGCAAATTATGTTGCTGATTTCTATACAGTTATAGAAAAGAGTAAAAAGCAAAAAGGAAAGTCGAAGCGTCATGCCGTCCCGATGGCTATCGGGATCGGCATCCTATGAGAAGAGGGGATCCTGAAACAAGTTCAGGATGACGGGGAAAGAGGAAAAAAGGGAAAGAATTCGTCACTTAAATAGATTTATTAATAATTTTAAACTTTTTAGAAATGAAAACACTTTTTATCATCCTTGCTTTGGTCACTTTGTCTTTCACAGGCTTTTCAAATGAAGCTTATCAGAAAGCCATGAGCCATTCGATTGAACAGTTATATCAGGCTAAATCGATTGCCGAATATGTTGAGGTTGCCAATCAGTTTGAACGAATCTCGAACAATGAAAAAACCGAGTGGTTACCATTGTATTATGCTTCGTTTGCTTACATCATGATCAGCTTTCAGGAACCTGAGAATGCTAAGAAAGACACCTATCTCGATCAGGCGCAGAAATATCTGGATCAGGCTATGGTTATTGAGCCTAATGAGTCAGAACTATACCTGTTACAGGGGTTTTTATATCCTTCGCGTATGAATATTAACCCAATGAACCGCGGGATAGTCTACATTGGTAAAATGACTGCATCGCTTGATAAGGCGCTTGAGCTGAATCCTGATAATCCTCGTATTTATTATCTTCGGGCCACAATGACTTTCCACACTCCTGAAGCCTATGGAGGCGGGGCTGCCAAAGCGCTTCCATTGTACCAGATGGCTGATGAGAAATTCAGGATCTTTAAGCCTAAAACAGAGCTGTCACCCAACTGGGGAAAAGAAATAAATGAGGCAGAATTGAAAAAACTTCAGGAAGCACAGAAGCAATAGGTTGATTATATCATATTAATCAGTACATTCGAATAAAAACTATTCATATTATCTAACCAATGAATGACAAGCAAATTCAACTCAAAAAATTAATCTGGCAGGTTCCCGCCTTTATCCTGTTACTAATTGTAATGGGAAACCTGATGATGCTTATTTTATTTCATGTTGAAAAATATACCTGGCAGATATTTCTGTATAGCTCAGTTAATTCAGTACTCGTTGGCGGGTCTTTTGCACTTGGATTGGGGATAATAGTCTACATTTTGGACAAGAAGCTTCCATGGCTGCATAATCCGCTGAAACGATTAATCGTACAGTTTTTGGCTACAATTGTGTTTTCGCTGGTCATTATTGTACTAACAGTTCTACTGACAGGTCTATTTACACATCAGGAAATAACTTCGGAATTCTTTCTCATGACCGGGTGGTTCATGGTAAAGATAGCCTTCGCCTTTATCTTTGTGGGTTCGCTGGGCTCAAACGCAGTTCTGTTCTTTAAAAATTGGAAGGAAGCCGCGGTTCAGCAGGAGAAACTCAAACGCGAACAACTGGCACTGCAATACGAAACCTTGAAAAGTCAGGTTAATCCTCATTTCCTTTTCAATAACCTGAATTCACTGACTTCGCTGATCAGCACCAATCCAGACAAAGCTATTGATTTTGTGAAGAAACTTTCGGAAGTTTACCGTTACGTGCTTGACCAGAAGGATCATGAACTGGTTGCTTTGGATACTGAATTGAAATTTCTGGAGTCGTACATATTCCTCCAGAAAATCAGGTTCGAAACCAATCTGGATGTACAGATTGATGTGGATTCCAAGAATTATAAAGTCATCCCTTTGTCAGTTCAAATGTTGGTGGAGAACGCCATTAAGCACAACGAGATCTCGGACAGGAAACCCTTATTGGTCCGTGTGTTTTCTACCGATGATCAATATCTAACGGTGGAAAACAAGCTTCAGAAGAAGGCCGGATCAGAAGGCAACGGAAGCGGGATACAGAATATCAGCGACCGCTATGAGTTTTTTACGGACAGGAAAGTAAAGATTTCATTCACATCAGATCGTTTTCGAATAAGTATTCCTCTATTAACTGACTGATCATGTGTAAAGTACTCATTATAGAAGATGAAAAGCCTGCTGCCGAATGGCTAAGACAGTTGATTGTGAAATTTGATTCACAGATTTCCATTCTGAATGTTATTGATTCAGTAAGCGGTGCTGTTGAATGGTTTCAGAAGAATCAGGCTCCTGACCTGGTCTTTATGGACATTCAGCTGGCAGATGGTTTGAGTTTCGCTATTTTTGAACAGGTGAAAGTGCCGTGTCCGGTGATTTTCACCACTGCGTATGAAGAATATGCCATAAAAGCGTTCAAGGTAAACAGTGTCGATTACCTGTTGAAACCGATTGCTTACAACGAACTTGAAGCTGCGTTTCACAAGTTCGGGTCAAAACAAGAGACTGTTCCGGAGGTTACGATAGAGTTATTGAACAAGGTAAAGGACATGCTTCAGAAGCAGCATAAAACACGGTTTGTGATTAAAGTGGGCGAGCACCTCAAATCCATTCCGGTAGAAGATATCCTATTCTTTTATAGCCTCGAGAAGGCTACTTTCCTGTGTACGGCAGATTTCAAAACCTACATGGTGGATTATTCACTCAACCGCATCTCTGAAATGGTTGAGGAACGACGGTTTTTCCGTATAAACCGGAAATATATCCTGAACAATCAGGCTATAGCCGACATTGTGTTTTATTCGAACAGCCGGCTGAAAATCAAACTGAAAAAGCCTGATGAGGAAAGTATCATCGTTAGTCGGGATAAGGTTGCAGCATTCAAGGAATGGCTGGATATGTAAAGAAAAAGAACAATCGATTGTTATCTCGAATTAGTTATTATTGGATGTGTGTTTTTAACTCATCCAAAAAATCTTTGACCTTGTCGATTAAAGGAGCTACCAGATCTTCATCGTAATCATATAAGTCGCCATAATCTCCTTTCTGTATGAAGTCGAATAGTTTAGAGAATAGTTTCCCATATTCAGGCTCAATTTTACCAGTCTTAATGAAATGAAGACTAAATTGAATCCTGGCGCCATCATGAGTTTGTGTTTCGATATTATTTCTGAGCAGCAAAGCTATTACAGCATAAAAACAAGAATAATATAATCTATTAACAACAGCATTCCATCGTTTGTTCTCAGCTAAGATTAATGCCTCTTCGAATGATTCAGTTGCTCGTTGAAACCTGTAATTTATATAATCATAACGACTATTGATACTCATAATCTGATGCCCTCTTTGGAAACATTTTTGTATAAAGGCGAATGCTTTAAACTATCTTTCCAGAAAGTTTTTGAATAAATGAAGGTTGAAATAATTTGCCCGGATTCCAATTCTATCGAATATAGATCATTTCTGAAATTATCCTCTATTTCATTAGTAACTCTATCACTGTCAATTAAAATAAGAATATCCCAATCTGAATCTTTTCGATTGTCCCCACGAGCACGCGAACCAAATAAAAACGCTTCTGCTTTTGGATCTTTATCGCGAATAGATTGGCCTATTTTATATTGGATAAGATTCTTTCTCATAACCTCTCATTTTCCTTATCAAAGATATAAAAAAATAAAACTGTATTAATGTATCATAGGGGACTTAAAAAGTCATGCAATTTGGGTCTGGAGCTTAGCTGTAAATCCCATTTATCTACAGCATCATCCAAAGTTGCATAATGGCATCGGCTTCTTTTTGCTCTTTAGGATCTGCTCCGGGACCTTGGTAGGCCATACAAATCATCCCGGCCGCGTTTGCAGCTTTGATGCCATTTGCGGAATCTTCAACAACGAGACAGCATTCTGGATTGACTCCCAGTTTCTGAGCAGTGAGAATAAAGATATCCGGTTCAGGTTTGCTTTTCCCGGCTTCCTGTCCGCTGACTATCACTTGAAAGTACTTTTTTAGATTTGTCCTTTCAAGAATCAGGTCAATGATTTCAGGATAAGAAGATGAAGCTACAGCCAGGGATTAGTTTTTTGTCTGGAGTTTTTCCAAGAGATCGACTAGCCCGGGCATGACAGGGATTTCATCAAGCTCGGAGAAATACCGTATACTTTCAAGCCTGTTCTGCTCAATCAGTTCTTCAACAGGCATAGGCAGTTTATGGTGTTCCGCAATTTTGTTCCACATCACCACAGAAGTTGAACCCATATAGGATTGGTGTTCTTCCTCTGAAATGGAAATGCGGTTCAGTGTGAATTGACGGTTTTCAATTTCAATGTGAAACGGTTCGCTGTCAACCAATACACCATCCATATCAAAGATGATAGCCTTTATCATGGCTGAATAGGTTTCTGAACTGACCAGAATGACGACCCGTTTTCCAGATAGGTAATTGGAATATCCTGAATAAAAGTCTTCATCCATTTGGCGCAATATTCCATTCCGGCTTCTTCTGAAGCAATGTGTCCGGTGAAAATGGCAGCCTTCTTCATTCCCAGCATAGAGGCATCCAGGACATATTCGTAGGTTTCCCATTCTGATGCTTCACCGGCAATGAGTAATTCAGTAAAACCGTCTGTAAGCAGGCTGATATGGGTTTGTGATCCCGGAGCGCCAACTGCCAATGCCACATTGGTGAACCGCATCAATGGATCGCCAACAATGCGCAACAGGCTTCCTTTTAGCTTTTCCTGAAGCTTTTGTGCAAATGAGCCAACGGTTTGTTCATCAAATTTGAAAAACAGCATGGATTTGTCAGTCTGGTTGGCCTTCCAACCTAATTTATCGATGATTCCCATGTAGATGCCATCAGGAACAGTCCGGTGCCAGTGATCGTGAAACCTAAATATAATAAGCTTGTGTTGGGTGATATATTCATTCTTTTTCTCATATACCGGGTTGTCTGCCAGAAAATCTGTCTTATCGGTATGATTATAAAAAGTAGGTTCATGGACAATGATCAGATTGCAATTACTGGCAACTGCCTTTCGAAGGGTTTCCATATCGGCAAACATACTCACCGCAATTCCGGTTACCACATCATCCGGATTACCAGTTTTAAACGTATCTACAGTTTCCGAACTCCATGGACAGGTCAGGTGGGTTTGCATTTCACTGATCACCTGGCGGGCTGTCATGGTTTTTGTTACAATAGCCTGTGCCCGTAATTAACGGGTTCCTGCGACTACCAGAATAATCAAACAAACTCCTATCAGTTTCATAGTATGATTCTTTTTATTAACTGCTGAGGGAAAAAATAGCAGGAATTTTCTCTGGTACCTATATTCAGCAATATAACTGCACCAAATGTAACGAAATGTATTAAACGATAACCATTGCATTGCAATTATTTGGATTGGTGGATTTCTGAAAGATTGATCAGCATTAATTTATCAAATCTTTGGCCAATCAGAATCATGTATTAAGTTAAGATTTTTATCTTTGTTTTAATTCTGACAAGCTAACCAAATCCTATGAAAAACTGCAATTTTATTCTGATCATTATCTTAAGTGTTTTAATTCTGAGTTCATGCAAGAACAAAGAACCTGAATGGACAGAACTCTTCAACGGAAAAGATCTGACCGGATGGACGGCTAATGAACATCCCGGATCGTTTAAAGTCGAAGATGGACTATTGGTAGCCAATGGCCCGATCAGCCACCTGTTTTATTCAGGCGATTTTAATAAGGGCGTTTTCCGTAATTTCGAACTAAAGGCGATGGTTAAAACAGAGCCGGGCAGTAACTCAGGAATAATCTTTCATACCCAGGAACAACCCTACGGACCGCTATTAAGGGGGTATGAAATACAGATCAACAATTCGTATGAACGTCCTGGTGATTTCCAGGAACTGAAAAAGACAGGAAGTATCTATGGGATCCGTAATGTTTATTATCCAACGGTTAAGGATAACGAATGGTTTGAATTGTCGTTTAAAGTCGTCGAGAACCGGTGCGAAGTGTTTGTAAATGGCACCAAAGTGGTTGATTATATCCAGCCCGATAATCCGTACCGACCTAAAAACGATATGCTGAAAGTCTTCAGTATTGGAAGGATTGCACTTCAATGTCATGATGAAGGAAGTAAGGTTTACTTTAAGAGCATCCTTGTAAAACCTCTGGAAAAGGCCAAAAAGTTTGACTTATTGGTTTCGAAGGAATGGGACGATAAAGTAACCAAAATGGAGTTGGAGAATTTTCCACTGATTGATTTCCATGTGCATTTGAAAGGCGGATTAACCATTGACCAGGCATGCGAGAATTCGATGAAGTTGGGCATTAACTATGGCATCGCCCCCAATTGCGGACTTAAATTTCCGGTGACCAACGATAAATCGCTATACGCATACATGGATACCGTTAAAGCCAAACCGATCTTTCGGGGCATGCAGGCAGAAGGTCGTGAGTGGGTTACCTTATTCTCGCCCGAAGCGGTCTCTAAATTCGATTATGTGTTTACCGATGGAATGACCTGGACCGATCATAAGGGTCGCCGTATGCGCCTGTGGATTCCGGCAGAGGCTTTTGTCGATGATGAACAGCAATTTATGGATGAACTGATCAGCAAAATCGAAAGTGTAGTTTCGAAAGAACCTATTGACATCCATGTGAACGCAACTTACCTGCCTGCCGTGATTGCTGCCAAATATGATGAACTATGGACTGATGCCCGTATTGCCCGTTTTGTAAAGGTTCTGGCCGATAATCATGTGGCACTGGAAATCAATTCAAGGTTCAAAATCCCATCTGAAAAGATCCTTCGTAAAGCTAAAGAAGCCGGTGTTAAATTTAGCTTTGGAACCAATAATTCGGGACGCGATCTCGGAACTCTTGATTATTCTCTTGAAATGAAGGAGAAACTAGGCCTGACCTATAAAGACATGTTTATGCCTAAAAAGCAAAACGAAAAACCAGTACTGGTAAAAGGGCTACCGGCTAAGATTACAGGATGATTTAAACCATGGAACGTATATTATTTGAGCGGCTTAAGCGCATACAGGCTTTGTCTGAAATCGGGCTGGAGTATAGCAACACCAATTACGACAAGGAACGTTACGGGGAGATTCAGGAGATTTGCCTGGAAATGCTATCGCAGATAACCGATGTTCCTGTGGGGAGAATTATACCAGTCATTCAGGAGAAGAATGGTTATAAAACCCCCAAGGTGGATGTCAGGGCTGTTGTTTTTAATACGGAAGGCAAGATCCTGCTGGTTCAGGAGAAAGCTGACGGATGCTGGTCCTTGCCGGGAGGTTGGGCTGATATTGGTTACACTCCCCGACAGATTGCCGAAAAAGAATGCTTCGAAGAAGCCGGATTGACTGTGAAGGCCAGTCACTTAATTGCAGTGATGGACAAAACTGCACAACTAATGCCGCCTGAATTCGAATATGTGTATAAACTCTTTATCCACTGCATTCCTATTGGCAATCATATTGCCATTGGCGAAGAAACCACCTCTGTTGGATGGTTCCAGGAGTATGATTTGCCCGAATTGTCGAAACCACGCATCCTGGAATCCCAGATTCACCTGATGTTTGAGTATTTTAGGGGTGAAAAGACAGAGGTTTATCTTGATTGATTTTTCATTGGTAGTTTTCTATACATTTTGTAGCTTTGCAGACCAGACCAGACCAGTATAACTAAAATCACTATTTATGAAACACTATTTGTATCTTCTTTTATTGCTTGCAAGCCCTTTCCTGGGTACTTCGCAAACCAAATTCCAGTTTCAAAACACCAGTCTTTCCACCCAGGAGCGGGTCGAAAATCTTCTGTCAGAAATGACGCTTCAGGAAAAAATCGACCAGATGCGTTACCAGGCGCCAGCCATCCAGCGGCTGGGTATCCCGGAATACAACTGGTGGAACGAATGTTTGCACGGCGTTGCACGGGCCGGTTACGCCACCGTATTTCCGCAGTCAATTACGATTGCCGCTTCATGGGATGCCGAATTGGTTCATCAGGTAGCTACAGTCATTTCTGATGAAGCTCGTGCAAAGCATAATGAATTTGTGCGCAAAGGACAGCGTCAAATCTATCAGGGCCTGACGTTTTGGTCGCCCAACATCAACATATTCCGCGATCCAAGGTGGGGACGCGGCCATGAAACTTATGGCGAAGATCCCTACCTCACCGGACAAATGGGTCTTCAATTTGTTAAGGGCCTTCAGGGTGACGATCCGAATTATCTGAAGGTCGTTGCGACAGCCAAGCATTTTGCCGTTCATTCGGGTCCTGAACCCTCACGCCATGTGTTTGATGCAAAGGTCAGCGAACGTGATTTACGTGAAACATATTTGCCTGCCTTCCGCACATTGGTGGTCGACGGCGGGGTTTATTCGGTCATGGGCGCCTATAACCGCTTGCACGAACAGGCTTGCTGTGCCAGTACGGAGCTTTCAGGAATACTCCGCAACGAGTGGGGATTCAAAGGTTACGAAGTGAGCGATTGTGGGGCTATTGCCGATATCTGGCAGACCCATAAAATTGCAAAGGACGCAGCAGAAGCTTCAGCTATGGCCGTAAAACAAGGAACCGATCTGGAATGTGGCGATTCTTATAAAACGTTACCTGAAGCCATAAAACGCGGACTGCTTACTGAAAAGGATATTGATGTTTCGATTGGCCGGTTGATGACTGCCCGTTTTAAACTGGGTATGTTCGATCCTGACGAGAAAGTTGCCTATGCACAGATTCCGTTTTCGGTAAATGACAATCCGGCGCATGATTATCTGGCCAGGGTTGCAGCGCAAAAAAGTATAGTATTGCTGAAGAATGCCCAAAATACATTACCCTTGAAAAAGACCCTGTCCCGGATTGCAGTAATCGGTCCAAATGCGGATGAAGTAGAATCGCTTTGGGGAAATTACAACGGTATTCCTTCGCACCCGGTAACCGTATTGCAGGGAATCAAAAACAAGGTGGAGCCTCAGACCGATGTCGTTTATGCGCAGGGAAGTGAACTTGCCAACGGGATCTCAAAACTGGTACCTATTCCATCTATTTACCTGGAAACAGAAGATGGCAAACAAGGCGCATTTGGGGAGTATTTTGCCAACAATAAGTTGGAAGGTAAACCCTTGTTTACCCGCGTTGATGATAACATCAATTTTTACTGGGAAGCCGGCTCACCCGATCCACGGATGCCTGTAGATAATTTCGGAATTCGCTGGACGACTTACCTTAAAGTGCCGCAAACCGGAGAATATGAGCTGGGTGTATGGAGTATGCCATCGTTTAAGATTTTCTATGAAGACAAGGAAATCCTCTCGGGAAATAATGAACACAGCGCATTCCATGATTCAAAAAAGCTGAAACTGGAAACAGGTAAGAAGTACAAACTCGTTTTCGATTACCGCAACTATCATGGTGATGCTGATGCCCGTTTACTATGGGCAACTCCACAACCCAATATGCTTGCACAGGCTGTTGAAGCAGCTAAGAAGTCGGATGTAGTCTTATTGGTATTGGGTCTGAATCAAAGGCTGGAGGGCGAAGAAATGTCTATCCAGGTAGATGGATTCAAAGGTGGGGACCGCACTCACCTGAACCTTCCAAAGACTCAGAGTAATTTGATGGAAGCCATCAAGGCTACCGGGAAACCCGTGGTTCTTGTCCTGATTAACGGTAGTGCGCTTTCGATTAATTATGCTGCTGAAAATATGAATGCCATTTTGACGGCAGGATATCCCGGACAGCAAGGCGGAAATGCCGTAGCGGACGTGTTGTTCGGGGATTACAATCCAGCAGGACGTCTGCCGGTTACTTACTACAAATCGGTTGAACAGTTACCCGCTTTTGAGAATTATGATATGGAAGGGCGCACTTATCGTTATTTCCGTCAGACCCCTCTCTATCCGTTCGGATTTGGATTGAGTTATACTCACTTTACCTATTCTGATTTGAATCTTCAGAAAGAAGCTAAAATGGGTGAAAGCATTAATGTTTCGGTTAAAGTGACCAATGCCGGCGATCGGGATGGTGACGAAGTGGTGCAGTTGTACCTTACAGATGAAAAAGCATCAACCCCTCGTCCAATCCGTCAGCTGGAAGGTTTTAAACGTATTTCACTGAAGAAAGGCGAATCACAGGTCGTACAATTTAACCTTGACCCTCGTAAATTGTCGATGATAAACGATAAGAATAAGCTGGTAGTAGAACCTGGATATTTCACAGTTTCAATAGGTGGCGAGCAACCCGGATTTACGGGCACCACCAATGCGGAAACGACTCAGACTCTTACAGGAAGAATAAATGTTAAAGGAAAAGTGTTAGAGATAAAATAGTTGGTTTAGGAATAGTTTGTGTATGATCCCCTTTGGAAGTAATTCCGGAGGGGATTTTTTATGGAATGCTAATTTAAGTTTTGAGGAGTTAAACTCTTTTAACGAACAGGAATTCCTGAAGTTTCTGGTTCTCTGAATAGAGAATTTCGGTGCGGTTTAAGTTTTATGGAATTCAGATGTTATGTCTGTGCCACAATGCCATATCGAAACAATTTGGATATTATTATCATCTGTAATTGAATAGATTATCTTATAATCTTTGTGTTGCACCAAGGACCGATAGGTTATAGCAGAATCATTGAGCATGTGTTCTATTTTCCCAAGATATGGATTGGCGCTTAAAAGATCTCCGGCAGCGATCATTCCATTCCAAAATTTATCAGCAGCAGATATTCCCATATTTTCGGCATACCATTCGGCTTGTTTTTTTAGATGTGAAATGGCCTTAGGTTTCCATTGTACTCCTACTTTTTCCACGTCATGGTTTTTACTTCCTCCTGATTGAATAGAACGGACTCTTTTTCAGCTTCAGCGATTTCTATTTTTAGTTCTTCAAGGGTAAAAGATATTGGGCTTCTTTTGTAATGGGTTTCACTGTTAATAAGTTGTTCTATCTTCTCGATAACATCTTCGCTATCGATACGCATAATTTCAGTAATTAGTGAGTATTTGCGGCTGTTAAGTTCTATTGTGGTCATATTTGTATAGCCTCCTTTCTAATATTGGTCTATCAAAGGTAATGATATTGCATCGTTCCAAATATAATCTATTTGCTTAAATCAACCAAGTCATTGAAAATCTACTTTTCCGATGGATTAATCCTGATCATTAAATTTCTCGTCCCAATATCTCTATTGTTGTCAATAGGAAAACACAAATTTCTTTAGATTGTGTTTGTCGACATACAATACCCCTTTTCGGTTGCTGTTATATTCCTTGTAGAAGTGGATATGAAACAATCAACTTACCTTCCTGTATATTTTGACATAAAAGAAATGGTCATAATTTAATTTCAACTCACTTTCTTCACCCATAACTCAAATCTTCTGATCCAGACATACACGATCGCAAGCAGAATACGGGGCAGAACCAGGATGACAATAGGATATCCAACGGCAACAAATAAAAGCGTATCTTCAAGTTGAGAGTGTGAGAGAGCGATATGGTGATTTAATAAATCGGCATCTTCAGGGTTCAGTTTTACTTCCTCTGACTGACTGATCATGATTGCACCACCATAGGATAGTCCCAGTGTATAGGCGACCATCCAGAGAAAACCAGTACTGGCAGGCAAACCCATGATGCGTAGCAGGGGAGTAAATGGCATCAGTAACCATTTGATGAGGCCAAATTCATTGAGTATTTTCTGCAGGATCAGTAAGAGATTTACCAGAATGACAATTTTCAGGATTGTTACTGATATATTGGCGAACCAAATATGAAATTCCGGTACAAACTCTTTCGTTTCATGAATCAGGTTTACTGGGGCAATTATAGGTTGAACCGGAAGTATAACGTTTAATAGTATTGCAGCGATGAAACTGCCCGATAAACGTGTTACTATCATTCTCCAGGGATTGGAGCCTGTCTTTTTCTGGATGGCTGTTTCAACGATCAATGCGTGTGAAATCAGACACATTACAGCCAGAATAGTCCCTTCCCGGTAACCAATCGCCAAGGTAGTCATTACCGCAATCGCAGAATAGATGTTGGTGAAAAAGCTGGTGATCAGTACCACTGATGCCTGACCCGACAAGCCGATCAGTTTAAACAGGGGAGTAACCCAGCCTGCAATGATGTTCAGAATACCCAGGAAATCGAGCAAAAATACTGCAAACGAGACGGGAATGGTTAGTTTCAACAACCATAGGACTGTTTTCATCCCCTGGGGCAAAGATGATTTAACATAGTTAGCAAGTCTTTCCAGTATATTTTGAAATTTCTTATTTCTCATAGTCAGGCAAATCAATAACCTAAATGGATAAGCATAAAAAAGCCCCGCAAGTGCGGGGCCTGATGTTTTATTTGAATTTCTTCAGGAGATCTTTGACGGCATCTTTATGCACCGTAAATCCCATCATCTTTAGTTTGATGTAATCTTCGTGGAAGAAATAGTAACCAAAGTTTTTGCTGTTTGGATCTATATTCCTTGAGCCTGAGCTTGAGTCTTTGATCAGGTACCAGTCTTTGCCAAGGCCTTTGTAGTTTTCAAGGTAGCCGATCAACTGCATACCATGATCATCGGTAGTGGTTTCGTTGGAGAACCTGAACTGACGGGCGTCATCGTTGATATAAGCTGAAGGAATATCGAAATCAGGAATCAGTGCACAATTGGTTTCACGACTGAATCCAGGCTCTGAGACATCGCCGCCAATACTCAGCGTATATCCTGCTTTAACGGCCTTTTTCAATGCGTCCATATAATCGGTGAGCGGTACATTGTAGTATTCTTTGCTGTGCCACCAGTTGTCGGGAACCTTATATTCCACTTGCTGCCAGAAAGGTTCTTGTTTGTAGGACAGGATTTCTACATAATCATCAGGATTGATCTGAAGGTAATCTTTCAGGTAGGTTTGCGGTGTATACGTTTTGCCTTCAACCACAAACTCGGTAGGTGGTACTCCCAGGTAATGATTCATAATCGACTTGATAGTTCCGATGGCATAGTCCACATTCCATGCATTCGATGTTTTCATGGAATTCAGAAATGCAGTCATTTCTTCCACCATTTTGGCATGACTGTGGTATTTGCGACCATCAATCAATCCTGTATAGGCCTCTTCAGGGACAACACCGTACATTTTCATGATACGTGCAACGGCGTTGCCTTCAGAACCTTCCGAGAATACTGAGTTTCCCCTTTTATCAATAAACCGCTTTGCCTTTTCAATGTATTCGCAATACGCGGAATAGATCTCTGAAATCTTTACCTTTTTATTATGCTGACGAAGTACTTCAGATTCGTAAAAAGAGGTGGTTGAAAAACTCCAGCAGGTACCTGCATTTCCCTGCGAAAGGGAAGGATTACACCAAACGGTTTTGTATAGTGAAGGATCGTTGGGAAGATCCATTCCCGTCTGATCCATTACAAACCTTACATAAGGAGCTTTTTCAGTCTGCTTTTCTTCAACTGCAGTCACATCTTTCATGATTGATTCAATGTAAAAGCCTTTTCCTTTCTCTTCAATAACAATTTTGCCTTTACTTACATTCTGAGCCTGACTGCCAAATCCAAACAGGACAAGTACACCTGCGATTACAAATATTCTCTTCATGGTTATGTATTATTTTAGGTTCGAAATATAGATCAATATTTTGCCCTACTTCCTGAAATAAATCAGGTTTTAGGTAGTCTCCTTTTCATTTCTAATGTTCTCTACTTTCCCTTTTCCTACTTTCTCTTTTCTAGCTAATAGAACTCCAGTTAAACTCTGTATTCTTCATCTTTAACAGGTTATATACAAGCACCTGGTTCTCCTGCTTCTCTAGTTTTGGATCACTGTTCAGGACATCAGATGCCTGGTTACGCGCATGTTGCAGTATTTCTCCGTCACGTCCTAGATTGGCAATCTTTAGTGAAAAACCGATACCGCTCTGCTGTGTTCCTTCCAGGTCACCTATACCGCGTAGCTGCATATCGACCTCAGCAATCTCGAATCCGTCATTGGTGCGTACCATCGTTTCGAGGCGTTTGCGGCTTTCATTGCTGATTTTGTAGGATGACATCAGTAAACAGTATGATTGTTCGGCTCCACGGCCTACACGACCCCGTAACTGGTGTAATTGGGACAAGCCAAACCGTTCTGCACTCTCGATGATCATTACCGAAGCATTCGGAACATCAACTCCGACTTCAATAACCGTTGTTGCCACCATGATCTGTGTTTTACCTTCCTTAAACCGATTCATCTCATTCTCTTTGTCGGCAGGTTTCATTTTGCCGTGTACCATACTGATTGAATAACGGGCAAATACCTGCTTCAGCAATTCGTAGCCATTCTCTACATTCTTCAGATCCAGTTTTTCCGATTCCTTGATAAGGGGGTAAACCACGTATACCTGGCGCCCTGCTTCAACCTGATCACGTATAAAATCATAGACCTGTTTTCTTCGGTTTTCATAGTAGTGAAGGGTTTGTATGGGTTTCCTCCCAGGCGGCAATTCATCGATGACTGAAACATCCAGATCACCGTATACGGTCATGGCCAGTGTTCTTGGAATCGGTGTTGCTGTCATAACCAATACATGAGGTGGCGTAAATTCGTTCTTTTTCCATAGCCGAGCCCGCTGGGCAACGCCAAAACGATGCTGCTCATCAATAATCACCAATCCGAGTTTCAGAAAGCTGACCTTATCTTCAATCAGGGCGTGTGTTCCAATCAGCAGTTGAAGGCTCCCGTCTTCCAGTTGTTCGTGAATGATCCTGCGTTTGGCGACCCGGCTTGAACCTGTCAGCAGGGCAATATTGATTCCCAGTCCATCGGTCATTTTTTTGATTGAATTGTAATGCTGAATGGCCAGGATTTCTGTAGGAGCCATAAGGCTGACCTGGAAGCCATTGTCGAAGGCGATCAGTGCAGTCATCAGTGCAACAAGTGTCTTCCCGCTGCCCACATCACCCTGAAGCAGGCGGTTCATTTGCTTGCCCGAACCCATGTCTTTGCGTATTTCCTTAATCACTTTTTTCTGGGCATTGGTCAATTCGAATGGAAGGTAACTACTGAAAAATGTGTTGAGGTTATAGCCCACCTGCGAAAATACAAACCCTTTGAATGAGCCTTCACGCTTGTGCTTCAGGCTTAATATCTTTAGCTGGATGAAAAACAATTCCTCAAATTTAAGTCTGAATATAGCTGTCTTCAATAGGGTTGGGTTTTCGGGAAAATGAACCTGTCTGAGAGCAACAGGCAATGACATTAATTTAAGTTGTGAAATCAGTCCGGAGGATAATGTTTCAACGATTTTACCTTCAATGAGTGCAGACAGATTGGATTGAAATTTATTCAAGGCCTTGCTTGTCATAAACTTCTTTTTCATGTTGTCGGTCGTATTGTAGAAGGCTTGGAAAACGCCTGAGGTGATAGGCTTATTGTCTGCAGGTTCCAGTTCAGGATGAACCATATTCATTTTTCCGCCAAAAACAGATGGTTTACCGAAGAGGATGTATTCAACATTGATCTTTAAGTTTTCTTTCACCCACTTGATCCCCTGGAACCAAAGCAGTTCCATTACTCCCGAATCGTCACGGAAATGTGCAATCAGTCGTTGGCGTACCCCTTCACCTGTGGTTTCGAACCGCACAATGCGACCTTTAAGCTGGATATAGGACATGTTATCGGTGACTTCAGAGATCTTGTGGAATTTCGTGCGATCGATATATTTGTAGGGGAAATAGTACAGGAGATCATTAAAGGTGAAAATCTTCAGTTCCTTTTTAAGAAGTTCAGCCCTCTGAGGTCCAACCCCGGGCAGAAATTTAATATCCTGATCCAGATACTCTGACATAGGGCAAATATAAAGATTTTATGTTTCTTGTGGTCTTTGGATTATTTTAAACGCTTTTTATGGATTGATTTTTCCACGTATGACAACAAATAGGTACTTTTGGGGTTTTACAAAAGTCAGATTATTTCCTGTTTCTGGAAATTGGATCCAATAAATTGTAATAAACTAAACCTGTTATCAACTAATTCGTTTTAAACAAATCTGCCGTAAGATGGAAGCTGTTATCAAACTCGAAAAAATAGTTAAGAACTACAAAGTAGGAACTCAGATAGTAAGGGCCTTACGTTCTGTTTCACTTACAATCAATAAAGGTGAATATGTGGCCATTATGGGTGCATCAGGCTCAGGAAAGTCTACCATGATGAATGTAATCGGCTGTCTCGACACTCCAACAAGTGGTTTCTATGAATTGAATAATCAGGATGTAAGTCATTTATCGGATGATGAACTGGCTGAAATTAGGAATAAGGAAATTGGCTTCGTATTTCAAACCTTTAATTTGCTTCCGCGAAATACGGCCCTTGAGAACGTAATGTTGCCTTTGGTGTATGCAGGAGTAAAGAAACAGCAACGGATTGTGATGGCTGAGAAGATCCTTACCGAAGTGGGTTTGGCTGACCGTATTGAGCATAGACCCAACGAACTCTCCGGAGGACAGCGTCAGCGTGTAGCCGTTGCGCGTGCCTTGGTGAATAATCCATGTATTCTGCTTGCCGATGAGCCAACCGGTAACCTGGACTCTAAGATATCTGAGGAAATTATGCAATTGTTTGCTGAGATTCACCGTAAGGGAAACACCCTGATTGTTGTGACTCATGAGGAATCAATTGCAAAGCATGCTCACAGGATTATCCGGCTCAAGGACGGCGAAATTGAAGCTGACTATGTCAATCCTGATCCGGTATATTAATACAAACATTCAATGCAAATCTATACACGCACAGGTGACAACGGAACTACAGGTTTAATAGGTGGTTCAAGGGTGAAGAAGTATGACCTCAGGCTGGAAGCTTACGGAACAATTGATGAGCTGAACTCATACATAGGATTGGTACGTTCTCTGCAAACCGATGAACATGCTGATAATGTGCTCGGGATAATTCAAAATAAACTGTTTGTTATCGGTGCAAACCTGGCCAGTGATGAATCAACGGTACTGATCAAGAAGCAGATGCCATGCAAAGAAGCAGATGTGCAGATGCTCGAGAATGAAATGGACCAACTGTTTACTGTTTTACCGAGGCTGAATAACTTCATCTTGCCGGGCGGTTGTCAGGCTTCTTCATTTTGTCATGTAGCCCGTACCGTTTGCCGAAGGGCCGAACGACGCATTGTGGAACTGTCTGAGAAAAACGAAGTGGATGCTATATTGATTAAGTACATTAACCGACTCTCTGATTATCTTTTCGTGCTTTCCCGAAAGGTGTCGATGGACCAGAAAGCGCCTGAAATACTATGGTCTCAGGAGAGTTTGGAATAATAAATATATTTGTTTGAACAATCCGTTTTTTTATTATATTCGCAAAAGTTAAAAAACCAAGTTATTAACCTCCTAATTTATAAACAATATGTACTGGACACTTGAATTAGCCTCTAAATTAGAGGATGCCCCATGGCCGGCAAGCAAAGATGAATTGATTGACTTTGCTATTCGCAGTGGTGCCCCACTTGAAGTAATTGAAAATTTACAGGAGATTGAAGACGAGGGAGAAATCTATGAAAGTATAGAAGACATCTGGCCTGATTACCCGAGCAAAGATGATTTCTTTTTCAACGAAGACGAATATTGATTCTTGATCATATTTCGAAGCGCAGGGCCAAAAGCCTTGCGTTTCTTCTTTATGATCTTTACATCTGATGTTTGTGTTGTTTATTCATCGGGTTCATCATTCAGACCCAATTCCTTTTTTACATCCTCCCAGGATTTCAGTTTGGTTTTCTTTTCCTCTTCAGTCATGTGATCTATTTCATTGGCTATCTTTTCAAGCTCGTCTGCTTCTTTCTGAATTTCTTCCTGATTGAAACCATAAAAAGTCATCTCGAACAGGCAATGGGAAATAAGTTCAGATTCAGAAAAATCCTTGATTGATTTTTCGTCTATATCCATTCCGAGCCATTGATCCCAACTTGTAAATTCAAGTGCCAACGAATGGTTTTCGTCATCCTGATAATCTTGATCATGATTCTCATAACCAGATACATCCACATAATCCTCCTGATCGAAATCATCCTTTGCCCAATCGACCACCAGTGTAATATCGCTGTTGGTTGGACTTAACAACTTTAAATCGTTAAAGACCATCTCGTACCCCGAAATATTTTTCTTTTCCTTAGGGTAAAGTTGAAGAAATACCTGCTCAATACCAGGCCATAAATTTCGTTTTATGATCTCAGCGAATTTCATTTACTGATACTGAATATAGATGGGTTGTGGTTTCAGTCTCATCAGATCTGTTGGGGTTAACATACGATGAGGCGCCTTTTTCAGGTCGTTCTTGTAAAACAGTTTAAAGCCTGTAAATTGAACTGGTTCCTTATAAATGTATAGCTTATAGGTGCTGTATTTCAGTGTGGGCTCCCCCCATCCGTCCATGTTCATAACTACCTGCACTTCAGGGTGTAAGGCTATTTTACGGTAGTTTTTAACCATTCCTTGCGTAAAGCGATGTACGATAAGGATTTTAGGACTAAGGTGATTCTCCTTAACCAATTTGGTCAGGTATTCCGAACACCAATTAATGTCACTCTCATCCATGGTCCCTATCTTCTTACCGGGAACATTTCCTCCCTTCATTGAAAACTCAGGATCAATCCCTAAATGTACCTGCGGCATTTTTAGGTACTTTTCCAACATTGGGACTTCAGTTCTTACGTTACTTAGCGCTACCTGCACATCCAAAAACACAATGGCATTACCCATTTTTGCGATCGCTATTATTGAATCGAGTTGAGCATCAGGCATACGTTTACAGTATTTTCCATCTTTCATCGGAATGCCCTGTGCAACAGCAGCTATGTAATGTATGGCAGGTTGTACCGGAGTCTTAGGGTCAATCTTTTCCCATTTATCGACTTCGACTTTTAACCTTTTCCACATTTCCTTTGGCGGATATTCACCCAGGACTCCCATTTTCTTTGAATACAGATTACCATAATAGGCTACAATCCTTTTGAAAGGTAGAATTGCTCCTACCAGAGGATAGGAACGAAGGTGGTTAGGCCATATTCCAGTAGTATCTCCATTTGCAAGGGATACCAGTTTATTCCGATAGGCAAGAGTATCTAATACTTCTACTTTCTTTTCAGGTATTGGAACCACGACTTTTGCAACCGTAGTATCTTTCTCAGTTTTCTTCTCTGTTTTTGCATTACAACCGCTAAAAATCAAAATAAGCGTAAACGCTAAAAGAATAATGTGTCTATAGTTCATGATTGAAATCCGAAAGTTAAAAATATCTGTAGTTCTTGTTATTGATTACCTGATTCTTATGTGCTTATGCGTTTTTCTTTGGAAAGGCCCGGTGCATGGATTTAAGCATCCCCTGAGGAGTACATTCAGGCACTATTATCCGGCGTACCGATTGTAAAGGTTCAATCGCATCACGTTTCGAAAACAACGAGAATGAAAGCTTAACGTATTTGCTGAGTTCCGCCGCACCCTTGTGGTCGTAAACACCATTGGGGTAAGCCCAGTATTCAACAGGCATACCTACGATCCCTTCCAGTTTTTTCTTAGGGTCTGCTACCTCTTTTTGCCAGTCAGCAGCATCCTTGTATTTAATCACCATCGTATGATCCCAACTGTGCAGTCCGATGGTATGTCCGGCTTTGGCCAGCTTCACGATCTGATCGGTGGTCATGTAATTCTTCTTGTTGTAAGTGATGGTCATGATGAAGAAGACGCCTCTGAATCCATACTTCTCCATCACAGGAGCAGCAATTCCCGCATGTTCCTCTCTCGAATCATCAAAGCTTATGACTACAGGTTTTGCAGGCAGGGCCTTGTTGTAAACCAGGTAGTCATACAATTGGGCGGGCGAAATGGAGTGGTACCCACTGTCGGCCAGTATCTTCATATGCGCGGTGAAGGTAGCAGGACTTATCCTGTAGTCGCTTTTCGGGCCATCTGATATACGGTGATAGCAGAGAACGGGTACTTCAGGTTTTGCAAGTATCTGTGCAGTGGTGTTTGCAGTCTGCTTGACAGCAACATTATCTTTAATTGCAACATTGTCTTTCACCGCAACCGATTGTATTGCTGCAACTGCATTTCCCTTCTTTGGTTGATTGGCGTGGTTACAACCTAAACCTATTAACCCCAGTAATATCGCACTAATTATATATTTTCTTCTCATTTTATTTTACCATCGATTGATAAATCAACTCTTGTATCTTGGTCCGAATTCCCGTTTTGGCCAGCTTATTTATCCCATCACTGGGATAGGTACGATTGCTCAGGAAGACATAAACGAACTTGTTTACCGGATCAACCCAGCAGCATGTCCCTGTATAGCCGGTATGGCCATAAACAACCTGAGGTGCAGATTTACAGCACGGATTGTGTTTCTGATTAGCAGGAACCGGTTTGTCGTACCCCAAATCACGTCTACCGCTTTTCGAAGTGGTCGTTGTAAAGAGCCTGCACGTTTCTGCGCTAAGGTAACGATTTCCATCCAGTTCACCATTATTGAGTAACATTTGATAAATACTTCCAACATCAGTGGCCGTGGCAAATAAACCAGCATTACCCGAAACTCCTCCTAGAAAGGCGGCATCTGGATCATTTACGTATCCCTGCACTCTTCCGTTTCGCAAACCATCCCTTTGTAAGGTCGGAGCAATATCTTCTTTTTTATGCTTGCGAAGAGGCAAATAAGTCAGGTTATTTAGTTTCATAGGGGTATAGAACTCACTGTCCAGAAACACATCCATTGTCTTACCGCTAATCGTTTCCGCAATTTCTTTCAACAAAATAAAGTTGATACAACTATAGCAATAAGTCTTTCCATACAAGTGAGCCTTGGCGATCATCTCCATCGCAGCCTGATGAAAGCGTTTGTTGACATAGAAACTGTCGGCTACCTGCAAGGCATAGTCATCCGAAGGAATCTTCGACACCCAGTCTTCCTTGAATTTAAATGTTGTATTGGCTATACTGTTTGGCTTCCGTATCTGAGGTTTTGCCACAGGTACCGGTTTAGGCTTTGGTGCTGTTTTCGTCTTATGTGTCGATTTCGAGTTATGTGCTGATTTTTTTGCTAATGGTATATTCCTATGCTCAATGGCAAGGCTGTAGAATGGGAGGCCTGCAGGCAATCCCGATTCATGAAACAACAATTCCTTAATCGTTATGTTGCTCTTATCTGTGCCCTGAAGGAAGGTTAGGTATTGGGAGGCATTATCTGTCAGTTTGAGTTTACCCTCATCGTAAAGCTTCATGATGGCCAGCAAGGTCCCTGTGGTCTTGGTCAGCGAAGCCAGATCATACATCGTGGTAGGTTTCACTTCTTGCTTTGTCTCGTAGGTGTAATTTCCAAAACACTTATCATAGACCGGTTTGCCTTCCTTTAAAACCAATACCTGGCAGCCGGGGAAAACCTTTGCCTTAATGCCCGCCTTCACAATTGAATCGATGCGGGAAAGCCTTTTGGAACTCATCCCAAGATCTTCAGGCTTAAATAGAGCAGATGCATTCGCGTAGAGGGTGTCTTTTTTTGATGGAGGGTAAGCCCCATTTGCTGATGTACGGGCCGAATTGTTATTCCCTGCCTGATCGGTTATGATTATTGAAAAGAAAAGGACCAGTAATGTTAGTATCTGTTTTTTCATAGTTAGCATTTTCATCGTTCATCACAGTCTCGGGATCTAGCTAAATCATAAGCAAAGTAACCCTTTTTTTAATCATATACAATTATTTAGCCTGAAATCTCCTTTTTAGTATTATAGTTAGGCTTCATATAACGTTTTAAACAACTTACTTGTTGTTTTTATCATATCTGATGGATATTATCATACTAATAATTACACCAATCATAGCTATTATACCAAGATAAGAACCCGCATTCTTTGGCCAAATCGAATTGGTATAAGTTAAAAGTATCAATTGAGCAATAATCACAATAATTGCAAAAACAATCAGTCCGATTCTAATTATCTTCATTTCTGTCAATGTTTAGTTTTGTCACTAATCTATTGAGTTGCGATTTTTTTATAATGACTGCAAACTCGAAACTATCTCCAAAGGTACCCTACTTTTCTGAACTTTCCATTATATTAATCAGTTTTATTTTAATCCTTTATCTTTCGACGGTCAAGATAACCTTTCCTCTAAACAGCCAATGCCTTTCCCTGTTAAACGGCTACCCCTCACCTGCCACCTTGTGTATACCTTGTGTGTACCTTGTGTGTAGCTTGTGTGTAGCTTGTGTGTTCACGAACACACAAGCTACACACAAGCTACTCTTATTGTATACAAGATATATACTTAAATACCCTCTCGGGAGGCACCCGTTGGTTACTCAAACGGAACCCATTCGCGGCATTGAAAATACTGCTAAGGAAATAAAATGATCTTTAAAAAATGATTGGAAGGCTTGTATGCTCAGGCTTTATTCTTCCACTTTCGTTTCAGGTTTAGACTGAACTTTGGATTTTATAGCCGGTGCGGCCGATTTGACAGGTTGGCTGAATATATCTTCCTTATTTTTTGGGCGTATTTCTTCCTGCCAGTTAAAGCCGGGCAGGAGCTTGTCGGTCTCTTCCAGTTTGGCCAGAGGCTTAAGTTCGCCTTCAGGCGATTTTATGAAGACAATCTTTTTGACCTTGCCCTTGTCCATGTATATGGTGATGTTGCTGCTCTTGGCAGCGTTCAGGCCTATGATGCCGGATTTGTCGCGTGCATAATAATTCGATTCCCCGCTTCCTTCAACATTAATCCGGTATAATTCGTTTTTGCGTACAAAGCCGGTCATGTTCTTGCCCTTAATCTGGTTAAATCGCAGGCTGTCGTCTTCCATGGCAATGATAAATGCATCTTCCTTCATTCGGATTTCGTTGGGTTCCTTTGTCCGGTTAATCATTTCGATGTAGTTGGCCGTGATCTGATTCTTACCCGACCAAATTACCGGTGCGGTATAAAGTTGAATCGTAGAATCTTTTGACCAGTAAGCCAGTGAATCGCATTTTCCCTGGAAATCCTTTCGGAAAAACCTGACTTTATAATAGGCCAGTACCAGACGATTGTCTTTTTTAGTTTTAGGAACCGTCTTTTCAGTAACCAGAGTCCCTTTAACCAAAGTATCGAGCTGTGCGGCAGGTGCAATCAACGTTTGTGCAGGCACTACAGGAACTCTTTTTGCAGGTGCAGCGATCGTGTCGATGGGCAATACCATCGCCGCCATGGTGTCAACGGGAGTTGTTTCGGCAAGCATTTTGTGAGTTATTTTGATTGCCGGTATTACTTTTCGGATCGTGGTGGTATCGGGCATCGTTTTCAGGAGATCGGCATGCAGATAGAGCGAATCGGTTTTGGAGTACTGAATGAGTACCGCAGAATCGGTTGCGGAGGCAACTTTGGTCAGATCATTATATTGGACGCGGTTTCCCAGTACGATGATACTGTTTTCGATGTCCTGAATACGCGCATGTCCCATGGCCAGACCTTCACCATTGTGTTTGTCGTAATAGATTGAATCGGCCTTCACATTTTGCTTTATATTCCATACTCTTGGTTTCCTGGTCAGATGGGCATATCCTGCCATGCTGTCGTACCATCCATATTCGGCATAAAGGGTATCTTTTTCATTGAAAATATGGGTAGGCCCTTCCATAAACACCTTTTTGGTCGCAGTGTAATAGATGAGCGTATCTGATTTGATGCGGTAATCTTTGGTCACCACATCCACTTTGGTTTTGAAATAAGCCTTTTTCTGATTGACGAAATACTGACCGATGACTGAATTCAGCACATTGGTTGAATCTTTTACTGTTCCTGAATAATTGTACGAGGCCAGATCGTTTTCCATGGAGTAATCCAGTGAATCCGTGGTCAGGGTTATTTTTTTATCGATCAGCCTTACATTACGGCGGGCTTTTGCCAGTTTGGAGTTGCCGTTGTATTTCACGAAATCGGCATACATGTTTAGTGTGTCACCTCTTACGATATGGACATTTCCGAAAGCGTCCAGGGTATTGTTGCTGTAGGAATACATGCTGTCGCACCACATCAGGGCGCCGTTGACGCTAATTTTTACATGTCCCAAAAGACGCTGTGCATTGGCAACAATGTGTTGGTTGAAGTCCAGAACATCGGCCTGCAGGATGTTTACCCGTGTCTTTTTTTGAGCCTCAGTATTTCCTGAAAATGCCAGCAAACAAATAAGAACGATGAAAGCCAGCCGGCTTACAGATTTCAGGAATGAACCTAACTTTATCATTATTTCATCAATTCAGCAATGATGTCTTCTACCGAAACGTTTTCGGCTTCGGCCTTGTAGTTTTTAATAATCCGGTGACGCAGAATGTTTACGGCAACTTTTCGGATGTCATCAATATCGGGTGAATATTTTCCCTGGAGTGCAGCCATTGTTTTGGCCCCCAGAACGAGGTATTGCGAGGCGCGCGGACCTGCTCCCCATTTGAGGTATTTATTGGTGATGGGGGCAGCCAGTTCGGTGTTGGGGCGTGTTTTGGCAGACAAACCTACCGCATATTTAAGCACGTTTTCGTTCACCGGCACTTTCAGTACCAAATCCTGGAAATAACGGATTTCTTCTTTGGAGATGATTTCATTCAGGTGAGTGCTGAAGTCGGAAGTAGTGTTCTGAACGATGATCAGCTCGTCGGCAAATTTGGGATAATCGAGCCAGATGGAGAACATAAACCGGTCGAGCTGAGCTTCGGGCAGGGGATAGGTTCCTTCCTGTTCGATTGGGTTTTGAGTGGCCAGAACGAAAAATGGTTTGTCCAGTTCGTATTTCTGACCAGCTGCCGTCACTGTCCGTTCCTGCATGGCTTCGAGCAGGGCAGCCTGGGTTTTGGGAGGGGTACGGTTGATTTCGTCAGCTAAAATAATATTGGCAAAGATGGGGCCGCGTATGAATTTAAATTCACGGTCTTTATCGAGGATTTCAGTGCCGATGATGTCAGAGGGCATCAGGTCGGGCGTAAACTGGATACGCTTATACTGAAGACCGAGTACTTCGGCAATCGTATTTACCAGCAGGGTCTTGGCGAGTCCCGGAACGCCGATGAGCAGACAATGTCCCCGGCTGAACATGGTCACCAATACCTGGTCGATGATTTCGTCCTGTCCGTAAATACGTTTTTTTATTTCTGAACGCAGCTCTCCGAACTTTTGACTCAGCCCATTGACAGCTTCTACTTCATTCTTATAGGTCATCTTTTCTATTTTGCTTATTTTATTTCGACCAGCCTTTGTATTTAAAATTACAATTCACATAGCTGTCGTCGATGTGCACATAAGTACCCGATTGTTTATCGCGAATCCATTTGTCCAGTGTTTTCTCCTTTTTCGTAGCCATAAACTGATTACTCAGTTCAACGTAGTCGTCGCGCATATTGGCTTTGTGTGCAGGAGTTTTACTGATGAGCTTCACAATTTTATAGACAGGTCGTTGTTTATCGTCGAGTGTTTTGAATGGTTTTGAGATTTCGTTGATGTTCATTTTGGTAATTACCTTACTCACATCGGGATCGAGTTCACTCAGTTTCCATTTTGCTTCGCTGGTTTCAGGATTAATCACCACACCCCCGTTGTTTCTTGATTCTTTATCGAATGAGAACTTTATGGCTGCATCCTCGAATTTGAATGTGCCTTTGCGGATAAAATCGGCGATACTGTCAATCCGGCCAAAAGCTATTTCCATGGCTTTGGGTGAAATTTTTGGTTTCATGATGATGTGACGGGTTTTGATTTTCTCACCTTTGCGGTCGATCACCTGGATGATGTGGTATCCAAAATCGCTCTTCACCACATTGGAAATTTTATCCCCTTTCAGATTGAATGCAGCAGCAGCATAAGCAGGATCGAGTTGTCCACGCCCCATGTAGTCGAGTTCTCCACCGTTACGGGCGGCTCCGTCTTCCGAATAAATGACTGCCATTGGAGCGAAACCGCTTTCTCCGCTTTCGATACGGCGTTTGAGATCACGCAGAAATGCCTTGATGCGGTCTTCCTCTTCGATACTGACTTCAGGGACGACCGTAATCTGTGCATATTCTATCTTTGAATCAATCTGCGGAATTTCGGCATCGGGTATGCTTTTGAAATGAGCACGAACTTCGGCAGGGGTAACAGTCACCTTATCAATGATCTTGTTTTGCATTTGTTGGGTCATCTGCTGATTTTTGATGACCTCCTGCAGATCCGCTTTTATATTGACGATCGATTTTTTGAAGTAGGCTTCCACATCTTTTTCTGTGCCAAGATGGGAAGTGAAATACTGGATACGTTGGTCAAGACTCTGGTTTAACTGACTATCGCTAACCGTGATGGTGGTATCGAGTTCAGCTTCAGCAAGAAGGAGTTTCTCAACGAGTAAATTTTCAAGAATCTCACATTTCATATCGCCTTCAGTGGTAATACCCTGTGCCTGTTGCTGCTGAAACATGCTTTCGATGTCCGACTTAAGAATGATATTCTTTCCTACCACGGCCACAATCTGGTCAACGACTTTATCCTGCGCCAGGGCCGGATTGCCTGAAACAATACATCCGGTCAGGATAAATAAACCAATTAGTTTTCTGATCATAAACGATTATTTTTTATTTTATATATTTTTACTTTATTCTTATCGAGTCCTTCCTTATAGATGTCTTTTTCTATTTGCTTTAAGAACTCTATTTTTTGTTTGCTCAATATCAGGTTGCGGATATCATTCTGAACATATTCAATAGGTGAAACCTGACCTGAAAGACGGTAATCACGGATGCAGACAATATAGTAATAATTCATATCACTGCTTTCGCTGAACCGGTTTCTTTGAAGGAAGTTATCCTGATCGGTGATTACCACCGGAGTGTTTTTCAGGACCATATCGGCTGCAACCCACTGATCGTTAAAGCGGTCGTAGGCTTTGGCATAGCTCACGCAGTATTCGTTGAGCCTGGCGACTTTATCCTTTGCATCGCTGGCACACAAATTCTTAAGATTTTCAGGACTCGAAACCTCTAACGGCACCTTGATGTAAATGGCTTTGACAATGTTGCGATTCAGAATAAAACTTTCGCGATGTTCGTTGAAGTACTTCTGAATATCAATGTCCTTCACGATAGTGTCCATTTTTTGCTTCATCAGCTCATTTTTGTACCTGTATACGATCAGCGAATTGCGATATTCCTCCAATTCCCTGCTCACGTCTTTCATGCCGGCTTTCAGATTGTCCTCCGCCTTTTGAAGCAGGAGTTCACGCTGCACCCATTTCTTGATGTAATCGTCGGCCCACAATGAACTGTCGGTCGCATCCAGGTAATTGGGAATGAAACCTGAAAGTTCTTTCATTGTTAAAACCTTGTTTCCAACCTTGGCAACAGGTTCGTCCGATTCAACAAACAAACTGCATGCTGAAAGTACTAAAGCCAGAAAAACAATATAGATAAGCCGTTTTCTCATTTAATCGCCGGTATTCTCTTAAGCACTTTTTTGTTTACAACAGCCGGATATCTTGTTTTTAAGGAGTCAATCCATTCTTTCTCAATTTGTTCCTGAAAGTCGGATGAATAAAGGCCCCAAGCGTCCTTCAGTCCTTTTTGTTCGTTCGGAACAATTTTCCCATGCACCAGGGTAATGGTTTCATCAAAACCAGCAGGTTTTGGTCCACTCCATATGAAATAATCAACGACAGGATTTTCACCTTTTTCAACAGCAACGTCGGTAAACTGGATATTGTTTTCAGTTTTTGTATTGAAATCAGCAGTAATTTCCTCTTTGCTCATTTCCTTTTTATCGAGCATAGTTTCAACCCGTGTTTTAGTTTCTGCGTCTTTGGCCTTGATGATCCATCCTTTGTAACGATTGTTCCAACTGTATTTTTTAGTCGTATGGTTGAAATAATTCTGTAAGCGGGCAGTATCGGTTGATGCTACATCCCATATTTTATCTTTCGAAATATTGAAGAGCAGGATGCCATCGTGATATTCCTTATAAACACGTGCAAAATCAGGATATTTTATTTCAAGTTGCGAGTTTTCGTAATCCAGTAATTTAGTATTGATGAATTTATCCAGTAGTCCGTTTAATTCAACTTCTGTTTTGGTTGTTTTAGGAATATAATGCTGTTCCTTCAGAAATTCAGCAAAGCTGCCGCAGGTATAGTTTTGGTTGGCAAAACTGACAAGTTCTGTGCTTTTTAATGGGCTAATCTTTACAGAAAGGTTTTCCCTGTTAGCAGTGTCGGCAAGCAAGACAACCAGTTTGGCAAAACTCTCTTTGTTAATTTTTAACTGGTACTCGTTGCGAAGTTTGCGGTCAAAAGCCTCATCGCTGGATTTGGTGATTGCCGTATTCTGTTTTATTTTTGTTTCGAGATCAGGGCGCATTTTGTCAAACGGTTGTGTCGTGCGCAGTTCTAGTCGTTTGATAATGTGCCAGCCGTATTGAGTTCGGATAACGGGTGATATGTCGCCGTCATTTTTCAGCGCAAATGAGGCTTCGGCAAAAGCGGGTAACATTGTGGTCGGAGAGAACCATTTCATGGTTCCACCTTCAACCGCCGATTGCTTATCGTCTGAGTATTTCTTGGCCAGTTCCGCAAAGTCAGCGCCTGTGGTCACTTTTTGCCAAAGGCTGTCAGCGGTTAGTTTCAATTTGGCAATTGTTTCTTCGCTGGCCTGTTTTGGAAACATTTTCATGATGTGAGCCACTTTTATTTCACCCCTGGTTGGCCTTTCATCTTCCACTTTTATCAGGTGGTAACCAAACCGGGTACGGACAATTTCGGAAACCTGTCCGACAGGTGTAAGGTAGGCCATATTTTCGAAGGGGAAAACCATCTGGAAAGCGCTGAAATATCCTATCTCTCCTTTATTTTCGGCTGCTGAAGGGTCTTGGGAGTTTTTTGCTGCAATTTCGTTAAAGTCTGCACCATCCATGATTTGCTTACGGAGATCGGAAATTTTATTCCAGGCGGCCAGCGTATCGGCAGGCGTGGCTTCAGGAGAGACCCGAATCAGCAGGTGACTTGCCTTTCGTTCAAATTGGGTACGGTGGTAAGCGGTCTGTACCATCTCTTCATTGAATGAAACATTGGTCAGATAAGGCTTTGCCAATTCCTGACGATAACCTTTCAGTTCATCTCTAAACGATTTCACTGTATCGTAACCCAACCTTTGGGCCTCAAGTACTTTGATTTTGAAACGGATATACAAATCAAGGTATTCCGACGGGGATTTTTTATCCTTATCATCCAGAATATTCGTATTGTTTTTCTGGTAATTAGCTACAAATTCCTCTTTACTGACAGGAACATCGCCAATAGTTACTACGATTTCGCTTTTCTTCTGGGCAGCCAGGTTTAAGGAGAATAAAACCAAAAGAGCTATTGAGAATAATCTGATCATGTTTTTTATGTTGTTTGAATTAGGATTACTACTTATAAAGTTTTATTGAATAGAATTTATATGAATGGTTTAACCCGAATGTCAGATGTGGGGTAAACTGACCAGGGAATTTTTCCGATTATCGTTTATCACTTGTAAGATCGGATGTATTTCCCTTTTCCCTTTTCCTTTTTCCTTTTTATTTGACATTTATCTGGTACTGTAATTAGGTGATTCGCTGGTAATACTGACATCGTGAGGATGACTTTCCTGTATTCCTGAGTTGGTTATACGCATAAATCTGGCATGTTGAAGGATTTCGATGTCTTTAGCGCCACAATAACCCATTCCAGCCCTGATTCCACCTGTAAGCTGATGTAGTACTTCGTCCAGCGAACCTTTGAAAGGAACCCTCGCAACGATGCCTTCAGGAACAAGTTTCTTGATATCGTCCTCCATATCCTGAAAATAACGGTCTTTGGAACCCGATTGCATGGCCTCTAAAGAACCCATACCACGATAGGTCTTAAACTTACGGCCCTGGAACAGGATGGTATCACCGGGTGATTCCTCCACACCTGCAAATAATGATCCGGCCATAATAGAATGTGCACCGGCAGCCAAAGCTTTCACGATGTCGCCCGAATAACGGATACCACCGTCGGCTATGACGGGAACACCGGATTTCTTGATGGCTTTACTTACATTGTATATGGCCGAAAGCTGGGGAACTCCAACTCCTGCAATAATTCGTGTGGTGCAGATCGACCCCGGACCGATTCCAACCTTAACCGCATCGGCTCCGGCAAGTACCAAATCGGATGCAGCCTCTGCGGTGGCTATATTACCTGCAACAAAATCGATGTCAGGATATTTGTTTTTGGCTTTTTTGAGCATCTCCAAAACATACATGGAATGACCGTGTGCCGTATCAATCACAATGGCATCGACCTGAGCTTTTACCAACTCGTCAATCCGGTCCATGGTGTCGGATGTGATCCCGACAGCTGCGGCAACCCTAAGCCGGCCTTTCCCGTCCTTCGAGGCCAATGGCTTATCTTTGGCTTTGGTTATGTCTTTGTATGTTACCAAAGCAAGCAGTTTGTTATTCTTATCGACGACAGGTAGTTTCTCGATCTTGTATTTCTGAAGTATTTCAGATGCTAATTCGAGCGAGGTGGATATATTGGTTGTGATCAGGTTGTCTTTTGTCATCACCTCTGAAACCAGCTTATTCATATCGTGTTCGAAACGAAGGTCACGGTTTGTAACTATCCCGACCAAACATCCTTTATCGTCGATGACCGGTATGCCGCCAATCTTAAAGGTTTTCATCAAACCGATAGCATCGCGTACGGTTTTTTCCTTTGAAATGGTCACGGGATCGTAAATCATGGCATTCTCAGCCCGTTTCACCGTGGCTACTTGTAACGCCTGTTCAACAATACTCATATTTTTGTGAATCACACCGATGCCCCCTTCACGGGCAATAGCGATAGCCATACGCGAGTCTGTTACGGTATCCATAGCAGCCGTAACAATAGGCGTACTGAGCTTAATGTTACGGGTAAACCATGACGACAGTTCAACATCCCGGGGCAAAACTTCTGAATAAGAGGGTATTAACAACACATCATCAAAAGTTAAACCTTCGGATACAACTTTATCGGCAAAAAACGACATTTATGTGTATTTTTATATTCTGGTTAAAAAGCAAAACTACAAAAAAAACATGTACAAATGTCCCGTTTTTTTTAGGGGGACAATCACTATAAACTTTAATGTATCTTAAAAATTGTTAAGTGGGAAAGCAGATATACCAGATACACTGTATTGAAAAACCTGTTAGATTTGGATTCAACAAAATAAATTACAATAACAGCCTATATTGAGTGAATTTCAGCAAATATTAACCAAATACTGGGGTTACGCAGCCTTTCGGCCCTTGCAGGAAGAAATTATCCAATCGGTGGATCAGGGCAGGGATACGCTTGGGCTGATGCCAACCGGTGGTGGTAAGTCAGTGACTTACCAGGTGTATTCACTTTCGAAGCCGGGAATATGCCTTGTTATTACCCCTTTGATTGCCCTAATGAAGGATCAGGTGGAAAACCTGAACCAGCGAGGAATAAAAGCACTGGCCATTTATTCAGGAATGAGCGCCCAGGAAATTAAGATTGCAATGGATCATGCCGCCTGGGGAGATTACAAATTTTTATACCTGTCGCCTGAACGAATTACTACTGAAAGGTTTCGTGAACGGATCGGCCAACTGGACGTAAATCTGATCGCTGTGGATGAAGCGCATTGTATTTCGCAGTGGGGTTATGATTTCCGTCCTTCCTACCTGAGGATTGCTGAATTGCGTGAAATGTTGCCCAATATTCCTGTTCTGGCTATAACGGCAACCGCCACTGCGCGGGTAATCGACGATATTCAGGATCAGCTGAAGTTCAAAGCTAAAAATGTACTCCGGACCAGTTACTACCGAAGTAACCTGATTTACCTGGTGCGGAATGAGGAGGATAAGGTCAATTACCTGGTGAAGGCGGTACAAAAGGTCAAAGGGACCGGGATTATTTATGTGAAGAGCCGTAAGCTTACCCGTGAAATCAGTGATCTGCTTCGGAAGAATAAAATATCGGCTGATTATTACCATGCAGGGTTGCCCTCAGGTATCAGATCGGCCAAACAGGCAGCCTGGACTAATGGCAAGAGTCGGGTTATCGTTTCGACCAATGCTTTTGGAATGGGGATCGATAAAGCGGATGTACGGTTTGTGATTCATCTGGAAGCTCCCGATTCTGTTGAAGCCTATTTTCAGGAAGCGGGCAGGGCAGGGCGTGATGGAAAACCTGCATGGTCGGTTTTGCTGTATAACAACAGCGATAAAGTGAGACTGGAACGAAATGTAGCCAAATCATTTCCTGAACCTGATGTCATTAAACGGATATATGAAGGCATCTGTAACTTCTACCAGTTGGCTGTGGGTTTTGGCAAAGACCAATCGTTTGAGTTTAGCATGGCTATGTTTGCCTCCAGCTTTTCGTTCCAGATCAATACAGTGTACAATAGCCTTAAAATCCTCCAGCGGGAAGGTTATCTCGAATTAACCGATGAACTTGATAATCCTTCCAAGGTATATTTCCAGGTCGATCGTGATGATCTGTACAAGTTTCAGGTAGCAAATGCGGAGTTCGATGGCTTCATCAAACTTCTACTGCGCTCCTATACCGGATTGTTTACTAACTATGTCGCGATAGATGAAGAGTTGATGGCCAAGCGTGCCAATGTAAGCCCCGACCTGGTGTACCAGTTTCTGACCCGTTTGAGGACTCAACGCGTAATCGACTATATTCCCCAGAAAAAGACCCCTTACATCATTTTTGTGAAAGAGCGTATTGATCTTGACCGGTTTAAATTAAGCAAAGAGAATTATGAAGTTCGCAAACTCGATTATATGCAGAGAATAGATGCTGTAATCCATTATGCTTCGTCAGGTCATAAATGCCGGAGCCAGCTTTTACTTCAGTATTTTGGTGAAATGGAGTCGGTCAGGTGTGGCAAATGCGATGTCTGCATGGCACGAAATGAGTTGAATGTGAGCAAATACGAGTTTGATACTATTAGCGAACAAATTAAGAAAGTACTTTTGGAACCTTGTTTCTATGAAGAACTACTGGAACTTACGGGTGGAAAACCTGATGATGTGATAAAGATCGTGCGATGGTTGCTCGAAAACGAAAAGATTGTTTACCGCGTTGACAATAGGATGGAATGGAGAAAAAGCTGAAACTAACCAATCCTCCGAAGATTTGAAAATTGTATCTATCGGAAAAGAGTAATTCCGACTAATTTAATGTAGCACGAAGTCTTAGATTCACGTCACAACTGTCTGAACATTAAATAATCACCTGATAACTACGCATGACTGATTTATCTCAATCTTTTCCAATAAATTTCACCTAAAACCCTCTTAACGAAAATTCTTTATACTTTTGCAGTATATTCAAGAATGTATTTAATGAGAGAAGAAGAATTAAACAGTATTGCCTATTCAAAAAATGTGATTGAGCTGATTACCGTGGCTAACGAGTTTTGCAGTTTTCTGGAACGTTCGGAAGAAATGGAATCAGCTATCTTTATGAGTCATCTGCAAAAAATCCTGCCCCTTTTATATCTGAAGGCCAGTTTATTGCCTGTATTCGAATTCGAGTCAGACGATGAACCCGAGAAGTTTGTCGGTGAACTGGATTACAACCTCATTCAGCAGAAAGTGCTGCATCATACCGGTGCAAACGACGATTACCAGGAGATTTTTGTCTCCGGAATGCAATTCAGCGAATCAGCCCTTACTGCAAGCATCTCAGAGAATGTTGCCGATATTTACCAGGATATGAAGGATCTGGTTATGTCGTACCGTACCATGAACGACGAAGTCATGGAACAGGCTATCTGGGAATCACAGAATAACTTCTCGCAGTTCTGGGGACAAAAGCTGGTGAACTGCCTGCGTGCTGTTCACAATGTTATTTATAGCGAAAACAATATTGTGGATGAATCAGAAACCGGAAAGAAACAAAATAAGGAATTAGAGAATACAAACAGGAACCCCGATTGGCTAAACGACCGGTTTTTAAATAAGAAAGAATAATGACGATGTACAGGGAAAGTATTGATAAGGATGAATTAGCCGAAATGCCACTGATTCAGTTTGAAGGAGAAATACATCTTGTGGAATCGAAGGAAGGTTATCTGGCCTCGATCAACTATTTGTCGCAGCAAACCATGCTTGGATTTGATACCGAAACCAAACCTGCTTTCAAAAAAGGAGAATATAATGAGGTGGCGCTTCTTCAATTGGCTACCAAAGATATGGCTTTCTTATTCCGGCTCAATAAGATGGGTTTGCCAAATGGATTGAAAAACATTCTGGAGAATCCGAAAATTCAGAAAATAGGGGTGGCTATCCGCGACGACATTAAAAGTCTTCAGAAGCTGAATAACTTTAATCCTGGTGGCTTCATTGAATTGCAGGATCACGTTAAAGATTTTGGCATACAGAATTTTAGCCTGAAGAAATTATCTGCTATCGTTTTGGGTTACCGTATCTCTAAATCACAGCGTGTGACCAATTGGGAGGCATTCGAACTTACAGAAGCCCAACAGATTTATGCCGCTACTGATGCCTGGATTTCTCACCGGATTTTTGAATCCCTAAGTCAACAATAAGCATGACAAATACATATAGCCGGGTTGTACTCAAAGCCGGTAAAGAACAATCCTTGCAACGCTTTCATCCCTGGATCTTCTCGGGAGCAATTCATGAAATCGAAGGCCGGGTGGAGGAGGGCGATGTTGTGGAGGTTGTTTCAGGCAAGAATGAATTCCTGGCCATGGGTCATGTTCAGATTGGCTCCATTGCTGTCCGCATATTCTCCTTCGACAAAGTAGAACCCGATTTCGCTTTCTGGAAAGGTAAACTTGACCGTGCACTCGATGTTCGTAAGAAACTCGGTCTGGTCGATAGCGATCATACCAACGTGTACCGTTTGGTTCATGGCGAAGGGGACGGAATGCCGGGACTGATCGTTGACTTTTACAATGGAACGGCTGTGATGCAGGCCCATTCCGCAGGGATGTTCCTGATCCGGGATACGATTGCCAAAGCTTTGAAAGAAGTGATGGGCGAACGTCTTGTTGCGGTTTACGATAAAAGCGAAAAGACAGTGCCTTTCAAAGCTGATCTGGAGCCTAAAGATGGTTATCTGCTGGGAAAGTCTGAAGTTTTTGAAGTTCAGGAATACGGTAACCGGTTTAATGTGGATTGGGTAGAAGGTCAGAAAACCGGTTTTTTTGTTGATCAACGTGAAAACCGCAGGCTTGTTCAACAATATTCGAACAATCGGAGTGTCTTGAATATGTTTTGTTATTCAGGGGGTTTTTCCTTTTATGCCATGCGTGGTGGCGCCAAACTGGTGCATTCAGTCGACTCTTCAGCCAAAGCCATTGAGCTTACCAACCAGAATGTGAAACTCAATTTTCCTGATGATACACGCCACGAAGCATTTGTAGCCGATTGTTTTGATTATATGGACAAGAATCAGGGGAAGTACGACCTGATTATTCTTGATCCCCCTGCATTTGCCAAACACCGTGGAGCACTGCCCCAGGCATTGAAGGGATACAAAAGGCTTAACCTGAAAGCCTTTCAACAGATTGCATCTGGTGGAATCCTCTTTACATTTAGCTGTTCTCAGGTGGTTACCAAAGATAAATTCCGTGAAGCAGTATTCTCAGCGGCAGCCATTTCAGGCCGTAAAGTCCGCATACTGAATCAGCTGGTTCAACCAGCCGATCATCCCGTGGACCTTTATCATCCTGAAGGCGAATACCTGAAGGGACTGGTAATCTATGTGGAATAAATGAGTTCAAGGTTTCAGGTTCCAGGTTCCAACCCGCTCAATAATTGAGGAACATATATTGGTTATTGGTTATTTGTTATTCGGTATTGAGACTTTTCTTAATTATGCATATCATGTATTTGTATATCAGTAAGTTCCAATAAACAGCTACACGCATTTCTTAGGTACAAATTCCTATTTCCTCTTCTTTCCCTTCATGAATGTATATTACCTCTTTCATACCTCTTTCATACCTCTTTCAGTACAAATTCGTAACAAATTCGAAACAAATACAATACAAATTCGAAACAAATTCGTGTCAGTTCGTATTTGTTTCGAATTTGTATCGAATTATATTCGAATTTGTACTGAAAGAGGTATGAAAGAGGTATGAAAGAGGTAATATACATTCAACAGGCCTTCCTTAAGAAATCATCAACAGAACAGGAAGATATACAGAAGGATTGATCGGTAGACCGACAGGTAAGTAGGATTAAAGAAAGATTCAATCAGCAAATAATACTTCTTTTATAACCTTAACTCCGCAAAAGA
>DIZL01000061.1 GCA_002429385.1 Prolixibacteraceae bacterium UBA6029 | reverse complement strand
TTTGTTGCGTAAGGTGAGTTAGTAATAGATCTTTCCCGAGAACTCGGGATCGAAGGCAGATTCCCCGCAGTCTGCAACACCACACTATCATCAAAATTCGTATCTTAGCGGTTAATGAAACCATTTACAGACATATTACAAAACAAGGAATTTACCCGCGAAGAGCTGGTAAAACTATTAAGCGCCGGGGATGAAGAGCGCCGGCAACTCTTTGTGCAGGCTCAGTTAGTTAAATCAGAAACAGTTGGGAATAAGGTATATCTCAGGGGGCTGATTGAATTCTCAAACAAATGCGGAAAGGATTGTCTGTATTGCGGAATCAGGAAAAACAATAATAAAGTGGTTCGCTACGAATTGACCGATCAGGAAATTTTGGAAGCATGCCGTTTTGCGTGGCTCAATCGTTTTGGTTCAGTCGTTTTGCAGTCAGGCGAAATCTCATCACCCACATTTGTGAAACGTATTGATCTGTTACTTCAGAAAATTAAGGAACTCTCAAACGGTGAATTGGGAATCACTCTTTCGTGTGGCGAACAATCAGCTGAAACATATCAACAGTGGCGACAAAGCGGAACGCACCGGTATTTACTGCGCATCGAAAGCTCTAATCCTGAATTATACAGGAAAATTCATCCGGACAATGATTTCCATAGTTATGAACGACGTATTCAGGCCATCAGAGATTTAAAAGAATGTGGTTATCAGGTAGGAACTGGGGTAATGATTGGATTGCCATTTCAAACTGTATATGATTTAGCCGATGACTTGTTGTTTTTCAAAGCGATAGAAGTGGATATGGTTGGAATGGGGCCTTACATTGAACACGAAGACACTCCTCTATACGAATTCAGGGAAATGATAAAAACCAAACAGGAACGTTTTGACCTCGCCTTGAAAATGGTGGCTACCCTGCGATTGCTGATGCCGGATATCAATATTGCAGCAGCTACTGCACTACAGGCCATAGATCCTGCAGGCCGTGAAAAAGCACTGACTATAGGAGCCAACATTATCATGCCAAACCTTACACCCTGCGAATACCGGAAAGAATACCAATTGTATGAGGATAAACCCTGTTTGGATGAAGATGCTGAAATGTGCAGGAACTGTCTCGAAGCACGGATTGAGCTTGCCGGCTGTGAGATTGGCTATAGCGAGTGGGGAGATTCAAAGCATTTCAAAAGAAGACAATAAACTTATTTAATCACTGACTAAAATCTATAGCAAATTTTCGATTGACTATTCGGTTTTCTTTATCTACTTTTAGAGACCTAAAATTAATTAAGTATATACCAATGAAACCAACCAGAAGAGATTTTCTTAAGACAGCATCGGCCTTTACTGCCGGCGCTATTTTTATTCCCAACCTGATGAGCTGCTCACCTTCGAACCGATTGAATATAGCCATTATTGGTATTGGAGGCCAGGGGATGTCGAATTGGAGTAAAATGATCAATCAGAAAGACCCGAAATGGAACGAGAATATTGTGGCAATCTGTGATGTAGATGATAACAGGGCAGCAGATGCTTTTCGGGCGATGCCAAAAGCAAAGCGCTTTAAGGACTACAGAGTCATGTTTGACCAGATGCACAAGGAAATTGATGCGGTCATGGTGTGTACCCCCGATCATTCACATTTCCCGGCAGCAATGGCTGCAATGGAATTAGGAAAACATGTCATTGTTGAAAAGCCGCTTGCACACAATATCTGGCAGTTGCGCACACTTCAAAAAGCAGCTAAGCATTACGGAGTGATTACCCAGATGGCCAACCAGGGACACGCTACCAACGGCATCCGCCTGATGAAAGAATGGTACGATGCCGGTCTTTTGGGCAATGTCACTGAAGTAATTGCCTGGTTCGACGGTCCGGATTTTGGCAAGGGGAAATATTTCAATAAACCTGACAGCTTTCCACCGGCAGAACAACCTGTTCCGGCATATCTGGACTGGAACTTATGGGTTGGGCCAGCAGCTTTCCGTCCATATAACGAAATTTATGTACCCAAGACATGGCGTAGCTGGTTCGATTTTGGAAACGGCGAACTGGGCGACTGGTGTTGCCACACGCTAGATGGGCCTTTCTGGTCGCTCGATTTGGGAATGCCTGATGTGGTTGAAGCTGAATTCAAATCACCTGTACCGGATACCGGTTTCGTTTCCGATCAGGCAATCATACGTTGGGATTTTCCGCAACGTGGGGCGAAAGTCCCGGTAACCATGCGTTGGTATGAAGGGCGACTGAAACCAGAGAATCGTCCGGAATGGAACCTGGAAAAAATGCCCGGATCCGGTATGATAATGGTTGGCGACAAACATTGTCTGATGACCGGTGGACGCCCTAACGATCCACGTCTGTTAATGAAAGATGAGGAATGGAAAGAATTTCAAAAGAATCTGCCGGCACAAACAATTCCCAGAACCTTTGAAGAGAACCCTCAACGCGAATGGGCCGAGGCAATTAAGAACGGAACAGTACCTGGATCCAATTTTGATTATTCAACGAAATTAGTGGAGATGTCCCTTACCGGGGTATTGGCACAACGGTTTAACACACGCATCGAATATGACGCAAAGAACATGAAAGTAACCAATCATCCTGAACTGGACGCATACCTTAAAGAACCAATGCGAAAAGGATTCTCATATGGCGAAAACCTTTGATAAAGAATCACTTCAAGATTTTATACTTCTACAAAAAAATTAAGCCCTGACAGATTCATACAACCTACAGGGCTTAATCATAAAATCATTTCTTTTTCAATTAATCCTTTTTCCCTTTCCCTTTTTCCTGTATTATTTATCAAATCTGATACCCAAAGTAAACCCGATCCAGCCCTTAGCAGTGTGGTTACCGCCAACATGAGAATACATATCATAAGGGGCAAAGGTGCTTTCAAAAGTATGGCCGAAGCTTTCCTTGTTCTCAGCAATGTTTAAATTGACAGTCGGGCCACCAAAAACACTGATTATTTTCCCTATTCGTTTGCTGTATAACAGTTTTACCTGTTGATAATTGTTGAAATTGTCAGTCCAGATCTCATTCTGGGTTACATGATAAATCATGTATTCCAGGTTCATCGATTGTTTCTCTTGTTTCATCAGGTGAGTACCAATTCCCAAACCAAAAGCCCATTTGTAATCTGTAGAAAGGAACTGAGTCCCTATTCCGAAAATACCATAGACTGGTCTGATTCCCACCTTTGCTGCAGCCTGAAGATTCAGCCCTTCACCGACAGACATTTCAAATACTTTGTACAGACTTTTATTTTCTGGTTGAGCTGTTTGTGCTGATCCATAAAGCGATATCAGCAGTAGAAGCATCAGGACTGATAGTTGTTTAAATGTTTTCATAGTAATAATTGTTTTCTTAAAATACTTAAATGATTATTTGTGACAGCAATTTTAAGCATTTCGTAGAAACAAGAATAGGGTTGATACCTAATATTCGACCACAAGACCAATATATTCCATTATATTAACATTAGCGAGGAATCCATTATAAATCCGAGACTATAAACATCCCCAAAGCGGCAAAAATAAAAAGACCAGGTTCTGCCCTTGAACCTAGCCTCTCATGCATGTCAGGCTTCTTGAATAAGGTAAAGCTCTGACGATCTATAATCTTCTAAACGATCTTTTTGCCGTGTAACTCTGTCACTCCTGTAAATTCAGCAATTTGAACCCTGTTCTCAGGAAGAATCTTCCCCGCGGCAATAATTTGTATTCGTCTCTCCGGAAGGTTATTCATGGTTTTGAGCACCACCCGTCCATTCCAGGCGGTATTCGTACCTCCCGAAGTCAGAACGCGCGTAATGCCTTTAATCGAATTCAATTCCTTAAAAGCTTTAAGGATATCATCCGTAGAATCAATAGCTTTATGAAACGTGACCTCCAAAGGAAAGGCCAACTTTGTAAGTTTACGGGTATTTACTACGTCAATGGAATTCTGTTTGTTAAGCAAACCAAAAACTACTCCGTCAACGCCAACTTCCTTAAAGCGAGCGATGTCAATTTCCATATGCTGTATTTCAGCCTCGGAATAAACGAAATGACCTCCCCTTGGACGTATCATCACCATGACTGGAATGGTTAACGTTTCAATACACTGCCTGGTTAATTCCACAGATGGAGTCAAGCCATCCTGATCAAGTGCCGAGCATAATTCGATACGATTGGCTCCCCTCAGTTGTGCCCCGATGGCATCTTCAAGCGAGTCAACACAAGCTTCAAAAATTAAGTGCTTAGAATGACTTGTCATTTAGAATAAGGTTCGTTTGGATGGATTGTATTTCATTTCGAACTCCAGCAAGATTTTCTTACGCCAGATTCCACCGGCATATCCTGTAAGCTTATTGCCTGTGCCTATTACACGGTGACAGGGAATGATCACAGCAATCGGGTTTCGTCCGTTGGCAGTGCCCACAGCCCTGATTGCTTTCTGATCGCCGAGTCTGATGGCCAATTCCATATAGGTGATGGTTTCTCCGTATGGTATTTTCAGCAGTTCATTCCATACTCTTCGTTGAAATTCCGTTCCTTCAGGATAAAGCGGCAGATCAAATACCTGTGTTTCCCCTGAGAAATAATTCCCTAGCTGTTCCTTGCATCGTTCCAGAACTTCACACGAATTTGGATCCTGATCACTTTCTTCCGTTAAGGATATATCGGTATCTTCTGTAAAAGATATACCGGTAATTGACTGTCCGTCTGATTTTAATACCAGGGATCCCAAAGGACTAACAATTGAGATTTGATGTTCCATGTCTCAAAAATAAGAAAGTCCGGCGAAGGCCGGACCATTCTTTTAAAATCTTTCTCTCTCTGTATAGTGAGTGTGCAAAAGATGGTGAGACTTTTCTCCTAACGGATGCTCCAGAAAATCCTTATAGATCTTTATAACTTCCGGATTCAAATGAGATTTCCTCAATGGCATTCCTTCATCTTCCGCATAAATGGCTTCTGCACGTTTGCGACGAATTTCAGGGCTGGTAGGTATGGGTTGCCCTCCTCCACCCAAGCAGCCTCCCGGGCAAGCCATGATTTCAATAAAATGATAATCCGACTCTCCTGAACGTACGGAATCCATCACCCGTTTGGCATTCACCAGGCCATGCGCGACAGCACATTTCAATTCAACCCCATCCAGAAACACCCATTCCTCAAGGGGATTTTCAATTTTAACCGTCGTCTCTTTTACACCTTCCATCCCACGAACAGGAGTAATATTTAGATTATTGAATGGCACTTCCCAACCTGTAACCAGTTCGTAGACAGTACGCAATGCAGCTTCCATCACTCCGCCGGTTGCGCCAAAGATAACCCCCGCACCGGTTGATTCGCCCATTAAACGATCAAAATGAGCATCTTCCATCTTCATAAAATCCAGACCAGCCTGCTTGATCATGATCGCCAATTCCCTGGTGGTTAAAACGTAATCCACATCACGATAGCCGCTATCGCTCATTTCTGTCCTGTTGGCTTCAAACTTCTTGGCCGTACATGGCATTACCGAAACGGAAACAATGGTTTCAGGATCGAGGTTTCGTGCCTTGGCATAATACGTTTTTGCCAGTGCACCAAACATTTGCTGCGGTGACTTGCAGGTCGAGAGATGACCCAGATATTCGGGATACATATGCTCGATATACTTAATCCACCCCGGTGAGCAGGAGGTTGCCATCGGGAGTTTTACCTCCGGATCATGATCGACCAGGGTGCCTTTCAACCTCATCAGCAATTCTGTTCCTTCTTCCATGATCGTCAGATCAGCCGTAAAATCAGTGTCCATCACCGCATCGAAGCCCAATCGTTTTAAGGCTGCCACCATTTTGCCTGTAACCCGGCTGCCGGGTTTCAGGCCAAGCTCTTCTCCAAGACCAACCCTCACCGCAGGTGCAGTCTGCACAATCACATGTTTTGTTTTATCCGCAATGGCATCCCATACTTTTTCAATGTAATTCTTTTCGACCAATGCCCCGGTTGGACAGTGATTGATGCATTGCCCACAGGTCGAACAAACCACACTATTTATGGATTTCTCAAAGAAGGTGGTGATTTTCATCTGATCACCCTTATATGCCACCGTCAGGGCATTAACCCCCTGCAATTCTTCACAGGTCCTGACGCATCGCTGGCAACGGATACATTTGCTGTCGTCCTTGATTATTGCAGGCGATAGCTTATCTATTGTATAGTTTTTAAAAGGAACGAGAGGAATAAAGTCCTGCTTTAATATCTTATAGTCTGATGCCAGCTTCTGCAATTCGCAGCTCCCGTTTTTGTAACAACTGGTGCAGTCGGCATTGTGTTCCGAGAGCAAAAGTTCAATGATATGCTTTCGGGAGTGATGTACATTCAGCGAATTGGTAAAGATTTCCATCTCTTCCTCACAAGGTGTGGCACAGGCTGCCGCAAGTCGTTTTTGCCCGGCGATTTCAACTACACAAACCCGGCAATTTCCGGCGATACAAAGGTCTTTATGGTAGCAAAGGGTTGGAATAAGGATTCCGGCCTGTTGGGCTGCATTCAGAATCGTTGTTCCCGGTTCTACCTCAACAAAAATACCATTGATACTTATTTTGATCGTTTTAGCCATTGCAGTTAATTTTACAAAATTAGTATATCATTTCTTCCCTGAAGTTTTCAACAATCGAAGAGAACGAATTGGCCACCGATTGCCCCAAACCACATTTGGCAGTCAATTTCATGGTTTCGGTCAACTGAAGCAATTTATCCAGATACTTTGCATTTTTTTCACCCCGCTTTACCGCTTTGATTCCCTTGAGTAATTGCTGACAACCAACACGGCACGGGGTACATTGTCCACACGATTCTTCACGGAAAAACTCAAGGTAGTTATCCAGCACATTGAACATCGACCGTGAACTATTGAACAGCATCATTGATCCCCCGGTAGGCAACGAAATGCCAATCAGCTTACCCTGAAACCCAATAGCTGTTTCATTAAACCGCTTGCGGGGGACCAGGAAACCCGATGCACCTCCAACCTGTACGGCCTTGGTGTCCCCATCGCCAAACTCTTCCACGAAATCGGCAAGACTCATTCCAAGTTCAAGTTCATAGATTCCGGGTTTAGGGGTATCTCCTGAAACCGAAAACAGCTTTGATCCGCGGGAATACTGAACGCCCAGATCGTAAAATCTCTTGGCTCCATACTTAAAGATGGTATAGGTGTGCGCTAATGTTTCCACATTGTTTATGACCGTGGGCTTACCCATATAGCCCGAATTGGAAGGGAATGGGGGTTTATTACGTGGTTCTCCCCGTTTACCCTCCATCGATTCGAAAAGGGCGGTTTCTTCGCCACAGATGTATGCGCCGCTTCCCATGAAGATCCGGATGGTAAAATCTATATTGGTCTCTTTGCAATAGTATTCGAACTCGCTGATGGCCTTATTCAACTCCGGAAGCAGGAAAAAGTATTCGCCACGCAGGTAAACATAACCTTCCTTTGCCCCGATCACATAACCGCAAACGGCCATGGAGGTCAACACCTTAAAGGGCACCATCGACAGGATTTCACGGTCTTTGAATGTTCCGGGTTCTCCCTCATCGGCGTTGCAGATAACATATTTGGTATCGTTGGCCACTTCGGCAGTAAGTTTCCATTTCAGGCCTGTAGGAAATCCGGCTCCTCCCCTGCCCTTTAACTCAGAGCTGATCAGTTCATTGATCAGTTCCTGGGGAGTTCTGCTGAAACTCTTGCTCAGCACTTCTTCCCAATCGTTTTCATTTTTAAAGATGAAATCGGCTCTTTTTAACTGATAACTGGTTGCCATAATTCCTCCCTCTTTATTTCTTTTTTAGATACGAGTTTAAAATCTCACTGACCCGTTCAGGAGTCAGATCAGTATAAACCTCATGGTTCACCAGCATTGCCGGAGCCTTGTGGCAAAATCCCAGGCAATTGGTTTGAAGAAGAGAAAAGTTTCCATCAGGAGTGGTTTCTCCAACCTTAATCTTGAGCATGTCTTCGATGGCCAGTAATACCTGATTTTTCCCTTTCATGGAGCAGGTAATGGTTTTGCAGATACGAATGATGTATTTGCCCATCTTCCGGTGTTCCAGAAAAGAATAAAAGGTAGCCGTGCCAAAGACTTCAGAAGCCGGAAGGTCGAGTTCACGGGCGATTTCGATCATTGAATATTCCGACAGGTATTTTTCCTGCTCAACAACTCCCTGGAGGATCGGAAGCAGATTATGCCTGTTTCGTCCATGTTGGTCAGCCAGGTCTTTAATAAGTTCAGAAACTGGATTCATATGAAGAAGAGTTTATGAATGAAGTGAATATCAATTTCAATACCCATAAATTTAGGTAAGTCGCAAGAGATAAACTAGAGGTATCTGGCAGAATAATTGATGTTTGAGATGTTATACGACATATTTAAGCAGCAAAAACCATATTATATCTTATACATAAATCATAAGCATAGACAGCGGATCCGTGATCCAGGCTTCAGAATATACAATATTCAATCTTTGACAATACTTTTAAGTCCGTTTGCAGATCTATTCCTCTGTTATTTTCTCCTGTTCCCGTGATGAATTGCTAAGGAATTGGATATCGATTTTATTTTACCTCTGTCATATCATTGTCTTACCATTCTTTTATTTAATTCGAATTATATTCGAATTAAATAGGGTCTGCTGAAAAACTCATAATATTCAGTGCTTCAATAAAATGACCGCATTAAATTTAAAATAAGTGCAAGGAAATTTGAATTGAAACTTCAATATCCATACATCGAACTCGTGTCGTGTGCTATTCCAAA
>DIZL01000056.1:539-13138 GCA_002429385.1 Prolixibacteraceae bacterium UBA6029 | reverse complement strand
TGGGGTGGGGACTCGCAATGACGTGCAATGTCGCTTTTCGGAGTAGACTTAAGATTGGAATCAAAAATACAATCTGCCAGGCAAAACAGTACAAATGAGCGCAAAATTCACCAAACTATAGTATTATAAATTCAGAGTGATTACCTTTGATGTAACCAAAGGGACAAGAAAGGATTTAACTAAACTATAAACCAATGAAAAGTAAATTAACTATTGGCCTGATTATCTTATTGCTGATAAATATCCAGATAAGTAAAGCACAAGTACCACAGACTTCCCAGGCAAGATTTCAAGCCTTAACCGCAAAGTTTACGAACACAATGTTTGGCGAAAATGTCTTTGTTTTCGATCCGGGTACGAATGTGAAAGAGATTCAGAACGTAATTGATACACTATACAATCAACAGCATCCAAGGAAAAGCGAATTCGGTTTACATCGGTATGCATTGCTCTTCAAGCCAGGGACCTATCAGGTAGATTTAAAAATCGGGTATTATACGCATATCATGGGTTTGGGTGAATCACCCGACGATGTTATAATCAACGGGTCATTGATTTCAAAAGGGGAAAAAAATGGAAATGTAACCTGTAATTTCTGGCGTTCGGTTGAGAATCTTACCATCGTATCCCCGGCTGGCGCAGTAAATATATGGGGAGTTTCGCAGGCTGCCCCTATGAGGCGGGTACACATCAAAGGCGATATCCAGTTACACGACAATGGTTGGGCAAGCGGTGGTTTTCTTGCTGATTCAAAGATAGATGGAACAGTATTTTCAGGAGGTCAGCAACAATGGTTTACCCGAAATACAGATTTAGGAAAATGGCAGGGAGGCTCATGGAATATGATGTTTGTTGGTGTTCCCAATGCTCCTGTTGATAAGTGGCCCGATAATCCATATACCGTAATTGATAAAACTCCCCTTATTCGTGAAAAACCATATTTGATTTTAAAAGGATCGGATTACAGGATTCAAATTCCAAAACTTAAGAAAAACAGTACAGGAATTAGTTGGATTAATAGAGGAAAGGGTGAGGATAATCTGAAAATTGCTGATTTTTACATCGTAAAATCAAACGTTGATAATTCAGAATCAATTAATGCGGCTCTTAAGAAAGGCAAAAATTTAATCATTACCCCGGGGATCTATCACCTGGATAAGAGTATTAAAGTTACCCGTCCGGGTACGTTGATCTATGGTATGGGTATGCCGTCACTGCAGTCATTGAATGGAAATCCCGTGATGGAAATTTCAGATATTGATGGAGTTACGGTCTGCGGATTAACAGTAGATGCAGGTGTAATTCCTTCCGAAACACTCTTTGCTGTGGGAGAACCCAATTCAGCAAAAAGCCATGCAAAGAATCCATCATTCCTATTTGATATTTTTTTCAGGATAGGTGGCTATGGTGAAGGTAAAGCTTCAAGCTGCATGGTGATCAACAGTAAAGATGTAACCGTCGATCATACCTGGCTGTGGCGTGCCGATCATGGTAAAAATGTCGGATGGGATGCGAACACTTGCAAGAATGGCCTGATTGTAAACGGCGACAATGTCACGGTTTATGGTCTGTTTTGCGAACATTTTCAGGAATATCAAACCCTTTGGAATGGTAATAACGGGAAAATGTATTTTTATCAAAGTGAGATGCCCTATGATCCGCCTACCGTTGATTCATGGAAACACGGTACTGTAGGTGGCTTTGCATCCTATAAAGTGTCCGATGGAGTAACCAGTCATGAGGCGTGGGGATTAGGCATTTATTGTGTGTTTTATAAGGCTCCCGTAATTGTGGATAACACCATTGAAACACCAATCGCTGTTGAAGAGAATATACACCATAAAATCATTTTCTGGTTAAACGGGAATAAGGAAAGCGTCATGAAAAGCATTATTAACGGAAAAGGCGGACCAGTTGATGTTTCAAAAAGAAAAGCGACAATGAATTAAAGGTATTATCGGCTGTTTAAAATCAATAAAAATATAAAGATGAAACGTTTCAACTATGCAGGGATTCTTACGACAATTCTGCTTTTAACAAACATACTTATGTTCGGACAGGAACCGCAAATCACCAACATTGGAAACAGAACTTCCCTGACCTTGAATGGAGTATGGAAATATGTTGTCGACCCCTACCAGACGGGATATTACGATTACCGAAGGGATGCACGCGACCAGATGGCCAATCCGAGCAATTCAGAATCGCTATTCCTTGGATACAAGGCCCAGGATCCTTCGGAACGTGTTGAATACGACTTTGATAAATCAGACAATATCCTGGTACCGCGGGACTGGAACTCACAAAAGGAGAAACTATTCTATTACGAGGGTTCCGTATGGTATTACAAGAACTTCGATTATCCTGCTCCAGGGTCAAATACACGACAATATATCTATTTCGGTGCAGCCAACTATGAGGCCGATGTGTATCTGAATGGAAAGAAACTTGGCAAACACGTTGGAGGTTTTACACCTTTCAATTTTGAAGTTACCGGGAAACTTAAACCTGCAGGTAATTTCGTAATCGTGAAGGTTGACAATACGCGCAGTTTGGAAAAAGTACCGACCATCAATACCGATTGGTGGAATTACGGAGGACTAACCAGGGATGTGAAAATAGTGGAAGTAGCCAACACCTTTATTCAGGATTACTACATCCAGCTGGCTAAAAACAATCCCAATGAAATTGAGGTTTCAGTTGTCCTGAATGGCGTTGAAAAAGCCGGTCAGCATATCACCATCGAAATCCCTGAAGCAAAAGTTAAAGCAGACTGCCTCACGGATAATGAAGGAAATGCAAAAACGAAGATTACAGTTAAAAATCTAAAGCTTTGGTCGCCTGAAAATCCTTATTTGTATGAGGTAAAACTGACTCACAATAATAATGTGCTGGCTGATAAAATTGGTTTCCGCACCTTGTTGACACAAGGCAAAGAGATTCTGGTAAATGGCAAACCGGTGTTTTTACGTGGAATATGCATCCATGAGGAAAATGGAATCCGTGGTGGCCGTGCTTACTCTGTTGAAGATGCCCGTATGTTGCTGGGATGGGCAAAAGAGCTTGGATGTAATTTTGTACGGCTTGCGCATTATCCGCACAACGAAAATATGGCCCGGGTTGCTGACGAACTAGGCATCATGGTTTGGTCAGAAGTGCCGGTTTACTGGACCATACAGTGGAAAAATCCAGACACCTATGCCAATGCCCACAACCAGCTGACTGATATGATTACACGCGATAAAAACCGTGCTTCAGTGATTATTTGGTCCATGGCCAACGAAACACCGGTTTCGGAGGATCGTACCGATTTTCTTAAACGGATGATAGCTACAGAACGTCAGCTTGACCCGGTTCGCCTGGTTAGTGCAGCACTGGAAAGACACACCAAAGAAGGAACCACCAATACCCAGGTAGTGGCAGATCCGCTTCAGGACTATGTCGACATTATCGCTTTCAATGAATACATTGGCTGGTATGATGGACTTCCTGAGAAATGTAAAACCGCGAAGTTTGAAATCAACTTTGATAAGCCTGTCATGATTTCCGAGTTTGGTGGCGATGCCTTGCAGGGAAAACATGGTTCAAAGGATGCACGGTGGACTGAAGAATTTCAGGAAGATTTATTTCGTGAAAGCCTCAAAATGCTTGATAAGATTCCACAGTTGCGTGGCATAACACCATGGATTCTGGCCGACTTCCGCTCCCCTCGCCGCTTGCTTCCTGACATTCAGGATGGCTGGAACCGCAAAGGTTTAATCTCGGAAACCGGCGATAAGAAGAAAGCATTCTTTGTACTTCAGGATTTTTATAGAACGAAGAAAGACGAGTACGATAAAAAATAAGCTTAAGAAGGGTCTGCAAAAAAACTCATATACAGGACTCCTTACTTCGCGCAGGATGAAATAGTGGAGGTTTCGAGAATCATCAGCATAAAGTAAAATACTGTTGATCCAATATGTGTATCCAGAGAGCTATACAACCGGTTGGGGTCAGGTTCGCTCCAATTGCGAGAAGGTCCGATGCTCATACCGACTACCCGAAAGGACTATTCACCCCCCGCTATAATCCATCGACACTGACCTTGCGTTTGGCGCCTTCGACTTTCGTCCAAACTATGGTGAGGGCAATGTTACATTAGCTGTGACACAACAATATAGCCCTGTCATCTTTAGGCCGTCGCAAGTTCGCAAGTTCGCATCTTTCTTTATTTATGGTATCATCAACTGTTGAAAATGTCTAATCGAAAACCCTTCAAAGTGAAAATATACGAACTTGCGAACTTGCGAACTTGCGAAACCTATATTTTATCACAAAGAGGTCTGGAGTCCTGATATTATACAGAAATTCATAGGAATTTGATTGCGAGATCATTCGAAACCATAAAAGGGTTCAATAAAAGCTAATTCTTATTATTGAACCCTTTCATGTCAATCTATATTAAGTCAAAAAACAACTAAAAATTTCCTCTTTCCTTATTCCTTAATCTCAATACCTCTTACCTCAAATAACTTTTCCAATTGTTCCAGCGTTTTTCCCTTGGTTTCAGGCACATATTTTAGTACGTATAGCAGATTAGCCAGACAAATCAGGGCAAAGATCATGAAGGTAATTCCACCGCTCAGTTTCTCAAGCATAATAGGGAAAGCTATGGTTACTATAGTGCATGCAATCCAAAGTGCAACAACGGCAACTGACATTCCTTTGCTTCGCAATCTGTTTGGAAATAATTCAGCTACCATAACCCAAACTGTTGGTCCCAGTGAAGCAGAAAAAAAAGCACAATAGCCCAATATAAATATCAGAACCAAAACCCCCGAGGTTTGATTGGTAAAGAACAAAATTGAAAGGCCTGTAAGCATCAGCATCATACCTGTTGTACCAAAGATAATCAATAGCTTTCGACCAAAACGATCGATTAAAGCCATAGCCATTAAAGTAAAGATGAGATTTGTTCCTCCAATCATCAGGGTTTGCAATAGGGCCGTATCATTTGATTGACCCACATTGGCAAATATCTTCGGTGCATAATACATGATTGTGTTGATTCCGGTAATCTGCTGAAAAACAGCAAGAATAATCCCGATAAATAATAGTGGCCTGATTCGGGGTGACAGCAATTCACTAAACGTAGATTCTTCCTGATTCTTCAGAGTATCTTCTATTTCCAAAAGTTCAGCTTGTGCAGTTTCTTTCCCTGAAGTCTTTATCAACACCTTAAGTGCCTCATCATTTCGATTTCGGGCAACCAGCCAACGCGGACTTTCAGGAACCAGGAACAGACTAAAAAACAATACTATTGCAGGGACTGCCATTACAAGCAACATCCATCGCCAATTATTTACGCCGGTCCCAACTAACAGATAGTTACTAAAGAAAGCCACCAGTATTCCAATCACAATCGCAAGCTGATTCATAGAAACCAATGTTCCCCGATATTTTGCAGGTGCCAGTTCTGCAATATACATTGGTGAAAGGATTGATGCGATCCCTACAGCAATACCTCCCAGGATTCTGGATATTAGAAAAAAGATAAGAACATGGGCCGAAGCACTTCCAATAGCGGATAACAGAAACAGAAAAGCGGCCAACATCAACACTTTCTTTCGGCCAAAATGGTCACCGGCTTTTCCTGCAATAAAGACTCCTCCGATACTGCCAAACAACAAACTACTTACCGCCCAGCCCAGCCCGGCTTCTGACAAGCCAAAATAAGGCTGAATGAAATTAATGGTTCCAGAAATAACTGCTGTATCGAAACCAAACAAAAGCCCACCAAGTGCAGCTACTACTGATATCAGAATGACGTATCCTTTCATGGATTGATTATTAATAAATTATGCTTTAAAACTTCACTGCAGGACTTAAATTAAAATACGAATAGGTAGATGCTTTACCGATCCTCAAAAACCGCCGACTGATTACTGATGTTCCATGATCGGGAGTATACTCAGCAACAAGCACATAACCACCGGCCTCGGTGGGTAAAACCAATGAAACAGGAATATCCGTCCTTAAAAATGATTGAAGTTTCACCGGATAATTCTGTTCAGAAACGCTTTGCCCTTTGGAGTTGATGAGTTTAATTTTCACTGATCCAACCGCAGTCTTGTTTAGATTGTTGACTCCGACAAGATTAAACAGTAATGTTGATCCAGGTTGATGAGGTTCAATGAATTTGGTATAGCGCTCATCTGTCAGGTTAATAAATGTGGCAACCGGAGCAAAAGCATCCTGGAACCATTCCAATGTTGGGGTTGGCTTAAGGTCTTTTATATTTCCGCTAAACCAGTCACCCGTATAACCGTAATTATTGGCCAAATAACAGAAAGCAAGCACTCCTGCAACAGAAGGTTCACTTCGTAGCCATTCAGTCTCCAATTGCATCCAATAGGCTTGCAATTCAAGGTTTTGTTCAGGCGTTGAGTTTTTACCTAAATAATATTCGTAGACCCCGACAGTCAGTTTGCTGGGTTTGCCGTTTCTCCAAAGCCAGATCCAGCCATATTCATTCACCAGTTGTGCTGAGCTGGATTCCTGAATATCACGAAGACCACCTGGCTTAAAATCAAGATTCCCCAGCGGATAGGGGTTTTTATCAAAATCAGCAACATTGGTCCAGGGCATTGGACCCTGATACGGATGCGGTTCATCCATTTCATCCCCTCCCATTTGATCCCCTGTCATGAAACCGGCATCCCACACACGGGTCGGATCCAGTTTCTTCAATTCAGGAATTAAGGTATTGCCAATATAATTGTCCCAGTTTTCGTTAATCGCATCCCAAATGGCAATGCTCGGGTGATTTCCATCTGTCCAGACCCAATCGGTATATTCCTTACGGATCTGATCGTCCCAGCCATGATTTTGCCAGTACAGCCATTCATTCTGAAACATTAATCCATTTTCATCTGCAATATCATACCAAAAGTCAGGGGCAATGCCTACACAAATACGCATCATATTCCAATTCAGTTTCTTCGGGTATTCTACAAGCAGTTTCTTCACCCATTCCTTGTTCCAAACCAGGTTTCCACAGTCGGGATCTTCGAAGAACCGCTGTAGGGTAACATTGGTGCCACGAAGTATGATTTTTTCTCCATTGAGATAGAAAAATTTCCCCTTTCGCATAAAGTCACGCATTCCGAATTGCTTGTTTAACTCGTCCGAAAGACCTTTATCCGTAGTTAAAGTGGCCTTTGCCACATAAAGGAAAGGCTGATCGGGTGACCAGTTGGTAAACTCCTTAATCGGTATCTCAAGGTCCGCTTCTGATAAATTATCGCGTTTAGTAATGAATCGTCCTCGTTTAGAAGCAACAACCTTCCCGCTTAGTTTTTCGGCAATCGTAATGTCCAAAGTAACCGAATCACTCATGCTGTCGCCAAAGAAAATCTGTGCAGGACTTAAATTTCTGATCTGGACCTTTACAGTTACTTTTTTACCTGCAACTGATGGTAAAACCAACAAACGGTTAACCCGTATCTTACCAGTAAACGAAATCAATACGTCGTCCCAGATTCCGGGAAGATAATGTTCTTTTTCCTTATCTGTACCCCCGGCAGCTTCGCTTGGCAACCAAACGCGATCACCTACCTTAATGAGAATTTCATTATCGGCGCCATACTTTATCGCATTGGTAACAGGAAATTCTACCGGAGTATAACAGGCCATAGATGTTCCCATATCATAACCATTGATATAAACCTGGGTGACATACTGGCTTTTCTTGATGGTGATTACCCCTTCCCTTCCCTCCAGGTCTTTGGGAATAAAAACCGACTTCTTATACCAGCTGTATCGTGGAGTATAATCGATGTTATACAGATTGTGCTGATCTTTGGCAACTACTTTATCCGCACGTTTAAAAAACTTGTCGTAATCGTCTATTTTGGGTTCTGCCAGATGGACCAATCCAGGAACAGGAATGGTACGGGTGAATTTAACCGGAGGAAAGGCATTCACAGTCTGGTCAAATTGCCAGGTTCCATTTAAGTTGATCACTGTTCTTCCTCCATCGTTAGCAGAATTTGCCAGTAATGGGATCAAAGCCAGCAGATAAATCAAGATTCGTTTCATGGTTGGTATATATTGAATTAATCTAAAAGCATCTGTTTTCGAAGGAAATCATCTGCAACTTTAAGTATTTCGTCATCAAAGTAGCGTGAATATTTTGGGTTTCCTTCCCCCAGATAGTGTTTTCTTTCCTCATAAATATGGAGTTCAAAATAATTTCCTTCCTTTTTCATCTCACTTTCAAAAAACTGAACAGTCCATTTAGGTACCTGGTCATCATCAGCGCCATGGAATTCAATCATTGGTGGCAAGCCTTTTCTTATATGATGTTCAGGTGAAATGCTCCATATTTTATCTCTGCGATCAGCCAGAAGACGGTCACACCAGGCCTCAACTGTATTCACGCAAGCTGAAAACAATACTATCGCATTTGGATGACAGCTAATACTAAGGTCATCAGTTTTCTCATTGAATTCATCAATCATTGCTGTTGATAAGGCTAAATGACCTCCTGCCGATTGGCCTGATGCAACAATCTTATTCGGATCAATATGAAACCGGGCTGCATTCTTTCTTACCCATCGTACGACAGATTTTGCATCCATTAATGATTCAATCGGACTAATCGTAGGATGCGGGACTATCCCGTTTTTAATAGATAATCGGTAATCTACCGAAAATGTCACAATCCCCATCCTTGCATAGCGTTCACAGGTTGAATAAAATTCGCTTGGTGTACCATAAGCCCATCCTCCACCATGGAAGAATACAATAGCAGTTTTATTCTCTTTTTTAATCGATGGACTGGTATAAAAAATGTCAATCTTAAGTTTTAATGTGTCAATCGTTTTATAAACTTCCCTGACATGAATAACCGAATCAGGAGCAACAAACTGATTGGTGCCATTAGCATTCACCAGAAAAGGAAAGCAAACACACAATATAATGAAGATCTGTTTCATGCTTTGATGGTTATAAGTTCTATTCGTTTTAATAGTGTTGGTATTGGTTGTCTGATATCTATTATCTATTATCTATTATCTGTTGTCTGATATCTGTTATCAGTTATTCCCCTTTCCCTTTTCCTCTTTCCTTTTTCCTTATTTATTGAATCGTAATGTAATCTTTTGCCTTAATTGTTTTTCCTTCCCAAGCATAATCTTCATCTCCAAAATTCACCACCACCTTTTTCCCTGAAGAAAAGACAGACTCCTGTACTTTATGATCTTCGGTGACGAATCTGTGCGAAACCATTTCGTCGTAACCAATTTGCTGCAACCAGGGACAAACCCTTTTATAGCTTTCGATAAACGTGTTTTTATATGCTTCCCAGCGTTCACGATCCAGATTCCAAAGCGGGGCGCTTCCATAAAGAATATTGAACAGGTCTTTCTTCCACCAGATTTCAGGGGTATGTTGGTTCCCATCTTCCCAACGCCAGGAAGTGACCACTGCATCATGATAAACCAATTCATACAAAGGAACACGGGTATATTCATTGATGGAATATTTGAGATAAGTCTCGTTGGCAACTCTCGAACCGGTCATCTGGGTCGGTCTTGGATTGCTTTTCCAGTCTCCTGTGTAATAGATCGTCCCAGGCTTTTCAATTCCCGATCCCCACCAGGTACGCTGCAAAGTCATCATACCGTGAACATAAGCCACATGGGCATTTGCATATTCTGCCCCCCACTCGCCCCCAAGATATTGGTTGTATTTATCCTCCATAATCTGGTGGTTCTTTACAACCGCCTCCACAAATTGCTGGCGCGTAAGCGGATGGTCTTTGGAGTAACATTCAAAGAGTCCGTTCGCCAGGTAAACATCTATAAAATAAGTTTCGTGAGGATATTCCTTCAGCTTGCTCTCCACCTTACGATATATTTCAGGACGGATAGCTAAAGGACAACTGGTATGACCAAATTGATTGAAATAGGTTTTCCCATCTTTTTTACGCGCAGCCAACTGTTCAAATTTTCCGGGATATACTGTATGAGCAAATCGTAAAGGCCCATCTGGATCAACTTTATATGTAGCGGTATCGCTCATTTTTAAATCAGTAAAAAGCTCATACCCCCCGGTTGCATAGCCCAGATCTTTCAGAAACTGATCGTAATTCTTTACAGGATAAGGTGTATGGTTAGCATCCCAAAGGATCAGAGCCTTCTCAATACCGGAAGATTTCAGTTCTTTTGCAAAATCAACTTCACGCGCTTTATCCCAAACATAAATCTGCACCCCACCAATCATCTTTTCCATTGCGGGAAAACGCTTTTGCTTATCCCTTAAGGTGATCACACTGTTCTTTTTCCAGATGTATTCCCTGTATGTTTTACACTGAGCCACATATCCGCCCCGATCGAAAAAATGATACGTAACCTTACGGCTATAGCCAAATTGTCCCATTGATTCAATCCATACCGGCGAAAAGGTAATGAGTCCGTTTTCCCGCTTTGTTCTTAAGGCTGCATCGTAAGGAGTTTCAAGTATGGCCATGTAACCGCTTTCAAATTTTGTATCAGTTACCCCCATCCAGGCCATTGAAAGACCGCCACCACAGGAATAAGTTATTCCGTTACCCAGGGGATACTTCTGATCATCAACAGGAAGCAGAAGACCCTCCCCATCGGTTTCAAGCAAATAATAATTCTTATCGGGAGTTATGAATGCGGACGGATAGCCCAACTCTCCAATTGCAGTTTTTGCATCACCAGTAAGGTTAATTTCAAGAGCCGATGCTTCAGTCAAGACCAGATTCACATCAAAGGTATATTTCCCTGAAAGCCTTACCTGGAGAGAATTGCCTTTTTGAACGGTATTTGTTACTTTAAACTGATCTTTTAAAGGAGCCTGCTCCCATACTTTATTACAGCGTTTATCGGTAACTGAAAGTAAAGCGGTTTGGTCATCAAACCGGATTTCCAGCTTAGTGTCGGAAAGTGTCCATGTCTTTGCCCGAATAGCTTGGTGGCAAAATATGGCTACAATAAGGAGGGACAGATATCGCCAAAGGCATACTGTTTTGGCCAGGTTTTTCATCGTTTCATTTAGTTGTGGTTAGAGCTACTAAGATACAAAAAACAAATCGGATTAATGCAAATTAAGCATATAAAACCCGGCCTCAACCAATCAAAAATTTGTTATAGCTGTTTAGATCTACCTGAAGGTATGTAATCGTCAGGGGTGTTCTATAAACGGTGGATGAATAGTGCAAACGGGACTGCGTGCCATATGAAGTCCTATTTATTGGCAGCAGTTATTGCATTCTTTTAAACGGAAATTTGTCAACTTCTAATGCTAATGTATATAATTCATAAAAGTCATATTTTGGCTTTCCAGCTTTTAAAGTCCAATACCTGCCATGTGCGAGCCAATGTCTATATTTAAATGCGCTTTTCAAATATGAAATTACAGAACTTTTTACTAATGGCTCATTTTTCCGTTCCTCAAATAAACTATCTTCAAGTGGAAGTCGGTATTGATATTCTGAAAATAGATCTCTAAATCGTCTTGATATTTCAGCCTTATCTTTTTCTTCGCAACGAATAGCATAGTCAAGTCGGAATAATGCTTCAATTGCAGCAAGTAAATTTAAACAAGCGTCTCTTTCAACTTCTGAAATCTGGTACCGAAGTTCTTCTAAAACCTCATTAGGAGTATATCCAACAAAAGATGAAAAATATTCAGGGTTGTTATCACTGAAAAATAACCGCAAAGATTTTTCTCTAAATGAGTACATGTCAGCAATATCCTCGAAATCTAAATGTTGTTTTGATTTAGAAAGCTTAGCCATTTATTACTTCCATTAAACATTGAAGAAATGTATCTTGATTTAGTTCCGTGTATTTTATCCTTGGAGGGTTTGAAGTTATTTTCCACGCCCAATCCATTTGAGGTTTATGTTTATTCTTTTCATTTTCTGCATCTTTTTGACTCTCCTCGTCAGTCATAAATACTTTGACTTCAATTTTCGGACCTGTTGCATCTTTGTCAGCGAGAATAAACTTTACAGCTCCGGCAATACCTGAAAGGTCAGCACGTCCTCTTGTTCCAATTAAAATAGTCCCAATAGGTGTCAATTTTGCTATTTTATCACCTATAAATATTTTAAGCTCTTTCACTGAATATGTTCCAAGCGCTTCTTCATGAATGTCAATATTGTTGAATTCAAGTTTTATTTTTTGAGAAATAATGTATTCATTAAGCCAAGCTTGTATATCAGCATAAAGTTTATCAAGATGTGCATACCACTTTTTCTTTTCTACTTCCCAATCGACAGGAGGTTTTTTCTTTTGTTCTTCCTTTTTTAGAAAGACATCAAATTCTTTTTTACTCATAGCCTTTGTCTTTTTTTTTAATCAGAAAACTACACTTTAGCATAAATGTACAATAAATCCATTTGTCAAAGTTTTGCATTTCTTACGGCTTTAACTTCATCAGTAATCTCTTCCATTGACATCTTGGAAAGTTTATATTTTTCAGCTAGTTGAATGCATCTATTAAGAGCTTGTTTGGTAATTTCCTTATTTACTAAATCAACAAATTCTGTAAAAGATAATCTATCGTTATTAATCCCGAATTGA
>DIZL01000056.1:0-347 GCA_002429385.1 Prolixibacteraceae bacterium UBA6029 | reverse complement strand
ATAAGCAAATTTAATCTTTTTGATGAATGTTTCCAAATGCGATGGAATTGCTGTACGATGTCAGTGTTAATATTATCGGAAACGTTGGAAGCTACCCGTAGAGGCCGAATTGTGGGTCCCGAGTACTCGGGACTGAGCGGAAAGATATACACCGAAAACCACCCCGAGTACTCGGGGCTGCATTTGCGGGTATCTGATGTTACCAACAACCCCTGATTCTTATAAAAGAGTCAAACGTATTTTTCTGCCCAGACCTGTTGTAATCGGTAAATAACAATGCGCAGTTTTCGGTAAATAAGAATACACAGAATTTGGTAACAATGGTGCACAGTTTTCTTTTCATTTGA